>JBJMGI010000130.1:0-25978 GCA_045807945.1 Terriglobales bacterium | reverse complement strand
GGCGGCGTCGCCTGGATGCACGCCGGTGGTGGTCACGCCGATGTTGGTGGTCGCGCTGCCGATCGAGAGGTCCTCCAATCCCATCACATAGAACGGAATCCCGAGCTGTTGCGCGTTGCCGATCACGTACTCGAGATTGGCATCAATCATCGGGCTATACCGGCCGCTCGTGCCAGGGCTGTGCGACCAGGCGTTGCGCACGATGACAACCACTTTGCGCACCGGGCGAGCATCGCTCTTCATCATTTGCCAGAGGACTCCGAAGACCGAAGGCGCTCCATTGCCACCACCGAATTTTTGCACCAGGTCTCGTCCTAAACCGGTAGAGGCGGTTTGCATCTCGTAGCCGAAGGGATCGCCGAACCCCGTATTCTTATCCAGGCCCTGGATGGTCTTGGTCAGGGCATCCACATCGTTTTCCCATTTCAGGTTTCCGTCACTCCAAGGCTTATTTCCCCCGGCCGAGATAACAAAGGCGTGGTCAGTTTCAGGACGAATCACTTTCTTGATCAGCTCAATCACTGCCGTCTGTTGCTGGGAAAACGTCTTCGGGTCCGCGTATAGCACAATGCCAAGATCCAGCGGCAGTTGGTCCGCCTTGCGCACCATGATCGGCGTGGCTGCTTGGCCGCTATCCATTATCTGAAGCTGTTCCTTGCTCAGGTCGGAGATAGCGGAACCAGTCGGGTCCAGCGCTCCGAACAGGATCCCTTTGCGAACCTGTGCGGGCGATGGCCCTTTTATGACGGGAGCTGCGGCTATTGGGACCGGCGGCAAACTAGGAGCACCGGCTTCCTGGCAGAAACTGCTCAGCGATGCGAGAAGTAGGAATAGCAGGGATGCGTGTTTCACGACGGTACCTCCACACAAACTCACGAATCGTATCGTGAGTAGCTGGATTGGACAACGGTGATTCAGCGTAGAAGTGCGCCAGTGAGGCCCTAAACGACCACGTATCCACTGGCTGTTGAGAAGGATTGGGTTCAGATTCCGATCACGGCCGCGCGCACCAGCAGCACCGTTCCCACAGCAACGATGGCCCAGAGTACGACTCCCTGCACCAGCGGCCGCACGCCGACTGTTTTCACGGTTGCGGGTGATATTCCCGCGCCGATCAGGAACAGCGTCGCCGTCAATCCGATTCCGCCCAGCCGATACAAAAACCGGAAAACCGGTGCGAGCGCGTGCCAGTAGCTGTTCGCTACTGCCGCAAGCACAAAGAAGAAGATGAACCAGGGCCACTGGATCTTTGCCTTGCTGTGCTTGAACGCGGCGGTCGCGATGCAAAGGGGCACGATCCAAAGCGCGCGCGCCAATTTTACGGTAGTCGCAATCACCGTCGCCGCTTCACCGTATTTATGTGCAGCGCCGACGACCGAGCTGGTGTCATGGATGGCGAGCGCCGCCCACAATCCAAATTGCTGTTGCGAAAGATGCAGCGACATTCCGACCGCCGGGAAGATCAGCAGCGCTATGGAATTCAAAATGAAGACCGTCCCCAGCGAGACGGACATTTCTTCGTCGTCCGCTCCGAGTATCGGAGCAACCGCGGCTATGGCGCTGCCGCCGCAGATCGCAGTGCCGGTCGAGATCAGAAACGACGCTACTTTTTCAACCTTGAATATCCTGCCGAGGGCGTAACCCATCCCGAGCGTGGCCGTGATCCCGACCGCCGTGTAAAGGATCCCACTTCGTCCGGCCCGAAGAACGCTGATCAGGTTCATCCCGAAGCCAAGCAGCACGACCGACGCCTGCAACAGATACTTCGTGGATGATTTTGTTTGAGCGCGAAATGGATTGAGCGAGAGCAGCCCGAGCGCGAGACCCACTGCGAGCGCCACAGGAGGGGACGCCCAGGGACTGATTGCAAAGATCAACCCCAGGATGAAAACCACTTTCGCGACCAAGGGCGGGCGCTCCACCCTTTGTTTTACCAGACCCGGCAGATGTCTTTCTTCTCTTTCACCATCGGCGAGCCCGCCTTGCAACTGAAGGCCTCACCGAACTCCGGCATGTTGGTTAGAGGAGCGTTGGTGCGGTACTTCGGTGGCGAGTGCGGATCAGTCACCGCCATCACACGCATCAGCTCGTCGCGTTCGTTGGTGCACCACTGCTGCGCGTTGCCGATGAACCAACGCTGCTCGGGGGTAAAACCATCGATCGGCTCCAGCTTTTTATCTTTGTTGGCCTCTTTCCATGCCGCCCATGCGAGGACGTTTCCGCCGAGGTCGGCGACATCTTCACCGAGCGTGAGCTTCCCGTTGATCTTGATGTTGTCAACGATCGTGTAGCTCGACATTTGATCGCTCACGCACTTCGCGCGCTGCTGGAACTGCTTCGCATCTTCCGGAGTCCACCAATCGCGGAGATCGCCCTTTTCGTCATACTGGCGGCCTTCATCGTCGAAGCCGTGGGTGAGTTCGTGCCCGATGGTCGAGCCGATATCGCCATAGTTGGGGGCGTCGTCCATCTTGGGATCGAAAAATGGCGGCTGCAGGATGCCGGCGGGAAAATTGATGTCGTTCATCGTCGGGTTGTATTCGGCATTCACTGTCGGAGGCGTCATCTCCCACTCGCCGCGGTCCACCGGCTTGCCGATCTTCGCCAACTCGCGGTTGAATTCGAAGACGCCGCTGCGCGCGAAGTTCCCCAGCAGGTCTCCGCGCTGGATGTTCAGCTTGGAATAGTCGCGCCACTTGTCCGGATACCCGATTTTATTTGCGACCGCGTGCAGCTTCTTCAACGCTTCCTGTTTGGTGCTGGCGCTCATCCAGGGCAAGCCTTCGATGTCGCGCCCCATGGCCGCTTCGATCTCCTGCACCATCTTTAGTGTCCGTTGTTTGGTTTCGGGCGTGAAGGCGCGCGCGACATACACCTTACCCAGCGCCTCGCCAAGATCGCGATCGACGTAGTTCGTGCAGCGCTTCCAACGTGGTGCCAGCTCTTTGGCGCCGTAAAGCTGTTTACGGAAGAAATTGAAGTTCTCATTCACGAACGCAGAAGGAAGATACGGCGCCGAGTGATGCGCAAGCTGCCAGCGCAAATACGTCTGCCAATCCCGCAAAGAAACGCTCTTCAGCTGCGCTTCCATGCCTTTGAAGAAATCCGGTGCGGCAACGTTCAGCGACTTCAGATCTTTCAATCCGACACCGCTCAGATATTGCGGCCAGGCGAACGATGGGCTCAGTCTTTCGAGATCGGCGACCGTCATCTTGTGATAGATCGCGTACGGATCGCGCCGCTCCACTCGAGTCTGTGACGATTTTGCCAACGAAGTCTCGATAGAGATCACCGTCTGCGCTTCTTTACCCGCAAGATCAGGCGAATCGCCCAGCAGCTGGAACATTTTGATGATGTGGGCCAGGTAATTGGCGCGCGTCTCAGCCGATTTCGCGTCGGTCTGGAAATAAAAATCGCGGTCAGGCAATCCGAGACCACCCTGGTCGGCCCGCGCGATGAACTGTGTTGCCTCTTTCGCATCCTGCACGGAGTCGAAATCGAAGATCATGTTCGCGCCCTGCGCGTGGAACTCGGCCAACGCATCAGCAAGATCTTTTTGCGATTTGATTTTGGCGATCAGGTCGAGGCCGCGCTTGAGTGGGATCGCGCCGGCTTTCTCGACTGCGGCTTCGTCCATGCACGCGCTGTAGTAGTCACCGATCTTTTTTTCTGAGGGATCCTGCCCCGCGCCGCCCTTTGCCGCCTCTTCCAAGAGCGAACGCAGAAACGCAAGATTCTGGTCGAACGACTTGCTGAAGACGCCCCAAGCCGCCTGGTCCGAAGGGATGGGGTTCTGCTTCATCCACCCGCCGCACGCGTAGGTATAGAAATCGGTGCAGGGGTCAGCGCTCTTCTCCATGATGCTGGTGTCGAGGGACGGACTGTACGGCAGCGATGCCGGCTTATCGGATTGAGTGTTTTGGGCGAACGCAAAAGTAAGGCTCAACAGGATCGCGAATGCAGTAGCGGCCACGCGCACGGGGTTTCCTCCAAAGGGTTCGCTGTCAGCTCAAACGAGCGAGACCATACAACGTTTGGAGATTATACGTAGCTCACCTGCTTCGCGGTTCCTAAGAAGGTTTTAACGCTGCGCCACGAGCGATGGATTCGCGCACGCCTTGTTCCATCCGTTCCGCTCGTTCACTCCGCCGCGCACGCGAACGAAGCCCGAACTACCGGGAACGGTCACGTATAGGGCATCGCGCGATATTACGAAGTTCGGCACGCGGGACTGCACATCCATTCGCGCAGGGTGCTCATCAGCTCCGCGGCCGTGCACGTGGGCCACGGCGATGGTGTCTTCGTCAGCAGGAATGAGAAGGTCGTTCACCGTGCCCTCGCGCCAGCCTTGCACCGAAAGAGTGGTCATGTAGCGGTCGATGGCAAACCCACTCTCGCCGAGGCCGCTATTGCGCGTGCCGTTCAGGGTCGATTTCCAGGCTTGAATGAAAGCGTGAATCACCAAAGGCTCGCAGGCCAGCTCGCGTGCGGACATTTGCGACGCCGCTTGAACTTCGGGCGGCTGCGGACGCGGCGAATCTTCGAACTCGAACGCCACTTCAACATCGAGCGCAGCTTGCTCCTTGATCCGTTTGGGCTGCGCGATCGCAGAAATCACAAGGAACAAAATGAACACCGTCCCAATACAGGCCCGCGTAAACATCGGATACATCCTTTCGGTTGAGGAAAGGATTCGTTCCGAGCGGAAAGGTTAGGTGCGATGTGACGAGTGGGTGGAACTTTGAGCTAGAACGCTATGCAAAGTAGACGCGTCCGCCGGTGGCTTTGGTGACCAGCTCGACGGACAAACGGTCTAACTCTTGCGGCGCAAGATATTCGCCCTGGCGATTGAAGTCCTGAAAGGTGACATCGTTCTGGCGCAGCTGATTGATCAGCGCCTGCACGGCGGCGGAATCGAACTTGGTTGGCGTCAGCTGCACCAGCTCGCGCGCTGCCTGCATCATGGTCAGCGGCTTGCGATAGGGACGGTCGCTGGTCATTGCATCGAACGTATCCGCGACGCCGATGATGCGTGCGGCAAGCGGCATCTCCTGCAGATGAAGGCGATCGGGATAACCGGTTCCATCCGCGCGCTCGTGATGCCAGCGGACGACCTCCGGCACCTGCGGCCACGGGAACTTCACTGCCGAGACGATCTGATGCCCAAGCGTGGTGTGGTTCGCGATCTCGAGCGCCTCGTCGGCGCCGAGCCCGGTCGGCTTGTTCATGACGTGGCGGTCAACGATCACACCGCCGATGTCGTGCAGATGGCCGGCAGCGCGCAATCCCGCGATCTCCGCCGGATCGATGCCCATTCCCCGCCCGATCGAGACTGCGCATTTTGCGACGCGCTGTGAGTGGCCGAGCATGTGCTGGTTCTTGGCGTCGATGGTTGTAGCGAACGCCTCGAGAGCTTCGTCCTGCGCGTGCTGCACCTGCGAGATCAGGCGCAGGTTGTCAGCGATCTGTATCCGCAGCGATTCCGATAGTGAGTGGTTCTGCAACAGCAGCGCTAGGTGACCCGCCATCATCTCCAGCGCTTCAAGGTCAGACTCGTTGTAGCGCTCCATACCCGGGCGCTGGCCTAAACACATGCCCCCAACGAGTGTGCCACCCATACGCAGCGGGACTACACATTCGATCCCGGCAAAGCGGTGCAGGTGGTCGTTGCTGAAAAATTTGCTCAGGCCGCCAAGCGGCGGGACGGGCAGCGGCCTTCGCAGCAGGTTCCAATTGGCGATGCTTGCGCCGCCGACCTTCATCGCAACGTCGGTCGGCAGTGCCTCGAGTCCCACCTTTGCGAGCGGCTTTATGGTGGCTTTTTGTTCGTCGAAGGCGCAGAGAACGCCTTCCTTGCAATCCATGGAAATGAGGACGCGCTCCACTACCGTCTTGGCGGTGGTGGAGAATTCGCTGCTGGATACTGCAAGCGGGCCAAATTCGGCAATGGTGCGCAACACGCCGAACATGCGATCGAGCTTCGAGCTAGGATCTGCCATGTACGCGAGGGTCGCGAGAGCCATTCCAATGTAGCACCGTAAGTTGTGCAACGCCGTTTCTGGAAATCCGCTGTCTATTAGCGAGAATGGTTCAGCGGTTCGCCTTAGATGGCGGCACAATTCTGCTTCTTTCGCGATATCATCTCAACTCTCGCTTCGCCTTCTATGCGTTTTTGCGACACATGCCGCTCTGTGTATCCCACGGACTTCGCCACCTGTCCTAAGGATCAGACCGCATTGCGCGACACCGACGAACTCTCCAAGGGGATGGTGCTTCGCGGCAAGTACGAGATCATCGGCACCATCGGCGTGGGCGGAATGGCCACCGTCTATAGCGCGCACCATCTGCACTTGAAGGAAGATCTCGCGATAAAAGTCGTGAGCCCTCGCCTCACCGGCGACAAAGATTTTCTCGACCGCTTCCGCACCGAGGCGGTGATCACGCGCAAGCTGCGGCATCCCAATGCGGTGCGGCTCGATGACTTCGACATCACCGAAGACGGACGCCCCTTCATTGTCATGGAGTACGTTCGCGGCGACGCGCTGCGCACCGTGCTGCAGAAAAATGTCTTGCTTCCCGTGCCGCGCGCGCTCGACATTGCACGCCAAGTCGCACTCGCTTTGGGAGCTGCGCACGCTCTCGGCATCGTTCATCGCGACATCAAGCCAGACAATGTCCTGCTCGTCGCTCAGCCGGACGGCGCAGACCTGGTGAAGGTGCTCGACTTCGGCATTGCCAAGGTTTACGACGGCGAGGCTGAAACGAAAAATTACACGCCTACTAAGACTGGTATCGTGCTCGGGACACCGCAGTATCTTTCGCCGGAGCAGGCTAGCGGAGAAAAAGGTTCTAACGTTGACGGCCGCGCTGATCTCTACGCTCTCGGTGTGATGCTGTACGAAATGATCACCAGCGAGCTTCCTTTCCAGTCAGATAATCCGATAACTCTGCTGATGCACCACATCGGCACCGCGCCCGTGCCTCCGCACATACGCCGCCCCGAGTTGAACATTCCGGAAGCAGTTTCCGAGTTGGTGATGAAGGCGTTAGAAAAAGACCGCAAGGACCGCTTCCAAACGGGCCAGGAATTCGCGCAGGCGCTGGCCGCGGCAAGCGGAGCCGCGGCGGAGCATCAGGTCGCAGCCGAAAAATCCATCACCAACACCTTCAGCACGGCCGCCCTGGCCGCCGCTGCATCTGGAGGTGGAACACAGGCGACCGCTCGCCCAACTGCGGCGATCAAATCTAAGCCGGCAGCCGCGCAACACGCGCAAACGAAAGTCCTTGGCTCGACCGGCGTGCACGCAACTCTGCCAAAAGCCAAGAAGAAGAGTAAAAAGCTGTTGTGGATCTCACTCGCATCGGCTATCGCAGTGCTTGCGCTTGCGATCTGGGCCCTGCTCCCGGCCAAGCAAGCAGAGGTACCGCAGGAAAAGCCCATCACCTTTGAGCAGAAACCGACTCCGCCGGAGCCCGCTCCCGAAACACACCGAACTCCAGCGCCGACTCATGCTGAGCCATCGCCACGGAGCATAGCCGCAGCCCGCGACCGCATACGCGGGCAAGCGCTCACCGCCAGTGGCTACCGTCGCCTGCGCGACCGAGACTTCAGTGGCGCGACGCAGGATTTTCAGGATGCGCTCAAGATCGACCCCAACAACACGGCTGCTCTGAAGGGACTGCAAGCCGCGCAGACCGGCTCGGGGCTGCAGGGCATCACCGGAATTTTCCATCGTTAAGACAGACTATCTTGCGTCATTAAACGTCTAAACACACCAGTAGCTTGACCGGCACCATCCTAACTCACAAGGCGGTCCCACATGAGGCGCGTCTTTCTCGTCGTTGCTCTAGCAGTATTCTCTTTCAGTGTCGTTGCGGAGTTGATCTGCATCCGAATGGTTTCGGGCCCAGTGATCCACTGGTTGGAACGGCCTCACCGCGAAGTCTTGTTCGCTTCATTCCTCGTCATCAACTTGTTGAATGCGATGGTCGCTGCGTTCATGGCAACTTCGGCCAAGCGGGCTGAGCTGCAATTGCAAGCCAGCGAGTTCCGCCGCCTCAGAACCACTGGATATATCAACCACCACGTGCGCAATGCGCTTTCTGCCATCCAATATGCAGCTCACCTCACACGAGACGAGCAAACACAGAATATTTGCACGCAGGCGATAACGCGGATTGTACGAGCGTTAGCAAACGCTGAATCCGGCGCTCCCGGGACCGATGAGGACTGGGCCATCAAGATTTCTGAGCCGGAGCGGTTACGGCCAGAACATTCGAACTCCTAGACAGATCAAGACGGCGGCAAATCCGCGCCGTAACGTGATGTCTGATATGTGCTGTGCCCACGTTCCACCAAGGTAGCCGCCCAAGGCAAAACCCAGTGCGATGGTTATCGCCGCCTTCACGTCGACATTTCCGGCCTGATAATACTTCCAGAATGCCAGGACGCCTATCGGCAGTAAGAGCGCACCTAACGAAGTCCCCTGCGCCTTGTGCTGCGACATTTTGAAAGCGTAAACGAGCGCGGGGACTATCAGGATCCCGCCACCGATCCCTACCAGACCGGAGAAGATACCGATTCCGATGCCGACCAGGAGAAAGAGAAAAAGTAGCATCCTGAGATGATGGCATGTGGAAGCTGCTCGCGACAAAAAAATAGGCGAGACCTTTCGGCCCCGCCCTTCCCAGGGGAGAGAGATTGTTTAGTCCGCGGCCACCATCGACTCGGGTTCCTGCTCGTGGACTTCAGATTTCTTTTTCTTCCGGCGGTTCTGGAACCAGCTCTGCGCCTTGTCGAGATACACGTAGTAGATCGGCGTGATGTAAAGAGTGACCACCTGCGAGAACAGCAATCCTCCGACGACTGCGAGGCCTAGTCCACGCCGCGATTCCGCGCCTGCACCAAATCCGATAGCGATGGGCAGCGTGCCCATCAGCGCGGCAGCGGTGGTCATCATGATGGGACGGAAGCGGACCAGCGCGCCCTGATAGATCGCCTCTTCCGGAGACTTCCCTTCGTTGCGTTCGGCTTCCAGCGCGAAGTCGATCATCATGATGGCGTTCTTCTTCACGATGCCGATTAGCATGATGATGCCCACGAACGAATACAGGTTGAGCTCTTGATGGAATATTGTCAGCGTGAGCAGTGCGCCCACACCCGCCGACGGCAATCCTGACAAAATGGTGATCGGGTGCACAAAGCTCTCGTACAGAACGCCCAGCACGATGTAAATAACGAGTACGGCCGCGACCAGCAGCAGGCCTAGTCCTACAAACGAAGCTTGGAAGGCCTGCGCCGTTCCTTGGAAGACGCGCGTTACATTCGGCGGCAGAACCTTGTTCGCCTCTTGTTCCACGATCCTGGTGGCATCGCCGAGCGCGACCCCTGGTTTCAAGTTGAAGCTCAAAGTCACTGCCGGCAACTGTCCCAAGTGGTTTACAGAAAGCGGCCCCACGTTCTGCGTCATCTTGGCGACTGTGTCCAGCGGCACAAGTTTGCCGGCATTGGACCTTATGTAGAGCTGCGAAAGATCTGTGGGATTGTTCTGGTACTTCGGCAGCAGTTCGAGGATCACGTAATACTCGTTGTTCGGCGTGTAGATGGTGCTCACCTGCCGGTTGCCGTAAGCCGAATACAGCGCGCTCGAGATCTGGTCAGGCGTGACGCCGAGCGCATACGCCTTGTCGCGGTCCACTTGGACGCTAAGTTGCGGATTTTTGACTTGTAGGTCGCTGGTCACGTCCTGCAGTTGCGGTAACGCGCGCATGGCAGCCTCCATTTTGGGCGCGTTCTCGTAGAGCTGGTTCGTGTCGATCGATTGCAGCGTGTACTGATACTGCGATTTTGTCAGGTTGCCGCCGATGCGGATGGTCGGCGGGATCTGCAGGTAAGCGTTGATGCCGGGGATCTGCGCCAGCTTTGGACGAAGGTCCTCAATGATCTCCTGCGCGCTCTTTTTTCCCACACGGTCTTTCTTATCTTTGAGGCGGAAGAAGATTCGGCCGTTATTGGTCGGCTGCGCGACCGTGGACATTGCCGCCACCACATCGGGGTTCGACCGCACGACGGCCGACACCTTTTGCTGAAGCACCATCATGTCCTGGAAGGCGATGCCCTGCCGCGCTTCCGTGAAGGCGAATACCAGGCCTTGATCTTCATCGGGGATGAAGCCGGTACGGCTGATGGAATATAAGAATCCGGTCAATGCGATCAATCCAAGCGAAAGCACAAACACAATAAATTTGTGACGCAACACTCGCCTGAGGCTCCAGTCGTAGCCGCGGAGCCAGGCATCGAATACTTTCTCGCTCGCCTGATAAAAGCGCCCGTGATGCTGTTCCTTGTGCGACTTCAAAAAGCGGCTGCACAACATGGGCGTAAGCGACAGCGAGACAAAGCCCGAGACCAGGATGGCCACGCCGATTGTGACCGCGAATTCGTGCAGCAACCGCCCGACAATCCCCGCCATGAACAGCAGCGGAATGAACACCGCTGCCAGCGAGATGGTCATCGAGAGAATGGTGAAGCCGATCTCGGTCGATCCGTCGACCGCCGCCTGCATGGGCGTCTTGCCCATTTCCATGTGACGCACAATGTTTTCCAGCATCACGATGGCGTCGTCTACAACGAATCCGACCGAGAGCGTCAGTGCCATCAGCGACAAGTTGTCTACGCTGTAGCCGAGCAGGTACATCACCGAAAAGGTTCCGATGAGCGACATCGGCAACGCCATTGAAGGGATGATGGTCGCCGAAACGTTTCGCAGGAAGATGAAGATCACCATGATCACCAACCCGATGGTGAGCATGAGCGTGAACTTTACGTCGTTCACCGAGGCGCGGATCGAAACCGACCGGTCATACAGGGTGCTGACCGTCACCGCCGCCGGGATCTGCTGCTCAAGTTGCGGCAGCACCTTCTTGATGTTGTCCACCACTTCGACGGTGTTGGTGCCGGGCTGGCGAAGAATCGCAAGCACGATGGCACGATTGCCGTTGTACCAGCTGGCAGTACGGTTGTTCTCAACGCTATCGGAAACCAAACCCAATTCATTCAGCCGTACCGGCGCACCGTTGCGATAGGCCACGATCATCGGCCCGAACTGGTTGGCGTTGGAGAGCTTTCCATTAGAAAGAATGGTGAAGGTGTTGGAGGCGCCGTATAGCGTTCCTGTGGGAACGTTGGTGTTGCCCGCTTTCAGCGCGTTGGTGACTTCGTCAATGCCGATCTGCCTGGAAGCCAGTGCCTGCGGGTCCACCTGCACGCGCACCGCATATTTTTGCGCGCCGAAAACGGAAACCTGCGCCACGCCATTCACCATCGAGAGTCGCTGCGCGATGGTCGTCTCAGCCGCTTCATCGACTTCGGAAAGCTTTAGCGTAGGTGACGACAATGCGAGATAAAGGATAGGCTGGTCCGCCGGGTTCACCTTGCGGAACGAAGGCGGCGTCGGCATTTCCGGCGGGAGCTGTCCACCCGCCTGCGAGATCGCTGACTGCACGTCGAGAGCAGCGCCATCGAGGCTGCGGCTCAGGTTGAACTGTATGGTGATACTTGTGCTTCCCAGAGTGTTCGTCGACGTCATTGAATCGATGCCGGCGATGGTGGAGAACTGCTTCTCCAGCGGCGTCGCCACGGAGGAGGCCATAGTGTCAGGGCTAGCGCCCGGCAACGAAGCGTTTACCTGGATGGTAGGGAAATCGACGTTGGGAAGATCGCTCACCGGCAGCAGCCGGTACGCGAAGATGCCGAAGATTAGGATCGCCGCCATGACCAGCGTGGTCATGATGGGCCGCTTGATGAAACCTCCGGAGATCGTCATAGCCCACTACCTGCTGGTGGAGGTACTTCTGCGTTGCTGGTCACGCTCGTCGGAACAGTGCTCTGCACCGCTACCTTGCCGTTCGGGATCACTCGCATTTGTCCGTCGACGACTACCGTCTCGCCTGCATTCACTCCCTTAGCGATCAACGTGACGCTCTGATATGTACCCGAAATAGTCACCGGGCGCGCCTCAGCAGTATTGTCCTGTTTGATCACATAGACGTAGTCGCCTTGCTGGCCGGTCTGCACCGCTTTGGTTGGCACGATGATGGCGTTCTTCTGCATCGACAGATTCATACTCACATCGACGAACTCACCGGGCCACAATCTTCGGTCTTTGTTGGTGAAAGTGCCTTTCAGCTTCACGGTTCCGGTGGTCGGATCCACACCGTTGTCGATGAATGTCAGTTTGCCTTCGGCGCCATCCGCCCGTTGGCCTTTGGAATACGCTATGACCTTAACGTCATTGCTTACATATTTCCGGACCTGCGCAAGCGAGGCTTCAGGCACGGTGAACGTGACGTAGATAGGCGTGATCTGGTTCAGCTGTACCAGGAAGGGCGTGTCGTTCGCCTTCACAAGATTGCCGAGATTGATCTGCAGTGCTCCGGCGCGGCCATCAATAGGCGAGCGGATCTCGGTGTACTGCAGTTGCACGCGCGCGGCCTCAACCGCAGCTTCGTCAGCAGCAACCACAGAGGCATTCGACTTTGCCTGCGCTATGACCTGATCGGCCTGCTCGCGCGCAACGACTCCTTGCTGCTGTAATTCGGCATAGCGTCTCGCTTGCACTTCGGCGTTGGCCGCCTGCGCTTGGTCACGCTTAAGGTTTCCGATCGCCTGATCGAGTGCGGCTTGGAACGGACGCTTGTCGAGAGTAAAGAGCAGTTGACCTTTGGTTACGTCCTGACCCTCTTTGAAGTGCACACCGACGATCTGTCCGTTCACCTGCGAGCGGATCTGCACCGTCTGGAACGATTCCACGTTCCCGATCGAGTTAAGCTGAACGGGGATATCCCGCTGCTCGACCTTGGCCGCCACCACGGGAGCAGGAGGCGGTCCTGACGCTGCCTGCGCGCCGTTGTTCTGTCCACAACCGACGACGAACACCACCATCGCTGCCAAAAGCAGCGAAATCGCTGCCAGCCAATTTTGCTTGTGAGGATTCTTCACGTTCTGCTTTTCCTTAACCTGTTCCGGGGGTCAATTCTTTTGATGTTTCCTGGGCCGCGCCGGACGGCTTCTTTTCATCGGTCACCATGCCGCGCAGCCAAATCTCAGTCAGACTTTCTGCTACTCGCTTCGGGTCGAATGTCTGGTACTGCTTACCGCCGAAAATGTTCTGCACCATGTGGTGATAGAACACCATTCCAATGAAGCCGCGGGCCGCCAGCATGGAATCGAGATCAGGCCTGAACTTCCCTTCGCTCTTTCTGTTCTCTATGTGCCCCGCCAACGTTTCGTAAAACTGCGCCGAGTAGGTCCGGAACATACGGTCTGAGAGACTATGGCTCTCTAGCGCGCTATACAGGAACAATCGCATCAGCTCCGGCATCTCGCGATGGCGCTCCAGGATGTCCTCGGCAATTCCCGCGAAAAGTTCGAAATCCGGCTGGTTCTCCTCGATGCGGCGCTCCATGCGCTTACGCCCCTCGCCCAGCCGGCAGCGCTGCTCGAGTACGGCCCAATAGATCTCTTCCTTATTCCCGAAATGCCGGAACAGCAGTGCCTCATTCAGCCCTGCCGCTGCCGCCAACTCCCTGGTCGTGGTGCCTGCAAAACCCTTGCGCGAGAACAGTTCGCCTGCGGCCACAAGGATTTGCTCTTTCCTGACGGAGGCAGGCTTACGCGTTTGACGTGCGACAGGCATGTTCGTTAAGTAAGTATTTACTTACTTAGACTAGCGGAGGGTCGCGTCGGATGCAACGAAAAACGGTTGATCTATGGGGTACGCCAGGGGGCAGGAACCCGGAACGAGCTTAGGCGTTCTCGCGACCGCGCTGGCGAGCCAGTTCTACGATGGTTTCGATCATGTCGGTATATGACCGGCCAGATTTTTTAGCCGCCATGTAGAACTCCGAGTTGCTGGAGAGCCACGGATTGGGGTTCGCCTCGATCACGTACACCTCGCCCTTCGAGTTCAGGCGCATGTCGATGCGGGCGTAGTCGCGCAGCTTGAGAGCGCGGAAGGCGGACATGGCAGTTGAGGCCAGCTTCTCCGCTGTCTTCTCGTCCAGGTCCTCGGCAGGCGCGGACTTCGTGACCTTGTACGCTTCCGTATCTTTCTCCCATTTCACTTCGCTGCCGGCGATTCGCGGCGTCCCCTTCGGAAGCTTCGAAAGATCGAGTTCCACCATGGGCAGCACCTCGGCATTTTCGTTGTTGCCGAGCACCGCGCCGTAGATCTCGCGGCCTTCGATGTATTCCTCGATCAGCACCGGCGAGTCAAACTCTTCGTGGATGTAATGGATGCGCTCCATCAACTCCTTCACGCTGCCCACCACAGAGCCAACATCGATTCCGATGGAGCCGTCTTCCGAAGTCGGCTTCACGATCAGCGGGAACTTGATGTCATGCGAGTGGTCGAGCGTGCCGCGGTAGACGTGAGCGAAATCCGGCGTGCGTACCCCGTGGAACTTGATGATCTTCTTCGATACGGCTTTGTCTTGCGCGAGATAGAGCCCATGCGGACCGGAACCGGTGTAAGGTACGCCGAGCAGGTCAAGATATCCTGCAAGGTTCATGTCCATAGTGTCGTCGCCGGCGTAGGACTCGGTAAGATTGAAGATGATGTCGGCGCCGCAGCGCGCCAGCGATATCAGCGACTGCTTGCGTCCGTCAACGACTTGATAAATAGGCTCGTGGCCGAGTTTCTCAAGCGCCTCAAAGATCTCTTCGCGGTCGTGCTTCTCTACCTTCTTCTTCTTGCGCCCTTTTTTCCGCACCTTTGTTTTCTTTTCCGGCTCCGGCTCGGGCTCTGGTTCAGGAGGGTCTTCTTCCCAAATATCGTAAAGAATAGCGACCTTAAGTCGTTTGGGATCCATGAGTTTGGTTCCGGATGACGTGTTCGGCTCCTGTCACTCTGGGCTCGCGTCTCTCAGTTTCCTCTGTTTCGAGGAAAATGCGAAACGAAAAATGAGTGGGGTCACGGCTGTATAAACTTTCCTCTCGTCAAATAATTCATTGCCATTGCAGTTGCGTAAGCGGTGATCTCGGTTATGTACTGCGCTTCATTCTTCACTTCCGCTAGAAGTCCCAGCGCCCCGACTCGGTCAATGATCGACTCGACGAGGTTCTTGATCAGCGGACGCCGCACTCCCGTCCAGTACGCGACCTTGTCGGTCAGTGTCTTGCGGTTCTCTTTCAGCAGGTCGGCGGCGGGCCGCACGCCCTTACGTTTTCTCTTGGAAACATTGAAGATATCGACGAGATCAGTATCAAGCGCGAGATCCCCAGGGACCGGATCCTCGTTCGCCATCTTCTCGTAGAACTCGTGGACGGTCGTATCCATCTCTTCCACGGTGATGTCGGTATCGCCGTGCGCGCGGATCGGGTCCACATTGCGGAAGCGACGCGCCGTGCGCTCCATGTACTTCAGTTTGGCAAGCGCGCCCCATCCTTTATATTTCTGCCGCCAGTTGGAACGCGGCGTGAGCCACACCGCGAAGGTCTCGGCAAAATCCTCATCCGGATGCTTCTGCGCGTACCAGCCAGGCATGTAGCGGACGAACTGCCGCGAGAACGGCACCGGCTTGTACTTATCGCGGTAAGGACGGCGAAACGGGCCGAACAAATCGCGCCATTCCGTCGTCTTATAAAGCTCGTAGGCGTAGTTGTAAGCGTGACCGGCTTCGTGCCGCAGGTACATCATGATCTCGCGCGCGTCCTCGAGATCGTTCATCTCTTTTTCCAGGCGCTGGAGTTTCGGATTCGCAAGATAGAACGGGATGCCGATGACCGGCTCTTCGGAGGGGCACCCCCATTCATCGCTCAGGTAACAAGGCGGACGAAACTTGCGAATGCCCTTGGCTTCCAGTTCTTTGTAGAGCTTCTGCACGAAGCGCTCGAGCGGAGAGCCCTCAAGCTTCAGCCCCAGCTCGCGAATGGGCTTAGTGAGGATCTCCTGCACTTCGGGCGGAGTTTTCTCGAATCCTTGCAATGGGGAACTCTCGCCGAGAGCGTAGCACGAATGTTCAGGAAGCAGGAGCTAGGACGCAGAAGGCAGGAGGCAGGAAAAGAGCGTGGCTACGCTTTGCCCTTCATCTTCGCCACCCACCAGCGCAGGCCAACGAAGAGGAAGCGGTAGTCGCTGAAGAATTCGGGCGGCTTGCCTTCAAAGTAATGGCCAATGAACTGGAGAATCCATCCGACCGCAAACAGCGCGACCGGCACCGGCCAAAGCGAATGAATGAAGATAGTGACGACGAATAGCACCAGCGACAGCGCAATCATAGGGATGCCGAAGGAGTGGCAGACCCGGTTCACCGGGTTCTGGTGGCTCGAGGAATACTGCGCGATCCACTGCTCGTTCGTGCGATTACCCAGCATGGCTGGGGGATTATCTCACTTCTTGGCTTGGGCACTCTCTAGTTTGTCGAGGATCGGCAGTATCTCCGAAATGGACATCGCCGTGTCCTGAAGGTAATAGTCAACGGGCACTCCAACCGTCTCCATCGGAGTGTCGAACCAATTTCTCTTGGTCGGCACCATGAAGCGCACCCCGCTGCGCGGCAGAATGATCGGCCGCTGGTTGCCGAAGGTCAGATATCCCGCGCTGCGCTCGCCCAGGACGGTCGCGCTTAACGCTTGTCGCAGCACGAAGGCCGAGCTTTCGCCCGATGATGCCGAGCGCCGGTCGATCAGCACATAGATGTGCCCTTGATACGGGTGTTCCGATTTGTCTTCGACCAGTCCGTCATTGAACTGTTCGCGCAGGTCGGGAAGACGCTCGGGCCACTTCGCCTTGATCTTTTGCAATTCGGCGTTTGCCGCCGGGCTGCCGATAGTTCCGTCGCGCACCAGGCGATACACGGCGATGTTCCACTCTTCGCACGGCCAAAGGTCTCCGATCAGCTTGGTCTCTGCACCGGACCACCAGGTTCCGCTCTTAGCTTTGGAGATCCAGTCGTAAACGTAGCTGTCGTCGCCACCTCCGTTGCCACGCAGGTCGAAGATGATGCGCTTGAACTTTGAATGTTGGGGGTAGTCCTGCGGAATATGAGCGAGATTTTCCAGGTCCTTGGTCGTGCCGAAAAGCCTTTTAATTCGGATCACGGCCGTGTCGCCCACCGTTGACCATGTATAGAAGGTCGGGTCAGCTTCTTTGGGCATGGGCGTTGCCGGCCGCTCCGTGAGCGTGAACTCGCGGTCTTCGCATTTCAATTTCACCGGACTATCCGCCACCGCCGATACGGTTACAACACCCTTCTTCGAACTTTGTGAGATCTGTTGCGATACGCGCAACGTCGACTCATAGACCCGCTTCGCACCGCTCACGCTGCACTTTCTCACGTCGGGGGCGGCTCCATCGAAGGACGCCTGGAACTCGTGCGTGTCGAGCAATGTTCCATTTTTGAGCTTCGCTTCCGGGAATTCAGTCTGCAGATGTTGGTCGATCACGACGTCCCGCAACTTCTGCAAGGGTTGAACCACAGCATCCGCAAATGGCACCTGCTTCTTTCCCGCAAGTGATTCCTGCCAATGACGAAAGTAGTCGTCCACATCGAACCCGGGCGCTTGAGCAAGTTCGCTGTAGCCCGGATATTGTGTGCGAAGGAACTCGCGCAAATCCGCCAGGTCGGCCGCGAGCGCGGCAGCGTCAACCGGATCACTCGTCTGTGCAAGAGCCGCAGTCAAGATCTTGAGTCTGCTGCTCTTCGGATTGAAGCACCATTTGCCGCCGTGGGTTTCTGTGGGAGAAAGATATAGGTCCGCGATCGAAGGTGGCGGCGCGCTGATTTGTGCTCGCAAAGTTGCGGAAAACAAAAGCGTCGCAATAACCAGCAGAAGCGGTCGGCCCTTCATTCGTTCATTCCTCCTTGGCGATCCTGAACCTTTAGTACGTGCCCGTGACTTCGACGGTTCCCATGTACGAAAGTAATTTTGTAAAGGATGTACCCGTCATAAAATGCGCTGAAATCCGGAAGAGAAAGGGCCATATGGCTGATTTCGGGCAAGCTCCCAAAAAAGAGACGGTGTATCAGGGCCAGCCGGACCAAACGATCTACAACGGCGCTCAGGCGGCAAAGCCTGCACCTGCGAAGCCGGCGGCATCGCCAGGACAAGTCTCACCCGCGGTGCGCGGTGGAGCTAGCTGGTTCTATTGGATCGGTGCTCTTTCCGTGATCAACACGTTGATCGCGATGTCCGGGAACGGCACGCGCTTCATCTTCGGCCTTGGAATCACCCAGTTCACCGACGCGATTGGCGCTCATGGCGGAGGAACTGGTTCCGTCGCGGCGCTGGTAGTGACGGTTGTGATCGCGGGCGTCTTCGCCGTCTTCGGCTACTTCGGCGGACAGGGCCAAAAATGGGCTTTTCTTGTGGGCATGACCTTGTATGCGCTGGACGCAGGCTTGTGCGTGCTGGGCGGCATCATTCTGAGCGCCGCTTTTCACGCGTGGGCATTGTTCCGCATGTATCACGGTTTCAACGCCATTGATTAACACGCCCGATTCGTCACATTTTTTTGCGACGAACCGCAACTTTTTGGGAGTAAGTACAACTCAAGTATTACGTTCGTAACGGTTTATTTGATTTTGTCTGCAACGAAACAGGGTGGCTGCGTGTCTAATGTTGTAGAAGGTGCAAGGGTCGGAGGTGACCATATGCAGGTAGAGCGTTTTTCTATCGCAGAAATGGCGGCCCTGCGGAACCAGCTCATAGAAGGTGGGCTCGATTACCAGCAGGCCGCGGAACTGTTCCAGATGTTCCTTACGGGTCGTGGTTACGGAGTGTCGCCGGAATCGGCGCGCGACGCAGCCAACCGTGTGAGCGGTGCCGGTAATTCGGTTGAGGCGATCCAGCGCGAGCTGGAAGGAATCGCCTACATTCAGTAACCGGCCTTCGCGGTTTCGGGCGAAGTGACGAGCGCCCAACGAAGTTTTAATCTGATCAGAGAAAAGCCCCAGGCGAACCTGCCTGGGGCTTTGATTTTGTCAAGGTGAGAATCTAGCGCGAGCGGAAGAGCGAGCGCTAAGATTTAAATCGCTACTTCTTGTTCCGCGGGTCGTCGCTCGCGTTCACATAGTGGATGTCCCAAGGCCCCTCACCGTGCAGCTGGATGACCGTGCCCTTGCCCTTAAGGATGTTGTCGTTCTTGACGAGGCCGTAATGGTGGGTGTTCGGCTCAATCGCAGCGAAGCTTCCGGGGCCGAATCCGTTCATGCTCTTTTCATCAACGGTGTCACCCATGCCTACGCGGAGGTTTCCACTGATCACCGTAACATGCTCGACCTTTGAATGGTAATGCGGCGGGATGCGGTAGTTGTTCGGGAACTTCAGCCGGATGGTGTATGGGCCGGACTTCATCGGGTCGCCTTCGAGCACAGCGACCTGCGCTCCAGCAGGTAACGAATTGGACGCTGCCGTCCACTTCATGTCGTCAGGCGAATAGGCCTTCACGTGGGTAGAGCCAGCGTCGGGGGCCTTTGCCGAAGCGGCGGGTTCGGCCTTGGCGGCAGATTTCTTGGTTTTGGTTTTAGTCTGCGCGGCAGCCACGCCCAGCAGCAGACAGACTGCTAGCGCAGTACAGATCAGGCGTTTCATGGAAGCTCCTTTCGGGGGCGCTGCGGATTCTAAGCCGAGGTAAGTCTTCTCGCAATAGCATTGTCCGAATGTGCGTCAAACAAGGCCGAGCTAAGTTTTTCTAAGGTTTTGCATTGACCCTTGGAAATCGATGGGGTAATCTTCTCCGGCTTTCGCGGCGGATGCTAGTCCGATCGACCCCGCGAACGCGCCGCTCGCCCCAATCCATCGCAGGAAGTACCAGTGGGCTACTTTCATTTCGAGCTTCCCAGAACTGCCCTTCATAACAGCTCCACCTACATTCCAATTTCGGCTTCTTTCGTCCGCTGTTCCCCCAGAAAAAGCACCCCATTAAATCTCGTTCCGGAGGCTGTATGAAGAGGTTGTTCCTCTCTGTTCTCACCCTGGTCGCGCTCTTCGCGACTCTCACCCTAAATGCGCAGAATTCGTCGGTTAACAAACCTCCTGCCGCATCGCACGACATTTCCAATCCCGCGCTCGATCCAGAATCCAAGGCGCACGGCGTCCAGTGGGCAAAAGGCGTGGTTCGCCCGGCAAGACCTAGCGGCGGCAGCCATGCAGACATGACTTGGCACAGCGGCGCGATTATGACCAATGCCGTGGCCCAGCCGATCTTCTGGGGAACATCATGGGCCGGCTACAGCGGCGACAAGATGACCGGCATGGACACCTGGTACAGCGGTTTTGGCGGCTCAAAATATGCCGCGACCTCCAACGAGTACACCGGCACTAATGGGCAAGTCACTTCTGCTGTAACAGCCGTAGCCCATGCGGTCGACACCACCGCCGCTACCAGCGGACAACAGGTCGCACCGATCCTGGCGGAAGTTTGTAAAGTCGTAAAAAGTCCCGTCTCCAACGGCTATTACGCTGTGTACACCGACCTGCCGCGCGGAAGCGCGGGTTATTGCGCGTGGCATAGCTATGGTACTTGCGGCAGTACGCCCGTCCAAATCGCGTTTTTCTGGAAGCTCGACGGTGACGCCGGTTGTGATCCTCAAGATAGCTCGGGCCTGCACTCGCAAGGGTTGGCGGCAATCGCCAACGTGAGCGGCCATGAGTTGTCTGAAGCCCGCACCGACCCCCGCAACGGAGGGTGGTACGACTCACGCGGCGACGAGAATGGTGATAAGTGCGCTTGGACCTACGGCGCTCCGCTTCTGACCTTCTCGAACGGTTCGCAATGGAAGATTCAGGGCGAGTGGTCGAACAAGGCTTTTGATTCTGCTACCGGTTACCCGAACAACAAAGGACAGAACGGCTGCCTAGGCGGAAACTAAACGTGGAAGCCGCCCGCAAACGGGCGGCTTTTCTATTCACGAAGCGGAACTTACTTCGCCGCGCCGCCTCCGGCCGGAACATATTTCTCCAGCCATTGCATCTCTTCCCTTACCTTGATGCGGCCGTGCCACGGGTTCTTGCGCAATCCATGGCCTTCACCGGGGAATACCAGAAGACTTGAAGGCACGCCTAGCGTGTGTAGCGCGCGCTCCATTAGATAGTCCTCACTAACTGCTACCCGGATATCGTCACCGCCGGCCACCATGTGTGTGGGCGTCTTCACTTTGTTCATTTGAAAGAGGGCCGCTTCAGCCTGATAATCTTGCGGATTCTCCCAGGGCGTTCCGCCCAGGTACCAGGCATCGTCGTAACTCAAATCGTCGTTTCCCCAGTTGGCGGCATGTTCCACCGCGCCCGCTCCGGTTACTGCGGCCTTGAATCGCGTGGTCTGCGTCAGGAGCCAGTTCGTCATGTACCCGCCGTAGCTATAGCCACCGATCGCGAGCCGCTCGGGATCGGCAATGCCGTCCTTCACCAGAGCATCCACCCCAGAGAGAATGTCCACACCCGGGACGGATACCAGCTTGGGGCTGATCTCCAGCGCGAAGCGGTCGCCGTAAGCGGCCGACCCGCGATAGTTCGGTTCGAACACGAGCCAATCGTTCGAAGCCGCAAGCGCTCCCCACTGGTACCAATCCGTCTCCCAATGATTATGGTCGGCATCGAGCGGACCGCCATGGATGAGCGTGAACATGCGCAGATTTTTTGCGCCCATCTTCCCCGGCGGATAGATCAGCCAGCCTTCGACCTCTGTTCCATCCGGCGCTTTCCAGCGATAGGGCTTGCCTTCGGGAAGGTCGCGTTGCGTCATCAGCTGATTGAAATTGGTGATGGCTTTGGCGGACTCGAGCTTGTCCGGCCCTTCGGCTATGTAAACCTCCGAAGGCTTTTGCTGCGCCGAATGGACGAACGCCACGCGGTTGCTGCTGCGGGCGGCGGAAAGATGTTCGTAGCTTCCCGCCCACCCACGATTCGGAACCAGCGGCGTGTTCGCGTGCACCTGTGAAACGGTCGGGATTTCTGTCCCGCTCTGCGCCGCCGCCCATAGCGTGTTCTGCGGCGTGATGTCGTAATCGGTGATCTCGCCGGTGAAACTCGGGGCCCAGCGTGTCAGGCTGCCGCTGTTCACATCCACCGAGTAGACGCGGGGCTGCACATCCTCATATTTTTCCGGCGTTCCCGTGCTCTGCTGAAAGAAGATGCTGCGGCTGTCTTTTCCCCAGGTGATGTTCTCTTCGATCGCGTGATTTTTCGTGATCTGCTTTGGCGCTTGCGTCGGAGCTCCAGCAGTATCCACCGTGTAGATCTCAAAGGACGCGTCATCTTCAACACGCGACGAGAGCGAGTCGGTGTTGAAGGCGAGCAGCTTGCCGTCAGGTGATGCGATCAATGCCTTCAGCTTGTACTTGCTGGAAGCGATCGGCTGTGCGCCGGGAGTAAACGGCTGGTCCTTCATCGCATCCTTGTCGCTGCTCTTAGCATTCTCCGCAGCGGCAGCTTCAGCTTTGCTCCCCGCGGCAGCAAGGTTCGCTAGCGCGTCCGTCACCTTGATCCGGAAGATCTGGTCTCCGCGCTCAGATTCACGCCAGCGGTTCACATCGTGCCACTGTTTCTTGATCTGCTCTTTTTGTTCTTTGCTGAGCGGTTGCGTTGTCGCGAAGTAGAGTGCGCTCGAATCGGCAGCCCAAGCGAAGGCGTGCACGTCTTCGTCTCCGCTGGTTACGGGAAATGCTTCTCCACCATTCACAGGGATGAGATAGATCTGGGTCGTAGCCTCGTCCCCAGAAGACGCATCGCTTTTTTCGGCGGACGGCTTGCGGTCCGAATAAAAGGCGACCCACTTCCCGTCAGGAGACCAGTCGGCGTTGCTGTCGCGGCCCGAGCGGGTAAGCTGGCGCAACTGTCCGCCATCGGTCCACAGCCAGATATCGCGGCGATTTACTTCCTGGCCCCAATCTGGGCGAGCGGTTCCGATCAACACGGAGTGCCCATCGGGCGAGATGTTGACGTCAGTGATATCTGTTCCGTTGAAGAACTCGTCGAAGGTCATGCGAGGCTTGCTCGCAGCCGGGGCAGAAGTGGTTTGTGCGAAGGTGGGGGCGACCAGCGCGATTAGGACGACAAACAAAACAGCTCGTATCCGCATTTTTGCTCCTCAAACGTGAATCGCAATTGAACCAGAATTGCGACCAAAGCGGAAGAGCACTGGCAAAAAAATAAGCGCCGGATGTCCCGGCGCTCATCTTTATTTTCTTTCCAGTGTTCGTGATCACTGACCGGAGGGCGAAGTCGAGCTCGCTTTGGTTCCCTGGGTCATGTCGAGGTGCTGCTGCACGGCGCTGATGGTCTGGCTGACGAAGCTCTTCAGGTCCGGATCCTGTATCTGGTCCTGCTGCTGCTTCAACTGGCTCAGCAGTTTCGCGTGGTCCTGTTTCTCATGCTGCATGAAGGCCTTATCGAACTGCGCGCCCTTCATGCTCTGCAGTTTGTCGGCAGCGGCTTTGTCTTCTGGCTTCACTTCGTCGTTCAACTGCACGCCCTTCTGTTGTGCCAGCTGCTGAAGCTGCTGGCTATTCTGCGTGTGGTCGTCGACTAGCTTTTGACCAAAGTCCTTCACCTTCTGGCTGGCGGCGTTGCTCTGTGCAAGTTGTCCGGCCTGGACTTCAGCTTTGTCGGCGGCAGCGATGTTCTGCAATAACTGCTTCTCGCTGTCGCTGAGCTTCGCGGAACTGGTGCCTGCATTCGAGCCGCTGGTCCCATTGGCATTGTCGTTCGACGCGGCGGTGGTGTCGCTTCCGCTTCCACTTGCGCTACCGCCAGTGTTGTTGTTCCCGGCGCGGTTCTGGCTGCAGCCTATTGTGACCGCCAAGGCCAGCGTCATAACACTTAACAAAATTCTTTGCATACGTTCTCCTTGTTAGCTCCGTTGAGCGGACTGTTCCCACAAGTGCGATGTGCTCTCGAAACTGAGAGATGTCGTACTGACGCGCCAAAGAGCGCCTGCAGTGACACTGCAACGCGCCATTCTCGAACTGATAAAATCATTCGTGGAGGGATGTGTGAGCGGTTGAAACAGGCAGTCTTGAAAACTGCTGTACCTGAAAGGGTACCGGGGGTTCGAATCCCTCTCCCTCCGCCATTCACTAAAAAACTACTCAAGCCGTTTGGAAAAACACCAGGTCCAACTCACGCTACGGATTTGCGTAAGCCCCTGGCGCGTCACCTACAAAAATTAGAACGCCAGCTGGCGTCAACGCTTTTTTTCCTCGTCATATTCACGATAAAACTCGGCTCCTGAATTGCTACATTGCAGCCCAAGTAGTCGGCCGCGAGCCCTCGAATGGCGCAGCATCGGCCAAGGAGTCTCTCCCCAATGCGACTCAGCAAGATCGTTTTGCTCCTCTCAGCAGTTCTCATCCTCAACCTGGCAACTTCAGCGCAAACCGCTACTACCAGTCTGCACGGGACTGTGGTCGATCCAAAAGGCGGCGTGCTCCCCGGAGCCACCGTTCGCATCGTGAGCCCCGCGACCGGTTTTAAACGCGACACGACCTCCGGTCAGGACGGCTTTTATCAGTTCCTCCAATTGCCTCCGGGAACGTACACCGTCACTGCCGATGCGGCGAATGTCGGCAAGGTCGACGTGAAAGATGTGCGCCTGCTGGTGAATCAGCCGACCACTCTGGACCTTACCGTTAAGCTTGCGGGCGCAACGACAACCGTGGAAGTACGTGGCGAAGCTCCCACGGTCAACACGCAGGACGCAACCATTGGCCACGCCTTCAACACGCAGCAGATCATGAGCCTGCCGTTTGAAGGCCGCAACGCTGTCGAGATCCTCAGCCTGCAACCTGGCGTGGTTTTCACGAACCCGACCTCAGGCACGCAGGTCAACAATGGCTTTGATAGCCGCAATGGATCGGTGAACGGCGGTCGCAGTGATCAGACGAACGTGACCATCGATGGTGTCGACAACAATGATGTTAATGATCAAAATGGACCGTTCCAGGGAGCACTTCGTTCAACCCTCGACTCGATCCAGGAGTTCCGCGTCACCACCACGAATGCAAATGCCGACGTAGGACGCTCCTCAGGCGCGCAGGTAGTGCTGGTCACCAAAAGCGGTACCGATAATTACCACGGAACGCTGTACGAATCGAATCGCAGTGATATCGGCGAGGCTAACGAATGGTTCAACAAAAACTCGCAAGTCACGTCGGGCTTTCCCAATCGTCCGCCCAAGTTGATTCGCAACGTCTTCGGTGGGTCCATCGGCGGCCCCATCGTGAAAGATCGCTTTTTCTGGTTCTTCACCTACGAGGGAGAGCGTCGCGCGGAGAGCCTGCAGGTGACTCGTGTTGTCCCCAGCGACGATCTTCGTAACGGCATCATTCATTACTTTGACACGTCTGGAAACGTACAGACACTGACTCCCGCCCAGATTGCCACTATGGACACCTGCACGACAACATGTCCCTGGGGACCCGGGGTCAACCCCAACGCGCTCGCAGTTTTGCAGACCTATCCACATCCCAACACCGACGCCGTGGGTGACACCCTGAACTTCCGTGGCTTTACGTTCTCCGCGTCGACACCGGAACGCACGAACACTTTGATCGGCAAGCTCGACCTGAATGTCGACCAAGCCGGCAACCACAAGATCTTTGTTCGCGGCAACCTGCAAGACGACCACGCGGTCTCGGAAAATGTAAGCGGCAGCGGCTCCTTCTCAGACCAGCAGCAGTTCCCCGGAAGACCGGCGAATGCCACCAGCATCGATAACAGCAGGGGAATCGCAATCGGCTACACGGCTATCCTTGGCCAAAATTTGATCAACAACGTGCGCTACGGATTCATCCGGCAAGGCTATGGCCGCTCAGGCATCGGAGACCAGAACCGAGTGACTTTCCGCGGCTTGGATGACCCAGTTGGCTTCCGCCGGTCGAGTTTCGTCAACGTCCCAAGCAACAACATTACCGACGACGTGGTCTGGACGAAGGGCAAGCACACCTTCCAGTTCGGCGGCAACCTGCGCATCATCCT
>JBJMGI010000129.1:0-5316 GCA_045807945.1 Terriglobales bacterium | reverse complement strand
GCTCGCCGATGTACTTGAAGCCAACCGGCGTTTCGTATAGCTCCACTTTCAGCTGCGCTGCGAGCGCATTGATCATGTTGGTGGTGACAACCGACTTCGCGACCCCGTTCTTCCAGCCGCGGCTCTCGACGATGTAGTCGAAGAGCATGGCGATGACATAGTTTGGGGAGATGAAGGTGCCGTCGTCGTCAACGACGCCAAAGCGGTCGGCGTCGCCGTCGCAGGCGATGCCGATGCGCGCGCCTGATTTCTTCATCGCGGTAGTGAGATCGCCAAGGTATTCGCCGTCGGGCGCGGGCGGATGACCGCCAAAGAGGACATCGCGATGATCGTGCACTGTCGTGACATCGACCCCGGCTTCGCGAAGCAGCACGTCCGTGTACCCGCGCGAGGCGCCGAAGAGCGGATCGAACGCGACTTTCATTCCCGACTTCGCGATCGCGGGCAGGTCCACGAGTTCCTTCAGCCGCTTCAAGTACTCCTTCTTGATACTGACTTCTACTTTCTCTGCTTTGGCGGTTGTGGAAGGCGCAGTCTCGGAATCGGCGGCGATGACCGCTGCTTCAATCTGTTTCGTGATCTCAGGCAGTGCGGGCGCGCCGTCTGGACCCGAGAACTTCACTCCGTTGTACTCGGCAGGGTTATGCGAAGCGGTGAAGTTGATTGCGCCGTCCGCTTTTACCCGAATGACTTCATAGGCGATGGCCGGAGTCGGTGCAGGGTCGCTGACGACCATTGGGGTAATGCCATGTTCACCGAGAATGTCGGCGGCGAGCGCAACGAAGGTCTCACCGAGAAAACGGGGATCGCGGCCGACGATCACGCGCGCGCCGGATGATTTCGAGGAAGACACATAACGTGCGATTCCGGTCACGGCGCGACGAACGTTTTCCACCGTGAATTCATCGGCCATGATGGCGCGCCATCCGGAAGTTCCGAACTTGATCTCTGCTTTCATAACGTGGGCGAACGCTGGAACGGAGGCTTCGATTAAGATTGTCCGCTCGCGCAGGTGCGCAGTTTAGGGATTGTACAAGCTGGAAGGGAGTTTGCGGTTATGACGGAACAACGGTTGGTGCTAACGACGATCGGCTCCAAAGGCGAGGCGGAAGACATGGCCTGGGAGCTGGTGGAACGCAAGCTCGCCGCCTGCGTGAACATCATCGAGATGCAGGGTTCTATCTACCGCTGGAAGGGCGAGGTGAAGAGTGAGAAGGAATGCCTGTTGCTCATGAAGACGACCGCCTCCACCGTGGGTGAGCTCTTCGCGGCCATCAAAGAGCTGCATCCCTACGAGGTGCCGGAGTGCATCGCTCTCTCGATCGAAGCTGGTACTAAAACTTATCTGGACTGGATCAGTGAATCAGTAGCGTTGGACTGATCAAATCGCGTTCAGAGCGTTATCCAAATCTTCGATAATGTCGTCGGCATCTTCCACTCCGACCGAAATACGAACCATTCCGTCGGTCAGTCCGATAGCTTTTCTTCCCTTTTCGCCGAGCGCGGCATGAGTCATGGTCGCGGGATGCGAGATGAGGGTTTCGACGCCACCCAGTGATTCTCCGAGCGAGCATACGCGGACTTTGCGCAACATCTTCTGCGCGTTCTTGAGCGAACCCAGCTCGAAGGTGATCATACTGCCGAAGCCGGACATCTGGCGCTTGGCCAACTCGTGTTGCGGATGATCCGGCAGCCCGGGATAGAAGACTTCCTTCACCTTGTCGTGGCTTTCCAGGAAGCGCGCAACCGCGTGGCCGTTGATCTCATGCTGGATCATGCGGACAGCCAACGTCTTTACGCCGCGCAACACCAGCCAGCATTCGAAGGGCGACATGATCGCACCAGCAGCTTTTTGCACGAAGGCAAATTTTTCTGCATGCTCGGCTTTGGTCGCAACGAGCACGCCGCCGAGTCCGTCACTGTGTCCGTTAAGGAATTTCGTGGTGGAGTGGAGCACGATGTCGGCACCGAGCGAGATAGGCCGCTGGAAATAGGGCGACATGAAAGTGTTGTCCACCACCAGCTCTGCCCCGCGACGATGAGCAATGCGCGCGACGGCGGCGATATCGGTGAGGGCCATCAGCGGGTTCGTCGGCGATTCGATGAAAACGAACTTCGTGTTGCCGCGAATGGATTTCTCCACCGCGGCGAGGTTAGTGGTGTCCACATAGGTGAACTGCAATCCGAAGTTTGAGAGCACCTGATTGAACAGGCGAGGCACGCCACCGTAGACGTTATGACCGCAAACGATGTGATCGCCGGAGCGCATCATGGTGCATAGTGCATTCGTTGCAGCCATGCCGCTGGCGAAGACGTGCGAAGTGCGGCCGCGTTCGAGCGCAGCAAGATTCTCTTCCAGCCGCGTACGCGTGGGGTTCGAGACGCGCGAGTACTCGTATCCCTTGTTCTTCCCGATCTCTTCTTGAACGTATGTAGAAGTAGCGTAAATAGGAACGGTAACGGAGCCGGTGAGCGGGTCAGCCTCCTGCCCGGCGTGGATGGCGGTGGTGGCGAATCCGAACGGTCTTTTTTTGGCGGTCATGATTTTCGATAAGGAATAAGGGTTAGATTGCTCTCAGATCAAGAAGGGCGCACAGAAACTACAGTCCGCCCTGGAAGATGTTTTTGGACATGTATCGCTCCGCGCTATCGGGGCACATGGTGACGACGCGCCTGCCTGGCCCGAGCTTTTTCGCGATCTGCACCGCGGCAGCCACGTTTGCTCCGCCGCTGGAGCCAGCGAGGACACCTTCTTTGCGTGCCAGCTCGGCGACCATGGCAAAAGCGGGCTCGTCGTGGATCATCACGATCTCGTCGCAATATTTTCGATCAAAAGTCTTTGGAATGAAGCTCACGCCGATGCCTTCCACCTTGTGCTGCCCGGGAGGGCCACCCTGCAGGATGGATCCCTGCGTCTCGACAGCAACGCACAGAACTTTGGGAAGCTTCTCTTTCATAAACCGGGCGACGCCGGAGAAAGTTCCGCCGGTGCCGACGCCAATGACAATGGCGTCGAGCTTGCCCTGCATCTGGTCGAAGATTTCTTGTGCCGTTGTGTCGTGGTGGAACTCTGGGTTGGCGAGGTTCTCAAACTGGCCCGCCATGAACGCGCCAGGGATGGATGCAACGATCTCTTTCGCGCGCTTGATCGCGCCCTGCATCCCCTCGGCGTCTGGTGTGCGGAACACCTGGGCGCCGAGTGCCTCCATAATTTTTACTTTTTCTGCCGAGAATCTTTCGGGAACGCAGAAGATGACTTTGTATCCCTTGTTGACGCCGATGAGCGCGAGCCCGATGCCGGTGTTCCCCGCTGTCGCTTCGACGATGGTGGAGCCGGGACGAAGCAGCCCATCGCGTTCAGCGCGGCGGATGATGCCGATGGCGGCGCGGTCTTTCACGCTTCCACCGGGGTTCAGGTATTCAAGCTTGGCGTAAACCTCAGCTGCGTCCGCAGGCACAACGCGGCGCAGCTTCAACATGGGAGTTTCGCCAACGAGGTCGATGATGCTTTCGGCAACGCGCAGGCGGGAGGCTTCGGCAGTTCGCATGGGGAGACGCTCTAGGGTAAGGGACGCGGCGAGGCAGCGTCAAATTCGGCAGGTCAGAATTTGCGCATGTGGATCCCGGGAACTAAAAACTGTGTATCTTAGTCAAGCCACCTCCGATTGGCTCAAACGAAAATAGATATCCCGAAGACCCGTGAGTCGCGAACACTGACCATTCCACAGCGTCATAGTCAAAAGTAGTCTGCACAATGCTAAAGGGCCCCACGAGATTGCGAAGAGCCCGCAGAGGGATGATCTTGTTGAAGTTTTTCTGTGTGGAAGGGCCGAATCGGGCTCCCATGCTCCCTAGCTTTTCGTCAACAAGCGATTTCAGAGCGCTAGGATCTGTTTTTTTGGTTTCGCGTCGTAGACTGTTGAGCTGCGTATCGTGCAGCCCTGAACCGCCGGCATTGAAATCCGTCAAAACGAAACCCGTTTTCCCCCACCTAAACTTCAGCCCCACTCGCAGGAAGGGCTGGCCAGAATCGGCGTGAGTCTTCTGCTCGCATGTCTTCTTTAAACCCAGAATGGAAGAGCCGCAGTATTCTTCGGCAGTCACCAAGACTGTATATGGATAGGAGCGACCCTCCCACGAAAAATTTGGATCATTAACCGTATAGGTTACGTTTAGTGTTTCATTTTGACCGAGTCGATCCCGATAAATTTCGCGTAGGGTAGTTGCAGCCTTCGAGATGAGGTCAGAAGGCGCAGGCTTCAACTGTTGTGCTTGTACGACTGCGGGTACTAGAGTCAATGACAACACCATTTTCATGATCAAGGCAGGACGGCTCATTGGGTGATGCCTCCCGATATTTACTCGTACAGTCAAGTTAGAAAAATCGTAAAGACAGGTAGGATGAAATACATTCCCAAATTGGGGATTGCGCCTGGTTTCACCAGGTTTCACCAGGGAGTCAGAATTTGCGCATGTGGATCTCAGTGCCACCGTTCTTGAACTCGACGGCGTCCATCATGCGGTTGATGAGGTAGATGCCACGGCCATGGTCGGCATAGATGTTTTCGCCTTGGCAGCATCCGGGGACGCGGGTTGGATCGAAGCCGTCGCCCGAATCGCGGACCACGATCAGAATGCCATGCTTCTCGTCGCACGACACGGTACAGTGGACCTGCTTGCTGGCGTCGCCTTTACTGCCGTGGATGATGGCATTGGCCAGCGCTTCGCGAAGCGAGAGCTCGATCTCGAAATCCTTACCGTCGCAGCAGGCCAGCTTGCGGGCGTGCTCCATCAGATTGTCAACGACGGGAGAAATATTGATGGGGTCGGCAGAAAAGGTCACGTCCATCTTTGTGACCAACTGATCGCTATCGAATTCGCAACGGATAGGAATGCTCATGCAGCTATAAAAAAGGCCTCGCGGCAAAACCGTGAGGCCCTCGACTCCAATGATTGTAGCGGGAAGTGCTTCCGGACTCAATCGATTCCGTAAAACTAAAGTAATGTCACTTTGCGGTCGCGGTTTCGTTGGTCTGGCCCGCGTAGTAGCCGCTACGCGTACGCACCTGCATGTGGCCGAATCCCTTTTCCTTGGCTTCCACACGAACCGAACGGTATCCGCCCATAGACTGCGGCTTGATGGGCTTGTAGCCGATGGTGTACTGGTTACGGATGTCGTGAGCGACGTCCTGCGAGATCTGATCGACTTCGTGCAGGTCGCGCGGGAAGAAGGCAACGCCGCCGGTACGCTCTGAAAGGGTGCGCAGCGCGCGCTGATCGCGCTTCTTGCGCGGCTGATCATCGCTGAAGATTCCG
>JBJMGI010000128.1:0-5928 GCA_045807945.1 Terriglobales bacterium | reverse complement strand
TCACTTTCACTCTTCCCCTGGTCGGCAGCATAGCGCCGGACGTCCTCAGTGATCTTCATCGAGCAGAATGCGGACCGCACATCGAGCAGAAGTGCGCGGTCTTCGCTCCCTCCTGCGGCAAGGTCTCGTCGTGGAATTGACTCGTCTGTTCCCACAGACTTCGCCCGCTACCGGCGCGGGCCTGACCGTCCATGTCGCTCGCTCCCCAGCGGCTCCATTCGCGGGCAGTCTCCGGGTCTAACGAGAGGTTGAATTGATCCTCCCAGCGGAATTGACTCGTCTGTTCCCACAGCCTTCGCCCGCTACCCTCGCGGACCTGACCGTCTATGTCGCTCGCTTCCCAGCGGCTCGATTCAAAGCGCGCTTGGGGAAAGGAAAGAGACACAATCTCAGGCTCGGCTAGCCGAGGGTTCATGAGCGCGCGCCGTTCAGACGAATCAGCCGGACACGGCCGTTCTTTGCCGAAATCAAGGGTAACCCGAGCCTGCGGTTTTCTCTGCGGAGCTGACGTGCGACGCGTCTGAATGCACGAAGCGCGGCGCCGAGAAATTCGTCATCCGCGGTGTCTTTGTTTTTCACAACTGTTCAATCCTACTTCGCAATTCGGCAGTGGTGCAACTTTCCGATTCGGCAACGAGTTTCGCCGGGCTGCCCTCGTTGTTCCAGACGGCCCAGCGATCCGCGAGCGGCGCGTAAATGGAAACGAGATGCCGCAGACTGCGGGCGAAGCGGCGCCTGATATCGGAGGCTGGAACATCGTGGCCCCCCTTCTTCACGCGTTCGCGGACACGTGCGATCGCGATCTCGGGAGTCGGCAGCCAAAGATAGTGCAAGTAGATGCGATAGCCGCTGGCCTTCGCCTGCTGGAGCAAACGCCGATAGGTGGTTCCGCTAAGAGTGCTCTCCAGCGCGAATGTTTCTTTGCGGGTAATCGACCGGCGGATTTCCGCGAGTAGTAGACGGCCGGCTTTGATCGCCGCGGCGGCTGGATCGAAGGGTGATAGGCCGCGCGCGAGCTCGTCGGCGTTGTAGAATCGCAGGCACTTTACTTCGTGTGGAAGGAATTCCTTAGCGAAGGTCGTCTTACCTGCGCCGTTGCAACCGGCGATGAGGTAGATCGTCGGTTTAGGCATTACGCTTTCGCGTAAACCTCGGCTCCTTGCTCAGCGAATTGATTCGGCTGCTCCCCAGCATCCGAACCCTCCGGGCTCGCCTCCGGCGAGTCTATCCCGCCGGCTCCCGCACGGCGGTATTCTTTCGCCTTTTCCTGCATTCCTGATTCAAGAGCGTCCGACTCGGAGAGCCCTTGCTCCGCAGCGTACTTGCGCACGTCTTCTGTGATCTTCATTGAGCAGAAATGGGGACCGCACATGCTGCAGAAATGTGCGGTCTTGGCGCCTTCCTGAGGCAAGGTCTCATCGTGGAACTCGCGCGCCGTTTCAGGATCGAGGCTCAAGTTGAACTGGTCTTCCCAGCGGAATTCGAACCTGGCTTTGCTCACCGCGTTATCGCGATACTGCGCGCCCGGATGTCCTTTGGCGAGGTCGGCGGCGTGGGCGGCGAGTTTATAGGTGATGACGCCGGTTTTGACGTCGTCTTTGTTAGGTAGACCCATGTGCTCTTTCGGGGTGACGTAGCAGAGCATGGCGCATCCATACCAGCCGATCATGGCGGCGCCGATGCCGCTGGTGATGTGGTCATAGCCAGGGGCGATGTCGGTGGTGAGCGGGCCGAGGGTGTAGAAGGGCGCTTCGTGGCACCACTCGAGCTGCTTCTCCATGTTCTCCCGGATCATGTGCATGGGGACGTGGCCGGGGCCTTCGTTCATGACCTGGACGCCGTGGGCCCAGGCGCGCTCGGTGAGCTCGCCCTGGACCTTTAGCTCCGCGAATTGCGCCTCATCATTGGCGTCAGCAATAGAACCTGGTCGAAGACCATCGCCAATGCTGAAGCTGACGTCGTAGGCGGCCATGATTTCGCAGATCTCGTCCCAACGGGTGTAGAGGAAGCTTTCCTGGTGATGGCTGAGGCACCATTTCGCCATGATGGAGCCGCCGCGGGAGACGATGCCGGTCATGCGGCGCGCGGTCATGGGGACGAAGCGGAGGAGGACGCCGGCGTGGATGGTGAAGTAATCGACGCCCTGCTCGGCCTGCTCGATGAGGGTGTCGCGGTAGATCTCCCAGGTGAGTTCTTCGGCGCGGCCGCCGACTTTCTCGAGGGCCTGGTAGATGGGGACGGTGCCGATGGGGACGGGGGAATTGCGGATGATCCACTCGCGGGTGGCGTGGATGTTTTTCCCGGTGGAGAGGTCCATGACGGTGTCGGCGCCCCACTTGGTGGCCCAGCGCATTTTCTCGACTTCTTCCTCGATGGAGGAGGCCACGGCGCTGTTGCCGATGTTGGCGTTGATTTTGACGAGGAAATTGCGGCCGATGATCATCGGCTCGAGCTCGGGATGGTTGATGTTGGCGGGGATGATGGCTCTCCCTCGCGCTACCTCACTGCGCACAAATTCCGGCGTTATCTCGGCTGGTATGGACGCGCCGAAGGACTCACCGGGGTGTTGGTGCGCGAGGGAAGTAGAAGGTAGAAAGCCTGAAGTAGAAGACGAAGGATGCGCGGCTTCGCCGCGGCGGTTTCCATTTCCATTTCTACTTTGGCCTTTCTCCTTCTTAATTTGCCGTCCGTGATTCTCACGGATGGCAATAAACTCCATCTCGGGTGTGATGATGCCAGCACGCGCGTACCAGAGCTGCGTGACGGGATGGCCGGCGCTGGCGCGAAGCGGGCGACGGTCCGAGCCGGACGGGCGATTTGCCGCCAACTTCTTAATTCTTAATTCATCGTTCTTATTTGAGTCGCCGCGATCTCCGAGCGCGGTCCGAGCCGGAGTGGCAGAAAGCGCCTTTGGAGAAGCCGCTCCACCTGCGTCCCCATTGGGATTTGGAGCTTCTTTGGGATTTGGTGCTTGGTCCTTGGAGCTTCCGTTGCGTGCGGCACGATGCGTGTCCGACAAATAGCCGTCGTCTTGTGGACGTACGACGCGGCCTTCGTATTCGACAGTGTCATTACGCGCAGTGATCCAGCTTGTACGCAGCGGTGGTAATCCAGCTTGGACGTCGAGGTTAACCGCAACGGCTTCGTCGCCCCACGGGCCGCTGCAATCGTAGACGCGGATCGGCTCGTTCGGCTCGAGCTCGCCGCTAAGCGATTTCGTCGGGGCCTGTGAAATTTCGCGGAAGGGGACGCGAATGTCGGGATGCAGTTCGCCGCTCACGTAAACGCGGCGGCTGTTTGGGAACTTGTAGCCGCGGTCGTCGGCCGCGGTCGGTTCGTTGCCGTTTGAGCCGCTGCCAGCGACAGCGGCTACAGAGGAGCCGTTGCCGTTTGAGTCTTGCGGTTCGGGGGAGTCTTTGGTGGGGATCATAAGAGGAGAGTTAATTCAGAAGCCAGGAAGCCAGGATGAAGAAGGTTCCAGTCGGTCCGTTCTTGGTTTCCTGGTTTCCGAATTCATTTCCAAAACAAAAAGCCATGCGCGAGCACGCATGGCCAAACACCCCAGTCCGTTACCTCGCTCCCTTCGGCGGCATTACCCGCATCAGGTTCAAGGGGTTCGTCTACGACGTCTCAGCCAATGGCGCCCCCGCTTCTGCGGCTACGCTAGAATGACAGGCGACGAGTGACAAGTGGGAAGTCGGAGGCGGAGATATCTCAGGAAAGCGAACGCAGGAAGAACAGAGGCCACCACCCCGGATTCACCGATGAATTGGGACGAATCTGGAATGCACAAAGCGGAACCCGACTAAAGCAGGTTCTCTGACAACTCCTGTTTTCCTGCGTTCCTTAGAGACCCATGCGCCTGCGCTACGGGTTGGTGGCGCTTTCCTGCTTCACATCGGTGTGGAAGATCGCGAGCCATTTCCCGTCTTCCATTTTCCAAACTGAGCCGCCGTTATACGTGCCGGAGGCGTTCTGGCCGTTGTAGGTTCCATCCACGGTGACGGTGTAGCTCGTAACGGCGACGTCCTTTTCGTCTGAGAACGCTTTGAAACCGCTGATCTTGAACGATTTCATATCCCAACTTTGCATGCTCGCGATTTCCTTGTTCATGTCGGCAATGCCGTCGGCGGAGACGCTGATCATGTCCTTATCGACGATCTTCTTGAACTCGTCCGGCTTCTTATCTTTGAACGCCTGCCAGGCAGCGTTCTCGTTCGCTTCGAGCGCTGCGGTATCAGGCGCGGCGAACGCTGCGAGCGAGCTGGCGAATAATAGTGCGACTGCAACGGTCAGGTGCTTTTTCATGAACGAGGTTAGGGACGGCCGTGAGTGGCAATCAAGTCCGACTATTCCGAATAAAGAACTTGTGGATGTCGCCCGATCGTCGCGTCGCTGAGGCCGCTCCCACATTGTCACCCGCGACTACGCGGCGAGCTTGAACAGCACGCCGAAGGTGACGAACTCGAACATCCAGTTTTCTTCGTCGGCCATCATTGAGATGGCGGCTAATTGCGCTGCCGTGGCGAACGCTTCCGGCCAGGCGGCTTTCAGCTCGTCGTAACTGATCAGGCTGTAGCCCTGACGTTTGATATCGGCCGTGATGCGCGCCTTGAGGTCGCGAATGTTCGGGGGATCGGGCACGCCGCGATTTAACGCCAAATGCGTCCGATCGTTGCAAGCCGAATTGTTAGAAATTCGTTACGCGACCTGCGCGTAGCGCTACTCGAAAGTTTTCGCGAGTGAAGCGCACCAGCGTGGGTTCAAATTTCGATGAGCATCAAGGTCAGGATCACGGCAACGTGCAGAAGAATGAGGATGACCATCCACATTCGGAGGTTGCCGGCAGCCGGGCTGTCGGTGGTGCGATCACCGTCTTTGCCGCTAAAGAATCGTTCGCGATGGCGAAGGAAGTAGAAGGCGACGCCGAGGGCTGCAATCAGCCAAAAGGCGAAGAAGATCCGCAACGGCACAACCGAATCGGCATGCGAACGCGTGCGAACGATTTCGCTGAGTATCACTCAACCGAATCGTAGCAGCGCGCGATTACGGCTCAAGATACGGAAGCATCGGCATCCAGCGGAGAATGCGCTGGCTGAGCGACGGCGCACGGACCGGCGGTGCGGTGCGCTGCGCAGGGGATGGAGCTGGAGGCGCCGATGCGACTTGATCGGTGATTGCGGGCGAGTTGTCGGGCGGAGGCGAATTGTCAGGCATCGCTGCCTCCGGCGTGGCGGAACCATCAGAGTTCACTGGCGCCGTCCCGTTCGCCATCTCAGCAGGAGGCGCTGCGACAACGGCGTTGTTCGTTGGCGGTGTCAACGTGGCGCTGACCATCGTCGTCGCTGCAGCTCCTTCCGCTTCGGACTTGTCGGGTTCCTGTTCGGATGGCGGCGCATTTTCGCCGGGCGGTGCAGCTTCGCCCGGCTGCGCGATCTCCGCCTGATGCTGCGTGTTGCTCGCCGGGATCAATGCGGCGGAATCATCCGGCGCGGTCGCGTCGCGCGCGATCAGCTCGCCGCCGAGTTGGCGACGATAATCGGCAACAAGCAACGGCCGCTGATGTTTCTCGGCGAGGAATTTGTAATTCTCGATTCCGGTGGCAAGCGATTGAGCGTACTTCGTGCGCCACTGATCGTTCGCGATCAGCCGGCCTTCGCTACGCTCGGTAAGGAATCCACCTTCCATGAGGACGGCGGGAATCCGCGTCAACCGGAGAACAGCAAAACGGGCGCGCTTAATTCCGCGATCCGGTTCCGGGATGTGGCCGAGGACCGAATGATAGATCGCCATCGATAGCGCGAGACTGGGCGCGTCAGCGGGGCTGCCGATCTGCATGTTAAAGAAGCGCAGGGCGAGCCGTTCATCCTGTGTGCTTGGCGCGCCGCGCGGCGTGAGCGAGTAGATTTCGAACCCCGCGGCGGCCGG
>JBJMGI010000127.1:0-18767 GCA_045807945.1 Terriglobales bacterium | reverse complement strand
TTGTGCTGCCGAGAGTTATACGCTTATGCAGCGGCTTTTTCCCGCTTGGCTTCGAGCGTGGGCTGCGTCTTGCCGACTTCAACCTTGATCTGCTTCGGCTTCGCTTCGGCGCGCTTCGCCAGGGCGATCTTCAGCACGCCATTTACATAGTTCGCCTGCACGTTGTCGGTATCCACCGTGTTCGGCAGAGTGAAGGAGCGGCTGAAGCTTCCATAGCGGCGCTCGATGCGATGGAAGTTCTCTTCCTTCTGCTCCTTCTCGAAGCGACGCTCGCCACGAACCGTGAGCTGGTTGTTCTCCAGCCGGATATCGATGTCCTTCTCATCCAGGCCCGGCACCTCGAGGCTGAGCGTCAGGTTCTGCTCGTCCTCATATACGTCGACTGCCGGAATGAAGCCGGTGGTCATCAGCTCATCCTGGCTGCCGCGACCGAAGTCCTGGAACAGACGGTTCATCTGGTTCTGCAAGCTGTTGATCTCGCGAAATGGTTCCCAACGGGTGATGTAAGTCATGGTTCTGGTCTCCTTGAAAGTAGTTAAGAAATCGTGGCCGCAAGGCGGCCTAAAGATTTGGATGCTCTCATCAGTCAATTGGTAGCATAAAATGTGAGTGTATTATTGTCAATACGTGGATGTTACTTTTTTTCAGCAGCTTACACTGAATTGTAGGTGTTAAATCGTGCAGATGATGCACTTCAGATAGCTAGTTTCAGGGATGGTCGCCACGGCAGGGTGGTCCTTCGCCGCGCCTCTTTTTTCGAGGATTTTGAGCGTCCTGTGGGAGTCCGCGGCTGCGGAAGCGAGTACGCCCAGGAACTCTGACTCGCTTACATGGAAAGAGCAGGAGCAGGTCACGAGGATCCCGCCCGGCCGGAGCATTTTCAAGGCACGCAGGTTCATCTCTTTGTAGCCGCGCGTCGCAGTCTCAAGGTTCTTCTTGCTCTTGGCAAACGCTGGCGGATCGAGCACGATGGTGTCGTACTGCTTGCCCGATGACGAGTAGTCTTTCAGCAGGTCGAAGGCATTCCCCTCGATCCATTCGATCTCTTTGCCGATCACGTCTTTATTAAGCGCGCCATTCTCATCGGCAACTTCGAGTGTCGCCCGCGAGACGTCCACCGCGCTAACGTTGCTCACCTTCTTCGACGCCGCGAGATGCAGCCCGAATCCGCCCTGGTAGGTGCAGACGTCTAATGCCTCGCCATGCGCATAACTTGCAGCGGCGGCATAGTTCTCGCGCTGGTCGAGGAACGCGCCCGTCTTCTGGCCCGAGGTTCCGTCGAACTGGAACTTCAACCCGTTCATCTCGTAAACCGTCGACGTCTTCTTGCCAGCGAGTAATCCGCTTTCTTTTGCAGGAAGCTCTTCCAGCTGGCGGATGCGTGCATCTACCCGCTCGAGAATGTTTTGCGCCTCGGGCACCTGCTCTTGGAGAGTCTGAATGATTGCGGCGCGAATCTCCTCCCGGTCCATCGCCTGCGTCAGGACCTGCACGCTCATAACATCATTGAAGCGGTCCGCGATCAGCCCAGGCAGCTGGTCGGCTTCGCTAAAGATCAGCCGATAAGCATTCGTGCCGCTCACGAGATTTTTGCGATACGCGACTGCCGCGCGAATACGCTCGCGCACCAACTCCGGCAAGTTGTTCACCGGCTCCGTCGAGATCAGCCGCAGTGCAATCTGCGACGAGCTGCTGTAAAGCGCCGACCCGAGAAAGCGTCCGCGGTCGTCGGCAACCGCGACCAGCGCACCTGGCGGCGCGCCGCTCTCGACGCTGCTCACGTCGGACTTGTAGACCCAGGGATGCCCCGCAGCCAGGCGCAGCGCGCCTTTGCGCGCGACTACCAGCTTCGGCAGATTGTCAGGGACTTTCAAAGCAGGATGATTGTAACGAACAGGTAAGGCGCTCAGTGCGCGGTAGTCTCAGCTTCAGAGGGCTCAGCAGCGAATTCTTCTTCGGCCGCTTTCTTCTTCTTTTTCTTCTCTGGCGGCGGAGGCGGCTCGTGCGCAGGATCGTAATAGAGGATGCGCGAGCACGCGTCGCAGGTGTGGACGTCGCCGCCCATCTTCATCTCGTTATATTTCTGCGGACGAAGCATCACGTTGCACGCTGAGCATTTCTGGTCACGGGCTTCAGCGATCGCCGGCCGCCGCGTGCGGATCACGCGGTCGTAATGCGCGAGCATGCTTTCCGAGACTCCGGCGCGCAGATCGTTCCGCTTCGCGGTCCACTCAGCGAGTGCCTGCTCGTCTTTCGCGGTCAGGGCTTCCGCATCAGCCTTCTCGCGTTCTACATCGGCTGATTGCGCCTTCAGGTCGGCTTCGGCTGCCTTGACTGCTTTTTCCTGCGCCTCGGTTCCTTCCATCAATTCGAGGATCTTGTCTTCAGCAGCGCGGATGTCCTGCTCGGCAAACGAGATTTCGTGCATCAACGCTTTGTACTGCTCGTTGGTTTTCACATCGAGCGATTGCGCTTTGTACTTGGAGATTTTTTCCTGGGTGGATTTGATGTCGGATTCGAAATTGCGGCGTGACGTCTCGTTGCCCTTGATCGCCGCTTTCGTCTTCTCTACCGCTGCTTTGGCGCCAGCGAGCTTGGTTTCGATCTCAGCCACGCGCTTAGGTAGCGCCGCCACTTCTTCCCTCAGCCGCGAGATTTCCCGGTCAACATCTTGCAGCGCCAGTAATTTTTCGAGGTCAGGATGCATGAAAACCCGCTTAAAACCTGTATATGGCGATTGTACAGGAAGCGCTCAGATATCGCCGGAGCTAAGCTTTTCGCCCGATTGAGAGTAGCCTGTTCTCTCTCTACGATTCCGCCATGCTGCTCGAATTCACCCGGCTGATGGTCGGCCTGTTCATCGCGGTCTTCCACTGCCGTATTGCCGACTTCATTTTCAACTACGAGGAAGCATTCGCCGCCACGGCGCGGCAACGCGGCCTACCTCTCCCGTTCCCACCCAAGGCCGAGACTTTGCGCACCATCTACTTCTTTATTGGAGTCCTCGTGGTGCTGCTGGAGCTCGGGCGTATCTGGGCAAACGTCTAGCGCCGTTCGTCTCAACTCCCTAACCCCTCCCGCACCCATCGTGTAGACTTTTGCTCCGGTCGTTTCAGGAGCTTTCCTTGCGCTTCCGCGTCGCATTCATCTTTTTCATTTTCATAGGGTCCATTTTCATGGCCCCCTTCACCGCGGCTCAGAGCACCTCGAAGCCACTCACCGTCGAAGCCATTTTCGCGGAGGGCGGAGTGACCGGCCGCACGCCGGAGAACATGCGCTGGAGCCCCGATGGCAAGAGCCTCACCTACATCTTGCGGAACGACTCCGGCGAGCGCGCCGAACTGTATTCAGTCGATCTCGCGACCGGGAAGCCGACCGTCCTTGTCTCTGCAGAGAAGATGAATTTGCTCGCGCCACCTGACTCCAAGATCAAGAACGAGCGTGAGCGCGAATGGCGCACCCGCTACAAAGTCGCGAGCTATCATTGGGCGCCGAACGCGAGCCAGATCCTTTTCGACGCGCAAGGTCAGCTCTGGCTTTACGCGCTTTCGAGCGGCGTGGGCCTTCGCGTGAGCACCTCTGCCGAGCCCAGCCTCGATCCGAAATTTTCGCCCGACGGCAAGAAGCTCTCATTCGTACGCAAACATAATCTCTTCGTGCAGAACCTCGGCGAAACAGTCCAGCTTCCGCTCACCCGCGATCAGGACGAAAACGTTTTGAATGGTGAGGTCGATTGGGTCTACGCGGAAGAGCTCGATGTTCGCAGCAACTACTCGTGGTCGCCGGACAGCAAGCAGATCCTCTACTTGCAAATGAACGAGACGCCCGTCCCGAGCTATCCGATCACCGACTTCCTTCCTACACATCCGACGATCGAGCGCGAAAAGTATCCGAAGGCCGGCGACCCAAATCCCAAGGTGCGACTGGGAGTGGTCAACGCCCACGGCGGCAAGACTTCATGGATCGTTCTCCCCATCCAGCGCAGCGAGCCTGACCCCAGCGGCAAGCGTCCGCGCGAGGCGAAAGATTTTTACATTCCGCGGTTCGGATGGCTGAAGAACGGCATTGCGTGGGCCCAGGTGCTTGACCGTCTGCAGGGCCAACTCGATCTCTATTTCATCGATGTCTCGACCGGCCGCTCGCAGCTGATGCTTTCTGAGAAGAGTCCCAACTGGGTACCCGTGAACGATGACTTCAACGTCCTCGATTCTGGCGACGCATTCGTTTGGACCAGTTGGCGTGACGGACACACCCACATCTATCTTTACGGGTTCGACCTGAAACAGCCGCTTTCCCGTCCAGCTCAGCTCGAGCACCAGATCACGAAGGGGGATTTCGAAGTCAGCAGCGTGGATTCGGTCAAGCAGGATACCGTCTACTTCACCGCGAACGCGGAGGATGTGCGCCAGAAGAATCTTTACGCTATTAAGCTCGATGGTACGGGGATGCGCCGCATCTCGCAGGAACGCGGAACACACGCAGTCTCAATCTCCGAAAAATCCGACTGGTACGCCGACACTTTCTCCGGAGTGATGACTCCGCCCCGCCTTTCTCTCTGCCGCCCCACCCTTGGCTGCAATCTGGTTTGGAATTCGCATCCCATCGAAAGCTACGGTTTGATTCCGCCAAAAGCGGTCACATTCAAAGCCGACGACGGCACCGTTCTGCTCGGGACTTTGCTCATCCCGCCGCAGGCTTCTGCGGAGAAGAAGGCGCCGCTCATCAATAATCCTTATGGCGGGCCCGGCGCGCAGAGTGTGGTTGATGAGTGGGGAGGCACCAGCTTCCTTTTCGATCAGGTGCTCGTACGCGAAGGCATCGCGGTGCTGCATGTAGATAATCGCGGCATGGCCGGGCGCGGACAGAAATTCGCGGCGGCCATTCGCCACGACTTCGGCGACCTGGAGATCAAGGACCAATACGCCGCCGTCCAGCAAACCATCGAAGCGAATCCGCAGATCGACGGTTCGCGCCTCGGCTGGTGGGGATGGAGCTACGGCGGCTTCATGACCCTGATGGCGACCACCCACTCTCCCATCTTCCGCGCCAGCGTAGCAGTCGCACCCGTAACGGATTGGCGCAACTACGACTCCATCTACACCGAGCGCTACATGGGCCTGCCGCAGGATAATGCCGAGTCTTATAAGAAGAGCTCACCCGTGAATTACGCAGCGAGTCTGCACTCTCATTTGGTTATCGCGCACGGCACGGGCGATGACAACGTGCACATGCAGAACACTATCCAGATGACGCAGGCTTTCATCGACGCGGGCAAACAGTTTGATCTGATGCTCTACCCGCGCAAGCTGCACAGCATCTCCGGGCCGGCCGCACGCGACCATCTTTACAACCTCATCCTCGACCATTTCAAGCGCGAGCTACTGGGAGCCGCGGAGTGAGCGTTTCGATGCGAGTCGGCGCTCTTGATCTCACCATCGTCAGCGATGGAACGTATTTCCTCGACGGCGGAAATTTCTTCGGGATCATCCCGAAGGCTCTATGGCAGAAACGCGCCCAGCCTGATGAGCTGAACCGGCTCGTCGTGGGATTGAATTCCGTCTTGATCCGTGGCGCCGGCAAAACTGTTCTGATCGAGACCGGCATCGGCAACAAACTTAGCGAGAAGATGGCGCGGAATTTTGCGCCGCAAGCAAAGTTGCTGGAGAATTTGCGCGCTGCCGAGTGCGAACCTGAGCAGGTGGATATCGTCATCAACTCGCATTTGCACTTCGACCATTGCGGCTGGAACACGGTGCGCGACGCTGCGGGAAAAGTTCTGCCAACATTTCCGAATGCGAAGTACTATGCGCCGCGCGGCGAGTGGGAGGCCGGCAAGCTGCAACGCGAGCGCGATGCCGTCAGCTACATCAGCGATAACTACGATCCGCTAATCGATTCAGGTCAGATGAAATTGCTAGAAGGCGGTGAAACGGTCTTGCCCGGCATCTCTGTTGAGACCTATCCCGGGCACACGCGTTCGATGTGCGCGGTTCACATCGAGAGCGAGGGCAAGCACGCCTGCTACATCTCGGATCTGATCCCGACCACGAACCATCTCGATCTGACCTGGGGAATGGGCTTCGATCTGTTCCCGCTGGAGACTATCGAAAACAAGAAGCGCTTCTACGCGCGCGCGATTCCGGAGAAATGGCCGGTGATTTTCACTCACGATCCGAAGATCCCGGTCGCGAATGTGGAGCGCACGCCCGAAGGGCGGCTCAACTACAAGCCCGTTGTTGAGTTTTAGTGCCGGGGTTCTAGTGACGGAAATGGCGCACGCCGGTAAGGACCATCGCCAAACCTAGCCGGTCAGCGGCATCAATGACTTCCTGGTCTTTTACTGATCCGCCCGGCTGAATAATGGCGGTTGCGCCCGCTTTTGCGATCTCTTCCACGCCATCGGGGAATGGGAAGAAGGCATCCGACGCGGCGACGGTTCCCTTCAGCGGCAACACGGCTTTCATCGCGCCGATCTTGGTTGAATCCACGCGGCTCATCTGCCCTGCGCCAACTCCGACTGTTTGGCCGTCGCGCGCATACACGATCGCGTTTGACTTCACGTGCTTGCAGACCTTCCACGCGAACAGCATGGCGCGCATTTCTTCTTCGGTCGGCTTGCGCTTGCTGACCACTTTCAGATCCGCGGGTGTGAGCGGACGGATATCCGCGTCCTGCACCAGCATGCCGCCGGAAACCTGCTTCATCACCCACTTCTCATCAGCCTTTGTGACTTCGACCAGCCGGAGATTCTTCTTGGCAGAAAATTTCTCTTTGGCAGCAGCGTCGAACGATGGCGCAGCGATCACTTCCAGGAAGAGCTTCGCCATCTCCTCCGCCGCAGCTCCGTCTATGGGGCGGTTCACGCCGATCACTCCACCGAACGCCGACACCGGATCGACTTCGAGCGCTTTCTTGTACGCCTCAACCATGGTCTTTCCGGTTGCGGTGCCGGCCGGGTTGGTGTGCTTAATAATCGCGCACACCGGCTCGTCGAATTCCTGCGCCAAGTCCCACGCGGCCTGCATATCAACAATGTTGTTGAACGAGAGCTCTTTCCCTTGCAGCTGCTTCGCATTGGCAACGCCTCGTCCCGAGGCATCGGAGTACATCGCCGCCTTCTGGTGAGGATTCTCTCCGTAGCGCAGGTCCATCACCTTCGAAAGCGAGACGCGCAGAGAACCGGGGAAACTCGATGCTGCTTGCAGCGCCGAACCATTTGGAGAAAGTGTGGGCAGGGTCGCCGCGATCGCCGAATCGTAAGCGGCTGTGGTCGCGAACGCCTTCTGCGCGAGCTTCCACTTGGTCTCGAGCGAAAGCTCTCCGCCCGACCGCTTCATCTCTTCCGAGATCGCAGCGTAATCCGAAGGAGACGTCACAATGGCGACGTCATGGAAATTCTTGGCCGCAGAGCGCACCATGGAAGGTCCGCCGATATCGATATTCTCGATGATCTCTTCGAAGTTAACGCCCGGCTTAGCGGCGGTTTTCTCGAAGGCGTAGAGGTTCACGACCACCATGTCGATCGGAGGGATGCCGTGCTCCGCAACCGCCGCCCGATGGGACGCGACTTCGCGGCGGTGCAGGATCCCGCCGTGCACCTTGGGATGAAGTGTCTTCACGCGGCCATCGAGCATTTCGGGGAAGCCGGTCAGGTCAGAGATGTCGCGCACCGTGATTCCCTGCTCGCGCAACAGTTTCGCGGTGCCGCCGGTCGAGACCAGCTCGACTCCCATGCCGGCGAGCTCGCGAGCGAACTCGACTAGTCCAGTTTTGTCAGTGACGCTCAAGACGGCACGTTTGATCTTTGTCATGGCGCGCGTTCGTGACCTCTCCCTCATCCGCCGCAGCGGACAAGCACACTTCAAGATGTTCGGGACTCAAGCAGGAAACTAAATTATATAAGGAAGGAGCGAAATCAGACCTTCGCTTTGGCCTTTAGGCGGACTTGACCGTTCTCGGTCTCGACCGAGTACTCCACCGCGTGGCAACCATAGTCTTTGCGGATCTGCTCCGTCTTCTTCTTGACGAAGGCTTTGAACGAATCCACGCTGCCGGCCGGCGTGTTCTCGCCGTTTTTGGCTTTGGCGGCGATCATGGCCTCAAAAAGCGCCTTCACCTGGTCATGCTCGGCATCAACGTTAGAGAAATTCGTGATGAACGGTCTGCTCTCCGCTGCTGCGGCAGAGTCTCCGCTGAGCGCCTGGGCCGCTGCCTTTTCCTCTTCCGGGCGCATCCCCTGGATAGCCAGAACTTTGTCTTGCGGACGGCGATAGCCTTCTTCTTTGATCTTCAGCTTTTGTCGCCAAAGGTCACTGAAGATCGCGTATTTCTGGGCGATGCTGTTGTACTTGAAGCGCTGCGCGAAATTCATCTTGGCGCTGTCGGAATACTTTTTGAGCAAGCTGTTGACGCGCCATTCGGTGTCTGCGGGGGGCTTCTTCGAGCCGCCGCCAAAGTACACGTCGTACTCGATCTTCAGGCGTCGGATGCTCTCGTCGAGGACCTGCAGTTCTTCGTCAACCGTCAACGCAAAACTCCTTCAGAACTGGGCGGGAACTGGAATATAGCATAATCCCGGCGTCCTAATAATCGAGATTTGGCGGAAGCTGACCGCCCTGCGCCACTCTGCTGCATCTAACGATTTCGTGAACAAGAAGACCAGGATCGTGATCGCCGACGACCACGCCGTGCTGCGGGAATCGCTCGCCTCTCTGCTTGCGACCCAGGAAGACTTCTACGTCCAAGGCAAGGCAAAAGACGGCGAGGAGGCTGTCGCGCTTGTGAACAAGTATCACCCTGACGTGCTGGTGCTCGACCTGTTCATGCCCAACAGCGACGGGTTCGAAGTCCTTAGCATGCTGGAACGAAGCGGTAGTCACGTCTCTTCGGTCATCCTGACGGGCTCAGAAAACCAGACCGATTACGTGCAGGTGGTCCGCTTGGGCGCGCGTGGACTGGTGCTCAAGGGCGACGATCCTGAGCGGCTCTTTAGCGCGATACGCGCCGTCGCCGCGGGCGAAATCGCATTCGACGACGAGATCGCGCAGCAGGTGCTGGGCGCAATGGCGAAGAAACAGCCCGGGGAACGCCAGCAGCAGCCCGCGTCCATCAACCGGCTTTCGCAGCGCGAACGCGAAATATCTTTCCTGGTGGCCCGCGGAATGAAGAACCGCGACATCGCTGCTCAACTCAGCATTAGTGAGAACACAGTGAAACGGCACCTGCAAAGCATCTTTGCCAAGACCGGTTCGCGCGATCGCTTGGAGTTGGCAGTTCTCGCGCTGAGCGAACTTTCGAACGCAGCCGCCTGATCACTTCTTCTTTACGATCGCCGGCAGCGTACCGCGCGCGAGCCGCGCGGTGATCTCGTCGCCATCTGCGACTTGCGCAGGGTCTTTCAGCAAAACGCCATTGGCATCGAAGACAAGCGCATAACCGCGCTCTAACACCTTTAGCGGCGAAAGCTGCTCCAGCGATGCCGCCGATTGCTCCAGCTTCGCCCGTTGCTGTGCGATCAGGTGTCGCATAGCCGCAGCAAGCGCGTGTTGGCGCGCCTCCGCTTCGCGCTTCAGGCCGGCGAAGATCCGCCGCAAATCGAAGTGGCGCAAGCGTGCACCCGCTACATCCAGCCGCTGCCGGGCTTGCCGCAACGAGCGCTCATATCCCGCCGCCAATCTGTAGGTGAGGTCGTCCGCACGCTGCTGACGGCGCGCGATCGCGTCCGCCATCCGCGCGAAAACCTGGTGCTGCGTCAGTTCCGTCAGCGTCTTTTGCGCGATCAGCACGCGGTATCGCACTGCGCGCCCCAGCCGCTGGCGCAGGTTCCCAATCTGCTCATCCAGGCTCTGCTTCGATTGGATCACTATCTCCGCAGCGGCCGACGGTGTAGGCGCGCGCAGATCAGCCACGAAATCGGCGATGGTGAAATCGGTCTCATGGCCAACGGCGGAGATCACCGGAATCTCCGATGCGGCGATCACGCGTGCAAGGCGTTCATCGTTGAAGGAGGCCAGATCTTCGAGCGAGCCGCCACCGCGCGCGACGATGATCACATCCACTGCCGCTTCTTTGTTGCGCGTGCGATTGAAAAAGCGGATTCCGCTTGCGACTTCCGAAGCAGCCGCATCGCCCTGCACCTGTGCCGGATAGATCAGCACGCCGACGTTCTCGTGCCGCCTCCGCAGAATGTTCAGGATGTCCTGGATCGCGGCTCCTCGTGGGGACGTGACCACACCAATGCGCCGAGGCAGAAGCGGCAACGGCTTTTTTCTTGCGTGCTCGAACAATCCCTCCGCCGCAAGCTTCGCCTTCAGCTGCTCGAATGCGACCTGCAATGCCCCTGTGCCCTGCGGTTCGAGGTACTCTGCCAAGAGCTGCAGCTCGCCGCGCTGCTCGTATAGGGTGACGCGCCCGCGCGCCACCACCTGCATCCCGTTCTCAGGACGAAAACGCAGCAATTGCGCCTTCAGCCGAAACATAACGACGCGCACCTGCGCAGCATCGTCTTTCAGTGTGAAATATAGATGGCCAGAATCGGCTGGCTTGAAGTTGGAGATCTCGCCCTGCAGCCACACGTCCCCAAAACTCTGCTCCAGGTGAGTGCGCAGAGTGGTCATCAGCTCGCGCGGTGACCACACCTTCTTCGCCACTGGTTGCGCGACAAAGCTGAACCCGAGCTGGTCCTGCTCCTCTGACATGAGGCAAGTCTAATCTATCCGCGGAAGCGGCTGATCAGGTACAGAATGAGCGAAAGCACGATGCTGATGATGATTGAGGTTGCGATCGGAAAGTAGACGACGGTGTTCTTGCCGCGCAAAGTGATGTCGCCCGGCAGGCGCCCGAACGGCAGGTTCCATCTGCCGGCAAGAAGCAGCACCAAGCCAATGACCACGATCACCGCGCCCATCACGACCAGCGCTCGTCCTAGACCAGCCATACAGATTTAGATTCCGCGCTCGATGCTAGCGGCTCGGCGGAGCAATAAAAAAGGCGCGGCATCAAACGCCGCGCCCGGAGAGAGCTTTGAGATTAGAGCTCGGAATCGGAGTCGAAATTCCAGTCCATCTTGAATTCGCGGTGTATTGTCTGCATCTCTTCGTTTGCCTTCTTTAGCTCGTCGGCGTGTTTCTTCATTTCTTGCCGGGCCTGCCGCTGCGCATTGCGGGCCCCCTCGCGGATCTGCTTCGCCTGATCGGCATTTAGATGGGCCACCACGCGTGTTTGCGAATCCCAGTCCTCCGACTCATCGCCAAAAGGAGCCACTTCGAAGCTGGAATCGTCTTTCGGCTCCGGCATCGTGATGGAGATGGTCTGTTCCTTCTTGTCGCGAATGATCCCGACGTTCACCTTTCCGCGGCGATGGTTGCGCAGCGCTGATTTCCAATCGCCACGATCGGCGATGCGCTCACTCTCCACCTTTATGATGACGTCCCCAGCCTTCAGGCCCGCCGCTTCCGCCGCGCTGCCCTTTTCGACGGAGCGGACCAAGACTCCGTCTCCATTGCGTGCGCCGAAAAACTCACCGAGCTGCGGCGTAAGGTTCTCGACCACGACTCCGGAACGCGAGCTGGTCGTCTGCACCATTACATCAACGGCGGGAAAATCAAAATCAGGTATCACGGGACGCGGCACCACGATCCTATGTGCTCCGGCCATGTGCATCGCTTGCATCTTGTCTGCGAGCTGCACCTTGAAGGTCATGGGCTTGCCGTCGCGGCTTACGGAGAGAGTTGCCGTGCGGCCGGGCGGGACCTCGTGGATCATGCGACGCAGATTCTCCACGCCTTCAACCCTCGTTCCATTGAATTCCAGAATCACGTCGTGTTCTTTCAGCCCCGCTTTTCCAGCGGGAGCATCCTGGTCGACAGTGAGGACTTCCACGCCGCGCTCTTCCTTCAGCTTTAAGGGAGCCATGCGTTGCGGCGTCACGTCTTGCGTATCGATTCCGAGATAAGACGTCCCGCCTTCGTACCCGCCGAAGCCGTTGAACGGTTCGGGAGTCTCGGGAGGCGTCGCCGGCTTCATTCCGCCGGCAGCTGCGGGAGGAACGGGAGACACCGGCGGTGCCGCAGCAGCGGGAGGCTCAGGTGGCGCCGGCGCCGGAGAACTCGGCGGCAATTGCGCTCCCAAAAACAGCACTGCCACAAGCACGAGCCCACAGACTGATAAAAGCTTTGTGCGATCCATAGAAGTACTCCTACTTCTTCCTGATCTGAATGCTTCCTGTGTTGGTGTTGATCTTAAGGCTCGCTCCGCCGCCATTGATCGCGCCTTTGGCGTAGACCTCGCGCGGACCGAAATTATCACCCTCCGAGCGGATCTTCAGCTCCGGAAAGTCTGACTCGATGCTGCGCTCCTGACCGACGTCTACCGAAGCATCGACTGAGACCGGGAATCCTGATGGGAGCCACACGCGGATGTTGCCGACCGAAGTCTCGAGCCGCGATTCCGACATATTGGCTGGCTTGCCGACAAACTCCGCCGTAATGCTTCCCGCGCCGGAGCTGGCGTTCACGCCACCCCAAAGGCCGCTTAGGCTGATGTTGCCGCCGCCAGTCTCTGCACGAACCGCGCCTTTAGCCGACGCAAGCCGTATCCCGCCACCGCCAGTCTCAACACTCGCTGCGCCGCCCACGTCTCCGATGTCGAGATCGCCGCCGCCGCTTTCCGCACGCAGCGCTCCGCCTACTCTGTGGATCTCGATCGCACCGCCGCCGGTCTCAACTTCGGCGTTGTGCGCGCTCGATTCGATCCAGATATTTCCGCCGCCACTCTGCGCGTTCAATTCTCCGTTCGCCATGCGGATGCGAATGTCGCCGCCGCCAGTCTCGACCTTCAGGTCGCCGCCAACAGTTCCGATCTCAATCGTGCCACCGCCGCTGGTTGCGGAAACGGGACCGTTGATCGCGTCCAGGCGGATGTCGCCGCCGCCCGTTTCGCCGTCTACGCGGCCATTGATGTTGTTCACCGTCAGCCCGCCGCCGCCCGAGCGCATATAGACCAGCCCGACCGTCTGCGGCGTCTCGATCTCATAGTTCACCGAGAGCCTGGAGCGGCCCGAATCATTCATGCACGTGCCTTTGATGATCGCGGTGTCGCCGGAATTGGTCGCAGTCACGCGGAACTTGTCGAATTGCCGCCGCGCATCTTGTTCGCTGCCAGCGACCACGCGCTTGCGGATCAAGTAGTTGACGTTCGGCTGTCCCGTGCCCTGCACGCGGACCGCCCCTGCATCGGCGATCACCTTCACATTACGCGCCGAGTTGATCGTGCCGCTGGTCTCTTCCACCCAATAGCGGCCGTCTTGGAATACTTTGCTCCCTTGCGCTTGCGCCAGCGACGCCAGCGTAAGCACCACGAGAGCGGTTACGAGTTTGCGGATCTGCTTCACCTAGTTTTGTACTTCCTTCTACTTGCCTGCGTTGAGCAGCCCCAGCTGCTCACAATGTTTTGACGTGCTTATTGCAATTGCGGAAGCGTGCCCAACATGCGCTCCGATTCCAGCTTGATGTATGCGTTCTTGTCATTGCGCGCGAGCTCTTCCAGCGTGACGCGCACGCTAGTGTCCGCCTTTACCGGCTGCAAAGTGCGCAGCGCTTCCGAGCGGACACCGGAATTGGCATCGTGCATCAGTGCCTCAAGAACCGCGTCGCGCACGCGCGTGTCTGTCTTGATGACTTCCTTCAATCCTTGCAATGCCTTCAGCCGCACGCCGGGATTCTTGTCGTACCGTAGCGCGCTCATCAGTACTTCGCGGACGCTGTTCTCGTCGCTCTTCTGCGAGAGCAGGTTTACTGAATCGATGCGCACCCCGGAATTCGCCTGGTTGCGCGACGCCAGCAAGAGCAATTGCTGAATGCGCGGATCGTTGATGTCGCCTTTCGCAGTCGTGGGAACCAGCTTGTCGTACGTGATCTCGACGTTGTTCGAACCATCGATCGGACTGATGGAGTGGATGCCGGCGATGTTTGCTTCGTTCGTGTCACTCGGGACGTTCTTCTGCGCCACAGTCCCGACCCCCACCGAGCCTCCTGAATTCTTGCTGGGTATCTGCCACGCCGTCATGGTGCCGCCGACAAAGCCAATGATCAAGATCGCCGAAGCCAGTGCGGGCGAGAAGCGCATTTGACGGAGCCACTCCGCCGGATCCACGATCCACCTGCGCCAACGGGTCTGTTCGGTGCTTTCCAGAGCTTCGCTCAAGCGCATGCGTGACGAGGCAAGAAAATTCGGCGAGACTTCGAGCTGCGGCCGCTGCGACATCGCCTGATGGAACTCGCGCGTCAGCGCGATCTCCTTCCCGCACGCCGGGCAGTGCTCGGCATGCTGCTCCATCTCGATACGCGAGTCGTCAGCCAACTCATCGTAGACGTAAAGGATCACGTTCTCTTTAACCCATTCACAATTCATAGCGTCACCTTGCTTCGTTTCTCACCGCATGTCGCTCAACCGCGCCCGCAACTTCTGCGTGGCACGGAACAACGTGTTCTTGGCGGTCTCCTCGGTCGTGTTCAACATTTCGCCGATGGTCCGCAGCTTCAATCCTTGATAGTGCTTCAACTCGAACACCAGCCGCTCGCGAGGCGTAAGCTTCGCAAGAGCTCCGTTGATCTTGCCTCCGAGTTCACGACGCATCAGGTCGTGCTCGGGGTTAGCATGCGCGCGCTTATCGGGCGCCTGGTCTATCAGGCTGTACTCGTTGCCCTCAGAATCGGTGAGCACCGGCGCGTCTTCTTTGCGGACGCCCTTCTTGCGAAGGTGGTCGAAGCAAAGGTTCGTCACGATGCGATAGATCCAGGTATAGAACGAGCACTCAAAGCGAAAACTTCCCAGGTTCTTGAATGCCTTCAAGAATGCGTCCTGGTAAACATCTTGTGCGTCAGATTCGGAACCTGTGAGTCGAAGGGCCAGCCGCAAGACTGCCTGGTCGTAATGGCGGACAAGCTCTTCGAACGCGGCTCTATTGCCACGTTGCGCCTCTCGGATCAGAGCGTTATCGTCCACGCGACTAAGAGCCTGGGTGAAGGGTTTTCCCGCACGCGGCGGGTAGGTTGTGCTGCTGCCCGCGCCCATCCTAACACTCAATATGGATTCGGCCGGCATCTTGGGTTCCTGTACATGTCCTTCTAACGCAAGGGAATAGACGACCTTGTTAAGGTTTGGTGAGCAACCAGAACGGCTGTTTTTTGGGACGGAGATCAGCCCTACTGGGACGAACTCCGCAGCCTAGGGACGAAACGCTTCTTGGCTCGACGAATTGCGGGAAACGGCCTTCGAAGCGCATAACTACTTGATTAGCTGAGGTTTACAGATCGAACGGGGCTCTAGTATTGTAGCCCCATGACTCGGCCGCTCTGGTCTGCAATCGCCGCATTACTTTTATTGGGAATACTCGATTCCGCCAGCGCTGCCCAAAATATCCACTTTCATTCGCTAGATCAGGCCACGGTCGAGCAGCGGCTTAAAACAGCTTCGAAAGAGAATGACCTCCGTGAGGCCGGGATCGAACAGCTATTCACCGAGGCTGGGTGTCTGGCGGCGCAGTTGTCGCGCGAGCCGGTGAAAGGGGAGAAGAAGCATTTCAATGTGGTGTGCACAATGCCGGGCGATAGCGACCGCAGCATTCTCGTGACCGCGCACTACGACAAAGTATCGTCCGGCAACGGTGTCGTCGACAACTGGACCGGTGCTGCTTTGCTTTCCGATCTATTCCAAAGCCTCAATGGACTTCCTCACAAGCATCGGATCGTTTTCATTAGCTTCTGCTGCGAAGAAGGTGGCCTGATCGGGTCACGGGCGTACGTCGGCCGGTTGACCAAGGAAGAGGCGGCCAACATCAGCGCAGTCGTGAACATAGATTCGCTTGGACTGTCGCCGACCAAGCTATGGGCCAACAAAGCTGATACGCACTTGTCTCAAGTCCTTTTGGCCACCGCTCAGACCATGAACCTTCCACTGAGCGTCATGAATGTTGACAACGTCGGCTCTACAGATTCCGAGTCCTTCGAAAAACTGAAGGTCCCGCGCATGACTCTGCACTCGGTCACGCAGAACACGTTCCACATTCTGCATAGCCCGGGCGACCGCATCGAAGCTGTCCATATGAACGACTACTACGATAGTTACAAGCTCATCGCAGCGTTCGTTTCATTGCTCGACAGCACGCTCGATGCGACCACGTCTACCGCTCCGCCGGACAAAGAAAAAGGCGAGCCCGCAGGCTCGCCGGTTAAAAATTGAAGGATTTACTCGGTCTCGCGGCTCACAATCACCTTCACGTTTCCGGTGATGTCGCGGTGCAACCTGACCGGGACCTCGAACTCGCCTAGGTTCTTGATCGAGTCATCGAGCTGGATCTTGCGGCGGTCAATGGTGAACCCGCGCGCTTCGAGCTCGCTAGCAATGTCAGACGAAGTCACCGACCCGAACAGGTGATCGTGTTCGCCGGTCTTGCGCAGGAAGGTAAGCTTCACAGCTTCCAGCTGTTTGGCGAGTCCTTCGGCATCAGCGCGGTCGCGGACTGCGCGGCGCTGCGCCGCCGACTTCATCTCCTCGATGACGGTGCGGTTGCCCTTGGTGGCTTCGATGGCCAGCTTGCGCGGCAGCAAAAAGTTGCGGCCATAACCCTCGGCAACTTTCACCACATCGCCGCGGTGGCCCAGTTTCTCTACGTCTTCTTTCAGAATGACTTCCATGATGCTCTCCAAAATCTCGCTTTTGGCTCTTGGCTGTTAGCTCTTGGCCAAGGCTGTTTCGAGCGGGAAGGTTAGCTAAAGGCCAAGAGCCAATAGCCAACAGCCGCTTTTAGAATCCCGCCGCGAACGGCAGCAGTGCGATGTTGCGCGCCTGCTTGATCGCGTTGGTCACGCGACGCTGATGCGGAGTGCAAACTCCAGACAGGCGTCGCGGGACGATCTTGCCGCGCTCCGCCACAAACTGGCGAAGCAGGCCCACGTCCTTGTAGTTGATCGAGTCGATCTTCTCGACACAGAATTTGCAAACCTTCTTGCGGCGGAAGTATTTCTTGTCGCCACGCGGTCCACCGCCTGGACGTCCACCTGGGCGAGGTCCGCGGTCGCTGCGCTCGTGACGAGGCGCGGATGACGGTGCTGAAGGTGCCGCTGCTGCTGGTGCTATTGCTTGTTCGTCTGCCATGTTCAATTAACTCCTAAATTCTTTCCGAGCTTGCGCCCGCATTCAACTTGTTTGCCTACACCGAAGCCGGAGCTTCCGTGCCGGTCGCCGGTGCCGCGGGAGCTTCCACCGGTGTCGGTGGACGCTTCACGCGCGTGGCGCGCAGGGCCTTGATCTTGTCCACGCGCTTCTGCGATTCATCAATCCGCACGGTGATGAACTTGATCACCGGCTCTGTGACGCGCAGGCGGCGCTCCAACTCATGCACCATCTCGCCCGTGCCTTCCACCGTCATCAGGATGTAAAAGCCATCCATGAACTTGCGGACGACGTATGCCAGCCGGCGCTTGCCCATCTTGTCCACCGACTTCACCGTTCCCTTGCCGCCGGTGACGGCAGCTTCCAGGTTCGAGATCAATTTATCCAGTTCCTCTTCCACCATGTCTGGCCGGACGATGAACATCACTTCATAAGTACGATCCATATTTACAGCTCCTTATTCTTTTCAGGACTCCGCGGCAAGCCGCTTTGCCCTCACGCTTCGCGCTCGCTCTTCCGCTCGCGTTCCGCGCTCACCCGTTACTTTCTTCCGATTCTTTTGCTCGCTGGTTGAAGACGTTCATCGCTTTCGCTATGCCTTCTTCCACGATCATCTTCACTGCTTCGGTCGCGCGCTCCAGCATCTCGTCTGCGACCTCAAGCTGCTTCTTCTTCATCGGCGCCAGAACATAATCAGCACCGTTTGTGATCGGGTGCCCCGGCCCAACTCCCATCCGTATGCGGATGAAATCTGGCCCCACGGCTCCCATCACCGATTCAACTCCGTTGTGCCCCGCGCTCGAACCACGTTCGCGGATGCGCATCGTGCCCCACTCGAAGTCCAACTCGTCGTACAGCACGATCAGGTCTTTGGCGGGCTCGGCTTCGTACTTTTCCACCAGCTCGCGTACCGAAAGGCCGCTCAGGTTCATGAAGGTCTCTGGCTTTGCCAGCAGGACTTCTTCTTCCCCGATCTTGCCTCTTCCAGTCAGCGCCCGGCAGTGCCGGTTGCCGATGCGGATGCCGCCAAGCTTCTCGGCGATCCGGTCTACCGCCAGGTAACCCATGTTGTGCGGCGTGAACTGATATTCGATTCCGGGATTTCCGAGACCAACGATCAGTTTCACGCTTCGCGCTCGAACATCGGTTACTTCTTGTCTTTCTTCTCGCCCTTCGCCTCGGCAGCGGGAGCGGCAGCAGCCCCCTCTTCCGTATCCTGCTTGCCCTTCTTGATGACTTCGGGCTCGGCGGGAGCGGCAGTCGCGTCTGCGGCAGCTGCATCCGGAGTCGCAACCACTTCTTCCTTCACAGCGGTAACGTGGGCCACGGTCTGTTCTTCGTCGGTCACGAACTTCAGCTTGCCGCCATGCGGCAGGTCCTTAACGCGCTTCACGTCGCCGAACACCATCGCGGTCACGTCGATATCGATATGGCTCGGGATGTCGGTGGGCAAGCACTCGACTTCAACTTCGCGCAGCACCTGCTCCATGATGCCGCCTTCGGTCTTTACGCCGTAGGCTTCACCCTTGAGCACGACGGGCACTGCGACCTTCAAACGCTTGTCCATCGCAATGCGTTTCAGGTCGATGTGGAGC
>JBJMGI010000126.1:0-7062 GCA_045807945.1 Terriglobales bacterium | reverse complement strand
TTGCCGGAGCGATAAACGGTGTACTTGTTCTTGAACTCGGGAGCGCCGGTAGAGTCGAGCCACTGTGAGAAGAAACTTTGCAGCTTGGAGCCGTAGTGCTTCTCGGCCTCTTCCTGGAAATCTTCCGACGATGCGCTCTTGCCGGCGTGCGTTATAGCAAACACGCGGACCGTGTTGTCGAAGAGCTGATCGCCGATGACCCAACGCAGCATCCCCAGGATCATCGCGCCCTTATTGGTCGTGAGGCTCTGGAACTCGGGCGAGAAGGGATCGAGCTTGCCAACGCCTGACAGCGGGACGGCGTCGTAGGCGAGCGCGCCGACCGACATGTCTTTGATCTCTTCGTTGTAGGCGGCAGTGCCGGCGGCTTCCTCAACGTAGCGGGCCTGCGCGTAACGCGCGAAGCCGTCGGTGAGCCAAGCGTCCTGCATGCTGGCCGGGCTCACACTCACTCCCCACCATTGGTGCGCAATGGTGTTCGCGAGCAGCCGGTAGTTCGTCTTCTCCTGAATCGCGCGCGAGGCGAGGCCGGCGATCTCTGGAGCCCAGGCTGTGGGGAGAGTGTCGTCGGGCAGCTCGACCACGTTCAGATCCAGCGACGGCGGTGGTCCGTACAAGGAGGAAAAATATTCAAACGCTTTCGTAGCGCTGTCGGCGTAGGCCTGCACGTATTGCTTTTTGGCTGGCGTGAAGAACGTATGAACTGTTAGGCCGCCGGATTTGAACGTTTGCGGTTCGAAATTGCCGGCGATGATGGTTCCGGGGAAGCTGGCCTTGGTCCACGAGAAGGTGAAGGTCGTCTTGCCCGGCTGCTTGGCGGTGCCGCTGGTGATCGAAGGCGCATGTCCGCTGCCAATAGCAATCATTCCGGTCGGGACGGTGATGTTGATGTCCGCCGTGAAGCGGTTCACGCCGTAGCCGACGACAGGAAACCAGCGTCCGGAATATAGAAGATAAGAAGTCGGCTCGCCGACGTATGCGAGCTTCAATCCTTCAACCGGACTCTCGTCGGCATTCGCGAGGTCGCCGTCGTATTCGAATGTGATGGTTTGCGTGTCGCCCTTGGCGATGGTCTTGGGGAAATTCACACGCACCAGGTTTTCCTGCGAGATGCGTTCGATCGGGAGCGGCTTTCCCGCTTCGTCGAGGACGCGCGGCCGCAGGGCATTGTTCAGCTCAAAGCTGGCGGAGTTGATGTCGTCCAGTGCCGTGAACTTCAACCGGGCGGCGGCGAGCAGGTGATGCGTTTTAGGATTTAGATCGGCGTTGATGGCATAGCTATCCACCTGCACGCGGGGTTTTTCCGCGGCGAGTGCAGGTAGGGTCATGAGTGCGCTGACGATCCAAACGAACGCACGCAGGCGTCGTGCTACTGCCATAGGGGAACACTCCAGGGTGAATACAAAATAATATAGATGAGAGCCGCACAACAAAAGATGGATTGCACCAAAACTGGTGCAATCGCAACCGCTTCGTCATTTTCTTGGGGTCGCTTTCATCACTTTCATGATGGCATCTGCGGCGCGGTCGGCTGCGGTGCCCGCTCCCATCTGCTGCTTGAGCTTCTGTTGCACTGCTTCCAGATCGCTGAGCATCTTTGCGCGCGCCGAACCCTCCTCCAACAATGGCCGGAGAGACGCCACCACCTTTTTAGACGTGAAATCCTGCTGCAAGAGCTCAGGGACGATCGCTTTTTCGGCGATCAGGTTCGGCATGGCGACGAAAGGCACCTTCAAGAGCCGCCGGCCGAGATTCCAGGTGATAGGCGAGACGCGGTAGACGACAACGAACGGCGTCCCAGCGAGCGCGGCTTCTACCGTCGCGGTGCCACTGGCGACGATGCTGGCGCGAGAGTGCATCATGGTGGCGAACGAGTCGGTGACCATATGGATACGCTGCGGGCTGGTGCGAAGGCGTGAGGCAAGCCAACCAGGATGAATAGTTGAGGCGACCGGAAGCAGATATTCGTACGTATCGCCGAGTTCGGCGGCGGCGTCGAGCATCGCGGGAAGGTTCATCTTCACTTCTTTGCGGCGGCTTCCGGGAAGGATCGCGATCCATGACTTTGCTTTGTCGAGCTTGAATTCGTCGGCAAACTGTTCGCGCGAGATGGACGGCGGCGGAATATCCGCCAGAGGATGGCCGACGTATTCGGCGTCCACACCATGCTCGCGAAAGAATTTTTCTTCGAATGGAAAAATCGGCAAAGCTTTCGTCACCCACTTGCGGACGCGCTCGACACGGTACTGCCGCCAAGCCCAGAGTTGTGGCGTCACGTAATAAACCACCGGAATACCGCGCTTATGCAGCTCCCGGGCGACCCGGAAATTGAATGCTGGAGAATCGATGATGACGGCGACCTCGGGCTTACGGCGGTCCACTTCCTCGATCAGCTTGCGGAATTGCGCGTAGATGCTGGGGAGCTTGGAGACGATCTCGCTGATGCCGACCACGCTGAGGTGAACGCGCGCGTCCACCACGAGGTCGCAACCGGCCTTCTGCATGCGCTCGCCGCCCACTCCGAAAAATTCACTGCCGGGAACGCGGCGGCGCATCGCTTCGATGAGCTGCGCACCGTAGAGTTCACTCGAAGCTTCGCCAGCGGAGACGAGTACGCGCATGTGAATTCATTGTTGCACAATGAATCAGGAGGTAGGAGGTAGGATGCAGCGAGGTGCAGACGCCTCGACGGTATGGTCTAAAGAAAGCCGCGCGCACGAGACGTGCGCGCCTACATTCATTTTTGATCGTCCGGCTCCGAGAAGTCGCGGATGGGCTTTTGCTCGGGGTTTGCTGGCTGCGACGGAGGAGGAACAGCGGTTGCGGTTGCAGCCGGAGATGCGACCGGAGTAGCTGGACGCGTCGCGCTCAATTCCGGTGCGCCTGGAGCAGCGGGCGTGGCGGTCGCGACGGCGCTGGCTGGCTTTAATGGCGGAATCGCTTCCACTCCGATCCCGAGATAAGGATTGTAGAGATAACTATTGTGGACATCGGCGCGGTCGAAGTGGCGCTGAACAACGAGCAGCGGATCGAAGAACCACGCACCGGCAGGGAAGGTGGGGTCTTCGGAGTCTCCCCACGCCCACGGGGTGAGGGCACTGTCGGGGCGAAGATGATCCCCGCGCAGCGCCGCACCGACGGCGCCGATCTCGCAATCGGGATGGCGCGAGCCGGCCACATCGCAGAAGGTTGAGCCGAAATCGATCACCGTGCCGAAGCTCGTGCTGCGTGCGTGTGTCTCGCGGGCGTGCTTCCAGAAAGTTTTGTAAATGGGAACTAGCTCGTAGGTCGCCTCACCATCTTTCACCTGCGACCACTCCGTTGTTTTCCCATACTGCATCTTGATAATGGGTTGGTCGCTCGTGCTCTGCTCACTGTTGTAGGCGTGCACACCGTGCTTTTGCGACTCGATGTAGAGCAGCGTGTGTCCCTCGTCCACACGCATGGGAGTGGTTGTTCCGGTCGTGACCGCGAGATCGGTGTTCTCGATGAGCGCGCGTGGGCGATGTCCGTGGGCGATGGTCTCGATGGCGACCGGTTGGGGGCCACCCGCCGCATGCTTCTCCACGATGATGAGCACGCCCTCGAGGTCGTTTTCGTGATTGAACTCGGCCTCTTTGCGCATCGCATCGCCGACCATGTCTTTGTATTTAACTTGGAGCTGATCGAGAACGCCGTCATAGCGCTCCTGCACCGTGGACCAGTCGCGCGGATGGTAGAAGGCGTAATGCAGGAAGTAGTAATCATCGCTTTCGATCACGGAGTAATAAACGTAGCTCCAGACCTTGAGCTTGGGGTCGGCAGCGTTCTCCCAATTGTTGTTGCCGATCCAGTCGCCATCGAAATCGAAGATGGTGGGGTAATCGAAGCGGCGCTGATCGGCGGTGCCTGCTGTACGCTGATACAGAATGGGCGCGTATCGCTCGGCTATGGCGCGCATCTGGGATTCTTTGGTGGCGAGGGAAGCGGGAGCAGCCGGTGGCGGGGGCGGAGCTTGGACGGTTGGTGGTTGTTGCGGGACGTCAGGCTCCGAGAAATCCCGCAGAGGCTTGTCTTGGGCGAAGAGGGTTGATGCGAGTGCGAGGACGAGTGCGGCTCTGATCAACTTCTTCCCTCGGGGGCTAAAGCCCCGCTGCCATTTGTTCTTTTTGCAGGCCTGAAGGCCTGCTCCACCCAAAGTCAGATACAGATCCCTCGACTGCGCTCGTCCGCCACGGCGGACTCGACTCCGCTCGGGATGACGTCCCTTCACAGGTGCAATAACGAACGACAGCAGGATTATGCCGGAACTTCCTGGTCTTTGTACTGGAGCTGGTAGAGCTTCCAGTATATGCCGCGCTGCGTGAGAAGCTGCTGGTGGCTGCCCATCTCGCGGACGCGTCCTTTATGCATGACGATGATCTTGTCGGAGCGCTGAATAGTCGAGAGCCGATGCGCGACGATGATCGAGGTGCGGCCCTCGGCGCCGATCATGCGCGAGAGCGCGTCGCGCACGCGGAACTCGGTCTCGGTATCCACGCTCGAGGTGGCTTCGTCGAGGATCAGGATCTTCGGGTCGTGCGCCAGCGCGCGTGCGAACGAAATCAATTGTTTCTGGCCGGTCGAGAGTGTGGACCCGCGCTCGCGGACTTCTTCCTTGAATTGGTTCGGTAGGGTGCGGATGAAGTCGGCGACGTTGACCTCGGTTGCGGCGCGTTCGATAGCCTCGTCGGTGATCTCGGAGGTCCCAAGACGGATGTTCTGCTCGATGGTGCCGGAGAAGAGGAACGGGTCCTGCAGCACCATTCCGAAGCGGCGGCGTAGAGTCGTGAGGTCCATCTCGCGGATGTCTACTCCGTCCATGCGAATGGCGCCACGCTGCACGTCATAGAAGCGCAGCAGCAAGGAGAGGATGGTGGTTTTGCCGGCGCCGGTGTGCCCGACGATGGCGACCGTCTCGCCGGGTTCGATAGTGAACGAGACATCCTGAAGCACCCAATCGGGTTCGCCGGGGTTGGAGTCGTGGATGTGGATAGCGTTTCCGTTCTTCGATGCCGGCTGATTCGGATCAGGCGGCGGTACGTTGCGATAAGCGAACCAAACGTGGTCGAACTCGATGCGTCCCGGTCCCTCGGCAACTTTGGGATGCTCAGGCTCAACAATCTCACTCGGCGTGTCGAGCAGCTTGAAGATGCGCTCGGCGCTTGCCATTGCGGCTTGCAGGATGTTGTATTTCTCGCTGAGGTCTTGGATCGGACGGAAGAAACGCTGCGCGTACTGAATAAAGGCCGTGAGGATGCCGATGGTCGTCATGCCGGCGGTCGCCGCGGCGCCGCCGTACCAGCGCGCTCCAAGCCAAATGACGCATGCGATCGCGGTCGAAGAAAGTATTTCTACGACGGGGTAATAGACCGCGTGCGCCATGATCGCGTCTTTGTACGCGTCCATGTGCTGCTCGTTCACAGCTTCGAATTTCTTGTACGCGACCTTCTCGCGATTGAAGAGCTGCAGCACCACCATTCCGCTGACATGTTCCTGCAGATAACTGTTGATACGTGCGATTGCAGTTCGTATGCGGCGATAACTATCGCGCGCGTACTTGCGGAAGACCATGGTCGCCCAGAAGATGAGCGGCAGCACCGTCAACGTGATCAGCGCGAGGCGCCCATTCATCCACACAAGAACGGCACCGATGCCGACGAGCACGAAAATATCTTCGAAGATGGAGACGACGCCGGCGGTGAACATCTCGTTCAGCGCGTCCACGTCTGTGGTGACGCGTGTGACCAAGCGGCCGACCGGATTCTTATCGAAGAAGCCGATGTGCATATGCTGCAGTTGGCGGAAGATCTGGCTGCGAAGGTCGAACATGACCTTCTGCCCGGTCCACTGCATGAAGTACGTCTGCAGGTACTCGAGGAAGAAGCTGACGACCACGAGTGATACGTAGACTGCTGCGATCTGCGCGATTCCGACCAGCGGCTCGTGGCTGAGCCAGGGGTCGAATTTTCCCGTCAGCCAAGAGAGCGGGTTCTTGCCCGTCCAGGGCTCGACGAATTGCGAAGCCATCGCACCGTGGGCGAGATATTTATCTATGGCGATGGCGGTGAGGACAGGGCCGAGCACGTCGAGGATGGCGCGCAGCATGATGGCCACAAGCGAGACCACGACCTGCCAGGTGTAAGGGCGCAGATAGGTGAGCAGCCGCTTCATCAGCCGGCTGTCATACGCTTTGCCTAATATTTCTTCTTCGTGGGCGTCAGCCATCGGGGATTAGACCGATTATAAGTTGTTCTGGATGCGAAAGTTTAGACCCGGCGCAGCACCATGGCCGAATTCTTCGAGCCGAAGGCGATGCAGTTGCATATGGCGTGCTCGATGGCGGTGCGGCGAGGAGAGTAGGCCGAGCCGTGGTTCATCATGGGGACGTAGTCGAGATCGCAATCGGGATCGGCGACATCCACGTTGATCGTGGGCGCGATCTCGCTGTGCTTCATCGCAACCAGAGTTGCTGCGACTCCGGCAGCGCCGCAAGCACCTTGCGGGTGCCCGATCTGCGATTTCAGCGATGACATGGGAACCTTATAAGCATGATTGCCGAGCGCAAGCTTCATGGCACGCGTCTCGATGCGGTCATTGAGCTGCGTGGAAGTGCCATGCAGATTCGCATAGTGCACATCGCTCGCCGCGATTCCGGCTTCTTTCATTGCGAGTCCGATGGCTCGTGCCGGCTCTTCGCCACATTCTTCCAGGCGTACGCGGTGGAATGCTTCACAAGTGGAGCCGTAGCCGGCGATCTCGGCATAGATCTTTGCGCCGCGGGCTTTGGCGTGCTCGTGTTCTTCGAGGAAGAACATCCACGCGCCCTCGGCTACAACGAAGCCGTCGCGGTCTTTCGAGAACGGCCGCGATGCGCGCTCCGGTTCTTCATTCCATGCGGAGGTCATGATCTTCATAAGCGTGAAGCCCTTCATGATGCCTGGTGCGATAGGCGCATCCACGCCGCCGGTCAGGATCATGGGAAGCACTCCGGCCTGGATCTGGCGAAGCGAGTAGCCGAATGCGTCCGTAGAAGAGGTGCAC
>JBJMGI010000125.1:0-35462 GCA_045807945.1 Terriglobales bacterium | reverse complement strand
GCTTAACGTATCCACTTTCGCTTAAAAGCCGAAACAGCATCCCTGTGAGGCGATCAATCTGACCTGATGTCGTAACCTCGCTCTTTTCACGCGACTTATTCTTCTCATAGTCCCGCGACAACTCATACAAGCACACCGCCGCTGCCTGCCCCAGGTTCATGGAAATATTTCCAACCGTTGGAATGCGCATGCTCCAGTGGCAATGGCTCAAGTCGTCAGCGGACAAACCCGTTTTCTCGGAGCCGAATAAGAGCGCTACGTCTTGCGACCGGAGCCGCTTGCGTATCAGCGGCGCCGCTGCGGCAGGAGACTTCAGTGCGTGGGGCAGCTTGCGGTTTCGTAATGCCGTGGTTCCAACAACGAGTGAACAATCGGCCACCGCATCGGCGACACTCTTGAACTCCCGGGCGTCCTTTAGAAGTTGCGCAGCTCCCACTGCCGACCGCGCCTCGCGAAAAGCTTCCGTGTACGGATTCACCAGCCGCAGGCTGTTGAATCCAAAATTGCTCATGGCCCGAGCGACCGCTCCAATGTTGAGCGGGTTGCGCGTGCGCACCAGGATTACGTGAAGGTGTCCGGCCTTAGGCATAGGGGCCAGACGATCCTAAATGAAGTTACTGGACGGAAGGCAACAAGCGATCGAGGGCGCCTTGCAGCCGCTCAAAATCCGGCGGCTTGCGTAAGAATTCATCAGCGCCGAGATCGATCACACTTTGGATGTCGGCAGGATCGATGCTCCCGCTCAACACGATCACAGGGATCAAACTCGTTTTGCTGGAAGACTTCAGCCGCTTCAACACCTCAAGCCCTGTCCCGCCGGGCATATTGATGTCGAGGATCACCGCCGATGGCGCAAGCTTCATCGCCGCCATAAAGGCGTGCATCGCGTCGTAGGAGACCACAACGGTATAGTTCGTCTTTGTAAGGCGGTTCCATAGCAACTGCGCCAGCACGCGATCATCATCCGCGACCAGGATCGTGTGCTTAACCGGTTTGCTCATAGCTTTTGAACAGCAGAAGCCCGTGTTCGACATGGAAATAGGCGTGTTACGCCTGGTAGCAATCGTATGGTAGTTCGCTCCCAGACCATCCCAAATCGCGGCTACTGGGCGAAAATCGTTCCCGTTTCGGAACACGTGGGCGAAAAGAAAGAGGAGTTACTCCGCACTTCGGGCTCGCTTGCTCCGCGTGGACGCTTCGGCAAGCTCCACCCGGTTCCTGCCTGCTTCTTTGGCGGAATAAAGGGCCCGGTCGGCCGCTTTCACCACATTGTCGGGCTCGTCCTTGCCGGATTGCCCGGCGGCCACTCCGATGCTCACCGTCACATTCGTCTCCACCGCTTTGCGCCGGCGCGACAATTTCGCGTTTATACGTCGCTCTGTGCGCTTCCGCACGCTGCGCGCCGGCCCACGCGCAACGAACACGTCTTCCTCAATGCTGCGGCGCACTTTCTCCGCCTCAACAGCTGCGTCTTCGACCGCCATGCCGTCGTAGACCAGGGCAAATTCCTCGCCGCCGCACCGGAAGCCCTTCCCTTTGGTCACTCGCGCCAGGTGTGCGGCCACATTGCGGAGCACCTGATCCCCGGTGTCGTGACCGAAGGTGTCATTGAACTTTTTGAAATGGTCCACATCCACCACTGCGATGGAATAGAACTTCCCTACGCCTGCAAGGGCTTCGTTGAATGCACGGCGCCCGGGAAGTCCGGTTAACTCGTCGTGATACGCGATCCAGTGGGAACGCTCGATCACGGCGACCGCGAGCGCTGCCCCGGCGAGCGCGACGTAAAGCTCTGCCGCTGCTGGCCGCCGGAAAATGAGAGCGATCGCTACCCAGAACATGCCCGCACCGACCGCATCCGCTTTGTAGAAGAACCGGGCCAGCAATGCGACTACGCAAACTGCAACAATGATCTCGAGCAGGCCCACGGGCGCGAGCGTGGTTTCGATCGTTTTATTCGAAATCGCCTGAATGAGCTCCGGCGTCCAGCGGATCAGCGCCACAAACGTCATCCACTGCACCAGCAGGAAGGCCGTCCACCATGTGATCGCGATCCAATCGAAAAACGAGTCCTCTGCCAGCAACGCGATCGCGGCCACATCGAGCACCAGCAGCGTCATCGCGCAGTGTAGAGCGCCAGGAGCACCCGCCCCGAAAATCAGCCAAAGCAGCAGGCCGAACAAGGAAAGAGCGGCAAGGATGGCGCGCAAAGAATGCAGTCGCGTCGCTAACAACGCGGTGCCCACCAGGATTCCGATGCATATCCAGCGTGCGCTCGCGGGATATGCCGAGCCGCGCGGCACAAACCACAGCGCCGCCAGAACGCACACCACCAGTAATCCATTCGGGAAGAACAATTGGCGCAGAGCGAGGTTTAAGCGGGTGAGCAAGCGCCCCCAGCATATTGCAACCTCCATGTGGGCGCGAGTACCCGAAGGGGTGCGTACTGACGTGCTCTCCAAAAGAGTTTAGTATTTATGGTTCTCAGGCGGGCTGCTTGCCTGGGACAGCCTCCTGCCTGGATCCAAAGGACACACATGCGCTCGCTCCACTCCGTCACCTTTTCGTTGTTGTGCGCCATCACCCTCGCAGCTCAAACCGCAACCAAGCCCTCGCTTCGGTTGGAAGTCGATGGAACCGATGCGGCTCGTAACTTCTTTCATGCGAAGGTCACGATGCCCGTTGCTCCCGGCGTGCTGACGCTCGCCTACCCCGAGTGGATCCCGGGAAATCACCGCCCGTCGGGGCCCGTGATGAATATGACCGGGCTGCGCATCGAAGGCGGTGGCAAAACCATCCGCTGGCAGCGCGATCTGAAAAATATGTACGAGATCCACGTGCAGGTTCCCGCGGGAGTGAACGAGATTACCGCCAGCTTCGACGAGATCACCAATTCCGGCGTCGCCGGTGGCTCAGGTGCTTCGGCGTCAGAGAATGTGCTGGACGTGAACTGGAACCAGGTGGTGCTCTATCCCGCCAGCGCCTCTTCCGACGATGTGCAGGTGAAGCCTTCGATCCATCTGCCGGATGGCTGGAAATTCGGCACTGCTTTGACCGTAGCGAACCAGAATGGTGGCCTCACGGAATTTGAGCCGGTCTCGCTCACCACGCTCGTTGATTCGCCGCTTATCGCGGGTTCGCATTTTCGCCAGGTTGAATTGACCACGCCCGGGGAATCGCCGCGCCATGTTATGGACCTGGTCGGGGAATCCGAGGCGTCGATCAACATGTCGGCGAACGATGTCGCCGCATACAAGCGACTAGTCGCCGAAACTGGTGCCCTCTTCGGCGCCCGCCATTATCTCCACTACGATTTTCTCGTCACCTTCAGCGACGAGGTTGGCGGGCGCGGCCTCGAGCACCATCAATCCAGTGACAACGCTCCTGGCGAAAAGGCGCTCTCCGATCCCAGCACGCATCTTCTCAACGCCGGGCTGCTGCCGCACGAATTCACGCATTCTTGGAATGGCAAGTATCGCCGCCCCGCTGGACTCGCGACCCGTAACTATCAGGAGCCGATGACTGGCGACCTGCTGTGGGTCTATGAAGGACTCACTGAGTATCTCGGGAACGTGCTCACGGCCCGGACAGCCCTGTGGACTCCGAAGCAGTACCAGGAGAGCTTGGCCGAAACCGCCGCCGCGCTCGACTACCGCGCCGGGCGCTCCTGGCGCTCGCTAGAAGACACCGCCGTCTCGGTTCAAATGTTGCGGCTTGCTCCGGGTGGATGGCAGAACTGGCGGCGCGGTCTCGATTATTATCCCGAGGGCGAGCTCGTGTGGCTGCAAGTGGACACGCGCATCCGCCAGCTGACGAACAATCAGAAGTCGCTTGACGATTTCTGCCGCGCCTTCCACGGTGGCCAGAGCGGCCCGCCCGCCGTCGTGCCCTACACCTTCGATGACATCGTTCGCGGATTGAACGCGGTTGCTCCTGACGATTGGGCTGGGCTGCTGCATCAGCTTGTGGACGCAGTTCAGCCACACGCTCCGCTCGGAGGAATCGAGCAGGGCGGATGGCGTTTGGTTTACAACGACACTCCGAATGATTTTGTAAAGGCCGTGGAGGGCGTCGCGAAGATGGCGAACTTCACGTACTCGCTCGGTTTCTATGTGAGCGCGGAGAGCGGGACTTTGGGTGACGTGATCGTCGGCAGCCCAGCATTCAAAGCCGGACTTGGGCCCGGGATGAAGATGATCGCGGTCAACGGGCGCAAATACTCCAGCTCCAAGGTTAATGCGGCCCTGATCGATGCCCGAAACAGCAAACAGCCGATCCAGCTGCTGGTGGAGAACGCGCATCGCTTCCGCACGGTCTCGATCGACTATTACGACGGCCCTCGCCATCCGCACTTGGAGCGAGTCTCCGCTGAGCCTGACCTGCTGGGAGACATCATCAAGCCGCGTAGCGGTATTGCAACGCGCGTCTCGCGTTGAGATTATTTTCGCTTACGTAGCTCGGCCACGATCTGGTCCGCGGCGCGCAGGATCGCCTCGGTTTCTATCTTTTCGTCATTACCTCCGAAAAGACCTGAGCTCGCGGTGGCCTCGGTAACGAAGCCGGTGATAGGTTGCGTGCTGCCGGAGTCGCGCAACACCACTTGCACTTTCAATTTTGTTCCACCGCCGAACGCAAGCAACTCGCGCTTGGTTCGGCTTCCCTGCTGGTAGCCGACGATGGTCGCCAACAACTCCAGCCTTCCATTGCCGGCCGGTGCGGGACCGCTCCCGGCGTCCACCACTTCGGAAAATAGTTGGGACTTCCTTAGGCGCGAAACAAGAACTCGGTGCAGTAGAACGTTGTCTCCGCCGGAGATCTGCTCCGTCGCTTTGCTGTTCGCGACCGGAATACTCGGCACTACAACTTCCTTGTACGGCGCCAGCGGCTTTGCTTCACCGGCTGCGGCGACCTCAGTGTGCCCGGTGATGCGCCAGCCGGTCTGTCGTGCGATCTCCAGCATCTCCGCCGGGTTATTCGCGAAGTACGCGCGCCCGCCGTTCGGAAACGCGAGCTGCTGGTAGGGCTCCTGTATACGCCAGTCTGTATCCGGCCCTGCGACGACGTATGTCGGTATCTTTGCCGCGGGGCTCTGCAGCAGATCGCGCAGCTTCATCGAACTGGCGTTATCCTCGCCCGCGACGAATACCACGATGATGGGGTCACTAGTGGCCTCACTCTGCAGGTGATGCCCCGCCGCCGCGATCGCGTCATACAGGGCGAGTTTTCCGCGGCCGGACAAGCGCGCGACCCGGTTCGCGAGTACATCTTCGTCCGACGTGAATTCTTGCCAGAGCGCAGGCCGCTGGGCCGCCGCGTAGATGCAGAGCTCGTCGTTTTCCCCGAAGAATTTTAGGAATCGCTGCACGCTTTGGGAAATGTCTTCCTGATGCCGTCCTGCGGCTTGCGAGTCGTCGATGACGATAGCGACCGAGCGGGAAGGCTGTGCCTGGCCGACTGCGGCTTGCGACCGTACGGCGGGCGCAAGTACAAGAACAGCAAACAGCAACCATGTCTCTGGCCTGAGTACGACCCTCTTCACGCGAGAACCCCCTTTTCCGTAAAGAGGCTTAGATTCCTGGCTTTGGCTCCGGGCTTGTCAGCATCCGCCATCTACTCACGAATCCAGAGAGGTTGTCTCGGAATCGTCTGGCACTCGGGATGCCAGGCGCATCTAAAACTGGGTACCGAGGATCCCTATGCACCTGGCTCGCGCACTCCCCCTGCGCCCCGCGCGTCCATCACGACCCCTGAGAAGTCTTCTCACATTCCTGAGCCTCTCACTTGTCTGTCTCGCCCAGACGAAAGCCACCGATCCACGCGCCGGCTATCAGAAGGCCATGGAAGAGAAGCAGACGAACAGTCGCATCCTGGCTCTTGAGAATTGGCAGGCACAGGCGGGCGCCGATGCCCTTCGCGAGGACGCCTTGGAGGTGCTGGTGTGGGATTACAAGCAGATCGGCAATCAGGCAAAGGCGAGCACGTGGGCGCAAAAGCTGCTCGACGTTGATGCAGAGAATGCTCTCGCATTCGCGGTCCTGGCGGATTCAGCCCGCTACCACGAGGGCTCGACGCTCGACCAGAACATGGCGAACTCACTCACTCTCGCCCGCCAAGGACTGCACAATTTTCCCAATCTGCACCGGCCCGAGGGGATGTCCTCCACCGAGTTTCTTGAACTGCAGAATGCCACGCAGGCATGGCTGAACGGTGCTGCCGGGTTCGCCTACGTACATCAGCAAGATTACGTGACCGCCCGCAACTATCTGCGCAAGGCCGCCGCGCTGCAGTCCGGGAATCCGCAATATGTTTATGAGCTGGCGCTTGCCGACCTAAGCGGAAAACAGCCGGACAGCCGCGAGGGATTTTTGTATTTGGCGAAATCCGTGAACCTGACCCAAGGGACGCCCGCTGGACAGCAGATCGCGCAATTCGCCGCGAACCGGTATCGCCAGGCGGGTGGAACCGATACTGACTGGAGCAAGTTCCTGATCGCGACCGCGGTTCCCAATGCACCCGAGAATGCCGGACCGACTACTCCGGCAGCCGCCGCCTCCACCGAAGTTGCGAGCGCAAAAGCCGCATCGCCCGCTCTCCCCGAAAGCGCGGGCCCCAGCACACCTCCGCCGGCGAAGCCCAGTGCGGTACCGCAAGCGCGAGCGTCAGAGGAAACGCTGCGCAACGCGACTCTCACACCGCCGCCGTTGCCGCCAACGCAAACCGCCAAGAAACCGGTCTCCCATCCGGGAGCGCCCGTGTCGCTCGGCATCCTGCTGGAAGCATCACTGAAGAATGGCGAGAACCGCCGCGCGGTGACTTACGCATTGAGCGACCTGGTACGGCACCTGCGGGAGAACGACGAAGCTTTCATCCTCTCCTTCAGCCACGATCTTGTGTTCGAGCAGGACCTGACATCGAACTACGATCTGCTGCGTCAGGCGGTAGATTCCATCAAGCCTGAGTCCGGCGCCGCGCTCCTCGACGCCGTCGGCTTCGCCTCGGGACATCTCAACCGCATCTCGCGCAAGGGCAACAATCGCATTTTGCTGGTGATATCCGATGGCCGCGACATCAACAGCAAGGACTCGCCCTTCGACGTGGCGGGAGAGATCGACAGCAGCGGCGTGAAGATCTACTGCATCGGGCTCGACATATCGGAAGCCGGCGATCGGACACGCCTCCAAGCTCTCTCTTCCAGGACCGGTGGACAAGCCTCGTTCATCGGCGGCCCAGGCGCCTTCCGCGCAGCCGCTCATCAGTTCGCGCTCGGTTGGGGAATAGATTTTCCGCAATAAAAAAGCCCGCGTCTCCGCGGGCTTCAGTACTCGTTGCGAACGCTAGCTCTTCGTATTTGCCTCGCCAGCCTGCTTCTTTGCCTTCATCATCGTCAGCTTGTCGACGGTGAGCGAGTGGCTCGACTCATCGAGCTTCGCCTTCACTTTCACGTGATGACCTTCGTGGCCCTTCACTGCGTCCTGGTTCGAGATGTCCCAAGATTGTTTGTCTTTGTCGTTCACGAAGACGTCTTTTCCGCCTTCTTCTTTCACCCAGCCGGTCAGGTGCATGTCCTTGTTCTTGGCAGCAGCCTTGGCTTCCTTCTTCTCCGCCTTGGCTACTTTCTTATCCGACGTCGTGCTCTGGCTGGCAGTGTCCTGTGCGAATCCGAGCAGGCTCATTCCCAGTAAGCACGCAAATACTGCAGCATAGATCTTCTTCATCTCATTCTCCTCAAAGTGAAACTCGGGTATTGAGGATTTGGATGCAGCTTTTTCGGGGAATGTCAGGAAGTCACTTATTGGCACAGAATGCGCCAGCAACCGCCCGCCGATCTCTACGCGGGTTGAGGAGCGCTGATGCGAACTACGCGGTCTTCCACGGGGTAAGCCGCAGCCACCCAGGCTTTGAAGCCGCCCTCCAGCGGGCGGACGCGCGTAAACCCTAGCTTTTTCATCTGCAGCGCCACACGGGCGCTGGTCGCTTCGCTTGGTCAAGTACAAACAATAATGAACTCGCGCTCGAGCGGTAGCCCCTTCGCCCTAGCTTCGATGTCTTCCGGTAGCACGTTGATGGCGCCGGGAATACCTCGCGGATCATGCAACACATCCAGCGGATGGCGCAGGTCGATGACCAGCGGCTTGTCTTCAGTAGCCAACCGCTCCGAGAGCTGCTGTGCGCTAACCCGGTCCATACGCAACGAGCGGATGAACCGCTGCTTCTGCACGTACTTCCAGATCACGCTTCCGATGATGAACACGAAAATGAGCACCGGCAACGTGCCCAGGACGTAGGTGGCGATGCGCGCCGATTCCAGCGGACGCATCGAAGCCCATCCCGAAACCGCAAGCGCACTCGCCCACAGCAACGTTCCAGCGAAGTTAAATGCAGTGAAGCGGCCCAGCGAGATTCCCGACATGCCCGCCAGCGGCGGCGAAATATGCGAAACTCCGGGCACGAACTTCGTATAGAGCAACGACAGGTCCGAATGCTTCTTCGAGAACTTCTTGGTACGCTCCACGCAGCTATCGCGCGAAAGCGATATACGGCATAAGAGTCCGACGACTTTGTTACCACGGCGCCGCCCCAACTCGAACCACACCCAATCACCCAGCAGCGTTGCAACGACCGTAATCGCGATCACCAGCGACAGGCTCAGCTTCCCGCTCGCGGCGAGCAGTCCAGCACCAACCACCACTGGGGTCGTGAATACCGGGATTCCCAAGCGCTCGACCAGGCTCGCCACGAAGATGGTGATGTATCCGTGCTCGATCAGGGTTTGTGCGTCGTAGGCCATCTACTTACCTGCCGCATTGGATTGTGTCACGGCTCAAGAGGATTCAACCTAAAAACCTTTTTCGTCACCGATGAACACGGATTTACACGGATTCAACCCGTTTCGGAAGCACCCAAGTGCAGTCGAATGGAATAGATCACGGCAGATCCTGCTGGCACTCCGCGGCCGCCGGCTTCCCATGGTTGTGCGCACACAACCGCACCGCCCCGCTACCCGCCGCCAGATCCCCACGGCTCATGCGCACGCGCACCTGCTCTACTGCCTCGAACAGTTGTTGGTGCGAGTCGATGACGAACAGCACTGGCTGCAGGTGGTCGATCTCGAACTCCTGCTGCAGCACGTCTTCAAGGACAAACGGGCGCCGCTCGCAATTTGTGCCAAGCGCGTTCACGCAGTCCGCATGGGACGAGATGAGCCCCGAGCCGTACACCTTGATTTCGCCTTCTTCGCGCATCAGCCCGAACTCCACGGTGAACCAAAAGAGGCGCGTGAGCATGCGCACCTCGGCTTCCGACCGCGCCGTGGCTGCGATCGCGCCGAAGCGCTGCAGGAAGTCGGCGAAGACCGGGTCGGCGTGCATGGGGACGTGCCCGAAGACGTCGTGGAAGATGTCGGGCTCAGGCAGGTAGTCGAGCTGCTCCATCGGCCGCACCGTCACCGTCGTCGGAAAGCGGCGCTCGGCCAGGCACTGGAAGAACAGCGTGGGCTCCAGAAAGCCGCTGACCGCGACGGCGCGCCATCCGGTAATGGGTTCCAGGCGGGCGTTCATCAGCTTGAGTTCGGGAAGCAGATATGGCTCGAGACCTATGGCCTCGATGCCGTTGAGGAATGCGCTGCTTCCCACTTTGCGCAGATGCTCCATCCGTCGGCTGAATAGAAGCCTCCACACGGCATGGTTCTCGCGGGTGTAGTCGCTCGGGCGCTGCTCGATGAAGAATTCCGTCGCGGCAGGTGGAATGGTTGCGGGTTGAGTTGCGGTGCTCATCAATTTATCTCCAAAAGAAAAACGGCCCGTGAAGTTCTTCACGGGCCGTTTCGGAATCTTTTGCTATTTAACTATTTAGCGCAGACACCTCCACACACCCGTGACCGGGTAGTAGTAATAGGCGTAAAAAGCGCTAAATCGCATGCAGAGAGTATGGCGGAAGTAAGCAGGTTCGTCAACCATCGCGGCACAGATTTCAGGGATGAACGGAGTCCTTCGAAATCCGTGTCCGTCACTGGCATTCACTTCGTCTTGCCACCTTCAACCTTCAGTTTGCTCCCCGCCGCCGCCTGCGCCGCCGCTAGTCGGGCGGTCAGCACGCGGTAAGGAGAACAGGAGACGTAATTCAGGCCGATGGAGTGGAAGAACTCCACGCTTGATGGTTCTCCGCCGTGCTCGCCGCAGATACCGACCTTGATCTTGGAATTCGTCTTGCGCGCGCCCACGGTGGCGCGCCGCACCAGCTTGCCGACACCTGCGCGGTCGAGCACTGCGAAGGGGTCCTGCTTCAGGATTCCCGCCTCAATGTATGACGGCAGGAACTTGTTGATGTCATCGCGCGAGAACCCGTAAGTCGTCTGCGTAAGGTCATTGGTGCCAAAGCTGAAAAACTCGGCTTCCTCGGCGATGTCTTCTGCGATGATCGCCGCGCGCGGCAGCTCGATCATCGTGCCGACCAGATAATCGAGGCGATGGTCCTGCTCAGCAAACACTTGTTCCGCTACGCGCCGGATGATCGCCTTCTGGTGTGCCATCTCTTTTACCGTGCTCACCAGCGGGATCATCACTTCCGGCATAACCTTGATCCCCTTCTTCGCGACCGCGACGGCGGCTTCGAATATGGCGCGGGCCTGCATCTCCGATATTTCCGGATAGGTGATTCCAAGGCGGCAGCCGCGATGCCCCAGCATCGGATTCAACTCGTGGAGCTCTTCTACGCGCCGCAAGACGGCATGTAGGTCCTTGAGCTTCGGCGAGCGGCTTTTCCTTTCTTCCAGTCGCGCGACTTCCACCATCAGGTCTTCGCGTCGCGGCAGGAACTCGTGCAACGGCGGGTCGAGTAGGCGAATGGTGACGGGGAATCCGTCCATCGCCTTGAATACGCCGATGAAATCGGCGCGCTGCATGGGAAGAAGCTTCTTCAGCGCGGCCCGGCGTTCTTTTTCGTTCGTCGCCAGTATCATCGCGCGCATGTGGGCGATGCGATCGTCCGCAAAGAACATGTGCTCGGTGCGGCATAGCCCGATGCCCTCGGCGCCGAAAGCGCGCGCCTGGATAGCGTCGCGGGGAATGTCGGCGTTCGCGCGCACGCCCATAGTGCGAAAAGGTTCCGCCCAACTCATGATGGTCTGCAGCTCGGGATCGTCGTGCGACGCTTCCACCGTGTTCAGCTTTCCGAGGATCACGCGGCCCGTGGTGCCATCGAGCGAAAGCCAATCGCCTTCCTTCAGCACGATGTCGCCAACGCGCATCTGCTTCGATTTGTCATCGACGCCGATCGTGCCCGCGCCCACCACGCCGCACTTACCCATCCCGCGCGTGACCACCGCGGCGTGGCTGGTCATGCCGCCGCGCGAGGTCAGAATGCCGACCGCAGCCTCCATCCCGTGTATGTCTTCGGGAGTGGTTTCTCCACGAACCAGGATCACCGGCTTTTTGTGGCCGGGGCCAGCGAGTCGCACCACATCATCAGCGGTGAAGACAATTTGCCCGACGGCTGCGCCGGGGGATGCAGGTAATCCGATAGCTAGAACTTTGATCTTGCCGTTCCCTTTTTCATCGAGGTGAGGGACCAGGAAGTCGTAAAGCTGGTTCGGCTCCACGCGGAAGATAGCTTCCTCGTGCGAGAGCAGTCCCTCGTTCACCATGTCAATGGCGATGCGCACCGCAGCGCGGCCGGTGCGCTTGCCGCTGCGCGTCTGCAGCATGTAAAGCTTTTTCTCTTCGATGGTGAACTCGAAGTCCTGCATATCGCGGTAGTGCTTCTCGAGGCGGTCGGTGATCTTGCGAAGCTGCTCGTATGCCTGCGGCAGGATGCGCTGGAGGTTCTCGATGGGAACGGGCGTGCGCGTGCCAGCGACGACGTCTTCGCCCTGCGCGTTCATCAGTATCTCGCCGAAGAATTCTTTGTTGCCGTTCGAAGGATTGCGGGTGAAGCCCACGCCGGTTCCGCTGGTCTCCCCGAGATTGCCAAACACCATGCTCTGCACGTTGACGGCGGTGCCGAGGTCGTCGGAGATGTTGTTGATACGGCGGTAGTGGCGCGCGCGATCATTTAGCCACGAGCGGAAAACCGCATCACGGGCCATGGTTAGCTGTTCTTTGGGGTCCTGCGGAAAGTCGCGTCCGCTTTCGCGCCGAACGATCTTCTTAAACTCCGCGATGACTTCCTTCAGGGCAGCCGCATCGAGTTCGGTGTCCAGCTTCGCGCGACGTTGTTTCTTTTTCGCGTCGAAGGCGTGCTCGAATGCGGACTTTGGAACCTCGAGCACCACATTGCCAAACATCTGGATGAGCCGCCGGTAGGAATCGTAGGCAAATCGCGGATTGTTGCTTTGCTGCGATAGTCCTTCGACGCTTTCGTCGTTCAGGCCAAGATTCAAGATAGTGTCCATCATCCCCGGCATCGAGAACATGGCGCCCGAGCGCACGCTGACCAGCAAAGGACGCTTCGCGGCACCCAGGTTGCGCCCTTGCAGGGCTTCCAGGCGCGCCAGCGCGGCTTCCATTTGGCGGTCAATCTCCGGCGAAAGCCTGCCCTCGTTGCGCATGTACTCGCGGCATGCGGCCGTCTGGATGGTGAATCCCGGAGGCACCGGCAGCCCAGCATTGGTCATCTCGGCGAGGCCGGCACCTTTGCCCCCAAGGATCTCTTTCATGCCTTTGTGCCCTTCGGCTTTTCCGTCGCCAAAGAAATACACATACTGCATGGAGGCTTTGGGCAGGGTTGCTGACGACTGCGGCAGTCGAACGTTGGGCATCGTCTCTCCGGTGAAATCAGAGCGCAAGCGAATATACGTGCGTAGGAAACGCCGCGCAAGCAGCTTTGATGCACCCGGCAGCTCCGCTTCGGTCACGTATAATTGAAGAAAATCGAAGAATGTCGCTCAGGAGTTTTTATGTCGAATAATCCCGTTGCAGCCGGTCATACGGTGTTTTGCGTGAAGTTCCAGAAGGAGATGCCTGGGCTTGAGGAGCCTCCGTTCGATACCGAACTTGGGCAGAAGATCTACGACAACGTCTCGCAGGAGGCGTGGCGCATGTGGACCGAGCACTGCAAGATGGTACTGAACGAGTTCCGGCTGAATCCCGCCAATCCCAAGGACCAGGAAGTGATCGTGACGCATTTGCAGAACTTTTTCTGGGGCGAGAATGCGGCGCTCCCTCCCGGGTACGTCCCGCAGCAGGGCGGGGGACACCACCACTAAACTGTCGAGCAGGGATTAAAAAGGCCTTCGCCGCGGCGAAGGCCTTTTTGCATGCTCTCGCCGCTATTTCGCGAGCTTCTCGTGCTGCTCGATCTTGGCGATCATATTCTCCACGTCCGCCTTCATCGGGCTGTTCGGATCGCGCTTGAGGTAGTTCTGGAAAGCTTCACGCGCCCCGGCTGCCTTCCCCTGCCGCAGCAAGGAGTACGCAAGTACCATCTGAACCCCGCCGTCTTTTTCATTCAACTCGATGGCCTTGCGGGCATATGCCTCGGCGCGATCGAATCTGTTGAGAGCGAACGTTACCTTCGCCAGTTCGAATTGCGCGTCAGGGTTTGCGGGGTCAAGTTCGGCGAATCGGGTGAGTGGCTTTTCTGCCTGGTCCGCACGGGCGGTCATGGCGAGCAATACTCCGAGCAGGTGCTGCGCTTGCGGAAGCTTGTCCTCGATCTCGATGGCTTTGCGCAAGGAAACTTCGGCGTCAGGACCGCGACGTGTTTTCAGTTGCGCGAGCGCGAGCAGTTGATAAGCCTCCGCATATCGCGGGAAGAACTCGATCGCTTTTTGAAGATGGGGTGCCGCCCCAGCGAAATCGTCCTTGTCGATCGCGTGTTGGGCGAGTGCAAACTCAGCTTTTGCTTCATCGGGTATCGCGGCTACTCGGGCATCCACCGTACCCGATGGAGCGGGGTCGCCTCCCGGCGGCGTTGTACCAGGCAGGGGCCTCAGGGTGATCGATTCGAGAGCGGTGCATGGGTGCGTGCTTATATCCACGCGACCATACACCGGACTAAACCCGGGTTGCGTCACCCTGTACTGGACGACCATGCACGGCGCCCCGGTATAAAAGTTGCCGTTTCGATCGGTGGTCGCAAAGGTACGCCACGTCGTCTCGCCGTCGCTCCACAATTCCACTCGGACGAACGCTGCGGGGCGGTTGTTGTCATACCGGATCCGCCCCTGAAAATTACTGCCGGAGTAGTACTCGCCGTCGCTCTGCGCGAATGAGGGTAGACCGAACGCAACCAATATCATCGCGAGTGCCGCAAGCTTCGACATAAACGTCCCCCGCACAGACTCAAGAACACGCCGTTTTGTAGCAGCCTTTATTTAGCGACCTTTTCATGCTGGTCGATAGCGGCTACGGCGTTCTGCACGTCAGCCTTCATCGGGCTGTCTGGCGCCACCTTCAGATATTCCTGAAACGCGCGCTTCGCATCGTCGGGCTTCTTTTGCCGCAGCAACGCATAGCCCAGGATCACATGCACGCCCGGGTTCTTCTCCTTCAGCTCGATCGCCTTCCTGGCGTGCATCTCGGCTTCAGGGAACTTGTTGAGCGCGAACTCAGTCTTCGCTAATTCAAAGTGCCCGTCAGGATTGTTGGGATCTTTACTGATGAATGTAGTGAACGGCTCTTCCGCTGCCGGAGTATTCCCCATGCTGGCGCGCGCGATCCCCAGGATGTAATACGCGTTCGGCAGGTCCTTCTCCAGATCGATGGCCTTCATCTCCGAGGCTTCCACCGCTTTGAGGTCTTCGGGTTTCTGCGCCATCTGCAGCTGCGCTACGCCGAGTAGCTGGTAGGCTTCCGCGTAATTGGGATATAAGGCGATCGCCTTTTGAAAGTGCTGTGCGGAGCCGGGCAGGTCATTGGTTCCCATGGCCTGCTGACCAGCGTCGAACTCCTTCTTCGCCTCGGGCGTGATCGCCGCCACGCGAGCATTGAGCACCGCCCCCGGGGCTGAGGCGGAGGTTTCCGGTGGATTCGTTCCCGGCTTCGGCTTCAGGACGATGTCTTCATAAGCCATACCGCTCATACTGATGTCGATATTGCGCTGCACATCCTGATAGCCCACGTGCTCGATCAGTAAATGGTAGGTGCTGTTCGGAATGCCTGCAAAGGTGTACTTCCCTTGTTTGTCGGTATTGGTCTCGGTGCGGAATGCGATCATGTCACTCCACAACTGGACGCGCACAAACTCCGCGGCGGCGCCGTTCGGGTAGGAGACTCGGCCTGAGATATAGGTCCCGGTCGCGGATGCTGTCGCTGCAAACGCCACCACCATCATGAACACTGCAACTTGCTTTCTCATGTCTGCGTGCCTCAGGTGAAGTTTGGATTTTGTCTACGAGCGCCGCTCATCGCTGAGGGGTCTGGTTCTCGTGTTGCTCGATCATCGCCTGCACCTGCTTCACATCGCCAGCCATTGGACTGGTGGGAGCGAGTTGCAGGAAATGCCGAAAGGCCGCCTCGGCTTCAGGGACCTTTTTTTGCCGCAAAAGACTATACCCGAGTACCACATAAACGGGCGGATTCTGTGGCTTCAATTCCAGGGCTTTGGCCGCCTGGGCCTCCGCATCCGCAAACTTCTGCAGCGCAAACTGGTTTTTTGCGAGTTCAAAATGAGCGTCTGGATTTTTGGGATCAAGCTGCACAGCGGTCTGCAGCGGCTGCTCCGCCTCCCTGGTCTTCCCCATAAGGTTACGCGTGAGCCCAAGCGCTAACTGGGCGTTCACCATCCGTTGCTCAATGGTCACAGCTTTCACAAACGCGGATTCAGCCAGCGCCAGGTTTCCGCCTCCCAGGTACGCCCCGCCCATGAGCTGGTACGCTTCGGCGTAATTCGGGAACAGTTCGATCGCCTTCTGAAAGTGCTTGATCGCATCGGCACCGTTCTTTGTATCCAGGGATTTCATCCCCGCTTGAAATTCTGACTTGGCATCGGCTGGGATCTGCGCTACGCGCGCGTCTACCGTGGCATTCGGCCCCTCGGGTGGCACATCTTTCACGTCTTTGGACCGGTCCTTCTGCAGGGTGATGCCCTGGTAGTCCATCTTCGACATGCTGATGTCTATGGTCGCGTTGTACGTCCTGTATCCGGGGAACTCGACCCATAAGTGGTAGACGGTGAGTGGGATGCCATCGAATACGAACCTGCCCTGGCGGTCCGTCTGAGTCTCGGCCTGGAAAGCCACCGTATCGCTGCGGAGCTGCACTCGCACGTTGTCGGCGAGCTGGCCATTGTCCAAACGGATCTGCCCGGTGATATGCCCTGCCCATGCGACGGTCGAAAGAAGTACGAAGGATAGAGCGAGGAGGGATCGGAGTACCCGCATACAACACTCCTGTCACAGGCAATGATACTGCTGCTGATTACAGATGTGGAAAAGAAAATCGGGGAGGGCTTGTCGCCCTCCCCGGTTAAGAATCCTAGCTTGAGACTAGAACTCGAAGCGTACTCCAAAGCGGGCATAGAACGGACGCTGATAGCCGGGGTTGATGGAAACGCCATCGCCCTGGGGCTTCAGGAAGTCCGGGTTCGGCACGCCGAAGGAGGACTGAGCCAACTGGTTGACACGAAGCTGCGTACGCATATTCGTGAGGTTGAACAGGTCGGCAGCCAGGCGGATCTTGGTCCGCTCAGTCAACCGGATCGGGTAGTCAGCGTGGGCATCCACCTGACCCCAGTTCTGGGTGCGTCCGAGTGAGCCACGAGCTGACGCGCAGTTCGCAGTGTTGTCGGCGCAGAACGGCATTTCGCCAGCATTCTGGTACGCCGGGTGGGCGAACAGGTTGCTGATCGGAGTGCCGGTGTGGAACTGGGCGCCTGTTCCGATGGTCAGGCCCTTCATGTAGTGGTTGCCGAACGTGTAGCTAGCGTAGCCGTTGACCGTGTGACGCACGTCGGTGTTCAACACGCCCGGGACAAACTGCTGTCCGAGGAGGTTGAAGTCGCCCTGCGTGAAATCAAACAGCGAGCTGATGTTCGGATCGGATTGGCCGTTGTCGTTACGGAACGAACCTTCGTAGTTACCGAACAGCTTGGCAATACGGTAGTTCGCGCGCAACTGCCAGTTCTTGGAGAACGACTTGTTGACTTCGAACTCCATGGACTTGTAGATACGGACCGGGTTCGCGAAGCCGTCGGGAATCCCGTCGGATCCAGTAGAACCGGCGACCTGGACGTCGTCGGCAGTACCTAGGAGTCCATCTGCCCCAAGGTTGATTCCGTTTGTGATGCAGAACGTATCGTTACCAGCGGCATTAACGGCAGTGTTGCCATTTGCGTCCGTTGCTTGCGATCCGGGGAACGTGAAGAAGTTCGGAACGGTGCAACCAGCGGGCGCTGCGCCTGTGTAGTCAAGCTGGTGAGGGTTCACGAAAATGTCCGTGTTCTTACCAGGGTTGGCGATCAGGTAGTTCTGGCTAAGACCATTCTGGTAGGCTTCCGGCGACAGGGCAGCCATATCTTCCACGATGCGCTTGATGCGACGATCTTGATAGCGCGCGCTGAAGATGACGCCCGAGTTGCCGAATTCGTGCTCAAAGCCGACCACGTATTCATCCAGGTACTCGCTGCGAGTTCCGGGACCAAACGCGACCAGACTCTGGGCCGAAATGCCTCCCAAAGACCCGATCAGGTGAGCTGAATCCAACACCGGATTGACGGTGCCGTCAGTGTTGACGACCACATGACCAGCTCCATCAGTCTGCGGAATCCAGGTCAGAGTCGCCATGTCCTTCTCATTCGAGAGTGAACGGATCGCGATGTCCAAGGGCAGGGCTTCCGAGTAGCGGCCGAAGTTAGCAAAGATCTTGGTCTTGCGATTGCCCCAAGGATCGATGCTGAATCCAACGCGCGGTGACCAGTTGTCGGTAAAGGTGTAGCTGGAGTTGACGCCAGCCACCTTCTGCTGCTCCCAACGGAGACCGGCAGTGATGGTCAAGTACTTGTTGATGGACCAAGTGTCCTGGCTGTAGAGAGTGTGATAGTCGCCCTGAGTCTTGAAGGCCGGGTTGCCGTACTCACCACGGACCTGACGCAGAAGAACGCCCACGCCGCCATCCGCGCATTGCGAAAGGCCCGGGACGTACATTTCAGCGCCGTGCGCAGCAACATTCTCAATACAGCTCGAGGCGCTTGCACGGAGTTGGAAAGCCGCGTTCGACTGCGACGCAAGGAGGTCGGCTAACAGAGCAGGGTCTCCGGTATAGAAGGTCGGATCCGCAGTTACGTCGTTTCCTTGGTAATCAGTGGTTGGCGGAGTGAAGAAGGCGCCGGTGCGAGCTTTGGTTCCGTCGTAGTGCGAACGGGCATAGCTGTAGCCGACGGCCACGTTGTGTTCACCGAGGAAACGGAAGGTCTTGGAGGTATCCAAGTTGAATCCATAGTTATTGCCCTCGGTGTTTTCGAAGTAGCCCAGGCCCTGGCGGTTGAAGTTACCGGCAAGGATGCTGTCCGGCGATGCGCATGGCGGGGCCAGGGGCGAGTCGCAGGGGAAGCGCTGGAGCAGGTCAGAAGACTGATAAACGTCAGGAGCGATCGGCTTATCAGACAGGTTGTTGTGTCCCCAAGTGAACGAACCGTTCACCAGCCAGGTCGGCGTCATGGCTCCGTTATAACGCGCAACGAAGTTGCGGGTACCGAATTGCAGCTTGTCGTTGGCAGTGGTGTTGAAAGCGGCCAACGTGGCATTCGGAGAGTTGTCGCCATAGGTCGGGTCGCCGAAGATTGACGCCTCGAACTGATGGTTGTCATTGACCTTCCAAGTGCCCTTGCCGGAATAGCTGTAGACGCGCTGGGCGATGTCAACATTTCCGAGCGAAAGCGGCACGGTGGAGCCGGCGCAGAACGTGCCGCAATCAGGAGCGTTACGGAAGTTCGCGAACGCATCATTCTTGGTGTTCCACTGCGGGTTGAACGAACCGAAGAAGAACAGATGGTCTTTGAAGCCCGGGACGTAACCGCTGATCTCGCCGTCGAGATCATAGTTGGTCTCGTGCAGCTTCTTGCCTACCAGGTTGAATTCCTGGTTGGCGCTGCCGATCTGGAAATCATCGGGGTGCAGGCGATTCGCTTCGAAAGCCTGCGGAGCGAAGTAGCCGCCGATCGAACCATGGAACTGGTTGGTACCAGACTTGGTAACGATCTGCACGATGCCGCCCGTGGACTTGCCGTATTGGGCTTCAAATCCGCCGGTCTTCACCTGAACTTCTTTTACGAAGCTGAGGTTGATGCCAGTGGAGAGTGAGCCGTAGTTGCGCGAGTAAACGCCGATGCCGCCGAAGCCGCCGTCGGTGATGTTTACGCCGTCTGCAACGTAGAGGTTCTCAAGTCCGGAACCACCCGAGATCGAGGGGTTGCCGGCTCCGGTGCCGCCGCCGGCGGTGACGCCCGGCGATGCATAGAAGAGGCCAGTGACGCCGCGGCCCACGGGAACGGATTGATAGAAGGTGTCAGTGAGGTTGGCTGCGACCGCGGTCGACGTGGTGTCAACCGTGATGGCGTTGCCCTGCACTTCAACGACTTCGCCCGTCGCGCCGGCTACCATGCCCACGCGGACGTTCGACGTCTTGCCGGTAACGACTTCGACGCCCTTTACATCGGCCGTCTTGAAGCTGCCCTTCTCAACCTTCACGCCATAAAAGCCGGGGCTGAGCAAGGGGAAAAGAAACTGACCATCCTGGTTCGTCATATCCGACTTGGTGCCGGTAGGACCCGAGATGGTGACCTTCGCGCCGGTAACGACCGCGCCCGAAGAGTCGACAACAGTGCCGGACAGGTTGCCACGAACCGACGATTCCGCCGATCCCTGTGCAAATGCCGGCACTGTAAAGGCGGTGAGTAGGGCCAGAACCGCGAAGCCCACTACCAACTTTCTTGCCATGTGTGCCACTCCTTGTGTTGTTGACTGCTTGTGTTGTGAAACTGAAGAACTTGATTGCCGGACTTTCAGCGGCTATGCGATCTGCCGCCCATTTGTGTTGTTTATGGTGACCGGAATCCAGCCCTGTTAATGCACCGCTGGTACCAATGCAGGTGGAACTCGTCCCAATGAGGTACTTTGTTTTCTTCAACTTAGCATTTGAAATGGCGGGGCCCATTGCGCCTGTTACGGCAATCCATAAAGCTGCTGCTTCGTGCCTATGGAAAATGGTATGAAATTCAATATTCTGCGACCGGAGGCTGGTTTTTCAGGACGAGCGCGGAACTTAAAAAGATGGCGCTTTAACGGCGAAGCAAAAACGAACAGCGCCGATGGGGCGCTGCCGTTCCGAGCGGCTTTGCACTGATCTAGGAGGCGGGTGTTGCCGGGTGCATAAGCGATTTTCCCTTGGTTTCCATCTCTACCGCCTTTTGCGCGTTCCCCATTCGCTGGTAGTAACTCGCGAGCGTAAGATACATCGGCCCACTCGGCCCCTTGATGGAGAGAGCAGACTCCAGGAAGTCGGCCGCTTGCTTCACATTTCCTGTCTTCTCGAGACTATCGGCCACGCGCAATACCGTGTCTTCCTGGGTTTCTTTGGTCACTGGGATGTGGTCGTACAGCTTCGCCACCTGCGCGAAATTCTGCTGCCCGAAGTAGTACTCAACCAACCGCGCGCGCACCAGCTGATTATTAGGGTTCTTTTCCAGCGAGGCGCGGAAGTGCTCGGCCGCCGCGGGTTGATTCCCCGCAGCCAGATACGCCAGGCCGCGATCGAAATCGGCGCCGCCTGAGGTCACGTATTTTGCCAGCTCGGGGTCGCTGATGTCCCACGCGGTCGTCGGCGCGCCTGTATTCGAGAGCACACGGAAGTTGAATGTAGTCGCGGTGCGCGCATGCGTTTCCGGATCCATTACCGTGATCGCCATACGATAGTTGCCCGGCGACATCTCTGAAGTAGAGATCTTCTTGCCGTTGAGCAAGGAGCCACCGGTATCGAATTGTTCCTTTTGCACCTGGTCGTGAATGGTCTTGGTGGAACCTGCTAACGCCGGCTGGCCATAGGTGTAATCCACGGTCAGATACTTGCCTTTGTAGACAGCCGGATCCACCGCTGGCGCCCAGATTTGATAAAAGATCTGCAAGTCTTGCCCCGGATTGACCGAAATATCCGGCGCGACGTAAGGAACGAACTTCACGTCGGCAAAGTTGAAGGGCATTAGGCCCGCTTCCGTAGGCGGTACAGATTCTGCCGAGATGAACGGCACCACATCGCCGACCTGCAAACCGCTCTTGGGAGGTTCAGGGATGGTCACTTCCTTATCCGTCTTGAAGGTCGTCTTCTTGAGGACGTTGGTCATCAGGAATTCGAGCTTGTACTTCCCCGGAGCCAGCGGCAGCCACCCTTCATAACCGAACGGTTTTGATTGAACGGTGGTTATTTCTCCTTTGGAAAGATATTGGGAAGCCTTCTTCAACTGCGAGTAGACTTCTTTCCCCTTCGCGTCCATCACTCGCACCAGCATCTCTACCGAGTAGTAATAACGCTGGTCCGCCTGTGCCACCGCAAAATCCTCCGCTTTATTCAAGCGCACGGCGTAATGAAGGTTCACATCGCCGCGGGTGTTGCGCAGAGCGGCCGTCGTAACGTTAGCGTACTCACCAGGCAGGATGATCCGCGTCGTCACATGCGAAAGCGAACGATGCAGGTTGATCTCATCGATCGTGAACGGATGGTTGCGCAGGTTCTTGAGCGTGGCCAGCATGGTGTCTGACGTCAAGCTTGGAGTCGGATCTGTCATGCTGGTCGGCTCGCTGGGAATCAGAGAAAGGGTGGTGCGCGCCACTTCACGGCCCAAGTCGCGATCTACCGCCTGGACAGCTTCTACGGGGCCGTTTTCAGCGTGATGCGATGTCACTAGAGCACGGGGACCGTCAAAATAAGGGCTGTACAGTTTGAAGTCGCTGGTTACATCTTTCTGATAGAAGACGACGTAAAAGTACGTCGGCAATGCCGGATGTACGTTCTGATAGAACCATATCTCCATCGGCCGCGTTTCCGCGTGGTTGTAGTGCGCGCGTTGCTGCGGCTCGCCCAGGGTGATCCAAACCTGCCCGCGGTCGGTCTTATATCCGTCCTGTGCGCCAGTACTGAAGTACTGGATGGCGTAGGCCAGCCGTTTGTAGTGCTCTTCCTTATATGGATTCGTCGGAGCGCCGGGAGTGGGATTGCGCACTTCCCAGAAGTCTTCGATGAACTTGTTACGGGCGTCGTCGTCAGTTAGGTTGAGGAAAGCATCGCGCTCATTATTGCTGATGATCCAGCGAACGTCTTTTTCCAGCCAGTCTTTGTAGGTCTTAGGAAGGTTCTTGGTGCTCACCGCTAGTGCTGCCACCGGCAATATGGCGATAACCACAAGTGCGGCTGCGATCTTCAAGATCGGGATACGTCGGAATGCAGTAAAAATGCGCATAAATGTCTGCTACACGGCCGGGAACGGGCGTGTTCGATTCCACTATTGTAACCGGAACAGCTGTCCTGAGGCGCTGCCACGCGACATTTCTAAGCTCCCGAGCGGCCGATTTTGCGAACCGCCCATTTCGTAGGAGAATACGCCCCGCAAGGTTTCCAACTTAGTCCGTTCTCATATGAAACCTATGGACACCCCTGCGTCCGCACATCACTCCCAGCGCGGCTTTTGGGCGCTGATTGTCACCCAGTTTCAGGGAGCGTTCAGCGAGAACACTCTCAAGACGCTAGTCGTGTTCCTGATCGCCGGCATGGGACTTTCCCCGGCCGAGCGCGACCGCTTCGTCCTGATCGTCGGCGCCTGTTTCTCACTGCCCTTCATCTTCTTCTCCATGCTCGGCGGCAACCTCGCCGACCGCTACAGCAAACGTGCGGTCACTATTTGGACGAAATTCTTTGGCCTTGCAGTCATGGTATTTGCGCTTGTCGCGCTGGCCATGAACAAGATTTACTGGGAGCTCGCGGCCGTTTTCCTCGCCAGCACGCCCGCCGCCCTTTTTGGCCCATCGAAATACGGGCTGCTTCCTGAGTTGCTCCCGGAGAAAAAGCTTTCCTGGGGGAACGGCGTCATCGAACTGGGGACCTTCGCCGCCATCATCTTCGGCACCGCCGCAGGCGCGGTGATGGCCGAATATTTTCACGGACGGCAGATCTACTCTGGAGCCATCCTTCTAGTCCTCGCCGTTTTCGGATTAGGCACCAGCTTCGGTATCACCCGCGTGCCAGCGGCGGAACCGAGCACTCGCCTACGCCTGAACTTCGTCGGAGACCTCGTCCGCATCGTCCGCGAGATGAAGCAAGACGAGCCGCTCTTCATGGCGCTGCTCGCCTCTACGTATTTCTTCTTCCTCGGCGCGCTGATCAACTTCAACATCGTCTTCTATGGGTCCGACGTCCTCCACATCGGGGAAAGCAAAAGCGCAGTCCTGCTTTCGTCCTTAGGGATCGGGATCGGCATCGGCAGCATGGTCGCGGGCCTGGTCTCGCGCAACAAGATCGAATACGGACTCATCCCCCTGGGCTCGATCGGCATGGCCGTCTTCGGGTTCACGCTGTTCAATCCACATCTGCAATTTCGTTCGATTGCCTGGCTGCTCGCCGGCTTGGGATTCTTCGGCGGATTCTTCATCGTCCCAGTGAATGCAGTACTGCAACACCGCCCGGCTGAAGACAAAAAAGGCGGCGTGCTGGCCGCGGCGAACCTGCTCTCGTTCGTCGGAATCTTCGGCGCTTCACTAATCTATTTCCTGCTGACCTCGAGCGCGAAGCTCGGGCCGGTGCCGCTGCCGCACCTTCGCCCGGAAAGCGTATTCCTCGTCAGCGGCGTCCTCACTTTCGCCGTCACCATCTACATCGTCCTCTTGCTTCCGCATTGGCTGGTGCGACTCGTGCTGTGGGCGGTCACGAACACTATCTATCGCATCAAGGTGGTCGGGCGCGACAACATCCCAGAGAAAGGCGGCGGGCTTTTCGTTTCCAACCACCTCTCGTTCGTCGATGCACTGCTGCTCACCGCGTCTACCGACCGTTTCATCCGCTTCATCATGTTCAAGGACATTTACGATCACCCGCTGGTGCATCCGCTGGCAAAGCTCGGGCGGGCCATCCCGATCTCCTCCGCGCTGCGCCCGCGCGACATGATCAAGTCCTTGCGCGAAGCGAGCGAGACCATCAATCGCGGCGGCATTGTCTGCATCTTCGCGGAAGGCCAGATCACCCGCATCGGGCAAATGCTTCCTTTCCGCCGCGGCATGGAACGCATCATGAAGGGCATTTCGCCGGAGAGCAACGCGCCTATCGTGCCCGTGCACCTCGACGGCGTGTGGGGCTCGATCTTCAGCTTCGAAAAAGGACGCTTCCTGTGGAAGCTGCCGCGCAAAATCCCGTATCCGGTCACCGTCAGCTTCGGGAAACCAATGCCGGCGACGGCCACTCCCTTCGAAGTAAGGCAGGCTGTGCAGGAGCTGCACAGCGAGGCATATGCGCTGCACAAGAAATTCATGAAGCCGCTACATCGCAGATTTATCGGCACCGCGCGTCGCCATCCGTTGCGCTTCGCCATGGCGGATGGACGCACAGAGAACGTCAGCTTCTTCTCCGCGCTGACCAAAACGATTTTCCTCGCGCGACGTCTGCGAAAAGTCTGGGCCGCACAAAAGATGGTCGGAATCCTGCTTCCGCCGTCAGTGGGCGGAGCACTCGTGAACCTCGCCGCGCTAATGCTCGGCAAAGTTCCGGTTAACCTGAACTACACCGCTTCCAACGAATCCCTCGGCTCCGTCGCGCAGCAGTGCGATATCAAAACCGTCATCACCTCGCAGGCATTCCTGGAGAAGGTTCCGCTCGAAGTTCCCGGCGAGAAGTTCTTGTTGGAAGAAATTGGTAAAAATCCCGGAGCACTCGAGAAAGTCACTGCGCTATTCATGGCCGCGCTCCTTCCTAAACGCATCCTCGAACTCGCGCTGGGAGTGAAGAAAAAAGTAGAACTCGACGACCTCGCCACCGTCATCTTCTCCAGCGGCTCGACGGGCGAGCCTAAGGGCGTGATGCTCTCGCACTACAACATCGGCTCAAACATTGAGCAGATGGGGCAGATTTTCTCACTCGGCGGGCAAGACCGCATCCTCGGCATCCTTCCCTTCTTCCACTCTTTCGGGTTCACCGGAACCCTGTGCCTACCCGCCGCAATGGGACTCGGTGCCGTCTATCACCCCAGTCCACTGGATTCGCGCGTGATCGGCGCGCTCACGCAGAAGTACGCCGCTACATTCCTTCTGGCGACGCCGACTTTCCTGCAGGCTTACATACGCCGGTGCGAGCCAGAGGATTTCGGCAGCCTGCAATACGTGATGGCCGGCGCAGAAAAACTTCCGGAACGGGTGGCGCAAGCATTCGAAGACCGTTTCGGCATACGTCCGTATGAAGGATACGGAGCTACGGAGTGTGCTCCAGTGGTGAGCGTGAACGCGCGTGACTTCCGTGCCCCCGGATTTCGCCAGGTCGGCGCTAAGCGCGGCAAGATCGGGCATCCGCTTCCCGGAGTTTCGGTGCGCATCGTCAACACTGAATCGGGCGAACCGGTTCCGATGGGGGAGCCAGGCTTATTGCTCGTCAAAGGGCCCAACGTGATGGTTGGCTACTTGGGAAACCCCCAAAAAACAGCCGAAGTTTTGCAAGACAGCTGGTATCACACCGGTGACATCGCCACTCTCGACGAAGACGGATTCCTCTCCATCGCCGACCGCCTCAGCCGCTTTAGCAAGATCGGCGGAGAGATGGTCCCGCACATTAAGGTCGAAGAAAAACTGCACGAGGGCATGGATTTAACAGAACAGAAGTTCGTCGTTGCGGGAGTGCCGGATGAGAAAAAAGGTGAGCGGCTGATCGTGCTGCACACGTTGAGCGACGAGCAAGCCAAAGAAGCCGCCGAGAAGCTCGCGCAAACTGATCTTCCAGCCCTGTGGCGTCCGCGCGCGAACCAGTTCGTCAAGATCGAAGCGATTCCCTATCTCGGAACCGGCAAGCTGGATCTGCGGAAGATCAAAGAGCTCGCCGCACAAGCCGCCAAAGCAGAAGAAGAAGCTACCGCGTAATACTCACTCCGTCCGCAGCGCTCTCATCGGGTGTATAGATGCAGCGCGGCTGGCCGGAATAATCGCCGCAACAAATGCCGCCAGCGCCAGCGAAATGGTTGCGGCTCCCAGCGCCGGCGGATCATAGAACGAAACCCCATACAGTTGCGACGAGATCAACTTGCCTGCGGCCATGGCCAGCGGCACGCCAAGAAGCAGTCCGGTGAGCACTCGCCTGCCAGCTCCCGCGAGCACCAGCTGAACCACCTTGACCCGGTCTGCACCGAGCGCCATGCGGATGCCGATCTCTTGCGTACGTTGCGCGACCGTGTAGGCGGTCACACCGTAGAGGCCGATCGCCGCGAGGAGCAGCGCGATCAATCCAAATAATCCGGCGAGGCTGGCGACGGCGCGCTCCTGCTCAAACGAGTAGGCCACTTGTTGCTGCATGGTTCGAATGCTGCTGATCGTGAGATTGGGATCGACCTCAGCCAGAGCGCGGGTTACCTCCGGTTCAAGCGTGCCGGGTGGAATCTCGGTCCTGAGCAGAATCCCGCCGACAAAGTGTGATTGCAATTCGAGCCTCTTCATCAGCTCATTCTTGTAGTCCACGGTTTGCGCGAGCGAAACGTAAAACATGGGGCGGGGCGGCTTGCTCAAGGCGTACCCAGCGAACTTGGCATCGCGCACCACCCCGACGATTCGATAGCTGGAAACGTTCTCCGGCATGTCAAGGCCGAAGTGCTGGTCCAAGGGATCTTCGCCGTTCTTGAAGAAACGATTGACGAAACTTTCGTTCACGACTGCTACGTTCTCGCTGGTCTCATTGTCGGCCGCGTTGAAAAACCGGCCCCGCCTTAGGGTTACGCCAAGGTCCTGGAGATAGTTGTTGCTTACACGGTCCCAGGAAGCGCCGGATTCGTCGCCCATCTTGGGAGCAGGATGGCCGGCGACAAGGACCATTTCACCCCAGTTGTCGGTGAGCGGGTTGTAGACAGCAAGTCCGGCGCCCTGCACTCCGGGAATGCGGTTTAGGCGCGCTTCCAGCTCGCGGTAAAGCGAGGCGAGCTTCGCGGGCGAATAACTCGCAGGCGGATTGTGCAGCTCGACCTCAACCCGTCCGTCAATGGGATACCCGAAGTCCTGGTGCTCGAGTTTGTTCAAGCTGCGAGCCAGCATGGTGGCTCCGGCGACCAGCACGACGGATAGAGTCGCCTGCAAGACAAGCAGCGCCTTGCGGGCAAACGAGGAACGGTCACTGGTGCTACGACTTGCTCCGCGAAGGGCATCCGCAGGATGTGTCCGCGTAGCAAACCACGCCGGCGCCGCACCAAAGATGACTCCGGTGATGAGCGCGAGTGCGAAGGCGAATGCGAGCACGATCAGGGAAGGCGTGGTGTCGACGGGCAGAAATTCTGCGTCCTGAAAAGCTAACGCCAGCAGCAGCTTGGAAGCGCCGAACGCGACCAGCAGTCCTGCGATGGCGCCGCCCAGAGAAAGCAGAACGCTTTCCATAAGCGCTTGCAGCACAATCTGCCGCCGCGAAGCGCCGATTGCGAGACGAATGGCCGTCTGTGCGCGCCGCGCCACACCTCGCGCCAGCAGCAGGTTGGCAACGTTCGCGCAGGCGATGAGAAGAACCATTCCGCAAACGCCCAGCAGAATGTTCAGGCTGCGGCCGTACTCTTCTTTCATTACCGCCACACCAGCTCCGGCCGGGACGACGTTGAGCACCTGCTTGGAAAGGTCGCGTTCGATGTCTGGCATCCAGTTAGCTGGATATCCGGAGTCGTGCATGATCCACTGGCGCAGCACTGTGGTGAGGCGGGCCGACATGCCGGAAGTGGAGGCGCCTGGCCGTAAGCGCCCGATCACGCGCAACCAGGCTGAGACCGACTGATGTAAGAGCGTTCTATCCCCATTGATCAGAGGTTCTTGTTGCAGGGGTATCCACACATCCGGCGGGTCGCTGCGCAAGGTCTCTCCGAAAAAGCCGGGAGGGGCGACTCCGACCACAGTGAACGGATGTCCTTCGATGATGAAGGTTGAATTCACAATCGAGGAATCTGCCCCGTAGGTGGTCTGCCAGGAATGGTAGCTGAGTACAACGACCGGCGCTGAACCGGGCGTGTCATCCTGCGGCGAAATGACGCGGCCACCATAAGGTCCGATGCCCAGCGTAGAAAAATAATTCCCCGTAACGTACTCCGAGCGCAGCGGGCGCGCAGCGGTTTGCGCGCCCTCACGACGGACGCTCACCTGTCGCTGACCTGCCTGGAAAGCGGTCACCTGCTCGAACTCGGGGGTCTCCTGCTTCAGGCGCTCGTAAAGCGGATAAGAAACTAATCCCCAGGTATCCTGCGTACCGCCTTCTACACAACAATCGTCGCCTTGGCCGATACGGTAGAGACTCGCAGGATCCGCGACCGGCAGTGACCGGAGCATGACCGCGTGGATGAGGGTGAATATCGCAGTGGTGCCGCCGATGCCGAGTGCCAAGGTGAGGACAGCCGTAGCCGTGAACACGGGCGATAGCCGGAACTGGCGCAGGGCGTAATGGAAATCGCGGAGGAGGTTGAACATGGACACCCCAGTCAAAGAGAGCTACGTCATAGACGTGCGGACGGTTCCCGCGTTTTGAAAAATCTTTCGATTGGAGCAAAGCTAGTGGATGGAGAGCAGGTGTTCGCGCGGGAAGTGCGATGCATCTTAGGAAGGATGCAACTACGTCAGGAACCCGATATTCCCGTCCCACCCGACCACGATCCGGTTGAGCCCATCAAAGAACCGCCGGGAGCACCCGAGGTCAATCCTCCGGGCCCAGTGCAAGAGCCCGAGCCGACAGGGCCGCGACGGCTATAAAGGGTTGTCATTCCGAGGGATCTGCTTTCGCGGACTGAATCGTCCCGTCGCTCAGAACGAAACGCTCACCCCGCCACACCACCGTTTTTCCGAAGTAGCTTCCGACCCACACCGCCATGCTCATCGCGTCACGCAATGGCAACAGCCAGAGATCGCGGATCAAAAATTGATCGTTGAGAACGATGCCGCCCGCGCCGATCGCCACCAGGTAACGCATTCCGAACACCGCAGCGAACAGCAGCGACGACCAGAGTGCTCCGTGCGAGAAGAGCATCGCCAGCAGTGACCAGAAAATTCCGAAGGTGAAGATCAATCCCGCGTAGCCTGCTGGACGCGCGTCGCGCACCGTGCGGTTCCAGCGAATCTGGTGATTCCAGAATCCGTGCAGATCGTAATCCGGAGCGTGCGTCTCGGGGATATACGGCGAAAGCGCGGTCGCAAATCCCGAGCGCTTGATGCCCGTGCCAAGGTCGTAGTCGTCGGCAAGGCGATTGAGCAAAGCTTCGAAGCCGCCCATCGCGACGAGCGCTTTCTTCGTGCAAGCGAGTGTCGCACCTAATCCGAAATTGACTCCGCCTTCGATCATCCGCGCCAGAAGCACTGCCGGCATGAATTCGCTGCAGATTCCGAGCGCCTCCACCTTCGACCAGATCGTCTTCGACGGGAGAGCGCGATAGACGCAGGTAACGAATCCCATCTTCTCGTTCGCGAACGGGGCCATTACCTCAGTCAGGTATTCCGGGCTCACGAGCATGTCCGCGTCGTTGATCACCAAGTGTTCGTACTTGGCTGCGGGAAGAATCTGCACCAGGCTGGAGATTTTGCGGTTCGCGCCCAGTTGTTCCGGACAAAAAACCAGTTGCGCATCCACCTTGGGGAATTCGCGCCGCAGCTTTTCAATCACCGCCACCGCGGGGTCACTTCTCTCCGCAACTCCAAAGACGATCTGGTACTCGGGATACTCCAGCTGGAAATGCGAGCGGAAGCAGGATTCGCTCTCCGGGCCGGCTCCTTTGACCGGCTTCAAAATAGTGACCGGCGGCGCGAAGTTTTTCCCTGCCTTCGGCTCCGTCAAAAAACGCAGCGAAGCCATAAGGCAGGCGGCATAGTAGCCGCCGCCGCAAAGCGCCAGCACAGCGCAAAGGATGGAGAGGATGAACAAAGCGACTCGTGATTCTAGATTGTAGGTCGTTGATTAGGAAAGCTTGGGTAGCTCCTGAATCCAAATCCAGCCTAAAATGCTCTATAATGAAGTAGATTGCTGGACTGGGCGGTCGCTGCCCTCATGGTTTACGCCGGATTTTCCGGGCCGTTCCGCGAGGGGAGAGGAAAGTCCGAACTCCAAAGAGCAATGTGCCAGGTAACGCCTGGGCGGCCGGATTCAAGTCCGGTTGACGGAAAGTGCCACAGAGAAAATACCGCCGTCGGTCAAACGACGGTAAGGGTGAAAAGGTGCGGTAAGAGCGCACCGGCCGGGCAGTGATGCACGGCGCATGGCAAACCCCACACGGAGCAAGACCAAATAGGGGAGAAGTTGCAGGCGCAAGCCTGCATGCGTGTCGGCTCGATGCGCGGAACTTCCGGGTAGGTCGCTTGAGTCCGCCAGCGATGGCGGGCCTAGAGGAATGATCGTCCTCGACAGAATTCGGCTTACAGGTCCAGTACTCACAATGTGCCCTTCCGCTCTCCAGAGACAGCGAAGGGCATTCAACTTTTGGTGAATTAATTTGTAGTGGTGGAATTCTTCGTAGTCTTTGAAGTGACGGACGCCTGTGCGTCTGGAGGTTTCGGCTTGGCCGCCTTTACTACCTTCTTACGCTGATGATGCTTACGCCGGCCCCTAACGCCGGCCGCGTAGGGCGTTTCTTCACCGCTGCTACCTGAGCTGGTGCGGGAATCGACTTTGGCGGAATCGCGTCGGCCATCTGCGCCGGCAGGTCGTAATTTACGTCGCGGGCCACCATGGTATTTCGCCCAAGCAAGCGCACATTTGCGTCGGCTTGCATGCCCGTCTGCAGCCACATATCTCCGACTTGACCAAAAATGAACAAGTACTTGACGCTCTTCACCCACCACGAAGGAGTCTTCATCGGCTCGCCCTCAACCTTGAGCGGGTGGTATGTCTCCGCATCTACCCAAGCCAGCCCTTTGATCAAGTTCTTTTCAGTGCGTTTCGGTAGAAGTTGCAGCACAAAGGCGCGACGACCGTTGATTGATTCAGAACGCAAGTACGTGAAATCGTAATTTTCACGGCTCAGCGCTGCGGAATTGTCGCCCTTAGTGAGTTGTTTTTCGTGGTCCAGCACCTTACGTGTTATCTTCTCGCCTTGACCTGAGCCGCTTGCCTGCTGAATGGTGTAGTTCTTCTCGTTGGGCGGGGCAAAATCTACTTTCGCAAGTACCTGCGACTTTGCATGCTCCCGGTCGTCGCCAAAAAATTTGTACTCCCGCGTCACGCTGTAAGGAGACATGTGGGCGTGTGACTCTGCCTGCGCCTGCTCCATCCGAGAGACGATGGTGTTGATGTCAGGTGTTCCCGTCTGTTGGGCCCAGGTAACCGCCGTAGCTAGGAAACAGGATAGGAACAGAACTACCGATATTTGATTGTTGCGGTTCACTGCTGCCCTTTGGTCGGACCTTAATACCAAAGAGTTAGAAGCAATCTATTCGCCAGAAGTAGGCTGAAGGACGGCAGAATTTGGCGTTACTTTAGGCGCGGACCTGAGTACGTGCCCTGCGCTCCGGATAGAGCGGGAACTGCTCGGCCAGCTCTTCCACCTGCTTGCGAATCTTCCTCAGAGTGGCCGCATCGGTGCGGTGTTCGAGAGCCTCGGCGATCCAGATCCCCACTGTCTTCATATCGGCTTCCTTCATTCCACGTGTGGTCAGCGCAGGGGTTCCGATGCGGATCCCGCTTGGCTTCATGGGAGGATTAGTGTCAAACGGGATAGCGTTTTTGTTCACCGTGATTCCGGCTTCGCCTAAAGCTTTTTCGGCTTCCGAGCCCAGCATCCCTTTCGCGAAGACGTCCACCAGCATCAGGTGCGTGTCCGTGCCACCGGAGATGATGCGGAAGCCGGCGTCGGCGAGGGTCTTGGCCAATGTCCTCGCGTTCGCAACGACCTGGCGCGCGTAGTCCTTGAAGCTGGGCTGCGAAGCTTCGAGGAAGCAGACTGCCTTCGCCGCCATGATGTGCACCAGCGGGCCGCCCTGCATTCCCGGGAAAACGACCTTATCGATCGCCGCGCCGTATTCCTGCTTCGCCAAGATCATCCCCGCCCGCGGTCCGCGCAGTGTCTTGTGCGTGGTTGAAGTGACTACATGCGCGTGCGGCACCGGCGAGGGATGCGCGCCGCCCGCAACCAATCCCGCGAAGTGCGCCATGTCCACCAGGTAAAGCGCGCCGACGGAATCCGCGATCTTTCGCATACGCGCAAAATCGATGGTCCGCGGATACGCGCTGCCGCCGCCGATGATCAGCTTCGGCCGATGCTCCTTCGCCAGCTTCTCCAGCTCTTCGTAATCTATCGTCTCCGTTTCTTTGGTCACGCCGTAAGGGACGATGTTGTAGGTCTTCCCCGAAAAATTCAGCGGATGCCCGTGCGTGAGGTGTCCGCCCATCGCGAGATTCAGTCCCATGACCGTATCGCCCGGCTGGATGATCGCGGAATACGCGGCCATGTTTGCCTGCGAGCCAGCGTGCGGCTGTACGTTCGCGTACTCGGCCCCGAACAGCGCCTTCACGCGGTCCCGCGCCAGGTTCTCGACGATGTCGGCGAACTCGCATCCGCCGTAATACCGCTTGCCGGGATATCCCTCAGCGTACTTATTCGTGAATACCGAGCCCATCGCCTCAAGCACCGCTTCGCTCACAAAATTTTCCGACGCGATAAGCTCCAGACCTTCATGCTGGCGGCGAACTTCGTTATCAATGGCGTCGGCGATTTGCGGGTCGACTTCGGCAAGCGGACGAGACATGTTCGATTTCATGGCGTCACCTTTTATACACGTTCGCGTCTCAGGGTTTCCATACTGGATTCAGCGCCGGCCCGCGGCAGCACGCTCATCGCGCTCGATGGCGGCGATCTTGTCCACGCGCTGCTGATGGCGGCCACCCGCGAACGCAGTTTTCAGGAAAGTGTCCACGATCGAGAAGGCTTTCGCGTCGTCGAGGATGCGTGAGCCAATAGTGACAACGTTCGCATCATTGTGCTCGCGGCTCTTCTCGGCTTCGTACTCTGTCGAAACATTCGCGGCGCGGATTCCCGGCACTTTATTCGCCGCGATGGCCATTCCGATACCCGACCCGCAGACCAGGACGCCCAGGTCGGCGTGCTTCGCTGCTACGCTCTCGCCGACTTTCCTCGCGAAATCCGGGTAATCGACCGATTCGGTCGAAGCCGTCCCCTCATCTTCCACCGCGACGCCCTGCTCTTTGAGCCGGGCCTTGATCTTCTCTTTCAGCTCAAAGCCGGCATGGTCTGCGCCTAAGGCGATCTTCATGGCGACCATTTTAACCTCGGCTCGCCGGCAGACATACGGCTTGAGAAAAACAGGCTTTCGTCGCATAATCCCCGCACCCTTTCAGAGGTGGAACTATGCCCGTAGAAGCAGTCAGCGCCCCGGCGACAGCGAAAGCTCCGAAATTCATCAAGTTCGACGCGTCTTCGTTCGCCGCGCACATCACGCTGAACCACCCGCCCTACAACGTGCTCACCGTTCCATTGATGACGGAGCTGGCCGAGGCCATCGAAAGCCTGAACGGCCGTGGCGATATCAAGTGCATCGTGCTCGATGCCGCGCAGGACGCCAAGATCCCGCAGAAGATGTTCTCCGCCGGCATTTCGCTGGAAGATTCGCAGTCTGACCGCGTCTTCCAGACGCTCGACACGTTTAATCGCATCTTCCAGGCGATCCGCGAGATCTCCAAGCCTTTGATTGTTGTGGTGAATGGGCAAGCAGTTGGCGCGGGCTCAGAACTAGTAGCCTTCGGCGATCTGGTGATCGCAACGCCTAACGCAAAGTTCTTGCAACCGGAAGTGAAGATGGGCGTCTTCCCGCCCTTCGCCGCAATCATGCTGCCGGCGCTGATTGGGCCTAAGAAAACTTATGAGCTGATCCTCACCGGACAAGCTCTCTCCGCCGAAGAAGCGCTGCATCTCGGCTTCGTCAATCGCGTTGTGCCTGAAGCCGACCTGAAGAAGACGGTCGACGAGTTCCTGGCGCGCATCGGCGAATTCAGCGCTCCCGTGCTCGAGATGACCAAGGCCGTCATTCAAAGCTCGCTGGGCTTGCCGCTCGCGCAAGCAATGAAGAAATCGCAAGATATCTACTTGAACCAGCTGATGGCGCTTGAGGACGTGCAGGAAGCGCGCCGCGCCATGATCGAGAAGCGCAAGCCCGTCTGGAAAAACAAGTAGATCAGGATGCGGGAGGCGGGAAGCAGGAAGCAGGAAGCAGGAGAAACAAACGCAGAATGAGCTCGACGTTTCGCGATTTGATTGTTTGGCAGAAGTCTAAAGCCCTCGCAAAGAAGATCTACAGCTTAACCAAAGGCTTTCCTAAAGAAGAAATCTTCGGGCTTACTAGTCAGATTCGACGGGCTGCCACTTCCATCCCTGCCAACATCGCTGAAGGTAAAGGCCGTGGCACTCAGAAGGATTTCTGTCATTTTCTAGTGCAGGCGAGAGGCTCACTTTTTGAGGTAGAGACCTTTGCTGAGTTGGCAAGTGATCTTGGTTATTTGCCTTCCTCTGACCAACAAGAGCTCCAAATTGATTGTGATGAGGTTGGAAGGATGTTAAACGGCCTCATCAACTCGACCAAAAACTGATTTTCCTGCGTCCCGCCTCCTGCGCCCTGCCTCCTAGATTCAAAAGGCGCGGGCGATGAAGTTCACGATGTGGTAGCCATCCATGTATTTGTAGGGCGTCTCGCCGGTGGTGTAGTGGCCGCACGGCAGCACGACAGTCTTATGGTCGAGCCGCCGTTCTTTGAAGGCCTCCGCCACCTTCACTGAGAACTCTTCCAGGAATGTCAGGTCGTACTTCGCGTAGATGAGCAGGATCTTCTTCTGCTTCGCCGCGAACTTCTCAAAATAAGAGACCGGACTGATCGAGAGCCACGCCTGTCGCAAGCTTTCCAGCGGGATCTGCTTCTCGATGCCCGAGCGGATGTGGCGCGTAGACTGCCCCGTCCAAACAACGTCGGCAAAATAGATGGACGCGTGGTTGAACACGTTCACCTTGATTCGGTCGTCGTGCGCGCTCGCAAGGAATGCATAGCAGGAGCCAAGGCTGGTGCCGAGGATCCCGAATTCCTTGTACCCTTGCTGCTCCAGCCAATCCAAACAGCAGCGGATATCAATCACCGCCTGGCGGGTGGCATCGATGGTGCGGCCCACGTTCGCGGAAACGGCGTAGTCCGCACGCTTAAGCTCCGCTGGCATTCGGATATCGTGATAGGGCATGCTCAGCCGCAGCGACGCGATCCCAAAATAACTGAACGCCCCGCACAACGCGTTATGGCTGATCGCGTCCGAGTTCCACTGCGGCAGCACGATCATCGCGCGCTTCTTCGTGCCCGGCTT
>JBJMGI010000124.1:0-55763 GCA_045807945.1 Terriglobales bacterium | reverse complement strand
CTGGGGATTGAGCCGGCGCTCGCCCGGCGGAGTTGCAATCGCGGCGGCAGGAGGCCTGCTGGCCTACTCGGGAGCGAGAGCGCAGTCCGGCAGCTCGGTCGCGCAGTGCAGCATGATCATCAACGCGCGTCCCGAGCAGGTGTATAGCTTCTGGCGCAACTTCGAAAACCTGCCGCTGTTCATGAAGCACTTGGACAACGTTTCGGTCACCGGCCCGCGCAGCTCGCGCTGGGTCGCGATCGGGCCGATGGGCTCGCGCATCGCGTGGGACGCTGAGATCACCGAAGAACGCGAAAATCAGGAGCTCCGCTGGCGCTCGGTCGAGGGTTCCGAGATCAAAGTGGATGGAGCAGTCCGCTTCACCGAAGCCTGGGGCAATCGCGGGACGCTGGTTGAGGTGCTCACAATCGTGGACGCGCCCGGCCTGGCGGTCGCGAAAATCTTCGGCAAAGACCCGAGCTTCATGATGCGTCAGGATATCCGCCGTCTGAAGGCGCTGCTCGAGGCGGGAGAGATCCCGACCATCGACGGCCAAACCCACGGCCCCCGCACGATGAAGATCGCCGCCGCCCGCATGATGAACCCTGACGAATCGGTACGCGCGCGCGGCACGAATATCAAAGACGCATTCACAGCGCAAAAGGAGATTGCATGAAAGCCGTTTGCTGGATGGGCGTAGAAAAAATGTCGGTCGAGAACGTGCCCGACCCGAAGATCCTGAACCCGCGCGACGCGATCGTGCGGATTACGAGCACCGCCATCTGCGGCTCAGACCTCCACCTCTACGACGGTTTTATGCCGACGATGGAGCAGGGCGACATCCTGGGCCACGAGTTCATGGGCGAGGTGGTCGAGGTGGGCCCGGGGGTCGACAAAGCGAAGCTGAAGGTCGGCGACCGCGTGGTGATGCCATTCACCATCGCGTGCGGTAATTGCTTCTTCTGCAAAGAGCAGCTCTGGTCTTGCTGCGATAACTCGAATCCGAACTACTGGATCGCCGAGCAGATGATGGGTTACTCGCCATCGGGGCTGTTCGGCTATACGCACATGCTCGGCGGCTATGCCGGCGGGCAGGCGCAGTTTGCGCGTGTCCCATTCGCTGATGTTGGTCCGCTGAAGATACCAGACGGTGTTCCCGACGAGCAGGTGCTCTTCCTATCTGACATTTTCCCTACCGGCTACATGGCTGCAGAGAACTGCAACATCCGCCCGGGAGACACGGTCGCGATCTGGGGCTGCGGTCCGGTCGGCCAGTTCGCCATCCGCAGCTGCTTCATGTTGGGCGCGGAACGGGTGATCGCCATCGACCAAGTGCCTGAGCGCCTGCAAATGGCTCGCGACGGCGGCGCCGAGACGATCGACTTCAGCGAAGTCGATGACATCCTGACCACCCTAAAAGACATGACTGGCAACATCGGTCCGGATGCGTGCATGGACGCGGTGGGCATGGAGGCGGACGGCCACGGTCTCCCTTACCTCTACGATCGCGCGAAGCAGATGATGCGCGTGAGCTTTGACCGCCCGACGGTATTGCGTCAGGCGATTATGGCGTGCCGCAAGGGTGGAACGATATCGGTGCCGGGCGTCTATGGTGGATTTCTCGACAAGATCCCCTTCGGCCAGTACATGAACAAGGGCATCACGATGAAGACCGGTCAAACGCACATGATGAAGTACATGAAGCCGTTGCTCGACCGCGTGCAGCGCGGCGAGATCGATCCTAGCTTCGTGATCAGCCATCGCGTGCCCATCACCAAGGCGCCGGAGATGTACAAAATGTTCCGCGACAAGGAAAACCGTTGCACGAAGGTGGTGCTAGATCCTTGGGCGGATGGAGCGGCGGCGTAGAACCGTTTTTGGTTTCTCGATGATGGAGGAACCAGAGACGAGACTGATTCATTGGAAATTTAACTTTTTTTTATATTGGAGAAGAAAATGGCAGGACTTACTTTTGACGATAAAATGCCGCGCGTGATCGATGCGAAGACGCATGGCATCATTGATTACATCCATGCCGCGACGAACATCGCCGCGGGCTTCGCCATGCGTAAGCGCAGCCGCAAGGCTTCGAATGCGGCCTTCATGCTAGGTGCGAGCGTACTGGCGAACGCGCTCATGACAGATTATCCACTGGGCGTGTTCCGTCTTTACAGCTTCAAAGTGCATGGCATGCTCGATTATGGCGTTGCCGGCATGAGCGCTGCTATGCCGGAGATGCTGGGTCTGCCGCGCACATCGGCACCGGCGCAGTACTTCTATGGTCAGGGCGCCGGTGAAACCCTAATCGCCGGAATCTCGAACTATGACGACGAGACGGGCTCGCGTGTGAACCCGCGCCGGATCGAGCGAGAGTTCAAGCGCAGGCGCGCGGCGTAGTCATATGTTGAGTTGGATCGAGCAGGCGACAGGAATAGCGTTGGTCCTGCTGATCCTGCTCGACGTCTTTTTAACCGTTCTTTATGCTCGAATCGGCGCCGGAATCGTCGGCTACCGGATGGCGCTAGCGGTGTGGCGCGGTTTCCGGAGTGTCGCGCGGCACTTTGGAAAAAACCGGGGCGCGGTCCTCTCATTCTCGGGCCCAGTGATTTTGGTATTGCTGGTCGCGCTGTGGGCGTTCGGATTAACGCTTGGTACCGCATTGGTGGTGCATCCGCACCTCGGAACCGCAATACGAGCAGCTTCTGGAGAACCCACCCCAACCAATTTCATAACCGCTCTTTACGGTGCCGCGGGCAGCATCTCTATCCTAGGCGGCAGCGGACTCGAGCCGCAGACGATGCCCTTGCGGTTCTATTTCCTTTTTAACTCGCTCATAGGACTCTCCATTCTCTCGCTGACGCTCACTTACTTGATGCAGGTGTACTCGGCGCTGCTAAGCCGGAATGCGCTTGGGATCAAGCTTTGGGTGATGACGCGCAACACTGGGGACGCCGCCGAGCTAGTGGCGAGAGTGGGGGCTCGCGGGAACTTCAGCGCAGGTTATACGAACCTGAGCGAAGTCGCGGGAGAAATCGTGCAGGTGAAGGAGTCGCACCATTTCTATCCGGTGCTGTTTTATTTCCGCTTCCGCGAAACCTATTACTCGGCCTCGCAGATCGCGCTGATCGCGCTCGACAGCGTGAGCCTAATGCGCTCGGCGCTCGACCAGGACGAGTTCGGGTGGCTACAGGATTCCTCTGCACTGGATGGAGTCTGGGAAGGCTCATTTTTTCTACTCACAACGCTAGAAGGGAATTTTCTGAAGCAGGGAGAGGTGCCACCCAAGCCTCCCGATGATGTTCTTGCGGAGAAATGGCGCGAACGCTATTTAGCTGGAGTGCGGCGATTGCAGGCTGCGGGGATCCGCACCAGACAGAACCTGGAAGCCGGAGCGGCGCAATACATCAATTTGCGTACAAAGTGGCACTCGCACATCACGAACCTTGCGCCCGCGATGTTGTTCCGGATGGACGAGATTGACCCGGCGCTTCCGGACGAGCGGCGACATTTGCAGCTGCGAAAAGCGAGCTAAAAGCAAGAACGCCACAGAGAACACAGAGCAATCTCCGGCTGCGTTTGCGGAAATCCTTGCTAAACTCCTTCGCGAACGGAGCTGAGTTGATGGATTTCGAACCTAATGTTTTCCAGCCGGTGCTCGCCTCAGGCGAGGCGGTAACGTGGACGGGGCGGCCGCACCTTGTCCCTTATCTGCTGACGGGAGTGCCGTTCCTGGTGATCGGATGTTTGTGGGGCGCCTTCGACTTGCAGTTCATCCTGCATATGTCGGCGTCTCAGATGGGGTTCGCGATCCCTTTCTTTGCGCTGCACCTGCTTCCGTTCTGGGGTTCGATCCTGTACTCGGTGTACCTGATGGTCTCGTACCCCAACGTCGTCTTTGCCATCACCAATCAGCGGGTGCTGATGCGCGGCGGCGCCTTCGCGCCTAGCTTCAAGAGCTACGATTTCGGCGACATCGACCAGCTGAGTGTGAGTTCGGGACCGTTCGAATCCATGGTGGGCGCGGGTAGCGTGAAGTTTTCGACGGGCAGGACGACCAGCAAGGGCAACATTGTGTATGCGCAGATCCGCGGCGTGGACGGCGCATACGAAGTGTTCAAGCAATTGCGCGAGGCGTGGGAGAAAGCAAAGAAGCCTTCAGCCGCCGTGGCCGGATCGTAGTTTCCCGTATCATCACTGGATGCAAGGTTCGTTAGCGAAACGCGCTGCGGCTGAGTTCGCGGGGACGTGTCTGCTGGTGGCGGCTGTGATCGGCTCGGGGATCATGGGCGAGCGGCTGGCCGGCGGCAACGTTGCTATCGCCCTGCTCGCGAATACGATCGCCACTGGGGCAGCGCTGGTCGCGCTGATCCTGACGTTCGGTCCCATTTCGGGCGCGCACTTCAATCCGGCGGTGACATTGTGCGACGCGATGGAACGCGGAGTCGCGTGGCGCGATGCGGGTGTTTACGCGGTGGCGCAGACCGCAGGCGGGATCACGGGGGCGGCGGTCGCGCATTTGATGTTCGGATTGCCACTCTTCTTCTTCTCGCAGCATGTGCGGCATGGTGGCGCGCAGGTGTTCAGCGAGTGCATAGCGACATTCGGCTTGATGGCAGTGATCTGGGGAGTTTCGAAGAGCCGCAGCGGCGCGGTGCCGTTTGCGGTGGCCGCTTACATCATGGCGGCGTATTGGTTCACCGCGTCCACTTCGTTCGCGAATCCAGCGGTGACGATCGGGAGAATGCTTTCCGACACCTTCGCCGGGATCAGGCCGGCAGACGCGCCGCTATTTATCGCAGCGCAATTCGGCGGTGCAATCAGTGCAACGTTATTGTTCCGCTGGCTGGTGCCGAGTTTGCCGAACGTCGCGCCCAAGGTCTTGCTGCCGCACTCGTCGCCGGATGGAGCACCGATGAAGACTTTTATCTTTGCTTGTGTGCACAATGCGGGGCGCTCGCAGATGGCGGCCGCGTTTTTCAATCTGTATGCCGAGCCGGGATGCCGGGCGATATCCGCAGGGACCGAACCCACTGAGCGCGTGCATCCCGAAGTTGCGGCAGCGATGCGCGAGATCGGCATCGACCTTAGCGCGGCTAAGCCGCAGAAGCTCACAGACGAGTTGGCGCGCGGGGCGGATGTGCTGGTCACGATGGGATGCGGCGAGCAGTGTCCGTATGTTCCGGGATCGCGCGTAGTGGACTGGCAAATCCCTGATCCGAAGGGGCAGCCGGTGGAGCGTGTGCGCGAGATCCGCGACCGCATCCACGAGCAGGTGAAGGGGTTGCTGAGGGAGCAGTGCGCGGAGTGCTGCGCGTCCTGCTGACTATTGTGGATGACGCAAGGAAAAGATCTTTCTACCGACCGGCACGAACTTTTCGCCGCTCCATTCAAACGTGATCACTATTCGTTCACGAGGGCAGCAGTGCTCCCAGCCGTGAACCGCAGAGACGACCAATCTTTTTTTCGCAGGATCAAAGTGCGCCCACGCTTCGTCCTCATCCGCGCCGCGCAAGTTGTACTCGATCCGCTGGCAAATAATCGGGTGACCAGTGTCGTCGAGGCCGACTACCAAGACTTGACCTTCCGAACTGGAGCTGCCGAACCACGTCGTGTAACGCAAGCGCACGAGTGCGTACTCGCGGACGCTTTTAGCTGGAAGATACCCGACCGCCTCAATGGCTATGTCGTCTCCGCTATGAGAATTTTTCTTAGCAACTTTCGAGTCGCGCCGGAACCTGCCGTCTTTTAGTGCAGGCCAAGTGGACCCGTTGCCGGAGCCTGAATCAATTGGCAGGATAGGCGTATTCCGGAAATCAACTTCGCGGATCGACGAGTATTTTGAGCCGGGAATCCTCTGTTGTGGTGTTTCGTTGGAAATACCGGCGTCTTTCTCTTCAGCTCCGCTAGCGCTGACGCATATAACCAGAATCAATAGTATGCGGAAATTTCTGGTCACTAAGATCACTTCTCTTCGCCAAGCGCACCGTACATCTCGGGCCTTCGGCTGGCGATGCGGTCGAATTCGTACTCGCCGGGGACTTTGATCACCCGATTGTTGTCTGCGAGGGCAGGATCGATGTCGGCGTACAAAATAGTTTCCTCCGTCGCGCCAGCTTCCGCGAGCGTGTGGCCTTCGCAGTCGATGATCTGCGAGTGTCCGGCGAAGGTGAAGCCGCGCTCTTCGCCGACGCGATCGGCGGCGACAACGAAGATGTGATTCTCGGTTGCGCGGACCTTGGGCGTGTGCTCCCAGGAATCTGAAGTGCTCGGCCAGTTGGTCGGGATCGCAAGCAGCTGCGCGCCCTTCAATTTCACAGCACGACCCGACTCGGGAAAGCTGCAGTCGTAGCAGATGTTCACACCGAATTTGCAATCGCCAGCTTGGAAGAGCGGGAAGGGAATGTCGCCGAGAGTGGTGAAACGGTCCACGCCGAGATGAAGCAGGTGGATCTTGCGGTGGACGCCGAGGACGCCGCGTGGTCCGACGATCAAAGCCGAGTTGAAGAGGTTTTCGCCTTGGCGCTCGAGGAAGCCAATGATCGCGGTGCATCCGAGTTTCTTTGCTTCGTCGGCGAGGCGTGCGCACGCTGCTCCGGAAATTTCTTCACCCACGGCCCACGCTTCATCGCGTGTCGCAAAACAATAACCTTGCAGCGAACACTCAGGGAAGATGACGAGTTCGGCTTTGTTCTGCGCGGCGTCGTTCATGCGCGAGAGGATCTTCTTGAGATTCTGATCGGTCTGGCCGATGGCGATGTCGATCTGAGCGGCGGCGACGCGCATACGATTTCTCTGAATCAGTTTAGCGAATGGTGGTGTTGAACAGATACGGATCCTGGTACTCGGTGGTGTCACCGACTTTTTTGTCCTTCACCGGTTGCAGGCGGGCGGAGAGCGGTTTGTTCCATTTTGTCGCGAGGACGGCGACGTCGCCGAAGATGCGCTCGAGCTGCTCCTGCGGGATGTCGCCGGGAAGAGGAATGGTATCAAGGCCTGTGCCGCAGACGGCGGAGTACGCGAGCAGCGAATCCATGTTGTAGGTGCCCTCGGCCCAACGCTGCGCGAGCAGCTTGTCTTCCATCACCGGCACCATTAATCCCGCGTAGCCGATCTGCTTCACGCTTACTGCTTTGACGGCGGTAGTAATGATGCGCGAGGCGGTCATGGTCCCGCTGCCACCGAATTTTGTTCCGGTGTAGGTCTCGATGGCGTCGCCGATAGAAAAATTAGCGAGCGGCGCGGGAGTGGGGTCGAGGCCTGCGTAGGTCCAGTTGGTTTTATGCGCGACGTCGTTGCCGATGCGGACGGCGACGTGTGCGTGCACGTCGAGAGCTTTGGTCAGGGCGGCGGAGGCTGCGTCCATGTTGCCTCGCGTCTGCTTAAAAACTTCCTGCACGACATTTGCGCCTTCGAAGCCGATGGCGAACTGCTTCCCGGGGCCGTTGTGATACGAGCCCGGGAAAAACGGCCCGTAAGGCTGCAGCATCGCGGTGGCGGTGAAGTTGAAGGTGCCCTGGCTGCGCGCGCTGTGGTCGGCAACATACTTAACCAGTGCCGCGGTCTCGTGGATGGTCTTCCAGTGGATGCCGTCGCCGGCAGCGATGATGGTGCTGCCTTCGATATTGGGCAGGTCAGATAGAGCTTGCTCGAGCAAGCGGACGGTCTTCGGATCGTCGTCATCGCGCATCATTGCCGGGCCGACGTTAGGAAGAAAGTTTTCTTTGACCGAGAGAGCGTCAAGAGCTTTCAGATAGGCGAGCGCGTCGGGGTCGCTCATACCGGAGACGAGCTGGGCGAGCGGCTGCGTGGTGATGCGCACCGTCTCGACCTCATATCCGGCGGCTTCGAACTGCTTCTTCGCTTCACGCAGTACGACGAGCGTGTCGGCGATCTGCTGCTGGTATTGCGCGTGGTCGAGGCGGACGAATCCGGTGATGGCGCGGACTTTGGGCTTGGACTGCGCCGAACACGCGACGCACATAATAAGGACGGCGGTGAGCAGGCGAAGGCGGGGCATGGGCGTCTCCTGAAGGGGATAAAGCTACCACAGGAGCATTGCCAACAAGATTCTTCCTCGCCCGCCGCGGCGGGCTCCTCAGAATGACATAAACCTTCTTACGGTTCGTAGCGCTTCGGAACATTCAGCGGCCGGCCGGGTTTATACCGTGGCGTATGTAGACGCACAGGTGGAACTCTGCATCAAAGTTTTGGTATCCCACTGGAGGGCAGAAGAATGAGGAATGCGACGAAGCTGTTTGTGGTGGCGGCGGTCACGATGGCGATGTTGGTGATCGCCGGATGCCCGACGGGAACCACGGTGAACAAGATCCAGCAGGACCCCGGAAAGTTTTATAACAAGGAAGTTGCACTGCGCGGTACGGTGACCGAAACCTACGGCGCGCTGGGCACGGGCGTGTACCAGCTGGATGACGGGACAGGAAAGATCTGGATCCTGAGCGAGAATTACGGCGTTCCTGGCAAGGGTGCGCACGTGACCGTGACCGGGAACGTGGTGGATACGATCAGCTTCGCCGGCAAGAGCTTCGCGACAGCGCTGCGCCAGACCAGACGTAGAGACTAACGAGAACCGAAGGTACGGGCGCCCAACCCGTACCTTTTCTTTTTCCCCGAATGAAACTATCTCCCGCGCTTCGACTGTTTGGTGTTCTTCTTGCCGCGTCATCAGTATTCGGAGCTGACAAGCTCGACGTATGCGGCTGCCAGCCGCGGTCGGAGAAAACCACCGACTACCGCTTCGCAGAAAAACATATTCCTTTGCCCGACATGCCACCGAAAACGGTGACAGTGGATGACATGCTGAGCTGGGACCAAAGTTCTAATCCCAGAAATGATGCGCCGCGAACCGGACGCGAGCTTCAGATGGTGACTATTCCACGGGCATACGTGCAATTTGCGTGGGCGTATCGCGGAGATTGCGACATTCACATCGAGATCTCAGCGACTCCGGCCAAAGACGCACCGCGGGTTATCGTGGAGACTCCGGTGGACCAGGAATATTGCACGGCGCGCAAGACTCTGCAGCAGGCTTTACGCGACCACGGCGTGGAGTTGAGCGTGCTGCAGCAGGAAGTGCCCGAGCCATTCGCGGTCACAGTCCGGGGGCTTCCGTACCAGGACGCAAAACATAATCGTGGCAGCCGCTACGTCGCCACCGTGTGGGAGATCCATCCAGCCATCGTGGAGCCGATCGACGCTTCGGCATCCCAGCCCAGCCGCTGAACATTTCGTCACACCTACTGATTGCGTGAGCCTCTTTGCGAAGAGAATCTAATGTCTTCCCTGTATGGTGATTAAGCAAAACCACCCTTACCCTTCAACCTTCCTGAGAGGCAAAAGTCTGGTGGCCCGACGGGGCGAGGGAGGGAAGGACTTGTTCAAACCTTGGCAAGCTGTTCTGCTGCTCTTATCTGTTTTACTGCTGACCGCCGCCGCTCTCAACGCACAAACCACGTACAGCAGTATCGATCAAATGTCGGGGTGGAAAATCTGCTCGGCCTGCGCTAAAGGGCAAGGCGTCGCGCTGTACTCGATGACGCCGGGGCAAACGTCACCCGTGCTCGAAGGCCACTCGACAAAGTTTTGGATCGGCGGAAGCACCCCGTATTCAGACGCGCTTTTCTACCGGAAAATGTCTACGAACGGCACCGCCAACCACTTCATTTACGAGGTCTACTACTACTACAAGAACCCTGCTGGGGCGTCGGGCATGGAATTTTCCGCAGCGCAGCATCGCCCGGGCTTGTGGTACCGCTGGGACTGGCAATGCGCGTACACGGTCGGCTTCTGGCGCACGTGGGACAATGCCGGCGCAAAGTGGGTGAACACACCCGTCCCGTGCGTGCGTCCGAAGGCGTACAAGTGGCAGCATGTGGTGCTCGAAGGTCAGCGGATCAGCGGCAAGACAGTCTTCATCTCGTTCACGGTGGACGGAGTAAAACACTACGTGAACAGAACATTTAGTCCGAAACCGGTCACCACGACGACCAGCTGGGTGACATTCCACTTCCAATTGAACGGCGGCAAAGACCAGACGGATTACTCCGTGTGGGGGGACAAGTTCAAGCTGACATATTGGTAGATCGATGCTGAAGAAAAAATGCCTGGGCAAAATGCCCGGGCTTTCTTGTTTAAGGTTCCGGGTTAGGCGGACCCGCGGCAGACTTAAAGAATTCCTGCATCGACGGGGCGCCCTCGGATGTGCCGAGAACCACAGGTAATCCCAACCGCTCTTCCATCAGTCTGAGCGCGCTTTCGTGTTGGAAGAAGGTGTTCGAAACGTATCCGGGCCTCACGTCGGGAGAGACGACGATAAAAGGAATGTGGCCGCCGCCGTTCTCAAAATCCTTATCGAACGATTCGTCCCAGGTGATCAGCAGCAAAGTATTGTGCGCTGCGAAGGTGGGACTTTTGATGATGGGGTCGAGGCTCTGTTGTAGCCAGGCGTCGCCGTCGGCGATCTTGTCGTCGTTGGTGCATGTCTTGGGGATGCCGCTGGCACAATCGTGCATGTTGTGCAGCTGATCGGGTGTGATGTAAACGAAGGCAGGCAGGGTATCGAGCGCAACGTCGCTCTGCAATGCGTCTGTGCCGACCATCTTCGCGGCCTGGTCGGGGAACTTGATGATGTCTGCAAAATAGGCGAAGGGCACATGCGTTTTGGCATAGGGATACGCGCGATCACCCGTATAGCCAGGTTCTGGAATGCTTTGCGCGTAAGCGACCCAATCCATCGAATGCTGTCCTAATTCCCGGACGATGTTGTCCTGCTCGACGATGCCCTCGAAAACCAGGTCGTTACTGATGATGTTTCCGGTCGTGAGCATGAAGTAATCCCCGATGGAGGGATGGGTATTGGCAAAAAAGTTCGCGGCTAAACCGTAGCGTTGCGCAAGGGAATTCAAGTAGGGCGCGCGGGGATTACCGATAATGGCGTTGTATTTCTGGTTTTCCAGCACTACCAGGATCACACGATTTTTCACCGCCTTGAAGGGCGTTATGGGTTCTGGGACATTGCTGAGGATGAGCGGTCCGCGGCATTCGACGAAGAGGCCTAATAGCACAAATAAGAGCGCGGCCTTTAACAGCTTTTTACTTGTATGACTCCTTAGATTTCGCATTGGGCCCAAAAACTCTTTCAAATCTTAATTAGTTTCCAGCTCGATCAGTGTCCAGGAGCTACTTCCCGAGCGGGATCACAAACCCCGTTCTTCGGTTGATCCGGCAAACTAGGGATCGCGGTCCGGGCGGGTGAATTGAAATCAAAAAACTCAGACATGTTGTCGGCCCCGGCGTCGCGAGCGGTCAGCGGGGGAATGTTGAAACGTGATTCTATGAAGGCCAGGATCGAACCAAATTCCCGTGGTGTGTGCGAGACGAAGTTCGGCTTCCCCCAGGGTGAGACCAGGATGAACGGAACACGGAAGCCGGTCATGTCGAAGCCAGCCTGAAAATCCTCGGGCCCAAGATCGGGCGGAATGTTGTCGGGTGCAGGCACGGAGACGGGGGGAACGTGGTCATACATGGCGCCTCCCTCGTCGAAGGTGAGAATGAATGCTGACGTGCCCCAGGCCGGGCTCTGCATCAGCGCGTCGATGTAACTCTTGACCTTGGCCGCGCCTATCTGGATGTTGTTCCCGGGATGTTCGTCGAAGCCTTCCTGGCGTTCGATGAAGGCGACTTGCGGAAACGTGCTGTCGCTCTTCAGATCGCTGAAGTATTGACTGATGGGGAAGATGTGGCTCGCATAGCGACTCGCGCCGCCGGGGAACTGCTCGATAAAGGCTGGCTTGGAGGGGGATGGAACGTAATATCTCCAGTTGACGCCGGCGTCGTTCAGCCGGTCCCAGATGAGCGTGTATTCGTGCGGGAACGGTCCAATGGCCTTAGTTGCTCCCCAAGAGGTGGCGCCCATCAAATACAGGCGATTAGGGACGGTTTCGGTCATCACCGACGAAAAGAAGCGATCACTGGTGGCGTACTGGCTGGCCAACTCGTAGTAATAAGGCAGGTCGCTCTGGTCGTAATAGCCCATTGCGCGGGTCGCGTCGGGATCGATGGTTGACTTCGTGGCGGTGTGCATGAAGAGATCCATCTTGCCGCCATCCCAATAAAAATGGCTTTGGTTCCAGGAGGGACTGATGTTCTCGTGGCAGACAGTGCGGAAATGGAATGGCTGCACCGGCGCACCCGAGCGCGCGAACAAAGTCACATTCAAAGGAAGATCTTCGACGTCGCCGGGAATACCGTGATCACGTTTGTATTGGCCGAGGCGGCCGAAGTAGCTGTCGTAGGAGCGGTTCTCCTGCATCATGACGACGATGTGGTTGACGGAGGCCGGAACCGGTTGATCGGAAGAAGAAGAGGAGCTTGAAGAGTTTCCTCCACCACCACATCCGGCTTCTACCACTATTAGACATAGAAGGACTGCCAGTACTCCCCAAGACTCGGCCCGAACCATTGAAAGCTCCTGCTCGATAGAAGGCACTCTGCGAACGGGGGTTGTCCCATGCCATCGCCGGTAATCTCGCGCCAGAAGCGTTTCGTCCCAGAGAAAATCAAAAATCGGCGAAGACGCAATGTGACATCAGCCGTGACGCGTGCCTGACAGAGAGATGCACCTTAGTAGAACAGGACTAGTACGCCAAAAAAGGTGACTAGGGCCTTACCCTCATTGAGCGTGAGTAGATGCCCTAGTACGGTTACGACTTCGATAGCAACCCCATCTTTTATTAGGAGCGTTCGCGTGAGAACGACTTGGTTCCCCTGGGTAGCGGCTTTTTTTGTTTCTTTTTTAGTCTCATCTGCCGGAGCAACAACCACCGCCAGCAATCTCGATCAAAAGACAGGATGGAATTCTTGTTCCGCCTGCGCGAATGGCGGCGTGGCGGCCTACTCGCTCACGCAAAACCAGTCTTCGCCTTCGCTCGATGGGAACTCGGCCAAGTTCCATTTAGGAGGCAGCACGCCGCTCTCGGACGCCCTGTGGTTCAAGCGCGTTGCCTATAACAGCACCGCAACGCATTTCACCAACGACACCAGCTATTACTACAAGAACCCGTCGGCCCCTACCGGCATGGAGTTCTCGGTAAGCCAGCACGTCGGATACAAGTGGTATCGCTGGGATTGGCAGTGCTCGTTTTACTTCGGCGTTTTCCGAGTATGGGACAACAAATATTCGAAATGGGTGAACACCAGTGCGCCCTGCCACCGGCCGAAGGCGTACAGCTGGACGCACACGCTGTTCGAAGGGCACCGCGCGAATGGCAAGGTCTACTTTGACGCGGTCACAGTGAACGGCCACAAGTATTACGTCAACAAATCCGTTTATCCGACAACTGTTTCCTACACGGGAAATTGGATCACGCTTCACTTCCAACTAAACGGCAATAAGACCCAGACGGACTTCGATGTGTGGGGCGATAAGTTCAAGGTGAGCTACTGGTGAGGGTAGGCGGGGCTGAAGTCCCCTGTCTGCAGGCGCTTTCGTTTAGCCCGTACGGACGTACGGGCGAGGACGCCCGTACCTACACCAACTTGGGCGGTGCCCAGCAGCTAAAACACTGGCCTAATCCGTGAGGCCACGAGTATCCTTAGGCGCTTATGCGAAGAGCGCTGCGGATACTGTGGCTCGCGGTCTGGGGCAGCTTCCAGCACGACATCTTCACCGTCGCGCGGGCGGCGGCTTATTACTCGATCCTCACGCTGTTTCCGGCGCTGATGATCGTTGCCAGCGTGCTCGCCGCGTTTCCCGAGACGCGAATCTACCTCTCTGAGATCGCGCACACCATGCACCAGGTGATGCCGCCGGGAACGGCGCGCGGCGCCGACCCCTACTTCCAGGGCAAAGAAAGCGTCCCGCTACATATCCTTATATCGGCTTCTCTGATCACCATCATCTCGGCTTCGGGGATCATCGTGAGCTGGATGGAAGGTTTCTGCAAAGCCTACAGACTGCCTTACACGTGGAATGTGGTGAAGCAGCGCGTGATCTCGATCGCGCTGGTGCTGGCGACCCTGGTGCCGATGACGGTGGCGACGATCTCGATGGCGTTCGGATTTGAGATCGAGCTGTGGTTCATCCGGAACACCAGCAAGCCGATGGGAGCGATGATCATCATCGTGTGGACGCTGCTGCGCTGGACCATTGGCCTGCTCACGACCGTGGTGGTGCTCACGCTGATCTACCACTTTGGCATTCCGCGCTGGCAGGCCTGGTATCGGGTGACGCCGGGTGCGACAGTCGCCGCCATTCTATGGTTCGGCACGACAGAACTTTTCGGCTGGTACATGGTGAACTTCGCCACCTACAACGCCATCTATGGACCGCTGGGGGCGGCCATCGCGCTGCTGGTCTGGATGTATCTGCTGTCGCTGATCGTGCTGCTTGGGGCAGAGTTCAACGCGACCATGTATCCGCGGACGGTGACCGCGATTCCGGAGCTGCCGGGGCGCCGCGCGGAGGATTTACAATCGAGAGTTAGGCCAATGGAGCGCGTGTGAACAAGGTTTCCAGTGAAGTGCCGGCGTCGGCTGTCCCGGACCTCAACCCCGACCACCAACACATTACCCAACACAGGCGCGCGAAGATCGTGTGCACCATGGGCCCCGCGACTAACAGCGAATCCATCATCCGTGACCTGATGCACGCGGGCATGGACGTTGCGCGGCTTAACTTTTCGCACGGCACCTATCCCGAACACCACAAGCGGATGGAGACACTACGCCGCGCGGCGGACAAGCTTGGACGGACGATATGCATTCTGCAGGACCTGCAGGGGCCGAAGATCCGCACCGGGCGCTTGAAGTTCCGCACTCCGGTCGCGCTGAAGGCCGGATCGCGCGTGACCATCACCCCGCGCGATATCCCAGGCACCGCTACGACGATCTCGACGACGTTTCAAACGTTGGCGGAGGAAGTTAAAGCCGGTGACCGCATTCTGCTCTCCGACGGATTGATCGAGCTGCGCGTGCGGGCGGTTCACGAAGCAGACGTGGAATGCGAGGTGGTCAACGGCGGCATGCTCGGCGAGCACAAGGGGATCAACCTGCCGGGGATCACGGTGAGCGTGCCTTCCATGACGGAGAAGGATGAACAAGATCTGGAGTTCGGGCTGAAGTCGGGCGTGGACATGGTGGCGGCGTCGTTCATCCGAACGGCCGAGGACGTCCGCGCGATCAAGCGCTTCATCGCCGATCTCGGTTACGACACACCACTGATCGCGAAGCTGGAAAAGCCACAGGCGATCGAGCATTTGGAAGAGATATTCGAAGTCGCCGACGGAGTCATGGTGGCGCGCGGCGACCTGGGCGTGGAAATGCCGCCGGAGCAGGTGCCGATCATCCAGAAACACATCATCCGGCGGGCGGCGGAGTGGCGCAAACCGGTGATCACGGCGACGCAGATGCTGGAGTCCATGATCGAGAACCCCCGGCCCACGCGCGCCGAGGCTAGCGACGTCGCGAACGCGATCTTCGATGGAACCGACGCGGTGATGCTCTCAGCTGAGACTGCGAGTGGCAAGTATCCGCGGGAGGCGGTGGCAATCATGGCGCGCATCGTGAATGAGACCGAGCGCCACATGCACGAAAACGGTGTGGCCCACAGGCGTCGTGACCACCGCGCGCTATCGATCTCGGAGACGATCTGCGAGTCGGTCGCGCACGCTGCGCTTGATCTCGAGATGCGGGCCATCGCAGTCTTTACGGAGACGGGAACGACGGCGCGGCTGATATCGAAATACCGTCCGCAGTGCCGCATCTTCGCGTTCTCGCATCGCCAGACCGTTTGCAACCGCTCAAACCTTTATTGGGGAGTGCATCCGATCTCGTGTGAGGAATCTTCCACCAGCGATGACATGGTGCAGGACGCTGAAAAAGAGCTGCTCAAGATGAACGCAGCGGACTATGGCGATGTGGTCGGGATCGTTGCAGGAACGCAGAAGGCGACGGGCTCGACTAACTTCCTGCGGCTGCATGTGGTCGGCGCCGACGATGGAGCCGGCATCACGCACGCGCAATTGGCGAAGCGGAGAGAGCGACGGAAGGCACCCCGGCACAAGCCGCTGCCGGAGCGGCGCAAGCGTTAGATGGTTTCGACGCGGAGGCGTTGAGGCGCGGAGCAAAAGTTGTAAAAAATTGTTGCAATCCTGGTGATTGGATTTACACTCTGCATCTTTCGCAATCGCGATGTGGAGGTGGTTAGAGAAAATTGCCAGGTGGTGGACGTAGACAAAAACCCATCCGAGATATTTCGTGCCCGCGGTGCGGTACGCGCGCGGTCTTCGCAGAACGCCATCCTTATTGCCCAAATTGTTACTGGAATGTGGAGAGAAGCCGGCGCGAGCTACGGCCTACCCTCGGGTCAGTATGGATCGTGGTCTGGTTCGGCATAATCATCTACATCGCCCGTGCAAATTGGATCTTTGTGGTCTTTGTAGTGGGAATTCTAGGATATGGATTCTTCACAACCATCAGCGCTTTGCGATCTCTTCCCCGAGAGAAATCAGAATCTTGCCCAAGGTCCATCCTGTCAACGCCGGCGCAGCAGCCGATGGCCTTTTCGGCAGTACGTAAGGCCGACGACTACACACGATGGTTGGTCCTTTTATTCCCCGGCTTCGCGATCGCCGGGTTAGTGACACTTGCTTTCACACTGCGGGAGTTGGGTACTGGAATATTCGAGTGGAGAAGGCTCTACGATCTCATCGTGCCCGGGTCTTTTGCGCTGCTGGGATGTGCGGGCTCGTGGAGCGCTTATCAGCATCGAGTCACAACGTTAAGGATATTGAAGAACCCAGTCTGTGTGATGGGAATCGTCACGCGCGCAACGTATTCTGGATTGCGTTATCGCTTTCGCGATACTGCGGGGATCGAGCATAACGGGGAGGGGACTGAGTACTCGGGTTACTACTACGAGGAGATGGAAGTTCCGGTGGTTTACGAGCGGGACAATCCGAAAAATAATCTACCAGTGAGTGCGCTGTATGACGTGTATGAAGTGCATTCGAAGCTAAGTGAACTTAGCGGCTAAGCCGGACCAAGTCACAAATCACCAATCAGTTGACCCAGCCGCCCTTGCCTTCGCCTTTGGGTTTATCGTCGTCGGGGAGTTCGTGGCCTTTGTAGTTGCCGTGCTCGTCGAAGTAGACGGAGCGGTCGTGCTTGCGCATGTAGACCTCGAACTTTTTGGCCATGCGGCGGCGCTTCCAACGGTGGTATCCGTTCTTCATGCGCGCAATGAGCGGCTCGCGCTTGGCAGGAGCGACGGCGTACATGCGATCCGAAAGGCCGCGCCCGGCTCCGGCGCCGGCGTAGGGGCTTGAGGTTGCGCGACCGCGTCCCCAGAGCTTCAGGTAGATGAATCCAGCGAAGAGGCCGCCGAGCAGGCCGGCATTGATGATCGCACCTGGGCCGCTTAACGACATTAACACCGCGATCGCTAGAACGATGCCCACCAGATACTTGGCTTTGATCTGTATGGGCAGCGGGAACATCATGAATTCGGTCTCGCCCATCAGCATGCCGACTGCGAGCAGCAGTCCATAGTTCGCGCCGGTGGCGCCAGCGATGAGTTGCGTATGGCTGAGTGGCGCCGCGCCCGAGTACGAGAGCAAGACGCATCCAGCGGCCGCGCCTAAAAGGCAAATGAAATAGAACCGCACGAAGCGGCGCGTCCCAAACATCCCTTCGACAAGCGACCCGACAAACCAGATGCCGAGCAGGTTTCCGGCGAGGTGCATGACGCCAAGGTGAAGAAATCCGTAGGTGACGATCTGCCAGAGCCAGCCGTGGACGACGGCCTGCGGAATGAGCCCCAGGATCAGGGCGGCTTTGCTTGCGCCTTCGGCGGAAACCAAGCCGAGCAATTCCCAGGCGATGAATACGCCCAGGTTGATCAACATGAGCCATTTCACGGCCCCGCGGAAAGGCGGAAGGCTGATGTTCATGTTATCGGTATTGCTGTAATTGCGGTTCGAAGGCATGGCTTTCTGCTTTTTACTTGGATGCAATCATTTAGACGTAGATGCCGGGGCATCGAGCGACTGCACCGGAAGTGGTACAACCACCAGCGATTTGTGTCCGTGGTTGCCGATTGAGCGCACGCCGAAGATGACGTTGTCTTTCGAGTGCGGCAGAGTGGCGCGCGTGACCTCGCCGAAGCTCTCAACATTTTCCCACTCCGGGGATGTGGTGGCACGCCACAGGACCTCGTAGCCGGTGGCCCCGGGAACGGCGTCCCATGCGAGCTGGGTGACGTTTTCCAGCTCCTTCACTGACATGCGTGGATTCGCCGGAGCGGGAGGCGCAGCAGCGAGCGACGCTAAAGTCGCAGCGTTCAGGCGCGCGACGTTGGCGATGTATTCAAAGTCCACGAACTTGGGCAGGTCGCCGTACTCGGTTCCGTTCTCGGTGCGGATGGTCTGGTGCTGATGGTTGAAGTCTTCGCGATATTCGGTGAAGCGAACGGCAGGGTATCCGGCTTCGTTGAACGAGATGTGGTCGCCGCCGCGGAGAAAGCGGTCGTAGCGAAAGACGAGCTTGGGCGTGAAGCGACCGGCGCCGGACTGCGGCAGGTAGGCACGGTCGACGATTCGTACATAGCGGGCGAGCTGGCGCGAAGGGCCATCGTGGTCATAGCCGAGGTCGAGCAGGCGGTTGCGTTGCTTCTCGTCGGCGGTTGAGGGAATGCCTTCGGAAAAGACGCGCACGATGCTCGCGTCCTGCTCTTTGTCGCCGGGAGTGCGGTTGCCGCCGACAATGTCGTTGTTGAGCGCGCCCTCGATCTGCCAGCCCTTTTCTTTGGCCATCTTGGCGAAGTGCTCGCTGCCGTAGAGTCCCTGCTCCTCGCCCGCAACGGTGAGATAAATGATGGTGGCGGGGAACTTCAGCTTGCTCAGCACGCGGGCGGATTCGAGCGAGACGCAGGTGCCACTGGCGTCGTCGTTGGCGCCGGGAGCGGGCTTGGTGGTGTCCATACCATCGCTATTGCGCGAGTCGTAGTGACCGGTCACGAGGAAGATTCGCTTGGCCTGCTCGGGATCGGTGCCGCGCTGGACGGCGTAAACATTCACGATCTTCGTAGGTTGCGAGATGCGATCGGAGACAGGCTGCGTGAATTCATCAGTCTGAACTTCGAGGCAGCCGTGGCAATCTTTGGAAATCTGTTCGAACTCGCTTTTGATCCACTCGCGCGCGGCGCCGATGCCGCGCGGGCCTTCCGCAGCGGACATTGTGTGCCGCGTGCCGAAGCTAACGAGCTTGAGATCCAATTGGCGGATGTGCTCGGCGGACACGTTGCGCAGAGCTTTTGCGATCACCGCTTCTGGCTTGATGGAGTCGCCGTATGCGGCGGTGCCGGTGACGGCGTAGGTTTCAACCTTGCGCGGATTGCGAGGTTTGGCGGAAGTTGACTTGCGAGGCTGCTGAGCAACCATCGTAAACGCGGCTAACATCAGAAGCCCAAGGACGGCCATCTTCCGAACAATCATTTAAGCTCCATCGTTAAGGACACGAGCATTTGGGCCAGCATCTGCCCCGGTCACCTAAAGAAACTTGACGGCGGCACCAGGAGATTCTAAATATAAAGCATGGCGAAACGAACCGATTCCGAGGGAAAGGCGACATCGATGGTACTTTGTCCCGATTGCGAAACCGACATGGATTTTGAGGAAGACGAGGTGGATGAGGGCGAGACCGTCTCCTGCACCGAGTGCGGCGCCGAGTTCGAAGTGGTGAGCACCTCGCCTCTCGAGCTGAGCAAAGTGGGCGACGATGACGATGACGACGATGAGGATGAGGATGAAGACGAGGAAGAATAGCTTCCTCATCTTTACTCTACTGCTTGTTGCCTCCCTTCTGCACGCCTCCGATTCCTCCGCCAAAAAACCTTATGCGCTGATCTTCGGCACCGTATACGGCGCGGACGAGCGTCCTGCGTACGGAGTGAAGATCAAGATCCGGCGCGCCGACCAGAAAAAAACTAAATGGGAGCTCATGAGCGACCACTCCGGCGAGTTCGCGCAACGCGTGCCGGCCGAGGCGGCGGATTACGTGATCACGACCGATGAGAAGCATCCGGCGCCGGAGGTGAAGGTGCACGTGGAGAACGACGAGCGCAAGGATGTTTCGGTGCATTTGGCGCGGTAGATCGGGTTTCCTGAAGACAACGCAAGGTCCTTCGCCTGCTGCGGCGGGCTAAGGATGACAACTCGCCACATTTATCCGACAAAGGGATTCTTCGACTCGTCCTCGTCCGCCGCAGCGGAACACGGCCTCGCTCAGAATGACATAGCCCCATCATTCCAAGGCACTTCGACCCGCGCTTCCCGGCAGAGTTTCTGCATCTAACCTGAATACCGGATATCATTAAGCCCATGAAGCGGATTTTTGCCATCACGTGTGGAGTGTTGCTGCTGGCCGGCTTGGCTGCGGCGCAGTACACGCCTGGGCCCAAGAGCGGGAGCACCGGTCCGCCTCCGCCGGAGAAGCAGAAGGGGCCGCAATTCCGCACCGTCAGTGGGCGGGTCACGGGCGACAACGATGCGCCGTTGAAGGACGCAATCGTGTACATCAAAAACACGCGCACCAGCCAGCTGAAGACGTACATCGCCGACGACGCGGGCAAGTACCAGTTCAATGCGCTGCTGCCGAACGTGGACTACGAGATTTTTGCCCAGGCGGCGGGCGCGAAGAGCGATACCAAACGCTTGAGCTCCTTCGATTCGCGCAAAGATGTGACCATTAATCTGCACATCGAGAAGTAACTGTTGATTTCTGGTCCCTGGAAGGTTGATTGGTGCGCCATCCAGAACCCCTCCGAAATCCCTGTCCAGCAACGTTGAGCCGCGATTCACGCCTGTGCTAGCATTCTTGCCCCGATTCACTTCGGTCGCGCTCTGCCTAGAGCGAATGAAGGAGAGTCCGCTTGAAAGTCTTCGAAGGCCCTAAGATCCGCAACGTAGCCGTGGTCGGCCACTCGCATGCCGGCAAAACCTCCCTGGTCTCATCCATGCTGTACACCGCGGGCGCGATCAAGACGCTGGGGCGCGTGGATGTGGGTGACACGACGACCGACTACGACGAAGAAGAGATCGCGAGGAAAATGTCGGTCTCGACCGGCATCGCCAACTTGGAGTGGCACGACACCAAGATCAATATTCTCGACACTCCTGGGTTTCCGATGTTTGTGCACGAAGCCAAGGCCGCGATGATGGCGGCGGAGTCGGCGATCGTTGTCGTCGACGGCGTGCACGGCGTGGAAGTAGTGACGCAGCGGGTGTGGAAGTTCGCGGAAGAGATCGACCTGCCACGCGTGATCGTCGCCAGCCGCATGGACCGCGACCGTGCCAGCTACGAGCACGTGATGGAGACGCTGGTCGGGGCGTTCGGGCGCCAAGTGGTCCCGGTGCAGATCCCGATCGGCAGCGAAAAAAGTCTGAAGGGCGTGGTGGACCTGGTCAACATGAAGGCCTACACCTACGAGATGGGCGGCAGCGGCAAAGGGAAAGAAGGACCGATCCCTGACGACATTGCCGAACAGTGCAAAGAAGCGCACGAGAAACTGGTGGAGATCATTGCAGAGGGCAAAGACGAGCTGATGGAGGAATTCTTCAACACGGGGACGATCCCGGAAGAGCATCTGGTGCCGGCGCTGCATGAAGCCATCAAGGACGACAAGATATTTCCAGTGATCTTTGCTTCGGGGCTGGGCAACATCGGCACCGACCACCTGCTGGACTTCTTAGTGGATTACGCGCCGACCGCAGCGGAGCATCGCGCGGTGCACGCTGCGCCGGAAGCGAGCGGGAATGGACACTCGCAGGAGCGGCACGTAAGCGATAAAGAGCCGGCTTCGGTCTATGTTTTTAAAACCGCGAATGATCCATTCGCCGGGCGTATCTCGTACTTCAAAGTTTTTTCCGGCGTGATCAAGAACGATGCGACGGTGCAGAACTTTACGCGCTCGACTTCAGAGAAGCTTTCTCATCTTTCCATCGCGCAGGGAAAAAATCTACAGCCCGTGACCGAACTGCACGCGGGCGACATCGGCGCGATCGCGAAGCTGCGCGACACACTAACGGGCGACACCCTGGGCGACAAAGCGCACGCCATCCAATATCCGGCGATCACGCTGCCGGAGCCGGCGATCACGTTCGCTATCGAGCCGAAGACACGCGCCGACGAGGACAAACTGGCGTCGGGTATTCATAAGCTCATGGAAGAAGACCTGATGCTGCGCTTCTTCCGCGACGAGCAGACCAAGGAATTCTTGATCGCGGGCACGGGACAGCAGCACATCGAAGTCATCGTCGCGAAGCTGAAGAAGCGCTACCACGCCGAGGTGAACCTGAAGGCGCCGAAGGTGCCGTACCGGGAAACCATCCGCGGGCGCGCCGATGTGCAGGGACGGCACAAGAAACAGTCCGGCGGTCACGGCCAATATGGCGATTGCAAGATCAAGATGGAGCCGCTGCCGCGCGGAGCGAACTTCGAGTTCGTGAACGACATCTTCGGCGGCGCGATCCCGAAGAATTACATTCCAGCGGTCGAGAAGGGGATCGTGGAAGCGGCGCAGCGCGGATATCTCGCCGGATTTCCAGTAGTTGATTTCCGCGTCACGCTCTACGACGGCTCGTATCACGACGTGGATTCGAACGAACTCTCGTTCAAGACGGCTGGCCGCATCGCGTTCAAGAAAGCGATGGAGCAGGCCAAGCCCACGCTGCTGGAACCGATCATGCACGTGGAGATCACGATTCCGGACGAGTTCGCCGGCTCGATCATGGGTGATTTGAACTCGCGACGCGGCCGCATACAGGGCATGGACAACAAGGCGGGCAACACGGTCGTTAAAGCCGAAGTGCCGATGTCGGAGATGCTGACCTACGGCACTGACCTCACTGCGATGACGCAAGGGCGCGGCAGCTTCTCGATGGAGATGGCGCATTACGATATCGTCCCGGCACAGCAGCAGGAAAAGATAGTGACGGCGGCGAAGGCCGCGAGGGCAGGGATCGTGGAGGAAGAAGAGTAAAGATCAAGAGCGCCACAGATTTGAACCGATCTTCTGGATTTTTTATCCCGTAAATCAGTGTGAATCTGTGGCGTTCTTGTTTTTGATCTCATTCAAGCGCTGGCGGGCTTGCGCGAGCCCGGGGTTGAGCTCTAGAGCGCGGGTGAAGTCGTGGGCTGCGGCATCGAATTCCTTCTGCTGAAATTCCAGCTCCCCGCGGCCAAGCAGCGCGTTCAGTTTGTTGGTATCGAGCGCGAGGGTGGCGTCGTACTCCCGGCGTGCGTCTTCAGGCCGGCCAGACTGCGCGAACAGCACAGCGAGATTGTTGTGCGCCTGCGCAAGCTCGGCAGCATCGGAGCCGTAGCGGATGGCGAGTTCGTACTGCGGCAGGGCCTGTGCAAGATTTCCTTCGCGGTGCAGGATGGTGGCGTAGTTGTAATGGCCGGTGGAGAGCTCGGGCAGAAGCTCCACCTCGCGCTTGAAATGCCATACCGCTTCGCTAGGGCGTCCCATTTGCACAAGAGCGTCACCTAAGTTGCCTTCGGCGATGCCGTTGTTCTCGGTGACCACAAGCGCGTGCGAAAAAAGTGTGAAGCTGTTCTTCCAGTAGCTGAGTTGGATTGCCGCGGTGCCGACGTACATCATGAAGATGAAGATGGCAGCAATATCCAGAACCCGCCAGTCGAAGTGCGAGCTCTCTACCCAGTCAGCTACCAACCAGACGGCGATGACGAACAATCCCCAGAAAGTGATGTACGCGTAGCGGTCGGCCATTGCCTGGCGACCGGCCTGTACGATGCCGATCATCGGGACCATCACGCCGAGGAACCAAAGCCATCCGGTGACCAGGTAACGGCGCTGGCGATATTTCCAGACAAGTGCCGTGATCGCGATGAGTAGAAGTGCGGCGCCGCCCACCTTCCAAAAGACCAGCAAATTTTCTGGATGCGGATAGAAGACGGCGAGGGCTGACGGCCAGATAGCTTTGCCCAGGTATACGGCATAGGAATAGATCGCGTTCGGCAGCCGCTGCGAGAACGGCAGAGCAGAAGCCGTGCCAAGCGCCGCTCCGGTTCGCTGTGCCCAAACGGTGATAAGCGCGCCAGCGGCAGAAATAAGAAGCAGCGGGAATTTCTCCAGCACCAAGCGGCGGTTCTGTTTCATATCCGCCGAAACCCGCTGTAGCGGCCAGTAGTCGAGAAGCAACAACGCGAACGGCAGCGTGATGATTGCCGCTTTGGCCATCAGTCCCAGCGCAAATAGCAGTGCGACCAAGAGATATCGCGCGATGGCGGGCTTGCGCACGTACAGCCCGTAGGCGAGCAGCGCGAGTAAGAGGAACGTAGTGCTGAGCAGGTTTTTGCGCTCGGCGATCCAGGCGACCGATTCCACGTTCAGCGGGTGCACCGCAAAGAGCGCGGCGACCATCGCGCTGCGCCGGCGCTCGCCCGTCGCGGCGTCCAGCAGCAAGAACAAGAGAACCACATTCACCAGGTGCAGCAGGATGTTGGTCGCGTGATGACCGGCAGGATTCAACCCAAACATCTGCACGTCTGCCATGTGCGATATCCAGGTGAGCGGATGCCAGTTCGCCGCCCAGACGCCGGTGAACGACCAGCGAACGTTCGCTGCGGTCAGACCTGTGACGACATGCGGATTTTGTGTGACGTAATCGTTGTCGTCGTAATTGACGAAGCCGTAATGCAGCGCAGAGTAATAGAGGACGACGGTGGCGAGCAGCAGCGGGACCGCAAAATAGGCGCGGGGTTGCACCTTCGGCGGTGCAGAGTCGGGCGGTAAATCATTGGAGCGAATAGGAGAAGGCTGCGAACTCACGCGGTCACCGGGAATCTCCACAGGCGCTCGCAAGTATAAGGCGGAAGCGCGTCAACAGCAGACAAGAAAAACCAAAGTCGCTCGCGTAGCATCTACTCTGCTTACAAGTCAGGCTCCGATCCAGAACCACGCCAGCACGCAACGCACGTCGTTCGAAAAAACAACGAACCTTTGGGGGCGCATATGTGCCGGGTCCTTTCCGTCGAATACTCCATCCCTTATCTGGTGAAGCGGCACGTGAGCCTGCGGCGGGCGGAGGTGCCGGTGGAATCGGCAAGCACGCTGCGTGAGGCGCTAACCCTGATGCGGCTGGGCGAGTTCGACGTTGCGGTGCTCGGGCATGGGATCCCCGAATCCGAACGCAACCGGATCGCGGAAGGGCTGCTCGAAATGAAGCCGAGCATAAGAATAATCATGATGTACGCCGGCTCGATCAACAACGCGGACCGCGCGGACGCGGTATTGAGTCTGGAAGGCGAGCAGCACCTGGTGGCGACTATCAAGTCGCTTGCAGCACGGATAAAAGCCTCGCGAAGCGTGGATGTGCTGAAAAAGGCGGCGGGGTTCTGACCGTTTGACCGCCTGGAACCGCAATCGCCTTACCGAAAAACTCGAAATCGAATACCCCATTGTTCAAGGTCCGCTCGGCGGACTTGCTTCGCAACGCCTTACGGCCGCGGTGTCTAACTTCGGCGGCTTGGGGTCGTTCGGCGGGCTGGGCCTTGCGCCGGAAGAACTCAAAGATGTGATCGCCGAAATCCGCTCGTTCACCTCGAAACCTTTCGCTGTGAACTTGTGGGTATCCGTTGAGGATGAAGCTGCGCGCTCATCCGGTGAAGACGCATTCGCGCGAAGCCTGGCGCCGCTTCAGCCGTTGCTGAAAGAGTTAGGAGTGCCTTCTCCGACCTATAAGGCCCACGTGCCGGTGCGATTTGAAGACCAAGTTCGCGTGTTGCTCGACGAAAAAGTTCCCGTGTTCAGTTTCATCTTTGGGATTCCGCCGCGCGAAATCCTGGATGAGTGTCGTGCGAAGAAGATTATCGTGATCGGCGCGGCTACCACGGCAGACGAAGCACGAGCTTTGGCCGACACCGGCGTGGATGCAGTAGTCGCATCCGGCGCGGAAGCCGGAGGACATCGCGGGTCATTCCTGCGACCTGCGCAGCAGTCAGTAACCGGCACATTCTCGCTGGTTCCGCAGGTTGCGGACGCCATAGATCTTCCCGTGATCGCCGCCGGTGGCATCGCGGATGGGCGCGGGGTTGTGGCTGCGCTCTCGTTGGGTGCGGAAGGAGTCCAGATGGGCACGGCCTTTCTCTCCTGCGAGGAATCGGGTTCCAGCCGACTACATCGCGAAACGCTGCTGAAAGGAGCGGTACAGACTGGAATGACGGCAGCATTCACCGGCAGACTCGCGCGCGGAATTCGCAATCGCCTAATGGACGAATTAGAGCGGCCCGGGGTCGAGGTTCTGCCCTATCCGCTGCAACGGCTGCTGGTGCGGAATATCACCGCTGCTGCGGAAGCGGCCGGGAGGCCCGAACTCATGCAAATGTGGGCCGGCCAAAGTGCCGGCATTTCGACGCCTGCTGATCCGACTACATTCTTAAAATCGTTAGTCGAGGAAGTGGCGGAAATTGTGCCAGAAGTGACGGATCGGGCCGGGAACAGGCGAGGTTCTCGCCCACCGGTCTAGCGTAGATTTCCTGTAAAATACTCATTGTGAAGAAGTTCTGGGAAAATCCCGCCCCGGTGCGTGAGGCTGCTGCTGCGGCTGTGCCGCAATCGCTGCGCATCGGGAACGTCGAGATCGCGCCGGCGACGCTGCTCGCGCCAATGGCTGGCGTGACCGACACCGTGTTCCGGCGCTTCATTAAGGAACTTGGCGGCTGCGGGATGATCGAGACCGAATTCACTTCCGCAGACGGCCTCTATCGCATGCGCGAATCGAAGCGCAAACGGTATCTGCATTTTTACGAAGACGAACACCCTATCGCGGCGCAGCTCTTTGGTTCAGACCCGGTCACGCTCGCCGGCTCGGCGAAGATCGTGGAAGAAGAAGGCTTCGACATTGTCGATCTGAATCTTGGGTGCCCGGCAAAGCGAGTAGTCAAGTGCAACGGCGGCTCAGGATTGCTCCGCGACCTTCCGCTGATCCGCACCATCTTCGAAGCGGTACGCAAGTCGGTGACGATCCCGTTCACGGTGAAGTTCCGCCTAGGTTGGGACGACAACCAGATCGTGTGCGTCGAACTGGCAAAATCAGCAGAGGAATGTGGATTGCAAGGCGTGGCGCTGCATGCGCGCACGCGCGAGCAGGGATACAGCGGCAACGCGCGCTGGGAGTGGATCGCCGCGGTGAAGCAGGCGGTGAAGATCCCCGTGATCGGCAACGGCGACATTCGCACGCCGGAAGACGCGGCGGCGATGGTCGCGCAGACGGGTTGTGACGGCATCATGATCGGCAGGACGGCAGCGTCGAATCCGTGGATCTTCAAACAGATCGCGCAGTACAACGAGGCGATGAAATGCAGACCCCTCGGCTCGGCCTCACCCGCCGGAGCGGGCTCGTCTTCGCTTGGAATGACCTCCGGTGAAAGTGCGAAGCTGTACGATCAGCCTACGGATCGCGACCGCTATGAGATGATCCGCCGCTACTTTTCAATGCTGGTGGACGAAGAGATGCACGGCGCTCCCGGCAAGATGAAGCAATTTGTCGCCTGGTTCACGCATGGGGTACAGGGCGGGACCGCGCTGCGTCAGGCGGTGTACCACGCGAAGACGGGGCCCCAGATACTGGACTCGGTGGAGCGGTTCTTTGAAGCTCACCTCAAGGAGGCGCACCTGAATCCCGCAGCTGTGGAAAGCGTCCAATCAGTGGTAGAGCCCGTTGCAGAGCTGGAAAAGATGCCTTTTGCGAGCTGTGGGTGAAGAAGAACCAAGGTCCTTCGCTCAGGTTTCCCCGTCTGGCAAAAGCGGCGGGGCCCCACCCTCGCTAAGGATGACCGCAGACGGTTTAGCGATAGGACGTGCACTTCAGAGTCCTGCCGAGCGCTGAAAACGGGCGTACAATGTTAAAAATCCACCCCGGCGCGGGGCGCAAGCATCCAATCCGCCAGGGTACTTGCTCCGGCGTGTTCATAATGAAGATTCCTCGGGTCGTCCTCTCTTGCGCTCTGCTCAGCGGCATCATTGCAGCCCAAAATACTGATGCTGCGGTAAAACCGGCTGCTCCGGCCAAAGCTGGAGCGGTGAAGCCGGACAAGGCGCAGGCCTATTACCACTACTCCCTGGCGCACTACTACGAAGATCAGGCCACCATGACGGGGCGCTCCGATCTGGTGTCGAAGGCCGTGGACGAATACCGGCTCGCTTCGCAGTACGACCCCGAATCCGGCTTCCTTGATGCGGAAATGGCCGAGCTGTACGCGAAGACCGGGCGCATCCGCGAAGCAGTGGAGCAGGCGGAAGACATTCTGAAGCGCGATCCTAACAACCTGGACGCGCGAAAGCTTTTAGGCCGGATCTACCTGCGCTCCATGGGAGACACGCAGGCTGGACCGCAGTCGCGGGACGTGCTGCAGAAGGCAATCGAGCAGTATCAGCAGATCGTCCGCCTCGAACCCAACGACATTGATAATCACCTGCTTCTTGGACGTCTGTATCGGCTGAATAACGACCTGGTCAAAGCAGAGTCGGAGTTCAAGGCCGCCGTTGCAATGCAGCCGGATTCGGAAGAAGCAGTCACCAGCCTCGCCTACCTCTACAACGAAGAGGGCGACAGCGCGCGTGCGGTGAAGGTGCTGACCAATGTTGCGAATTCTTCGCAGTCGTCAAAATTGTTCGCCGCGCTTGGCTACACCTACGAGCAGCAGAAGGACTACAAGAAGGCGATTGACGCCTACAAGAAATCGGTGGAGCTCGATTCCGACAATCTGGATTCCGTCCGCGGGCTCGCGCAGAACCTTTTGAACGACGGCCAGACCGAAGCCGCTCTTGAGCAATACAAAGCCATCACCGAAGCCGATCCGCAGGATGCGCAGGCGCATCTCCGCATCGCGGAGCTTTATCGCCGCACGGGAAAATTCGATCAGGCACTCGAAAGTCTGAAGAAGACCAGCTCGCTAGTGTCGGATTCGCTTGAGGTCCCGTACAACACCGCACTGGTTTACGAAGCGCAGGGTCGCTACGACGAAGCCGCGCAGATCCTGCAGGGACTGCTGAAGAAGACTGAAAAACCGAACTTCGAATACACGGCCGGCGACAAGAACAATCGCTCGGTATTCCTCGAACGCTTGGGAACGATCTACCGCGAGCAGCATAAGACCGACGCTTCGGTGGATACGTTCCGGCAAATGCTCGATCTCGGCGATGACAACGCCTCGCGCGGATATCAGCAGATCGTGGAAACGTATCGCGACGCGAAGCTGTGGCAGAAGGCCACAGACGTGGCGCGCGAAGCGGTGCAGAAGCTTCCCAATGACAAGCAATTGAAGATGGTGCTGGCATCGCAGCAGGCCGACATAGGCCAGGGCGATGCCGCAGTGGCGCAATTGAAGGCGCTGCTGAAGGGGACTCCAGAAGACCGCGACATCTACATCGCATTGGGCCAGGTGGAGGCGCGCTTACGGCACTGGCCGGAAGCAGAGGCCGCGCTGAACGAGGCTGACAAGCTTTCCAAGCCCGACGAGAAGGATTACATCGCGTTCGTGCGCGGCTCCATCCTCGAGCGGCAGAAGAAATACGATGAGGCCGAAGCCGCGTTCAAGCAGGTGATCGCGGGCGATCCGCACAATGCGACAGCGTTGAACTATCTCGGATACATGCTCGCCGATCGCGGGCTGCGTCTCGATGAAGCGATTGCCATGATCAAGAAGGCTTTGGTGATGGATCCGCAGAATGGCGCGTACCTCGATTCACTCGGCTGGGCCTACTACAAGCAGGGCAATTACGACCTGGCGGAAGAGAACCTGCGGCGAGCGTCGGAGAAGATCGGCAACGATGCGACCATCCAGGACCATCTGGGTGAGCTCTACTTCAAGACCGGGAAAATGAAACTTGCCGCCGCACATTTCGAACGCGCACTCGCGGAGTGGAACAACGGCGTGCAGACCGACGCTGACCCCACCGACATCGCGCGCGTGACCAAGAAACTCGAGTCCGCGAAGGTGAAGCTCGCGAAAGAGTCGGCCCAGGCAGTGAAGGAATAAGAACTAAGAACGCCACAGATTTGCACTGATTTTTTGGAATCAACTCTGATTTCCTAAACATCAGCGTCAATCTGTGGCGTTTTTTCTTGCTCTCCTTCCGCGTGCTAAACTCGCGCCATGCTGGCTGAGTTCGCGGTGCGCGTCGAGGATTCTCGCGGGCGCCGCCATCCCCAGGCGCCGCATCCGTTCCGCAACGACTTTCAGCGTGACCGCGACCGCGTGATCCATGCGCGGGCCTTCCGCAGGCTCAGCAACAAAACACAAGTCTTCACCCGCCGCTACTCCGACCACTTCCGCAACCGGCTCACGCACACTATCGAAGTCGCACAGATATCGCGCACTATCGCCGGCGCGCTGGGATTGAACGTTGACCTGACGGAAGCGTTGGCGCTGGCGCACGACATGGGGCATCCGCCCTTCGGGCATGCCGGTGAGAAGGCGCTCGACACCGTGATGCGCGCCCACGGCTTTTTCTTCGACCACAATCTGCACGCGTTGCGCATCGTGGAAGATTTCGAGCTGCGCTATATCGGATACCGGGGGTTGAATCTCACATTCGAAGTGCGGGAAGGAATCATTAAGCACTCGCGCGATTACGATGTGGCGAAATATCCTGAGCTGAAAGAGTACCTGCTCGAGCAGCGTCCGCCGCTCGAAGCGCAGATCATCGACCTGACCGACGAGATCGGCTACAACACCGCAGACCTGGATGACGGCTGGGAGGCGGAGATACTCTCGCTGGAGCAGATCCGCTCCGGAGTGCCAGTGTTCGATCGTCTGTATCGCGAAACGGAAAAGGCGAACCCGCAAGCCAGCGCTAAGCTCGTATTCAATGCAGCCATCAGGAAAATCTTTGATCGAATGGTGAGCGACCTGGTGGAAAACACGTCGCGGCGGGTGCGCGAAGCCGACGTGAAAACGCTGGATGATGTTCGGAAACTTGGGAAGAGGCTGGCGGCGTTCAGCGATGAAGTGGAGCACGAGCGCGCGCAGACGAAGAGCTTTCTCTACCAGAACCTTTACTTCAGTAAAGCGCTCGAGCCGGAGAAGGACGTCGCCGAGCGTGTGATCACGGAACTTTTCGAGCACTGGATAGCAAATCCTGAGGCGTTGCCGATGACCCATCGCGAGAAGGCCACACGCGAGCCTTTACCGCGCGTGGTTTGCGATTACATTGCGGGAATGACGGACAACTTCATTCTCGATCAGCACGAGAAGATGCTGGCGCGAAGCTAGGCTTTCATTGCGGCGGCATTGTCTTCGAGCGCAATCGCCTGCTTGAAGTAATCCATGGAAAGACGCAGGCCTTGTTCGAGGTCGACCTTTGGCTCCCAGCCGAGAAGGCGCTTCGCCTTTGAGATGTCGGGGCAGCGCTGCTTGGGATCGTCCTGCGGCAGCGGCTGGAACGTCATCTTGCTTTTCGATCCTGTCACTTTCAAAACGCGCTCAGCACATTCCAGCATGGTGAACTCGGCTGGATTGCCGATGTTAGTCGGCTCCTGCTCATTGCTCCGCGCCAGGCGCAGGATACCTTCGATCTCGTCAGAGACATAGCAGAAGCTGCGCGTTTGCTTGCCGTCACCATACACGGTGAGATCGTCGCCGCGAAGAGCCTGCTTCATGAAGTTTGAGATCACGCGTCCATCGTTCAACTGAAGGCGAGGGCCGTAGGTGTTGAAGATACGAACGATGCGAATCTGCAGCTTGTGATAGCGGCGATAAGCGACAGTCGCAGCTTCGGAGAAGCGCTTGGCTTCGTCGTAAACGGAGCGCGGACCCACGGGATTCACATTGCCCCAATAGCTTTCTGTCTGGGGATGCTGGTGCGGATCGCCGTAGCACTCAGACGTTGAAGCGAGAAAGAATGTGGCCCCGTACTTGCGCGCGACTTCGAGCGCATTGAAAGTGCCGGCCGAGCCGACCTGCAGCGTTTCGACGCCGTGCGTCATGTAATCGACTGGACTGGCAGGGCAGGCGAAGTGGTGAACGAAATCGACCTTGCCGGGATCGAAGGGCTGACAGATATCAAGTTGGCGGAATTCGAAGCGCGGTTCGCGCTTGAGGTGTTCGATGTTCGGCAAGCGCCCGGTGATGAGATTGTCTACCGCGATGACAGAGTGACCTTCGGCGAGCAATGCGTCGCAAAGATGCGAACCGAGAAAGCCGGCGCCCCCGGTGACTAAAACTCTCATCTTATTTTGGCTCATGCGCGTGGCGCCTTGACGGCGCTCTTCTGGGGAGCGGCGTCTGGACGCCCGACGCTGACGTAGGTGAATCCCAAGTCAGCCATACGTTTCGGCGAATAGAGGTTGCGGCCGTCGATGATGATGGGGAACTTCAGCGCGGTCTTCACGCGGTCAAGGTCAAGCATCGCGAACTCTTCCCAGTCGGTCAGGATGAGCAATGCGTCGGCCTTATGTGCGGCGGCGTAGCTCGACTCGGCAAACGTGACCGAGCTGTTCAGAAGCTCGCGCGACTTCTCCATGGCAGCCGGGTCGTACGCGACGACGCTGCATCCTTCTTTGATCAGGCATTCGACAAGCGCAATGGCGGGCGACTCGCGTACATCGTCGGTGCCGCCTTTGAATGCCAGCCCGAGCACTGCGAGGCGCTTGCCTTTGAGCGTCCACAGAGTGCTGCGGATCTTGCGCAGGAAGCGGTGGCGCTGCTCTTCATTGATGCGGATCACTTCGTCGAGCAGGCGGAAGTCGAAGCCGAACTCGCGCGCGACTGCGTGGAAAGCTTTCAGGTCTTTCGGGAAGCAGGACCCGCCGTAACCGATGCCGGGATTCAGGAAGCGCTTGCCGATGCGCGAATCCGCGCCAATACCTTCGCGGACCTGCTGCACGTCAGCACCAACGCTCTCGCAAATGTTCGCGACGGCGTTGATGAACGAGATCTTCATCGCGAGGAATGCGTTCGATGCGTGCTTGATCAGCTCCGCACTCTTCGCGCTAGTAACGATGATCTCGGCGGGGACGCGTGCGGCGTCAGGCCGGGGAATCGCGTCGGGACGCTTCTGGTATTCGCCATTCGTCAGCGGCTCGTAGAGCTCGCGCATGATGGCGGCACAGCGTTCCTGGTCGGCGCCGACGACGATGCGGTCGGGATAAAGGAAATCCGTAACAGCTGAGCCTTCGCGCAGAAACTCAGGATTGGAAGCGACGTCGAACGAGCCGAATGGAGCGCCGTTCAGCTCCATCACGCGGCGGATCCAGGAATTGGTGTACACCGGGACCGTACTCTTCTCGACGATGATCTTGTAATCGTCTTTAGCTGAAGCAAGCGCCTGCGCGAGTTCGCGGGAGACAGCTTCTACGTAGGAGAGATCGGCTTCGCCGGTCTCGGACTGCGGCGTGCCTACGGCGATAAATATTGCGGCGCTGGCGCGGACGGCGTCGTGGATAGAGCCAGAAAAGGTCAGACGCTTGCCGCGGTGCTTCTCCAGCAACTCGGGCAGAAAATTCTCGTGGATGGGAACTGCGCCGGCGCGAAGGGCGGCGAGTTTTTCCGCGTCGTTATCGACGCAGATAACGTCATGGCCGAGCTCGGCGAAGCAGGCAGCGGCGACCAAACCGACGTAGCCCGACCCAATAACCCCTATCTTCATGTCCTGATTATATCGAAGAGAGTTCATTGGACCGGCGGGGAATCGCTTCAGTCAATGCGGCGGTAATAGAGTGCCGTATTGTCCCCTGCCGAGTAGATGGACTCGAGCTTGTAATGGTTGTGTAAGTACAGCCGCAGGTCTGGATAGTTTTCCATCGCGTGATTCATGCCGAAGTCGTGCACTGACGCCATGTCCACGATGTAGAGAGGACGCGAGATCTCGAGATCAGCGAGCAGCAATTTGCGTCCGAGTACCCACTGCGATTGCGCAGAGAAATCGAGCGATGCCGGCATGCCATGCGTCCACCCGGTGAGCGGAACGAAGGAAAGGTAACGGGACGCAAGGGGACGTTTGCTGGCGTAGTAAATCTCCGGTTTGAAACCCCAAACAAAGATCGGGTCATCGGCCGAAGTATGCGCGTCAATGTACGTCGCGATATTGCGGATGTCGCGATTAAACCGCGCCAGCAGCCAGCGGTCGGGGATCGGCCGACGAATGAAGGTGTTGAATGCGAAAACTATAGTGCGCTCCTGGAAGCGGTAGAAGCTGCAAACGGTGAGCACGACCAGAACAACCGCAACCGACCGAACCGCAAGGGTCGGCGCCCGGCGAAGCTGCTTGGTGAGTTGGTTCAGGCCAACGGCGGCAAGGATTGCGAGCGGCGGCATCAGCTGGATGAAGTAGTGTCCGTAGAAGCGGCGTCCGGCAGCAGCTCCGAGAAAGCTGGCGAGCAGCCAGAGATATATCCAGCTGCCAGCCGCGCGCTTGCGCCACGCTGCGGCAGCGAGAATGAAGAACGGGAGGTTGTAGCCGAGGTAGGAGAACAGCCCGGAGGTGCGGCGCAATGTCTCTGCCCAGGTTTGGTCAGTCACGTAATGCGCGCCCGTGAGCAGTGCGTCGCGAACGAACGGATCAAGAGCCTCCGTGAGATCGAGGATCAGGTAAAACGCGCCAAGCACAAGCGCCAGGCCGGCGGCAGTCGAAAAAGCGGCAGCGGCGATGGTACGGCCGTCGCGGCGCGACTTAGGGAACCACGGCGCAATGGCGAAAAATAAAAGATTGAACAGCGCGACAGGTTTAATGAGCGTAGCGATTGCGGTGAGGATCCCCGCGGCGATGAAGTAGGCGACGCGCTGCTCGTCGCGAAGCAGTGCGCGGATGAAGCACCATGTCGCCGCACACAAAGGAAGCAGCATGAGCAGCTCGGTGTTGAGCAGGATCACGTCTTCCGGAAAATAATTGACGCTCACAAAGGAAAAGAGGAACGCGGCCATCCAGGCGACGCGGTCGTCGAATAATCTTCTTGCGATGGCGCGGACAATCAGCGCCGTCAGGAAAACATAGAGTGGTGCGAAGATGCGGATGGCGAGCATCTTCACTCCCGTGAGTGCGAACACCGCGGCGTAGATGAGCGTCGCGCCGGGAGGCTTGTCGAGCCAGACTTCGCGATAGAGCGCCTTTCCCGCGAGGAATTCGCGCGCGGTCACGGCCCATAGGAGTTCGTCTGGATTGAGCAGAAATTCAAACCGCGCGTAGACGATGCGGAGAATGAAATTGAAGGCGAGGAGCGCGAAAAAGAGAGTGAAAAAGCGGCGTAACGACGTCGCGCAGCCGGCCTGCGGCCTTGGAGTTGCCCTCATCGGAAAAAGTGAGTCGCAGCAGCGTAGCACATCGAATACAATCACACGCATCCGGACATGAAACCGCAGCAAAAACTGGAAGACCCCGAGCAGCTGGAATCCGAGCAGTTAGAGACCGAGCCGCCGCCGAAAGGAACGATCGAAAAGATCTTCCGCTACTTCCTGCTGGCGATGATGCTGCTGATGGTGGCCACGCTTTCCGCGCTCACGGCGATGCGCTTCGCCATCCACGGCGGAGAAGTGAAAGTGCCGAAGATCGTGGGGATGACTCCGGAAGCGGCGGCCGCGCTTATGAGCGACCGCGGCTTGATCATGGACGTGCAAGACCGCTTTTATTCGCCTGAGGTCGCCGAGGGGAAGATCATGTCGCAGGCGCCCGCGCCGGAGGCGGTGGTGCGGCGGGCTTATCGCGTGCGTGTCGCCGTGAGCTTGGGGCCGCAACGAGCGCTCATCCCCGACCTGATCGGCAAGAGCGGGCGCACGGCAGAGATCAGCGTGCAACGACGTGGACTCGAAGTCGGCACCGTCGCCGTGCTGCATCTGCCCGACGTCCCGCCCGATCAAGTCGTCGCGCAGAGTCCTGCACCGAACGCGAACACTATGACCTCGCCTAAAGTCAGCCTGCTGGTCAGCGCTCCGGCTGACGACGCGAGTTACGTAATGCCGAACTTTGTGGGTGCGCATCTTGCCGATGCCAGCCAGGCGATCAGCGAAGTCGGGTTGCGCATCGGGAAGATCGAAGGCCTGGATTCGATCAAGATGGACCAGAAGCCTTCGGCGGGGCTGATCATCGCGCGGCAATCGCCGGCGCCGGGCGCGCGCGTCTCGCCGGGAATGACGGTGACGCTGGCGGTTGGGCCGTAACTTCCTCTCTTCTTAGGTACCGAAGCTTTCTCCGCTTTTCGGATTGTAGCCGTTGATGAAGTCGGCGGCAGACATCTTCTTCTTTCCTTCTGGCTGTAGCTCTAGAACCTCAAGTGAAGTGTCGTGCGCGGCGCCGACAAAAAGTTTGCTCTCGAGCAGGCGAATACGGCCGGGCGGGATGAGCTCGGAGCCAGGCGGGAGCGGGCGCGCGGAGCTGATGGTGAGCGACTTCTCGCGAAAAGTTGTGAATGCACCCGGCCAGGGCTGAAAGCCGCGCAGGCGATTGTGGATCTCCTGCGCGGTCCGGGAGAAATCTATCCGACCATCTTCCTTCTTCAGGATCGGCGCGAGGGTTGCGCGCGAGTGGTCCTGCGGAGTCGAGGTCAGCTTGCCGGCTTCGAGCCGCTGCAAAGCTTCCACCATCAGCGCGGCGCCGAGCTCGGAGAGCTTCGGTGAAAGCGTGGCCGCGGTGTCGTCCGGCGCGATGGGAATCTCTGATTGCAGAAGCATGTCTCCGGTGTCGAGGCCGGCGTCGATGCGCATTGTGGTCACGCCAGTGACGGTTTCGCCATTCGCGATCGCCCACTGGATGGGAGCCGCGCCTCGATATTTCGGCAGCAGCGATGCGTGCGCGTTCAGATTGCCGAGCGGCGGCAGATCGATCATCCATTGCGGGATGATGCGTCCGTAGGCGACCACGATGATGGACTGCGGTGCCAGCTTCTCCAATTGCGCGCGGAATTCGGCGTTGTTCTTGATGGATTGCGGCTGAACAACCGGGAGCTTGAGTTCGAGAGCGCGCTGTTTTACAGCAGGAACCGCGAGTTGCTGGCCGCGTCCGCTGAGACGATCGGGCTGGGAGACGACGAGCCGCACATTGTGCCCGGCTGCGACCAGCGCCGAGAGCGTGGGAACGGCGAATTGCGGAGTGCCGCAAAAAACTACGTCCACTCTCCCGCCTTCTGCAGCTTCTTGATCTTGTTCTTGATCAGGTTCCGCTTGAGCGCGCTGATGTGCGAGATGAAGAGCTTGCCGTTCAGGTGATCGGTCTCGTGCAGGAAGGCGCGCGCGAGCAGTGCCTCGCCGGTCATCTCGAACGTTTTCCCTTTTAGATCCTGCGCGCGGACAGTGACTTTATTAGCGCGCGTGACACGCTCGCGGAAGTCGGGGATGCTCAAGCATCCTTCGCCGCTGGATTGCTTGCCTTCCATCTTGATGATCTCGGGGTTAATAAGGATGAGTTTCGCGCCGTCATCTTCCTTGAAGCTTGTGTCAATGACCGCGATGCGCTTGCCAATGCCGATCTGCGGCGCGGCGAGGCCGACGCCGTGGGCCGCGTACATGGACTCGAACATGTCTTCCGTGAGCTTCTCCAGCTCTTTGTCGAAGACGGTAACGGTGGCGGCGGGAGTTTCCAGAACGCGGTCGCCGTATTTAACGATTGGGTAGATCATCTTTTTGTTGGCTGCTCGCTCAGAATCTTTGCAACTGCTCGCGGTACCCCGCGAAGTTTCGCTTCACTTCGCCCATCGAGTCCCCACCAAATTTTTCCAGTGCGCCACGCGCGAGGGTGAGTACGACCATGGCTTCGGCCGCTACTCCCGCCGCCGGTACGACACACACATCGGACCGCTCGTAGGCAGCTTTTACCGGTTCGCGGGATTTGAAATCTACCGAGCCGAGCGGGCGACGCAAGGTTGAAATCGGCTTCAGATATCCCCGGACGACAATGTCTTCACCGTTCGAGACGCCGCCTTCGAGGCCGCCAGCGTGGTTGGAGCTTCGCGTGAAACTCGTTGCTGGTTGCTGGTTGTTAGTTGCCGGTGAACGGCTGAAACCAATCTCGTCCTGAGCCTTGGAACCAGGGCCGCCGGCCACGGTGATTGCGTCGCCGAGTTCGACCGCTTTTACGGCTTGCAGGGACATGACTGCCTGGGCGAGAAGGCCGTCGAGGCGCTCGTCCCAATTGGCGTAAGTACCGAGGCCCGGCGGAACGCCGTGCGCGATAACCTCGAAGACGCCGCCGACGGTGTCGCCGGTGCGGAGAACCTCATCAACTTCAGCCTTCATGCGCTGCTCGGCTTCCGGGTCTTCGCAGTTCAGCAGGATCTCATTGCGCTCCGAGAGTTCGACTAACTTCTTCCATTCGCCTTTGCATCCGCAACGGGCGTTACCGATCTGGACCACGTGACTGAGCACTCCGATCCCGAGTTCGCGCAAGAATAATTTTGCGATTGCGCCCACAGCGACTCGCGCCGCCGATTCTCGGGCCGACGCCCGCTCCAGAACGTACCGCGCTTCGGGGAAGTTGTACTTGAGAGCCCCGGCGAGATCGGCGTGTCCGGGACGCGGTGATTTCACTTCCTTATGCTTTGCGGCGTGGCCGATAGCCACCGGCAGCGCCTCTTCCCAATTTTTCCAGTCCTTATTCTCAAGCAGGAGGGCGATGGGCGAGCCGATGGTCTTGCCATGCCTGATGCCGGAGAGAACGTGGGCGTAATCCTTCTCGATCTTCATGCGTCCCCCGCGGCCGTAGCCTTGCTGGCGGCGCCAGAGCTCGCGATCGACGAATTTCTGGTCGAATTCGAGCCCGGCGGGGAGCCCGGAGAGGGTCGCGACCAGGGCTTCGCCATGGGATTCGCCGGCGGTGGAGAAACGCAACATGCACTGGCATTGTAGCAAGCTGATTTTTTTCCCAGAGGCGGACACAACCGCAGGAAGATATCTCTAAAAATAATGACTAATTAGTAGACACTCGGATTTTGGACGGGTATATTACCTAGAACGAATGTAGGGAAGTTCATGTTCGCCGCTCTAAGGCGGCGATGATCGCGACGGAACCTTCCTCTGGCCCCGGGAGCAGTAGAAGTGTCAGCAGTTTTGCCTCTCAAAGACAGCTCTCGCGAGCTGATCATCGAAGTGACAAGGGCCCTGGAGCCCTACTTTCCTGACATTACTGCCAAGTGGCGCGAAAAAATCGCGCAGGAATCGAATTTTGACGGCCGCATCCTGGTCGCTGTGGAGCAACTGCAGCTCGCGGCAGCATGCACCTTCATCTGCGGTAAAAACGACTTTAAGGGATTAGTCGAGAGCCTGAGCTACCACGGCTCTCGGCTGGCGAAACTCCAGGTGGACACACGCGCGGTCGCCCGCTCCTTCGAACTCTATCTGAACGTTTGCGAGCCCTACGTCGGCAGCCTCTTCGGGGAACGCCGGGCGGAGCTGATCGCGACACTGGAAGCCTTTTCGTCCGCGTGCTTCGTGGTCGTGAGCGGCGCGTATTTCGACGCCAAGAGCGAACAGAGCGCGGCATTGCTCTCGATCCTCGACGCGGAACTTTCTGCCGCTGACCTGCCCTCCGTTTTCGAGCAAGTGCTGAAGATCACCGCCAAAGTCTTTGGTGCGAGCGTTGGCGTTCTCATGCTGAAGGAGCAAGGCACGAACCGGCTGCAGGCACGTGCGAAGCTGGGCTTCGAGGCGGATGGCGATTTCTCGGTCGAAATTGGGCAAGGGTTCTCGGGAGGCATTGCCGCGAGCGGCGTTCCGGACATGGTGCTGGACCCTTCGCACGATGGGCGCGTCGCCAGCGAAGCGTTGCGCCAAGCCGCGCGGACGCTTTGGGGCATGCCGCTGAACGCGAATGGCGAGATGATCGGAGTGTTGGTGGTCGGCTTCACCAAGCCATACGAGTGGCTGCCGACGGAGCGCGAGATGATGCGAGCTATCGCCGACCGTTCCGCCCTTGCTATCGACCGCCGGCGTATGACGGAAGCGCTACGCGAACGCGAAGTGCGCATCGCCGAGCTTTCCGGACACCTTTTGCGCGTGCAGGAAGACGAGCGCAAGCGCATCAGCCGCGAACTGCACGACGAAACCGGCCAAGCGCTGATGGTTATCCGGCTCTATCTCGGCATGCTGGAATCGACCGCCGCAGGCCGCGGGTCGCGCTCGCAGAAGAATAAGATCCGCGAGACGGTGGAAGTGGTCGACCGGACGATTGAAGGCATTCGGCGCATCATCGGACGGCTCTCGCCCCTCGTCTTGAAAGAGCTGGGGCTGGTGGCCGCGATACGCAAAGAGGCCAAGGATCTGGCCAAAAATACCGGCGTCCGCGCACGCGTGATGGTGGCCGAAGACATGAACCGGCTTGATCCCGAGGTCGAGATGGTGATCTACCGGGTGGTGCAAGAAGCGCTGCACAATGTGGCCAAACACTCGCATGCCAAGAGCGTGAATATCATCCTGAACCAGGACCAGCAGCGGGTGCGGCTGCTGATCGAGGACGATGGGGTGGGATTCAGCACAAAAACCAGCAACTCGCGTGGTAACTCGTTTGGGCTGGCCGGAATCAAAGAAAGGGTGCACTCGATCGGAGGCGAGGTCCGCGTGGCCTCAGCCAAGGACCGCGGCACCAGGATCGAAGTCTCGGTGCCAATCAGCGAGACCAGCGCGCCATTAGCAAAATCCGCGGAAGCGGGAGCAATCTCGTCGCGGATCCATTAATCACTAGGGGAAGTACATGCCAAAGATCAAGTGCCTGCTGGTTGACGATCACACATTGTTTCGCCAGGGCGTCCGCCGCCTGCTGGAGATGGAATCGGATTTTGAAGTGACCGGCGAAGCTGCCGACGCGGGAGCCGCCGTGGAAAAAGCGCGCGACCTGCGCCCTGACATCGTGCTGATGGATATCGGCATGCAGGGCCTCTCGAGTTTCGAAGCCGCGCGCCACATCCGCAAAAACCGTCCTGAGACGAAGGTTCTCTTCCTGACTATGTATGAGGACGAGGACTATCTCGTGCAGTGTCTCGAAGTCGGCGCTGCCGGATACGTTCTGAAAGACACGCCGGCGCCGCAGTTGGTGACGGCGATCCGCGACGTCTACAAAGGCGGCAAATATCTCAGCACGCAGGTGCTGGGAAAGCTTGTGGAAGATTTCCGCTCGCGAGTGCGCGACCAGAAGATGCGTCCGCGCATGTCAACTTTGACACCGCGTGAGCGCGAGATCCTGAAGCTGCTGGCGGAAGGCAATTCGGTGAAAGAGATCGCCGTGCTGCTCGGGCTGAGCGTGAAGACGATCGAGGCGCACAAGTTCAACCTGATGCGCAAACTGGACATTCACAATAAGGCGCAGCTGGTGACCTACGCGATCCAGAAGAAGATCATCAAGATACCGGTAAACCAGTAGAGCTTTTCTTTTGAGTGAAGGGCGGCGAGAGCCGCCCTTTTTCATTTGGTAGCGACTTCGGCGAGCGTCTTGATATCAGGGACTTCAAGGTTGGGCCTGGCGGCGACGTCTTTCGTGGCGCCGGGCTTTCCGCCACGGCGGTTCACCCACACGTTCGCTATCCCGAGCTCGTTCGCGGGCGCGACATCGTGGTAGAGGCTTTCAGCCGCGTGCAGGACTTTTTCTTTGGGCAATCCGATCTTCTTCAACGCCAGATTGAAGTTGTTGTGTGACGGCTTGTAGCTCTTGGCCTGCTGCGCGGTTATTAGAAAATCGAAGGGCACGCCGATGAGGCGCAGAGAGTACGCGAGCAGATCATCGTCGATGTTGGAGATGATAGCGAGCTTGTATTTGGTCTTGAGTTTGCGAAGTCCAGCGCTGGTGTCGCCGAAGGGCGGCCAGTCCTTGATAGACTCGGCGAGCGAATCGATCTCTTGTTGCGTCGGAGTGAAGACAAGCTTCGCGCCGAAGCGTCGAACGATCTCGGCGAGAACCTCGCGATAGGGCCTGTAGGGGCCGCTCTGGATCTGAGGCTCGAACGTGCTATAGAGCTCGAGGATGCCAGCGTCGGAAAGACTGCGTCCGTATTTCTTCAGGATGGGCTGCAGAGCGCCAAGAATGCCGACTTCCCAATTGATGAGGGTTCCGTAGCAGTCGAAGGTGATGACGGAGAAGTTTTTGAAGTCGAGGGCCATGAAGTTTGGACGCGCCGCGACAACAGCGCGTCCTCACCAAAATACCACGCGCTACATTTTTACTTCGATGGGCTGCAGCAGCTTGAACGAGACCATGGTCTCCGCGGGAAGAACGACCTCTTTGTTCCCGGTGAAATAGGCGCCCGCAGTGCCTGCGCCGCCGCCAGCGAGCGCGCCGATAGCCGCACCTTTTCCGCCACCCGCCAGTGCTCCGATCAAAGCGCCCGCACCTGCGCCGCCGCCGATCATCACTGCGCTGCGCTTGCCTTTACCTTTCGCGGCGCGGTTCACTGATTCGGACTGAACCTTGTAGTCCTTGATGGAGGTGAGAGCGATCTTCAGAAGCGCTCCACCCTTGAAATGGCCGAGGCCTTTCGCGTCTACGACGGTGCCGTGCGCATCCGCGCCAGCAGGAATCACTTCTTTGCCTTCCACCACGACAGGCTCGGCGACAGTTGCATCGAAGTCCTGACCAGGCTGGCTTGTCTTCGAGCCCAGCGTCTGGCCCAAACGCACGCTGACGATTGTGCCGGCGGGAACGGTGTACGTCTTACTTGTTAGCCGGTCGATCAATCCCGGCGGCTTGGGGGCATTCGCTTTGTCCCCCGACGAGCTGGATGCGGATGAATTGTCCCGGTTCTCGGTGCTGGTGGCGTTTTCAGCGGGCGGCTTCGGGCCGCAGCCCAGGATGACGGCGAGGCAGAACAACAGCGCGATCAATTTGAAGCGCATAAAGGGGTGCTCTCCTTAGAGCGAAGCCGTTGTATCAGATTGTGGCGGGTGGAGCAATCAGGCGAAGCAAGGACGCAGGAGTAGCAAACCTAAGAGTTTTCGCCCGACTTGGCCGCCTTCGCGACGGCGCTGTAGATGCGATCCAAAACTTTACGCGAGTTCATCAGGGGACGACCCATCGAGCTGTTGTAGCCGGTCCAGTCGGAGTCGGGCTCGCGCTCGAAGTGGGCGCGCATGGCTTCCATCTTGGAGTCGAGGTCGTCGATGTAGTGCAACATCAGCGCCTCCGGGAACATAGGAAGCTTGGGCGAGCCGAACTCGTAATGCCCGTGATGGCTGATGATGAGGTGCTCGACCATTGTCTTGAGCTCGTCGGGAAACGGCGTCGCGGTGTGCTCGTTTGCGATCTTGATCTTAGCCTGCAACATCTCCAGCTCGATGATCATGTGGCCGAGCAGCTGTCCGCGATCGGTGTAGCCGAAGCTGCGCGCGTACGAGAGCTCGTGGATCTTACCGATGTCGTGCAGGAAGACGCCAGTGAGCAGCAGGTCGCGATTGATCTGCTGCGGATAATTCTGGCAAACGAGATTCGCCGAGCGCATCAGCGAGACGACGTGGTCGAGCAATCCGCCGATGTACGCGTGATGGAGCGTCTTTGCCGCCGGAGCGTTCTTGTAAGAAGTTGCGATCGCCGGATCGGACATGAAGGCTTCGATCAGTGCCTTCAAGTGGGGATTCTGGAAGCCGTCGACGAACTCGCCAACTGTCTTCCAAAGCTCTTCAATATCTTTGGTGGTCTTGGGAAGGTAGTCGGAAAAATCGATCTCCGCTTCTTCCATGGGACGCAGCTTGTGGACGGTGAGCTGGAAGCGTCCGTTGTACTTATTGAGCAGGCCTTTCACTTTGACGAAGTCGTCCTGCTCGAATGTGTCCATCACCTCGAGGACGCCGTCCCAGACCTTGGCTTCGATCTGGCCGGTCCGGTCGACCAGCGTGAGCGCGAGATAAGGCTCGCCACTTTTCTTTGCTTTGACCTGCTTGTTCGCCACCACGAACGAGGTAGTGATGTTCTGGTTTTCGAACGTGGCCGCGTCGCGGATGTAAAAGTCTTTCATCGCCTCTCAGCTTTGTATCTGATTTCGCGGTTACTCACAATCCCTAAACACGCTTAGGAGTGCCGGAGATTCAAGTAAAGGGCGCGAACGTTTTTACCACCTACAGAATAAAAGGAGGTGCAGGCCCTAAAAAACTTGTGGCCAAGGGTCCGCATTCAGGGTTCAAACACGCATCGTTTGTCTTTTTTCTTCTGTCTAATCGGCGTCTCTCATCCCAAACGTAAGGTGAAGCATGCAGAGCAAAAAGCAGCAATTCCCGGAATACAGTGCTTACAGTGATGAGCAACTGCTGACGGCATATTTAACAGGGCCGGACCGTTTGCGGCAGGCTATCAAGGACCTTGCCGAAGATGAATTGAAGGCGAGACCGCGAGGGCCGGAGAAGTGGTCGATCCACGAACTGGTGCAGCACGTCTTCGATTCAGAATTGCAAGGAGCGTTCCGCATCCGCAAGGTGATAGCCGAGCCTGGGGCGCCGCTGCCAGGATACGATCAGGACCGCTGGACGCAGCGCTTAGGCCATCAGCAGGCCAGCGCAGACGAAAGAAATCTTTGCCTTGATGGCTTCCTGGCAATCAGGGAGCTGACGGCCAAGCTCTTTAAATCGGCGCCATCGACTGAATGGGACCAGCTGAAGGGAGCGCATCCGGATTTCGGAGAAGTGAGCTTACGAAATCTGCTACAGCTTTATGCGGACCATTCCGAGCGGCACATTGAGCACATACTGGAGAGCCGAAAGCTGCTGGGGCGCGGCATCGAATTGCCTCAACTTCTGCCCATTCGACTTTACTAAACCCATCGAACGTTTCTAGGGAGGAAAGAATGAGCGCACCAAAACCGATCCTGGACTCACCACTCCTCGAGCAAGCAGCCCGGCACGCTAAAGAATATCTAGATTCAATCGCGGACCGGCACGTTGGCGCCAGGGCGACGGGCGATGAGCTGCGAGGGCAGCTCGGCGGTCCTTTGCAGGAGAGCGGGGAGGACGCGTCAGCTGTATTGCAACAACTCGCGCACGCGGGAGAGCGCGGCACCGTGGCGTCACAGGGGCCACGTTATTTTGGGTTCGTGATCGGAGGAAGCCTGCCGGTAACGACCGCCGCAGACTGGCTGGTCTCCGCGTGGGACCAGAACGCGCAGATGTATATCATGTCGCCAATTGCGGCCGTATCGGAAGAGATCGCCGGGGGCTGGCTGAAGGAAGTACTGGGATTGCCCGCAACATGGAGCGTGGGCTTCGTCACCGGCTGCCAGATGGCGAACTTCACTTCGCTGATCGCAGCTCGGCACCACGTTCTGCGCAACGCAGGTTGGGATGTAGAGCGCGATGGCCTGTTCGGCGCGCCCGAGATCGAGGCGATCGTGAATGATGAGGCGCACCGCACCATCTTCACCTCGCTGCGAATGCTCGGGTTGGGAACAGAGCGGGTGCGGCGGGTAAAGACGGATAGCCAAGGACGCATGCGCAAAGACCATCTTGAAGAATTGTTGCGGACTGTGAAGGGGCCGTCCATTGTGTGCGCGCAGGTCGGGAACGTCAACACTGGCGCCGTGGATCCGATCAGGGAGATCGCTCCGCTGGTCCACCAGCGCGGAGCATGGCTCCATGTGGACGGAGCCTTCGGCGTCTGGGCCGCTGCGAGCGAGGGGCTGCGGCACCTAGTGGCCGGGATCGAACAGGCAGACTCGATAGCAACCGATTGCCACAAATGGCTGAATGTTCCGTATGACTCCGGCATCGTACTCACCGCACACCCCGAGTCGCATCAGGGCGGGTTGATGGTACCGGCCCACTACATCCAGACGACGCCCGGAGAACGCGACCCGCGCGCATTCACCCCCGATGAGTCGCGTCGCGCACACGGGATCACTGTGTATGCGGCGCTGCGCACGCTTGGACGCCGCGGTGTAAGCGAAATCGTGGAACGTTGCTGTGCCTGCGCCCGCCGCATGGCGGAGAAGCTTCGAAGTCATGCTCAGGTTCGCGTGCTGAACGAAGTCGTACTGAACCAGGTGCTGGTACAGTTCGTCCCCCTGCCCGGTGATGGGCGTGACGAAGGCGTTTTCACGCAGCAGGTGATCGCAGGCATACAGAAAGAAGGCACATGCTGGCTGGGCGGGACGCAATGGCAGGGGCGAACTGCGGCACGGATCTCCGTCAGTAACTGGTCGACCACAGAAAAAGATATTGACCGTTCGGCGGCAGCCATCCTCTCGGTGCTGGAGCAAGCGAACTCGCCGGCCAAATAGCTTCTCAGGCGACCGAACCAACTAGGGTATGCACGCCGCGGGCGAGCCTCTGGAATTCGCGCAAGACGTGTGTCAGACTGTGCCGGGCCTCAACTCACATTCAGAGGGAAAGCACGTGAGAGCGAAAAAGCTTCTCTTGGCGGTGGTGTCCGTTTGCGCGATGACCGCGCTGGTTGCTGCAACTCCTGATTCCAACAAGGCCGAGGCCAACAAGGCCCGCGTGCTCATGCTCGAAAACGCCTGGAACGAAGCCGAGAAGAACAACGACGCTCAAGCCGTAGAAAAGCTGCTCTCACCCTCATTCGCATACACGGACTCCGACGGCACCTTCATGAACAAGCAGCAGTTTTTGGCGAGCATCAAGACTCTGACTTACATGCCCGACCAGATCGTAAACGAGAACATGAATGCCTGGGCGCACGGCGATGCCGTGATCGTGACTGGCGGCTACCGCGAGAAGGGCAGTACGAAAGGGAAGCCGTACACCCGCCACGGCCGCTTCACTGATACCTGGGTGGAGGAGAACGGAAGCTGGTTGTGCGCGGCGAGCCAGGAAACGTTGATCAAAGATACAAAGTGAGTCTCTCACGGCATTCGCGGGGGGAGTGGTTAGCGAAGAATCACCCGTTAGGGTTCTTGAGGTTTATCAGGAGCACTGTAGCGGCCAGCCCCAAAAATCCAGACCAACTGGAGAATGACCAGGCCGCGGTAACCGGAGGCGCCGGGGCTTCGCCTTCCCACGCCGCTGGCGCCGAGTATTGGTCCGCTGCCTCGATCTTCGCGATGAAGCGATATCCGCGCCGATGTGCTGTCTGGATGTAGCAAGGATTTTTAGAACAATCATTCAACGCTTCGCGCAGCTGGCGCACGACGTCCTTCAAAACGGCATCGCCAACGAAAGTTTCTGGCCACACAGCATCAAGAACCTGCCGCTTGGTCACAAGCTGACCGCCACGTTCCACCAAAAGTTTGAGCACGCGGAAGGCTTTGGGACGGAGTGTGATCACTCGCGTGTCCTGCCGAAGGCACTCGTTCACGAGGTCTAGTCGAAAAGCTTCAAAGGCGATTTCTTGCATGACTGCACGACTCTCAATCAAAAAAGTTGTTGGAACTTCTGCTTGGATGTGAATGGCCATTCAGTGGGTACAAAAAGTCTTCACTTTTCTGGTGCCAACGGCGGGAGCGCCACCGAAACATTACGGGAAGATGACGGTTACGTTATGACTGCAAAGCCTGCTGCGAATAGTTTCGATGATGAAGGAGGGTACGCCAGGAAAACAGGCCTGACGCGGACTCTCCAAAAAAATAAGGAGTTTTCAAATGAAAACAATCGCAAGATCAGGCAGTGGAAATGCAGGTCGCACGCTGGCGCGTGTGTTGGTAGTGGCTCTTCTCATCGTGGCGGCTGCGGGAATCGCAACCGCTCAGGATTCAACCGGACTGGTGTTCAGGGGCGGAATCGGCGTCCAGCCAATCACGGGCGTCTCCGCAACCGGCACGGTAAACCTTAATGTGGTGCGCGGCGTTTCCCCGGCGGGTCCATGGCGGATCGCATCACTCAATGCTGCGGTGACCCCGAATGGTCGCATTATCGTTGTGGGACGCGGGCTTCTGCTTGCGGCGGGCAACGGAATCGGTACGAACGGTGGGCAGAGAGTTCACGTGACGCTCTTCTGCGGACCTGCCGCCACGGCCACCGCTCATAGCTCGAACGCCGCTGGCGTGGCCCTAGACGCGAATGGCGACTTCGCCATCGACGACGTCCTCTCGCCACTTCCCGTTGGCAGCTGCCCCACCCCGGTTCTCCTGGTTAGGAACGCGGGTGGACTCTGGTTCGCTGCCGGTATTCAGCAATCGATTGAGCAGCACAACGAGCAGTAGCTTACGCCTTCGCAGCGTGGGCCTTGGCGCCTTTGTCCAGGGCCTGCGTTACTTCTCCCTTCACGCGTCGCGCTGCTACGTACGCGCTCGAGTATTCCGAGATGCCGCCTTCGGAATCCGAGTGCGCGAAGAAGATGTTGCCGAGCGGCTTGCGGATCTTTGGCGCGATGCGCGTGAGTACGCCCGGCGCCGAGACGTACATCGGATGCCCGCGGCGGTAGATGTGAACCTCTTCCACGTGCTCGCGGGAGCCGGGGAACCACTTGTTCAGGTGTTCGACGACGACCTCGCCTGTCTTCTTCACCTGCTCGTCATCCAGCAGAGTGGAGCGCTGACTTTCGCGCTTCGGGACGTAACAGGTGAGCACGTGAGGGCGGTTCTTCTCTTTGTTGTCGCGACCGAGGACCCAATCGGCGATGTTGAAGTCGACGATCGGACTCGGCGAAGGGATGTTCGTGTCGTATGAGCCGTTGTAAACCACCTGATCGAAGCAGACGTTGACCACGAGATATGGCTGATAGCGCATCGCGCCCATAGCATCGACGTGATCGTCATCGAGTCCCTTCACGATCTTCTTGCCGATAAATTTCGGGCACGCGATGATCGCGGTTTTCGCGGCGATGGTCTTCAGCGCGCCGTTCTCCATATAGGTGACGTGGACGACTGCGCCTTTCTGCTCCACGCTGATCACCGTAGCTTCCTTGCGCAGACGTGATGCTGCCGTCTTCTTCAGTGCATCTTCAAGCGCGAGCGAGATACGACCTAGGCCGCCCGACCAGGTGTAGCGCTCGGGCTGGATGCCGCCGCCCCACAAGACGGACTGCGCGCCAATGTAGCCCGAGGTGTCGTGCGTCTGCCCGCCCCAGTTGTTGGGGCCAAAGTTGTCGAAGAACGCGGTGAGCTCGGGCTCGTAGGGCTGCAGCAGCTCGGCGAAGGTCATGTTGTCGAGCTTCTCGATATCGGGCTTTTGGTTCAGCTTCTTCATGTCTGTGAAGAACTGCTCCCAACTTTTCTTCACGCGGTCAGGATAAGGCGCGTTCTGATATCCACCGGCCCAGAATTCCGGGACTACGGTGTCGTTGATGATGGCGGCGTCAACGCTGCGGATTGGATAGATGGTCATGCCGATCTTGCGGCAAAGTGCTTGCAGCTCGTCGTCCATCTGGTAGGCGGCGCCGGTGGAATACCAAATACCTTTCCAGTTCTCGCTGATGGCGTTGCCGCCGAGGCGCGCCTCTTTCTCGAGCAAAAGGAAATCTTTATCGCGAAGCAGATACGCTGAGAGCAATCCGCTGGGGCCGCCGCCGATGATGACCACGTCATGATGCGAGCTGACGGCGGGAGTCTTAAAGGTGTGTCCGTCGCGAACGCTGTGGCAAATGTCGTTGCGCTCGCTGCCAAGCTTAACGTCGGGCGCAGCGCCGGGCATGGCAAACGATGGGACCGGACACGCTGCGGCGACGCTGCCGGCGATCAAATACTTAATGGTGTCGCGGCGAGTGTGGCCGTTGTTCGCTTCGGGCTTTTCAGAAGAGGGGCGGCTCGGATCAGTCATCGAAACCTCTTTGATAATTTCGGGTGGAGCATTGTAGCTCCACCACACAAGAAATTGCGTGACAGCCGTGGTGGCGGGAGCGGAGAATGCTTTGACCCATGGGTTCCCCCATCCAGGCTCCGGGCGGCTCTTCTGCGGGCTCGCTGAATCGCGACGCGCTTTCATTCTTGGAAGTGGTGGCGCAGTCGGTGGCGAATATTGCGCCATCGGCCACCCCCGCGCTCATCATCCCATTGGTTTTTGCGAGCGCCGGGAATGGGACATGGCTGGCATACGCGCTGGCCACCATCGCATTGCTGTTCGTCACGCCGCAGATCAACGTCTTCGCCGCAAGGTCGGCTTCGCCGGGCGCGCTCTACACATTTGCACGCGACGGCATGGGGAACCGCGCCGGCGCGCTCTGCGGATGGTCGCTACTGCTGGCCTACATCTTCACCGCCACCGCTACCCTTGCCGGCTTCACCAATTACTTCGTGGTTCTGCTGGAGCATTTCGGAGTTCCACTTACAAATCGCGGAGCGCTGATCGCAGTGATGACGGCCGATGCCGTGTTATGCGCAGCGATCGCGTGGAAGGACGTGAAACTTTCGACGCGCTTCATGCTGGCGATGGAGATGGCGTCTGTCGGACTGATCACCGTGCTCGCGCTGATCTTCTTTCTGCGGCGCGGGCCGCTCAGCGATCCGGTGCAAGCTCATCTGGCGGGCGTGAACGCCGCAGGATTGCGCCAAGGCGTAGTGCTCGCCTTCTTCAGCTTTGTAGGATTTGAGAGTGCGACGGCGCTCGGCGATGAAGCGAAGAACCCGCTGGTCGCCATCCCGCGCTCGGTCTTTGCTTCAGTGGTGATCACCGGCGGATTCTTCGTTGCTATGGCGTACACGTTAGTGCAGGCGTTTCACGGTTCAGCGATCGCGCTGGATAAATCGAACGCGCCGCTCGTGACCGTTGCCGAAGCGGCACGGGTGCCGTGGTTCGCGCTGGTGCTCACGATCGGGATCCTGCTGGGCCAGTTCGCGTGTACGCTCGCCAGCATCAACGCTGCTGCCCGCGTTCTTTACAGCATGGCGCGCGATGGGTACTTCCATGCGTCTGCGGGGAAGGCGCATAGCATGCACGCAACGCCGCACGTGGCGGTACTCGCGTCGGCGGTGCTCGCGTTTGCTCCTGCCGCAGTGCTTGCGGCTACTCGCGTGGCGGTCATGGAAATTTTTGGTTACGCGGGAACGCTGGCCACCTTCGGATTCCTCTTCTCCTATGCGATGGTCTCGATCGCCGCGCCGCTGTACTTGCGCCAGCAGCACGCGCTTCGTCCAAAGCACGTCGCAATCACCATTGCGGCATTGCTGCTGCTGACGATCCCGATCGTGGGCAGCGTCTATCCGGTGCCGGATGCGCCGTACAAATATTTTCCTTACATCTATGTTGGATTGATGGCCGTGGGAGCCGCCGTGCTGGAACTAGGCAGCGAAGGGATCTTCAGCGCACGGGTCGGGGATCGATGACGGGGGATCGCTCGCCGGGAAAGAGTCGGCAATGGTCTTGTCCACCATCTTCTCTCTTACTTCACGGGTGCAGGTGGTGGGCCGGTCTTCAGGATCGCGCCCGGCTAGGTTCGGGTTGTTCTGGTCGGGGAGCTCTGGCATAGAATCCTCTTTCCATCTGATGCCTTGAACGTGTTAACGGAGCGTATGCGCGCGCAGGACGGTCTGCGCCCACATTAGAACACAAAGAACTTCTTCTTTTTCTTCTTGGCCGCTTCTTTGTCGTCAGCTCCGGTTGCAGCAGCGGTCATGATGGGCTTGGTCTGGTTCGGGCTCGCACCGGTGTCAACGAAGCCGGCCTTGATGTCAATGTACGACTCCTCGCGCAGCTTGGTCAGGTACTGGCGGAGTGCGGGCTGCAGCTTTTGCATGTAGATCGCTTCCTGGATCTGCGGCTCGACTTCCTTCTCAGGCGGGATACCGGCGCTTTGATGCTGGATGACCTTCAGGATCACGAAACCCTGCTTGGTGCGGATGACGTCGGAGGTGTCGCCGACCTTCATGTTGAAGGTGACGTCCTCAAGTTCCTTGGAGAGGGTGCCACGCTTGAATAGTCCGAGGTCGCCGCCTTGCTGCGCGGTGGGGCCGTCGGAGTATTTGATGGCAGCCTCGCTAAACTTCATGCCGCCTTTGATCTCCTTCAACACCGAATCGGCTTTCGCCTTGGCTGCATCGAGCGAAGCCTGGTCCTCTTTTGGATTGCCCTTTTCGTCCTTCGCGGGCGAGATAAGCAGCTCGGCGATCTGAACCTGCTCCGGACCTTCAAACTCTTTCTTGTTCAGCTCGTAAAACTTCTGGATCTCGTCTGGCGGGATGCTGATGTGCGAGCCAACCTCGCGGCTGATCACCTGCTGCGTAATGATGCTGTTGCGGATCCCCTGCTTGAAGTCTTCGAAGTTCGTGCCCTGGGCGGACGCCGCCTGCTCCAATTCTTCCATTGAATTGAGCTTCATGTCCTGGCGGATCTGGTCGAGGCGCTTCACGACTTCTGCGTCGCCGGTGATGCCGAGATCCTTCGCCTTCTGAATCAGGAGCTGCTGGTCGATCAAGTCGCGCAGCAGGTCTTTTTCACGGTCGGGAGTGAGCGGCTCGTTCTTCTGCTTGGCTTCTTCCTCGAGCTGCTGGCGATTGCGGGCCAGCTCGGCGCGGGTGATGATGTCGTCGTTGACGCGCGCGATGATCTCTTCCACTACGCTGTCGGCGAGCAAAGAAGTCGCAAAAGCAGCGAGCAGGATGACGGCTAAAAGGGTCGTGACTTTTCTCATGAGAACCTGGAACCTTCTATTTCGATGAGCTCTGGGTAGCCTTTATTTTAGCGCACTGGAGCGGCGTTTGCAGGGACAGGCCTGTGTTCTATCAGACGTATGCTGGCGTGTTGCGCTTCACGGTACTGTCCGAAAGGACAATTTTTTTTGTCCCTCTAAGGAAAAATCCTGAGTGAATTTGCACAAGAACTCGTGCTACTATCCGATTTGTGAGTGCAATCCTTCAGCCACTTAGTAAAGAGAAACAAGATCTGAAGCTGGAATATTTTTATAAGCTGCGCGAAGAGCGGCGCCCTGTAGTAATTCCTCTGAGAGTTAATTTTCTTTCTTCCGGAAAAACAGCGCACGTCTGCACGCTCGACGTGTCGCCCACCGGAGCGCGAATCCACACCGCCGGACATCATTTCCACCCCGGAGACGAGATCCTGCTGCAATGGCGCGTTGAGCGCGCGCGCGCCCGCGTGGTGTGGGTGGGCGAAGGCTTCCACCGCCGCAGCCAGGTCGGCATCGAGTGCTTGGAAGTCGAGAAGGTCTTCTGGAAAGAAGAGAAGATCGCAAAACCGCAAGAGCCCGTACCGCCAATCCGTCACCGCTTCCGCAAATAGCCGCAGTTAAATTCTCCTGTATGATTCTTGGTCGGTTTTCTCAGGAGAGTGCCTGTGTTCCTGCGCCTCAAATGCCTTTTGGTTCCAGTGCTTCTGACCGCGGCTGCGGCACAGACCGCAGCACCCAGCCTGCTGCCAAAAACCACGCAGTTCGGCATGGAGCGCTTTCTCAACGTTCGTAGCGCGAGCGCGCCTTCTATCTCTCCCAAAGGAGACGAGGTCGTTTACCTGACGAACGTTTCCGGGGTAAATCAAGTTTGGAAGAACCAGATGGTGGGCGGATATCCGGAGCAACTTACGTTTTTTGATGACCGCGTGCACGAGGTGCGCTGGTCGCCTCGTGGCGACGTGATCCTGTTCACCAAAGATGAAGGTGGAAACGAACGCACGCAGCTCTACCTGACGGACCCGAAGGGCGAGAGCATCGAGGCGCTGACGAAAGATGCGAAAGTCATCAACAACTTCGGAGATTTTTCCCGCGACGGATCACAGATCTGCTATTCGAATAATGCCCGAGTAGAGCGCTACTTCGATCTGTACGTGATGGACCTGGCGTCGAAGCAGCCGAAGCGGCTGTTGAGCAACGACGCCAACTATTACTGCGCGAGTTTCTCGCCCGACGGCCGCTATGTGCTGGCAAATCGCGAACGCAACAACTACGACAATGACCTTTTCCTGGTGGACACGCAAAGCGAGAGCGTGACGCACCTCACTCCGCACAAAGGCGACGCGCTTTACAACAATGCTGCGTGGCTGCCGGATGGCTCTGGCTTTTATCTTGCGTCCAATCAGGACCGCGACAAGATGAATCTGGCTTTCTATGATGTGCGTGCGAAGCAACTGAAGTTCATCGAAGACTCGCCGAAGGAGATCGACGAGGAAACCGGCATCAACATGGACCGGGGCGGCAAGTATCTTTTTTACGCGTGGAACGACGATGGCGCGTCGTCGGTCCGCATCCGAAACCTGCAAACGAACAAAGTAGATATCTTCCGCGGATTGCCGAAGGGAACCGTAGGCGCGGGCTCGTTCAGCGCCGACGCGTCGCGCGTGTCGTTCGATTACAACTCGCCCGCCATCAACTCCGATGTATGGATGCTGGACCTGAAAGGAAACCGCGCCTCGCAAGTGACACATTCCACCCGCGCCGGCATCCCAGCCGATGCTTTCGTTCAGCCGCAGACAATCACCTATCCCACATTCGATGGCAAACAGATTCCGGCATTCTTGTACCTGCCGAAAAACGCGGCGAAAGACGCGAAGCTCGCGGCGATCGTTTACGTCCACGGCGGACCAGAGGGGCAGACGCGCGCGGATTTCAGCTCAGTGCTGCAGTACTTCGTAAATCGCGGATACGCGGTGCTCGCGCCTAACGTGCGTGGAAGCACGGGGTATGGCCGCGAATATACCCACGCGGACGATTACAAGAAGCGCATGGACGCGGTGAAAGACGTGGCGTTCGCGCATGAGTACCTCAAAAACAGCGGCTATATCGATCCGAAAAAGATCGTCGTGATGGGCGGCAGCTACGGCGGGTTCATGACGCTGGCGCAGGTCACGATGAATCCTGACCTGTGGGCGGCGGGCGTGGACATCGTCGGAATCGCGAACTGGAGCACGTTCTTCAAGAACACCGGGGCATGGCGTCGCGAGAACCGCGCGGCCGAGTACGGCGACCCGGATAAGGATCCCGAGTTCATGAAGTCCATTTCGCCCATCAATTACGTGAACCAGATCAAGGCGCCGCTCTTCGTGATTGCGGGCGCAAACGATCCGCGCGTGCCGGCGGCGGAGGCTGACCAGATCGTTGCGGCTGTGAAGGCGAAGGGTATCCCTGTTGAGTCCATCACCTTCCCCGACGAAGGTCACGGAATGGCCAAGCGCGTAAACCGCATCAAAGGATACGGCGCGATCGCCGATTTTCTGGATAAGTACATCAAGTAAAGGAACGAAAAATGAGATTTGTTGTTGCAGCTATTTGTTTTGCAATGCTCGCCGGAGTGCTCTACGCGCAAGAGGGTCAATTGCAGATAACGTTACAGCGCGAGATACCGAACCTGCCCGAACTCGAGAAGATGCAGGCGCGCTACGCGCCCACCGACCTTAAGGTCGACACCACGCATCTTTCTGCGGCTGATAAAAAGGCGTTGGTCAAGCTGCTTGAGGCGGCGCGCGTGCTTGATCCGCTGTTCATGACGCAGCTTTGGGAAGGCAGCAACGAGCTCTATACCAAGCTGCAAAAGGACACGACGCCGCTGGGCCGCGCTAGGCTGAAGTATTTCTGGCAGAACAAAGGGCCATGGTCTGATCTCGACGGCCACACGGCCTTTCTTCCTGGCGTGCCCGACCGCAAGCCGCTCGGCGCAAATTTCTATCCTTCCGACATGACGAAGGAAGAGTTCGAGCGCTGGGAAGCGGCGCTGCCGAAAAAAGATCAGGAAGTTGCGACCGGTTTTTACAGCGTCATCATCCGCGCTGGTGATCCATGCGTCATCGTTATCGACCCGTCTGAAAAAGGAAAGTGGCCCAAAGATCCGAATGCGCTGGTTGCAAGGCCCTACAGGCTCATGTATGGCTACTATCTCTCCAAGGCCGCGGGACTTCTGCGCGAGGCCGCCGCGCTGACTGATAACGCGACACTGAAGAAGTTCTTGACCACCCGCGCCGATTCATTCCTTTCCGACGATTACTACGATTCCGAAGTAGCGTGGATGGACCTCGACGCGCCG
>JBJMGI010000123.1:0-5818 GCA_045807945.1 Terriglobales bacterium | reverse complement strand
TCAGAAGCTCGCTGATCAGATGAAGGCTCTCGACGATCACTTCGCCACCGTATTGAAGTCCGACGAGCCTACCGTGTTGCCGGAAGGGAATTTCGAGAAGCTGCTTGAGATCGCCGCGCGCAACTATCTGGATTTCGACGGCACCCAGAAGCCGCTGCTGACCGGCGGCGAAGTCCGGCTGCTCTCCATTCGCAAAGGTTCACTCGATGACCGCGAGCGCGTGCAGATCGAGTCGCACGTGGTGCACACATTCAATTTCCTGCAGCAGATCCCATGGACGAAAGAGATCCGCAACGTGCCGGAGATCGCGCGTGGCCACCACGAGAAACTGAACGGTTTGGGATACCCCTACAAGCTGAGCGCGGCTGAGATCCCCATGCAAACCCGCATGATGACCATCTCGGACATCTTCGACGCACTTTCGGCGACGGACCGTCCTTATAAAAAGGCGGTCAACCTCGAAAAGGCGCTCGATATCCTGCGCTTCAGCGTGAAAGACGGCGAACTCGACCCAGAGCTGTACAAGGTCTTCCTCGAGGCCAAGGTCTACGAGCGTTGGAAGATCGAGCCCTATCCTTATTAGTGCCCGCGGCCGCCGCTTACCAACCTAGCCGCATCCAGCCGCTTCTTACATTGCAAGGACGAACAAGGTAGGCCTCTGGCTGTGGGGTTCCGTTATTCCATCGAGGTTGTCGGAAATTTTCTCCTGATCCTGGGCTTGGCCGTCTATGGCTCCAAGCTCTTCGCCGAGTATCACTCGCGCGGCAAGTGGGCCAAGAACGTGACCGGATTGCTAGCCGGCATTGGCATGATCACTCTGGCGCTGGCCTTCGCGCTCACCCGAAAAAATGTGGAAGTGCTACTGAAGATCGCCGATACGGGTGTCTCCAACCTCTTCCTTGATGTAAGCAGCGGACTGCTGTTGGCCGCCATCGCTGCATACGGGATCATCACCTACTGGAAGCCTTTCCGTCTTTTGCGTGAGCGCGACATCGAGAAGGGATTGAAGAGTGAACTTCCCAAGATTCGGTGAGCTGCGCAAGAGGATCTTTCATATCAACCCGCGGCCGCGGGAGGGCACTGCCGAACACCGCGGCAGAGTGCTATCGTTTCCCGAGCAGCAACATTCTGTTCTCTCGCACGGCGGTCTCGCGGGAACTGGACTAGGTGAGCGCGCCTTGCCTGGGATCATCGCCGGAGCAGCTGACCTTGATCCTGCTGCGGTGCTGACGGCAACGGTCGCCGGCGCCTCATTTGGAACCTCGGTCGCATTCGTCGTTATCTTTTGTATCCCCATCCTGCAGTCGGTGTTCGGTGTGGCTGCCCGCATTGGACACGAAACGCGGCTCGGACTCATAAAACTCATCCGCGACCATTTCGGTGTGACCGTCGCAGTCGTGATCGCGTCGTTAATGGTCGCCGTGAACGTCACGATGATCGTTGCCGACCTCATGGCGGTGAGCGACGCATTTTCCATCGTACTGAATCAGCCGGCACGATTTTTCCCCGCGGTGGTCGCGTTCGTGGTGTGGTACATCCTCACGCTCGCGGGATATCGTCGCGTGAATCCCACCCTTTCGCTGTTGGCGCTGTTCCTCTTCTCTTATGTGGCTGCCGGATTACTCGCCACCGGGGCACCGCCCGCGGCCGTTCACCCGCTGACTTCAGGCAAGTCTGTCCTGACCGGCGGATATCTGATGGCGGTGATCGCGGTCTTCGGTTCGCTGCTCACGCCAGACGTCGTGGTATGGCAGACGAGCACGAAGCGCGAAGCAAAAAGCTTTCACGATGTTGAAGCGCAGATCGGATGCGTCGTCGCATGCCTGGTCTCGCTATCGGTGATCCTCGCCGCCTCGCGCATGCAGGTCGCGGATCCAACGCTGATGACTACCCGCGAGGCAGCCGGCGCATTGGCCCCGCTGGGTGCGATTGGGCCAATCCTGTTCTCGCTCGGAATCATCGGTTCGGGACTAGTCGCGTTGCCGATCCTGGTGGCTTCACTGTGTTTCAGCATCTCCGAAGCAGCGAATTGGGATTACGGTTTGAACAAGCCGCCTTGGGAGGCGCGCCGGTTCTTCGTGCTCATCTGCATCGTGCTGCTGATCGCAGTGATCGTGAATTACTTCAGCGTGAATACGGTGAAAACACTCTTCTGGTCGCAGGTGCTGGCCGGTATCTTCATCGTGCCTATTCTCTTTTTCATTCTCTGGATATCGAATGACCGCCGCATCATGAAGACAACGAACTCCATCTGGCAGAATTTCTGGCTGGGCGGCGCCGTAGGCGGGATGCTGGTTGCCAATGTGATCTTTCTCTGCGCGAAGCTCTTCGGGTGGACATAAAAAATCCGGTGAAGACGCGTGGCCCTCACCGAATCGTTGTCGTGCAAAACTAAGCTGCTTCTTCGTCTTCCGACTCCGCGCCTTCGCCGCCCATCAGCATGCGCAGATGCTCCTGCAACTGCTCGATAGCGCGCGTGTCCTGCTCGCGGATCTCCTGCAGGATCTCCCGCAGTTCCTCGTCAGCGTCCTGCAGATACTCGTCGAACGCTTCCAGCCCTTTGGATTTTTCGTGGATAACCGTGATCACATTATAAGTGTTGTTATCGAGCGGGAAGTCATTTCCGCGGGAACGGCCGGAGCCGCCGGAGCGCGAAGAAGATTGCGATTTCTTTCCTGAATTTTTGCTGGCCATACTGTGACTCCTTCGGGGTTTTCGCTATTGGAATCCTTCATCCCGGCTTGGGCTGCCACGCGAGAAGGCAAAATGCAGAGCTGCCGATAGCGCGTGTATTCTGGATTGCGCAAATCGGAATCGCATAAGCTTATGGAACAGAAAGACATCTCCGCCATGATGCTCGCCTTCGCCGACGAAGCTGTGAAGATGGGTCGCGAGGGCTTCGAGGTGGAGCTCGACTTCAGCGAGAGCAGCTTGCAAAAGGTGGAGGAGATACTCACCCATCTCTCGACCGAGATGCCGGAAAGCGCCACTGACGCCAGCATCGACGAGATGTCTAAGATGTGGGGCGGCTACTTGGGAGAAGTCGTGAGACGCCGCTGGGGCGGCGAGTGGACCATTGATTATTATCCCGGTGGGCAGTTCTTGATAATCACTTTGAATGTGAACGGCTCGAAGCTGTTTCCCTCGATGAAAGTGAACCGCAGATTGACGGAGGGTCCGCAGGAAAACATTTGGGATTTCTACAAAACTGTGAAAGCGCGCCTGGAGTCAAAACCCGGCGGAAGAGTGCAGTAAGGCAGCATGCAGGAATAGGAGACCGGAATGCGGAAGATTTTCTTTTTAACTTTATTTGCGATTGCCTTAATGGCAACGGCTTTGGCGCAAGATTCCAAACCCCAGCAGGATCAAAAACCAGCTCCCGAGGCGAAGCCACCGGAGATCCACGCGCAGGCAGGAGAGGCGGTCGCTCCTAAGCAGCAGCCGGAAGCTAAACCGAGCGACGTGGACACCATTGAGCACATCATGGCTGCGACTTATGACGTGATCTCCGGCCCACAGGGCGATCGCGATTGGGACCGCTTCCGCTCGCTGTTTTATAAAGACGCGCGGCTCATCCCTAGCGGGCGGCGTCCGGATGGAACCATCGGCGCCCGTAGCGTTTCTGTAGAGGACTACATCGAGCGCAGCCGCCCGATATTCCTGAAAGAAGGTTTTTTTGAACGCGCAGTGTCGAACAAGGTTGAGGAGTTCGACCACATGGCGGAGGTGTGGAGCGTTTACGAGTCTCGCCACAGCAACACTGACAAAGAACCCTTTCAGCGTGGCATCAATTCGTTTCAACTCATCAACGATGGCAAGCGTTGGTGGGTGCTCACCATCTATTGGCAGGGTGAGGATAAAGGACATCCGATCCCGTCTAAGTATCTGGGCACGGCGGCTGCGGATGCAGGCGCCGCGGCGAAGAAGAAATGAAGAAGGCCACTATTTGGGTCGTCGTTTGTCGTCCTTGAGCGGAAGTAGATAACTGCGGGCCAGCGTTAGGAATCTCATGGGGAGGTTTCGAAGCGAGGAACTCCCATGTCCACACTTACGCCGGGAACTGCCGCCCCCGATTTCACCTTGCACGTCACTCCTGACCAGACGCTCTCGCTAAGCGAGCTGCGCGGTCGTCCCGTGATCCTGGTCTTTTATCCCGCGGACTGGAGCCCGGTCTGCGGCGCCGAGATCGCGCTCTTCAACGAGATCCTTCCTGAATTTCAGAATCATCAAGCGACCATCCTCGGGGTCTCGGTTGACGGCGCCTGGTGCCACGCCGCTTACGCGCGCCACAACAACATTCATTTTCCTTTGCTGGCGGATTTCGAGCCCAAGGGAGAAGTCGCCAAAAAGTACGGGGCCTATCGCCAGAAGGAAGGGATCGCCGAGCGCGCGCTGTTCGTGATCGACGAAGAAGGGAAGATCTTTTGGAGCTATTGCTCGCCCATCGGCGTGAATCCCGGCGCAGAAGGAATCCTAGACGCGTTAGACAGATTGTCTGCACAGAAGAAAGGACAGGGCGATGAGCAAGTTGCGAACAGCGATCGGGCCGCATGATCACGTGCAAGGTCCCGCGGATGCGCCGCTAACGCTGGTCGAGTACGGAGACTTCGAATGTCCGCATTGCGGCCGCGCGCATCACTTCATCAAACAGCTGCAGCGGCAATTCGGAAAGCAGCTTCGCTTTGTCTATCGCCATTTTCCGCTCACGCAGATGCATCCCTACGCTGCAAGCGCGGCCGAGACCTCGGAGTTCGCCGGCGCGCATGGCAAATTCTGGCAAATGCACGATCTGCTTTACGAAAATCAGGAGCAACTGGGGATCGACCTGTATATGGAACTCGCGGAAGAACTCGGACTATCGCAGCCGACGCTGCGAAGTGCGTTGGGATCGGGCGAGTTCGCGGCGAAAGTGCGGCACGATTTCTCCGGTGGCGTGCGCAGCGGGGTGAACGGGACACCAAGCTTCTTCATCAACGGTGAGCGCTTCGACGGAGCGGTTGAGGATCTCGCGGATGCGCTCCAGCAGGAGCTGCAAAGGGCCGCGTAGCCGGCCATCAGAGGCTGTTCGGTGCATAAAAACGTGTGCACAACCAGCGGTGCAGGACCCGTTTTTTGGGCCGAGGGGTTGCGCGAACTGGCGTTCCGGTGTATAAAAGAACTCGACATAAGCAGTGGCAAGCAAGTAGTCGTAGTCGGGTTCCAGCCGAAGCCAAGTGGTTCTGAAATTCTTGAATCCCTGAAGTTTCCCCGGCATCTGATATACTAGCCACCAAGTTGGTCCCAGGCTTGAATCTGCGGACTGCATTCAGGAACGACCTCCCAGGGAGGTCAGAGCATCCTGAAGGGTTAGAGCGTAAAGCAAGTCTCGTAGACTTCCACCACGCAGCAACCTCCTAAGTAGGTCTTTTTAATATTCACCTTGAGGCGCGTTTGTGCGCGTCTCGGGAACAAGCTGTCGCCGAGCGGTGCTCCTCCTTCTGAAGTTCAGAGAGAGTGGATCGATGCACAGGGGGTAACTCCCCGTACATTGACAAGCAGCAGAGGCTCGCGATAAGTTTGAAAGGTTCGTCTCTAAAAGCCAGAAATGGCGACGCGACGCTGTAGAGCGTGCGGGTCTGTAAGGATGAAAGAGACGCCAAGTTTCGAGGACACATCGTCTATGACGGTGGTTCTGACTGAAGCGCACCGCCTAGTGCGGAGAGCGGATGGTCTTTGACAACAGGTTGAACGTGCCAGTCGTGAGATGCCCTTGTGCGCAAGCGCGGGGGATGGAAACGCTCGGTCAAGTCCGAGTGATCTCACAAAGTAGATAGAAGTT
>JBJMGI010000122.1:0-5510 GCA_045807945.1 Terriglobales bacterium | reverse complement strand
GTATTGCTGCTCGGGAGCGGGCTCCGGCTCGCGAAGATGGTCGAACCGCACACGGACGAGATCGTCCCATGGAACCTCGCCCTGGTCGCCCACAAATGACGAACTAGGCGGAGCGGCGGCCTTCGTCTTCGGTGATGAGCGTGGGCGGCACCTTCGAGAGCACGACGTCGCGGTCGACGACGCACTTGCTCACGTCGGAGCGGCTTGGCAGCTCGTACATGACCTCGAGCAACACCTCTTCGAGGATTGCTCGGAGACCACGCGCACCAGTGCCGCGCTTCAGCGCCTCGTCCGAGATCGCGTCGAGCGCATCCTCGGTGAAGGCGAGCTCGACGTCGTCGAAGTGGAAGAACTTCTGGTACTGCTTGACCAGGGCGTTCTTCGGCTCCACGAGGATGCGGATCAGCGCGTCCTTGTCGAGGTTGTGCACCGCGCCGATCACCGGCAGCCGGCCGACGAATTCCGGGATCAACCCGAACTTCAACAGGTCCTCCGGCAACACACCAGACAGCAGCGTCCCGAGGTCCTTGTCTTCGGCCCGGCGGATGTCGGCGTTGAAGCCGATGCCGCGGTTGCCGACCCGGGCCTCGATGATCTTGTCGAGGCCGGCGAACGCACCACCGCAGATGAAGAGGATGTTCGTGGTGTCGATCTGGATGAACTCCTGGTGCGGGTGCTTGCGCCCGCCCTGGGGCGGCACCGAGGCCGTGGTGCCCTCCAGGATCTTCAGCAGCGCCTGCTGCACGCCCTCACCGGACACGTCACGCGTGATCGACGGGTTCTCGGCCTTGCGGGCAATCTTGTCGATCTCGTCGATGTAGATGATCCCGGTCTCGGCCTTCTTCACGTCGTAGTCCGCGGCCTGGATCAACTTCAGGAGGATGTTCTCGACGTCTTCGCCGACGTACCCGGCTTCGGTGAGCGCGGTGGCGTCGGCGATCGCGAACGGCACCTTCAACATGCGGGCCAACGTCTGCGCGAGCAACGTCTTGCCGCAGCCCGTGGGACCGATCAACAGGATGTTGGACTTCGCCAGCTCGACTTCGTTGTTGCGCTGGCGGTTCATGTAGATGCGCTTGTAGTGGTTGTAAACCGCGACTGCGAGCTTTCGCTTCGTGAGCTCCTGCCCGATCACGTATTCATCGAGGAAGGTCTTAACTTCGAAAGGCTTGGGCAGATGGTTCGGAGCAGCGGCCGAGTGGGTTTCAGAGCGGTCGTCTTCCAGAATGGAATTGCAGACGGCGACGCATTCGTCGCAGATGTATGCGCGCGGGTAATCAGAGGGAGAGGAGATCAGCTTGGCGACTGCGTCTTGCGACTTATGGCAGAACGAGCACTTCAGGACTTCTTCCGTTCCGGTGCGACCCTTCATTGTTACTCTCCCGCAGCCCTGCTGCTTTACTCGGCCGCAATTGGCCGGGGTCCTGGCCCCGACTCTCTTTACCCTAAAAGCGACTTACAAATGCAACTTTAACCTAAATCAGTGCTGCTGCTCCATCGGTCTTTTAACCTACTCACTTTCGTAACCCTCGGTTACTTGCGGGTTACTTATGCTGGTAGATGATCTCGTCGATGATGCCGTATTCCTTGCCCTGCTGCGCGTTCATGATGAAGTCGCGCTCAACGTCACGCTCGATCTTATCCAGCTTCTGGCCGGTGTGCTTCGCTAGCACGTTATTCATGGTCTCGCGCATCCGCAGGATCTCGCGGGCGTGGATATCAATGTCTGTCGCCTGGCCGCTCAGGCCGCTCATGAGCGGCTGGTGGATCAGTATGCGCGAATTCGGCAGGGCATAACGCTTCTTCGGCGAGCCCGCTGCCAGCAGGATGGCCGCCATCGAGGCTGCCTGTCCAACGCACAATGTCATGACATCATTTTTGATGTATTGCATGGTGTCGTAGATGGCCATGCCGGCAGTGATGGAGCCGCCCGGGGAGTTGATGTAAAGCTGCACATCCTTCTCCGGATCTTCCTGCGCCAGGAACAGCATTTGCGCAATGGCCAGGTTGGCGACGGTGTCGTCAATGGGTGTGCCGATGAAAATGATGTTGTCGCGCAGCAGGCGGGAAAAAATATCGTACGCGCGCTCGCCGCGGCTGGTCTGCTCGATCACCATTGGAACTAGCGCCATGATTGCTCCTTACTTATAGGACGATTCTTATTTATAACCCAAAGCGCCACGCTCGTGTGGGCGCGCCTGTGAAAAACGCGTCCTGCATGGGAGGAGTTATCTGGACTAGGACTAGGCCGATTTGCCGCGGTAGAGAAGCTCCAGGGCCTTCTCGTTCCGCATTCTGTCTTTGATGCGTTCCAGAGCTCCGTCGCGTGTCAATCTTGCACGGATCTCGGCCGGAGTCTGCTGCGTCTGGGCGGCCAGTGCATCGATCTCCTTTTGCACTTCCTCGTCGGAAACCTCGATGTGCTCGTTCTCCGCGACCTTCTCCAGGAGAAGCGACGCCTTCACCTCGCGGATCGCTCCATCGCGCTGACCGGCGCGCAGGCGGGGCATATCCATTTTGCGCATGTCCTCCGCACGCATGCCTTGGGCAGCCAGCGCGCGCAGGCCGCGCTCGAGGCGCGTATCTATCTGGCGCTCGACGAGAGATTCAGGAACAGGGAACTCATTACGCTTCACCAGTTCCTCGACCAGCTTGTCTTTGGCCTCGTGCTCCACCGAGTGCTTGCGCTCGGCTTCCATGTTGTTGCGGATACGATCGCGAAGCTCAGCGACCGAAGTGAACTCATTGCCGACGCTCTTTACGAAGTCGTCGTTCAGCTCGGGTAGCGTTTTCTTTTTGATGCTCTTGATGGTGACGGAATAGGAGACAGTCTTGCCGGCGAGGCGCTTGTCCTGGAAGTCTTCCGGATAGCTGACCTCGAACTCGCGGACGTCGCCCGCCTTCGCGCCGCGCAGGTTGTCGGAGAACTCGGCGACCGTGTTGATTCCGCCGATTTCGACCATGATGTCATCCACGTTCACAGGTTGGCCTTCACCTTTGGGCGTGCCGACAAATGAGACCTGCGCATAATCTTTGTCCTCAATGGCGCGGTCTTCCACCGGATCGAAGCTCGCCTGCTGCTCGCGCAAGTGCTGCAGCGCCTCCTCGACTTCTTTATCACTGACGCTGACGTCTTTCTTCTCCGGCTTCAGATCGTTGTAGTCGCCGATGTTGATCTCGGGCATCACCTCGAAGGCTGCTTTGAAGCTCCAGGGCTGGCCTTCTTCCATCTTCAAGTCGGTGATGGCTGGCTGCGAAATAGGCTCGAGCTTCTGCTTGGAGATGGCCTCGCGCAGATACTTCGGGACGAGCGACTCCAAAACTTCGCTGCGCAGGTCACCGGCAAAGCGCTGCTTGATGATGGTGGCCGGTGTCTTGCCTTTACGGAAGCCAGGCAGGCGCGCCAGCTTCTGATATTTCTTGACAAAACTTTCCGTCTCGGCGGAAACCACGTCGGCAGGGATCTCGACTGAGACCTCGCGCTTGCAGGCCTCGTTCATGGGGGGAAGCTGATGCGAGTGCTCGTGACCATGCTCGTGGGTGTGGTCGTGACCGGCATGGTCGTGAGCATCATCATGTTGGTGCGGGGCTTCCACGGTGCTTGCTGCCGGTTTCTTTTCAGTGGCTTCGGGGGCCGCTTCGGCGGCCTTCTTGGTCTTCTTTTCAGTGACTGTCAATGGGTGCCTTCAGAGTGCTTTCGGGTGAGAACTGCAAACCTCTAGTCTAAAAGAGCGGTGCTGGGGGGTCAAACCGAGTCCCGCACCGATTTGCGGAGAGAATTCGACCTGAAGGTGTAACATCTCGCACACCCCCCAGTTTCACCAAGGAGTCTCATGAAGACCCAACTTGCCTTATTTCTCTGCTTCGCTGTACCTGTAGCCGTTTTGGCTTCCGATCCTACTTATAAAGTTAAATATGACGGTGGCTCTTTAACGGACATAAAGAATGGTAGCGAAGTGCATATGTCCCTCAGCTCCAAGGATGTCCACTTCGTGCAGGACGATAAAGAGATTTTGGTCCTTCCCGTCTCGGCAATCACAGAGATCAGTTATGGACAGGATGTCCACCGGCGGGTCGGTGCTGCGATCGGAGTTGCTGTCTTCACATTGGGTGTCGGGGCACTCATGGCTCTCACGAAATCAAAGAAGCACTTTGTTGGCTTGACCTGGGCCAACGGGGATCAAAAGGGCGGTCTTGCTATGCAGTGCGACAAAAATGAGTATCGCGGCATACTAGCGGGCCTAGAGGGAATAACTGGAAAGAAGGCCGTCAATTCAGACGCAATGACAGTAAAGAATTAAGGTTGTTGATTCGGGTGGCCCGTCATCAGGTATAACTATTATGGGTTAAGGAGATTTAGAAATGGCTAAAGGTACGGTGAAATGGTTTAACGATGCAAAGGGATTCGGGTTCATCACTCCCGATGACGGCGGAAAAGATCTGTTTGTGCACTTCAGCGCGATCGAGGCCGGCGGATTCAAATCGCTCAAAGAAGGCGACCACGTAGAGTTCGAGGCTACGCAGGGGCCCAAGGGCCCGCAGGCGAGCAACGTCCGCATCGCTGGCTGAGCTGCGCACGAGTTTGGGAAGGTGCCCACCCTAGCTTGCGCCAGCGGCTAGCGTGGGACACCTGCCCAAAGTATTTAGGGTCGGCGAAAGTCCTCAATCGCCTATAATCTTGCGCCATGGCCCTCAACCCTGGCACCAAGCTTGGTCCGTATGAAGTTGTGTCTGCACTTGGCGCCGGCGGCATGGGCGAAGTCTATCGCGCTCTCGACACCCGACTCGAGCGCACCGTCGCGATCAAAGTTTTATCTCCGCAGGTAGTTTCCTCCACCAACTTGAAAGAACGTTTTGAGCGCGAAGCGCGCGCCATCTCTGCTCTCAATCATCCCAACATCTGCCAGCTCTACGATGTCGGCTCGCAAGATGGGACCGAATATCTGGTGATGGAATTCCTCGAAGGCGAAACGCTCGCCGACAGGCTTGAGCGCGGGCCGATGCAGCCGCAGGAACTGTTGCGATGCGGCGCCCAGGTTTCCGACGCGCTCGACAAAGCCCATCAGCAGGGCATCATCCATCGTGATCTCAAGCCCGGCAATATCATGCTGACGCAATCGGGCGCGAAGGTTTTGGATTTCGGTCTTGCCAAGCAGATACAGCCTTCGGCAGCGAGCGCCGCCGCAATGACCGCGATGACGTCCAGTAAGCCGCTGACCGCCGAGGGAACCGTTGTCGGAACGTTTCAGTACATGTCGCCGGAGCAGATCGAAGGGCAAGAGGCAGATCCGCGAAGCGACATCTTCGCTCTTGGTTGCGTACTGTACGAAATGGCCACCGCTAAGCGGCCGTTCGCCGGCAAGACCCAAGCCAGCGTGATCGCATCCATACTGGCTTCAGAGCCGCCGCCGCTTTCGACAGTCGCTCCGCTCACTCCGCCTTCGCTTGAGCGCCTGGTTCGCTCGTGCATGGCTAAAGAAAAGACCGAACGCGTGCAGAGCGCGCACGAT
>JBJMGI010000121.1:0-22812 GCA_045807945.1 Terriglobales bacterium | reverse complement strand
GAACGCGGTGAAAGGGAAGGAGCGGCTCCGCTTAGGTGCCGCAGCGAAGCGTGGCATCACGGCCGATCGGGTCGCGCGCGCTACTTTGCGGGCTTACATCAGAAAGAAGCGGGAAATCTCCGTCCCATGGCGCGACCACATTGTGATCAAACTGTATGAGACATTTCCGTCGCTCGTTGATTTTGCTATGGCGAGGATGCTGGCTCCGGCTGATCAGGTGATAGCCGACGCCGCTGCGGCGCGCAAGAACTAAGCTAGTTCCGCCAGCATGCCTTCCATCTCCGAGCGGGCATGCGCATTATTCGTCCGCTCAGCAGAAGCTATCCCTTTGCGCAGCATCTCGCGTGCTTCCTCGATACGAGCGACCTTCGCGAGTGTTTGTGCAGCCATGAAATATCCAGCGGTGTAATCCGGATGCTTCTCCAGCAACGTCGCAAACTCTTTCAATGCGGCTTCAGAATCGCCGGAGTTCGCGTACTCCATTGCCAGTCCATAACGGCCGAAGGCATCGTCTGGGAACTCCGCCAAATGTTCTTGCAGCATCTCGAGCCGGCCCATGGTTTGAATCTAGCATAGAGCCATCATTTACAATCGAGAGTTGTTTTCATCACTATGACGACTTCTGAACACGCTCTCTTGCCTCGCCCCGTTCGCGACTCCCAGTCGGAGATGGTCGAGGTTGTTCTCCCCAACGACGCGAACCCTCTCGGTAATCTCCTTGGCGGCCGCTTGATGCACCTGATTGACGTTGCTGCCGCCCTCGCTTGCCATCGCCATGCCCGCAGCTTCGTGGTCACCGCTTCCACTGATCACCTGGACTTCCTCGCTCCCGTGCACGTTGGCGACCTGCTGGTGTTGCGCTCGTCCGTGAACCGCGCGTTTCACACTTCGATGGAAGCCGGCGTAAAGGTCTGGGTGGAGAACTACATCGCAGGCACCAAACGGCACGTCAGTTCGGCTTATCTCACGTTTGTTGCCGTGGATCGCCACGGTATCCACGTGCCTGTACCACCAGTGATTCCCGAAACACCGGAAGAAAGGCGCCGGTACGAAGACGCGGGTCGTCGTCGCGAAGCGCGCAACACTGAGAGGGAAAGAAAAAAAGCTGCGAAGGGTTAGAAGTGGCGGACGCTCACGCCCGTGACCATCTGCATCACTGCTTCCATGCTGCGGAAAGCGGCGTTCTTGCCACCGCTGGTCGGAATGAACAAGATGTCCTCGGCCAGCAGATCAACATCGGGAATCTTACCGGCAAACATTTCTTTGAGTTGAACGGGTACCTCGACGGGATCCCCTTTTTCGTCTCTGCGGATGATCTTTGCATGGTCTAAAGCTGCGATCCGCGTGGTGCCGCCAGACAGCGCTACCGCCTTCATCACTGATAAGGTCTGTCCCTGGTCCATGATCAACCCGCTCGCGCGCTGCACTTCACCTACGACGTAAACCACTCCGGCCTTTGACACCTCGATCGTGTCGCCTTGCTTTACTTCGATGTTGTTCTGCGCCGAGAGCTTCGGATCGGCGGTCATCGTGATGATGATGGGATTCATCGGATCTTCTTTATGCGTCACCGTCACCACTCGGCCTGCCCCGGGAGCAAGTCCGCCGGCGGCAGAGATCATGTCGTATAACCGGCGCGACCCCAGTACGGGATAGATTCCCGGTTTCTGCACCAGCCCCAGCATCGAGACGCCGGAAGCATATTCCGCAACGAAAATCGTGACGTGCGGAAACTTCATGATTCCGCCGTCAACAAGCTTTTTCTCCACGGCAGATTGCGCATCTTCGATGGTCAGCCCATCAAGGTGCACGCTGCCAAGCAGTGGAAAGTAAGCATCGCCCGAATTGCTCACGCGAACTCGCTGGGTCAGATCGGGCACTCCGTAGACGCTCACGTCCAGCAGGTCGCCACTGCTGACCTGCAGCCCGGGAGGCGCCGTCATGTGCTGGTTAGCTGGACTCGGCGGCGGACCCGCTTGAGTCGGTGCTTGCGTCGTCGGGATAAGTGGCGAATTCGCTGTTGCAGACCCTGTGTTATTGGTCGGAGCCGGTGCGCTCGTAGTCGCCGCAGGCGCCGCTGTTGTTGCTTGGGGCGCGGCTGGCGTTGGCGATTGCGTCTGCGCGCCCGCTGCGCTAATCAGCATCAACGCGCAGGCAAATGGCCGGTTAAGTGAATGGAAAAACAGCATCTCTGGTGAGCTCAAAGTCTAGCACGGTTTTCTCGCCAGACGTCCGCGTGTTTGTCGCTCCGAAATGAAGGTTGTTATAATTGATGAGCTTCTCGCACTCGATACCTTTCCTCCCGGCCAGGTAGCTCAGTTGGTAGAGCAGCGGACTGAAAATCCGCGTGTCGGCGGTTCAATTCCGTCCCTGGCCACCATTTCTTCGTTTAATATCAAAACACCATTCCGATGAACTCACCCCCGCGGCAATTTACTTCCTCGTTCGCGCTGCGAGAGTGGCTGGTTCTTCTCCTAGCCGTCCTGATCTACGTCCCCGCGATTTTTAGTCCACCGCACTTGCAGGATGACGTTGACGCCGTGCAGGCCACCATCGCACGCAATATGCTTACCAGCGGCGATTGGGTCACGCCCCATCTGAACCACATCGCCTACATGGAGAAGCCTCCGCTCAAGTACTGGCTCATTGCGATCTCGTATCTGATATTTGGTGTGCACGACTGGGCAGCGCGCCTGCCGCTGATCCTTTCGACACTCGCTCTCTGCTGGGTGATGATGCGTTTCGGTGCGTGGGCTTACGGAAGACGCGAGGGCGTGAACGCAGGACTCGTGCTCGCAACTTGCATCGGATTGTTTCTTTTCACGCGAATCCTGATTGTCGAAGCCATGCTCACGCTGGCCATCACGCTTGCGCTCTGGGCGATGCTCCGCGCTCTCGATTCCGAGGAAGCTCACCCCCGACGCTGGGCAGCAGTGATTCCCATCAGCATGGCACTTGCAGTCTTGCTAAAAGGATTGATCGGAGTCGTCTTTCCGCTTGGGATCGTTCTCATTTATCTCTTCCTCACCAAGCAGCTCTTCTCGCGCGCGACTTGGAAACGCCTGCACCCGATTTCGGGAGCATTGATTTTTCTGCTCATCGCGGCACCCTGGCACGTGCTCGCCACGCTTCGTAATCCACCGTACTTTGATTTCACATTCCACAGCGCGCCGGGCGAGTACCACGGCTTCTTCTGGTTCTACTTCATCAACGAACACGTGCTGCGCTTCCTCGGCAAGCGCTACCCGCACGACTACAACACCGTGCCGCGCGTTCTCTTCTGGGGACTGCACCTGGTCTGGCTCTTTCCCTGGAGCTTCTATCTTCCCACCGTTGCAAAGCTGGATTTCAAGTCTCCCAACCGCGCCAGCCGCGTGAATCTGCTCGCTCTCTGCTGGATCGGTTTCGTGATGATCTTCTTCTCGCTCTCGACGACGCAGGAGTACTACTCCGTCCCGATCTATCCCGCGCTGGCACTGTTGCTGGGAAATGCACTCACGCGCGAAAGTAAATGGAACACCTTCGGTACCCGCGCTCTCACCGTGATCGGCGCCCTCGCCGCAGTGATCATCAGCATCATCTTGGCCAAAGTGTGGAGCGTGCCCGCTCCCGGCGATATTTCGAACGCTCTCGTGCAGCATCCTGAGATGTACACGCTCTCTATGGGACACATGGGTGACCTCACCCTGGCATCGTTCGCCTATCTCCGACTTCCACTGATGCTGGCCGGAATCGCCACTCTTAGCGGTGCGCTCGGAACCTGGCTCTGGCGGCGCGAGGTCGGGAAAGCGTCACTCGCGGCCGCGCTCATGATGGTGATCTTCTTTCACGCGGCGCGTCTCGCGCTCGTTACCTTTGATCCTTATCTAGGCTCGAAGCCCCTAGCCGAGGCCCTAAAGCAGTCCCCGCCCGGTCAGCTCATCGAAGCCGATGCCTACTACGCGTTCTCGTCTGTCTTTTATTACGCGGATCGTGACGCGCTTCTGCTGAATGGTCGCACCAATAATCTCGAGTACGGGTCGTATGTACCAGGGGCGCAGGAAGTGTTTATCGGAAACGATAAGTTCAAGCAGCTTTGGGAAGGGAACACGCGCTGCTATCTCGTGATCTACGGCTCGAGTATTCCGGAAGTCCGAAGAACACTCGGTGGCACTGCTCTCTATCAGGTGAAGGAGAGCGGCGGAAATTACCTATACACCAACCATCCGCTTACGAGCGGAAGCTGACGATGCGCCCGCCTTTTTGGAACTGATATTTCTCGCCGCGCCATTCGAAATCTCCCCCGGAAAAACTCAGCACCCACAGCAAGAATCCGAATAGGTCTCGCACCGGATACAACCAGCAGAGCGAAAGGGCGCGCGGGTCGCGCACCACCAGCCAGCCAACGGTCCCGCACTGAAGAATGCGATTCAGCAGCGACCACGCGAACAAAACGAGTCCCGCTTCCGGCGCGCCCATCAGAATGCCGCCGAGCAACCCCAAAATCCCGAAGGGCACAGCGAACGTAAGCCCCGAGCCAATGTGTCCCAGCGGTCGAGAAAACCGCGTGCTCTTCATCCAGCGCAGTTGATGGTCGAGCGAAGGAGCGAACGCACTGTCCACTACCATGTGCTCGATTACATGTTGCGAAAGCTCCACGTGATACCCAGCCTCCGCGACCATTCGACCTAGCTCGAAATCATCGGAGTAAAAATCCGCCGCCGCTCCGATACCACCAACCTTCGCCAGCACATCTTTTCGCGTCGCCATGGTCGGCCCCAGAGCGAACTTCATTCCCTCAAGCATGTCTGCAAGCAGCACGCCGGAGGTCATGTCTACCGACATTCCCAGTCCCTCGATCACCGCCCAGCCGCCCGCGACTGGAACGCCACGGTAAACGCAGGTGACCAGTCCCGTTCTTGCATCCAGCAGTGGCGCAGTCACATTGCGCAGGTAATCCGGATGCACGGCCACATCGCTATCCGAGATGATCACGAACTCCGATTTCGCCACCGCGAGCATCTTGTCGAGCGAATACACCTTCGCATTCGGCCACTCTGGCGTTCCCGAATAGACCACGCTTACGGGTACGGAAGGGAACTCTTTGCTCAACTCTGAAACCACCGCCAGCGCCGGATCATTCGCCGCTCGTGCCCCAAAAACCAGTTCGTAGCTTGGACAATCCTGCTGGAAAAAGCTGCGCAGAGTCTCTCGCAATCGCGGTTCCATCCCGTACAGCGGTTTTAGGACGGAAACGAAAGGGAACTCGCGGATTTCCGCCACTCGTGCTGCTTTTTCCGGCAAGCTCCGTCGAAACCGGGCAACCGCGACGAACACCAGCCCAAGAAAAATGGTGCTGGTAAACGTGCCGACAGCCGCCACAATATAGAGGACGAGCCCCAGAGTATGCATAGGGAAGAGGACTGTTGAGAATACCTGAATCGCCCTTTGCTGCGAAGCCGGTGCGATAGACTTGGACGATAGCTATGGTTTGGGGAGAGACATTTCAGGTCGCGGTCCAGGCGCTCCGTGCCGACAAAGTCAAAGCTATGTTGACCATGCTCGGTGTCATCATTGGCAGCGGCTGCATCGTTCTGGTGGTCACGGTTGCACTCACCGGAAAGCGCTACATCATCTCTCAGATCGAAGGCGTTGGGTCGAATATCACTTACGCCCAACTCACCCGTTCGGGCAAAACAACTTCTCTTGCCGACGAGATCACGCTCGCGGACATAAAAGCGGTCCGCGAGCAGATTCCGGAAGTCGTGGAAGTTGCCGGTACTCGTGATCTGCCGATGACCGTGATCGTGGAAGGGCACGAGCGCCCGATCAGCATGGTCGGCGTGACAGAGGGCTTCCAGAAGATTCGCAACCTCGAAATCCTCACTGGCCGCTTTTTCGATCCCGAAGACATGACATCGCGCAACAAAGTCACGCTGCTCACTCAGGAGCTCGCAGACGCGCTATTTCCCAAACAAGATCCTCTCGGACAGCAGGTCAAGCTGAACGATCTAAACTTCACCGTCATCGGAGTCTTTCGCGAGCGCGTCTCCACCTTCGGCGCCTCTGAGATCCAAAAGTACACGGCCATCGTTCCGTATCAGGTGATGCAGTATTTCACTGGCAACGAGTATGCCAAGGTGCTCTATGCGCAAGCCGGGCACCCGGAAGATGTCGCTGCGGTCACAAATTCAGTGGGCGCGGTCCTTCGCAGCCGGCATCGCTCGGAAGCTGTATACGAAGTGCAGGACCTGCGCTCTCTGCTAGAAGCCACAAAACGCATTTCCGCTGCACTCACAGTCACGCTGCTCTTCGTAGCTGGGATCGCGCTGACCATCAGCGGCGTAGGCATCATGAATATCATGTTGGTCACCGTCACGGAGCGCACCCGCGAGATCGGCGTGCGAAAAGCCATCGGGGCGCAGCGGAAGGAGATCCTTTATCAGTTTCTGATCGAGGCATTCCTCATCAGCGGCATCGGTGCGGCAATCGGTATCCTCATCGCCGTTGCAGTTCCCGTGCTCGCGCGTCCGCTGCTGCCAGAAGGGATTTACATTCCGATCTCCTGGTGGTCGGTGCTCATCGCTTTCACCGTCTCGTGTGTGACCGGGGTATTCTTCGGGTATCTCCCCGCGAATAAAGCGGCCAGCCTGCAACCGACCGAGGCGCTACGCTATGAGTGAAGCCAGCACCGGGCGACTGCAATTCAACACCACGCAGGACGAGCGCACCATGGGCCCGGTCTGCGGATTACTGGCCGCCTTCACCGGTTTTCTCGGGCCGCTGATCATCTTCGTCAAGAAAGATTCTGTCTTTGTGAGACTCTGTGCCCTTCAGTCGCTGTTGTGGCACGTGGGATACATTCTGCTGATCTTTTTGGCCATGTTCGTCTTTTTCGTCGGCATGTTTACGAGCATCTTTTTGCAGGCTGGGCATCAAGGTGGAGGCCCACCCATCTTTGTTTTGTTTTTCCCATTTCTCTGGCTCTTCTTCATCGTGAGTTGGATCCTGAACTTGGTGCTCGGGATCCTGAGCGGGGTGAAAGCCGGTGAGGGTATCTGGTGGCCTTATCCGATCGCCGGTCGGCTCGCACAAAAATTCCTGGGAGTCGCCGTGTGAATCCCGTTTGGCCCAAGACGGCGACCGAAAACCTCATCGATCAGGACATTGCCGTCGCCTCGACGCTTCCTTCTGACTACTACACCAGTCCGGCCGTCGCACTTCAAGAGCGCGAGAACATTTTCGCGCGCACCTGGCAGATCGTTGCCCGCCGTGAACAGCTGAGTGAGCCCGGGGACTTCGTCACCGCCGAAATTGCCAGCGAGCAGATCCTGGTTTCCCGCGGGACCGATCGCGAACTGCGCGGCTTCTACAACGTATGCCGCCATCGTGCTGGCCCACCCGCAACCGGATGCGGAAACCGCAAGGTTTTTCGCTGCGGCTATCACGGCTGGACCTACGGACTCGACGGCAAGCTCATCAACGCTCCCGAAATGGATGGCACGAAGAACTTCTGCGCTGAAGATTTTGCGCTGCGGCCCATCCGGGTTGCCGAGTGGTCGCTCTGGGTGTTTGTGAATCTTGACCCACGCGCGGAAGATCTTGTTTCTGCTCTGCGCGAAGTCCCATCGCAAGCAGCGCGCTTCGATTTGGAAAAGCTGAAGCTATGCGAGCGCCGCGAGTACAAGCTCAATTGCAACTGGAAGGTCTACATGGATAACTTCCTTGAGGGCTACCACCTTCCTAGCGTGCATCCCGGCCTGAATAAGGAGCTTGACTATGGTCAGTACGCGACCACGACCCACGAGCGACATTCAGTGCAGTCGAGCCCGATCCGGGGGCCTGAGAACGAGGACACCAGTCAGCGCCGCTATAAGCAATCCAAAGGCGATCTGAGCGCGGACTACTTCTGGGTCTTCCCGAACTGGATGATGAACTGCTACCCAGACAACATGTCGCTGAACATCGTTGTCCCGACCGCGCCCGAGAAAACGAATGTGATTTTCGAATGGTATTTCACGGATGAGGTCCTGCACACGGACGCGCCGCAACAAAGCGTCAGCTTCAGCGATCAGGTTCAGATCGAGGACGGGCACATATGCGAGGTCGTCCACCGCAACCTGCACTCACGCAGCTACGACCGTGGCCGTTACAGCGTGAAGCAGGAGAAGGGCGTGCACCACTTCCATCGTCTGTACGCTTCCATGATGGGGTGAGTGAAGACGCGTTAGTGAGGCTTGGCCCGCAGCGCCTGGATCAGGTAGCGTGGCGTAAGTGCTTCACCCGTTCCGCGGCGCATGATCTCATCCACTGAATCAAGCCCCCCACGCGAGAAGAAGTTCGTGCGCAGGTACGCACCAGTCTTGGCATCCCATTTTGATCCGAAACGGCGGTGCATCGCGGCATGGATCTGCCGTCCCACCATCTCCGCCACCAGATAACTCTGCAGATAGATCGGGCCCGACGAGTAGAACGGGTCATAAGCCCAATTCGTGCCGTCATCGACTTCGATCCCAATATATTTCGACTGCATAGCGGCGTAAAGTTTAGCCAAGTCCTGGTCCGGATTTTCGTAAGCCGCGAACTCAAAAGCGGAATCGGCCATGGTGCTGCGCAGATCGAAAAGCGATTTCAAACGATAGGCGTCCTGCACCTCGCGCGCGGCAGCAGCACTCAGCCCAAACTTTCGGGTAAGGACGTCATCGCGATAAAGCATCAGCGCCATCACCTGCCCTAAGCCCTCGTCGAAAGGCTCCGGGTTGTCGGCGCATAAGAGAAACGACGCCTCATGGCAAAAGCTGTAGTGCAGCGCATGGCCTGATTCATGCAACAACGTGTCTGTGAATCGCAGGCCTTCGTACTTGTTCACCAATATTCTGATTTCTTTTCCGAACAGGATCGGGTACGTGCCTCCACCGAAAGTTATGTCGGTTATCTTCACCGTTACTGGAAGTCTGTTGAAATCGAAACCTAGGTCTGAGGCGATCGCCTGCGTTTGTGCCCACGCCTTGCTCGATTGAAAGACCTGGTCGGAGTTTCCCGGGTTCGATCCGAAATATTCCAGATCCCAGGGCGCCACTTTGTCGATCTTCAGTTCCGTCTTGATTCGGCGTAGGAGTGCGTCGTACTCGGGCTGAGTCTCTCGCCTGATTTCTTCGAACCATCCAAGCAGCTTCTTGCGCTCCAAGCCTTTGCGCTTCAGCATGAAATCCGGGAATAGTTCGGGTATGGATTTCGCCGCGAGCGCCAGCCGCATTTTCATCGCTTGTCGGATCCGCTCTCCCGTCATTGCGGTGATCTGTTGCTGCGCTCGCCAGGCTTTTTCGCGCTGCTCACGTCGCGCTTCGTGTCCTAATATGTTGTTGATCTCCGCGCGCGCCAGCTTCTTGCCTTCTACTTCGTACCGCATCTCCGATTCGTCTTTGGTGATCGACTCCACCAGCTTCACCAGCTCTGCATCACCAGTTATGCGGGCGTCCACTGCATCGGAAAGGAACAATTCGCGGCGCCGACGGAGAGTCGGGTCTGTAGAACGTGCCGCGCGCAGGTCGCGAAGGAACGGTTCGTCCAGCAACACGGTGTTGATTTTCGCTCTGACCGGCTGGACGGAAGCGTCTTTCTGCTCGCCCGAGTCTGCGGCGTATTGGGTGCGCCAATACTCAGCCCATAGTTGTTCGAGCTGCTGTTCCTTCTTGTCTAGCGTCGCTCGAACCTTGCTGGCGGCGGAGGAGGATGCAGTACCTGACAAGAAGAGAAGGACTAAAAGCAGTGAGCAAGCGCGCATGGGGAAGAAGTATAGCTGCGCGGAGCTACTGGAAAAGCGGAAGTTGTTGCTCTAGCGGCTGGTGCGGCGGAGTTGCGCTAGAGATTGTGCGCATCTCCCTGATCCCATACTTCGCTTTCAGTTTGCCGACGAGCGTCGAAATCTGCTTCTTGTACGCAGCGGGCAGGTAAGCGTTCTTCGCGTACCGCTCTTGATATGACTTCAACAACTCCGGAAACTTCTCCGCCAAGAAGGGCATGAAGACTTTTTCGGAACAGGGCTTCAAGAAGAGCGGATTGGCGAAGATCCATTGCGCCTTCGCTTCAGCCGCAGCTCTCACCACCGAATCGAGACTCTTAGGGGAATCGCTTATACCCGGTAGCACGGGTGCGATCGCCACGCCCGCGCGCAGCCCTGCGTCGTTGAACTTGCGCACGGCATCCAGCCGCAGATCAGGACGTGGCGCTCGTGGCTCCAGCAATCGTGCTAGCTCGACGTCTGTGGTCGTCACGGTGATGTTGATGGAAAGCTCGTTCTGTTCAGCGATTTTCTTGAACAGGTCCATATCGCGCAGGATCATGTTTGACTTGCTGATGATGCTGATGTCCAATCCTGCGTGGTGCGACAGCTCCTCCAAGATTGAGCGCGTCATTTCAAAACGTCGCTCCGCCGGCTGGTACGGATCTGTCGCAGTCCCGATAGCCAGACCTTGCCCGCGTTTCACCTTCTTCAAGTCGCGTCGCAGTAACCATCCGGCATTCTGTTTTACGTAAATCTTGCGCTCGAATTCCAGGCCATCATGCATTTCCATGAATTCGTGCGTGTAGCGTGCGTAGCAGTACTTGCATGCGAACTCGCATCCCCGATAAGGGTTGATGGTCCACGCGAAGGGCATCCGCGGCGTGTCGCATTTGTTGAGCAGGGATTGTGCGGGAAGGGAAAAGTACTCGACCTTGTGACCTTCGTCGAGGGATTCGCCCAGGGACGCAAGGCGCGCGATTCCCACGAGTCGAACCGCTGGTTCAGACTCAAAGAAACCGGGACTGCGCTGTGCTGGCATTCGCCTTTTATTCGCTTAACTAGAATCCTACTAAATCGGCGAATCTCAGTCAACGCTGAACTACGGCCGGTTTTCGGCGGAGGCTCCCGCCGGTGCTCCGGGGATGGTGATGTCGATCGGCGTCACGGGTCCGAGAGCGGACAGCGGCTTATCGAACTCCGCTTTGTTCCCCACCACAAGCACCTTCATCTGGTCTTTGTGCAGATACTTCCGCGCCACACGTTCCACATCCGCAGGCGTCGCCTTCTGCACTCCCGCCAGATAACGCTCCAGGAAGTCCGGCGGGTATCCATAGAACTCCAATGTCATGCGCTCCGAAAGGATCTTGTCCTTCGAGTCGTATTCAAAGATGAACGAGTTCTTGATAGTGTCCTGGGCGCGAGAAACCTCTGTGGGGGTGATGGGCCCTCGCACCATGCTGTCCAACTCGTTGTCGAGCGCTTCAATCGACTTCACCGTCGTCTCACTCTTCGTCCCCATACCGATCATGACCGAGCCGGGATGATCGAACGCACTCCCAACGCCGCCGCCGACTGAGTAGGCGAGGCCAAGTTTGGTGCGGATGTTCTGGATCAAACGCGCGCTGAAGCCGCCGCCCAAGACTTCGTTCATCACTTCGACAGCAAAGTAATCGGGATTGTCGCGGCGGATTCCAAGGTCCACCAACCGGATGTTGCTCTGGTCCACGTCTTCCTTGTTCACGAAGTACACGCCAGGCTTGGCAGGATGAATATCAGCGGGCGGGTTTTTCTCGGGCGCGGGTCCTTTGGGCAATCCGCCGAACACCTCGCGCAGTTTCTTCTCCATCGCGAGAGAGTCGAAATCCCCGGTGACGCCGAGGATCATGTTGTTCGGGTGGACGTAGCGTTGGTGCCAGTCGAGCAGGTCTTCCCGCGTGATCGCGTCTAGTGTTGCGTATTCCACCGTCCGCGCGAAGGGGCTATCAGCCCCGTAAACCAGCTTTGCCGACTCCCGCCGGGTAATACCCGAAGGGTCGTCGTTACGGCGCGAAATGCCGGTTGCCATCAAACCCTTTGCGAGCACCACCTTCTCGCTGCGGAATTCCGGGTCTTTTAATAGTTCAAGCACCACATCAAATACATCGTTGAAGTCGTTCTTAAGGCTCGACCAGCCGATCGAAGTCGAATCAAGTCCGCCGCCGGTTTCGACCTTGGCAGCGCGGGCCTCAAGAAAATCGTCCAGTTGATCGCCCGTCCTCGTGCGAGTGCCCCCCGTGCGCCAAACCTGTCCGAAGAGCGAAACCATTCCGATCTTGGCTGCAGGCTCCAGTCGCGAACCGCCGCGGATCATGATCGAGCCATCGATAAGAGGCAGCTCATGGTCTTCCTGCAGGAACAGGATCATCCCGTTCGGCAGCTCGATACGCTTTGGCTGTTGCGGGTGAAACGGCGCCAGCGGAGGCGTCTTGATCTTTGCCAACAGCTCGCGGCGATGGGCCTGCACGATTGCTTCATGTGCGGCGGGCGATTGCTCCGTCGCCGGAGCCGACTTCGCGGCCGGTGCCTTCGGCTTTGCCCCGGCTTGTGCGTTGGCTGCGGGGAGAATCATCAAGAGCACAACGGACCTCAAAAATAGCGAACGGAACGTTTTCATTGCTGTGCTCCTTGGGGCTGGGCCGCCGGTTGCGGCTGCTGCGGTTTCGGCGGAATAGTTTCCAGTGTCGAGATCGTCCGGTTCTCCGGAACGAAGGTCTTCGCGGCCACGCGGCGGATATCCGCCTTCGTCACCTTGTCCACTCGATCGACCGAGCGGAATAACTCGCGCCAATCACCGAACAGCGTTTGATAGGTCGCAAGGTTCTCCGCCAACCCTTCGTTATCCGCGAGTCCGCGCACCAGGTCGGCGCGCATGCGCGTCTTCACCATCTTCAACTCCTCGTCAGTCACGTCCTCGTTGATCAAGCGATTGATCTCGACGTGCATCGCGTCTCTCAACTCCACCGGCGTATGCACTCCCTGCGGACCGCGAGCGGGGGTAGCGTAGAACGCGAACAGGTTCGGATACTTCACCCCCGGGAACCCGCTGAAACCGCTCGCTTCCCGGGCGATCTTTTTGTCGCGCACAAGCGCGCGGTACAGCCGAGACGTCCTTCCGCTCGAGAGCAGGTCGCTGATCACGTCGTACACCGCATCATCGGGATCGAGGTAGCTCGGCCGATGGTATCCCTCGAGGAAGAACGGCTGGGCTGGATCGCGCAGCGTGGTGCTGCGCTCAGCTTTTTGCGGCGGCTCCACCGTACTCGTGTCCAACGGCTTTTCCGCCTTAGGCAGTGCCGAGAAATACTTTTCCATGATCGGCATCGCTTCGCTCGGCTTTACATCACCCACCACAGCGACCACCATGTTCGACGGAATGTAATACTTCTTGAAGAACGCCTGAGCGTCAGTCGCTGAAAATGCCTGCAGTTCCGAAGGGAAGCCGATCCCATTCTCTTTGTACGGATGTGCGATGAACGAAGTCCCAAGAAACTGCTCGATCAGCCTTCCGATCGGACTTGAATCAGTCCTCATGCGCCGTTCTTCACGGACTACGTCGCGCTCGGTGTAAAACTCGCGGAATACCGGGTGCAGGAAGCGCTGAGACTCCAGATATGCCCATAGCTCCAGCCGGTTCGAGGGCAGCGAATAGAAGTAATGCGTCGCGTCCATGCTTGTGGAAGCGTTCAGGTCTTCCCCGCCCGCGCTCTCGATGATCTCGCTGAACTCATTCGGCACCACGTATGTTTGTGCCTTCGCAATGGCATCGCGCCATGACTTTTCTAACTCCGCCAGCCGCTTCGGATCGCGGTCCACTCTCTTCAGCCGCTCGCGCTCGTACGCCTGAAAAGTCGTCTCGACGTCCGCCAACGCCGCCTTCTCGGCGGTATAGTTCAGCGTCCCGATCTTGTCCGTCCCCTTGAAGGCCATGTGCTCGAACATGTGCGCCAACCCGCCTTTGCCCTTTGGGTCCTGCACGTCTCCGGCGTCCACGTAGGTGAAAAACGAGAACACGGGAGCCTCGGTACGCTGGAGCACCATTAACGTCAGCCCATTGGGCAGCTTCTTTACCGCGACGCGCTTCTCAAACGACGCGACGTCCTGCGCCGCAGCGGCCGAGATCAGCAAAAGGGAAGCAATAAAGGTGAGAGCAGCACGTCGCATGAATCCTCCGGGAGAGTAGAGAAGTTCTGGGTTTCAGTTCAGACGTTTCAAAGCAGACGAGGGAAGCGGGAACCGCTTACACCTCTAATAAACGGTACACCATCGCCGGATTCTCTGCTTGCAGCACGCCAAGGGCGACGTTGTGCACGGCCACTCCGGCGGTGGTTTTGCCGTTCGGTGCGCCATGGTGAGCGTGCCCGTGCAGAACAATTTGGGCGCCATGACGGTCGATCACCTCGGCCAATCGTGCCGAACCCAAATAAGGATAGATCTGCTCCGGCTCGCCCTTCACCGTCTCCGCGATCGGGGCGTAATGCAGCACGACCACGCGCTTTTCGGTTCGCAGCTGCATCATGGCGCGCTCCAGTTTCAGCGCCTCGTCGATGCCTGCTTGCACGAACGCTTTGATCTGCGGCTCGCCGAAGGCCGTGAGCACTCCGCGACCGAAGCCGCCGGGAAAGCCTTTGCATCCCGCGAATCCAACTCCTTCGCGCTCGTACGCGGTTCCGTCGAGGACCTTGATGCCTTCCGTGGTCATCATCCGCATCAACTCCTGCTCGCGCCCACTCTCGTAATCGTGGTTTCCGAGAACCGCGACGGTGGGCACACGAATACGCACGAGCGCGTTCAGTAGCGACTCCATCTCCTCCGGAGTTCCGTAATTGGTCAGGTCCCCGGCAAGCACCAGGATGTCCGCGTGATCGCGAACGTGCGAAAGGGTTTCGCGCAGCGGGTCGTAGCGTTGCGGCGAAAAATGCAGGTCTCCGACGGCGGCGATTCTCATAGAGCTTCGCCGCCGATCAAATCGCTACCTCGATTGAGGCGTCCGCAGCTTCATCGCTAACGCCGATCTCGTTCTTTATACGCTCGTAAACGGCTTCGGGAATCACCATGCGTGAGACCAGCTCTAGCTTCCCGCGGTACGGACGGTTCTCCACTATCCGCGCCGACAGCGCCGGCCCAATTCCCGCCAATTCTTGCAGCTGCTCTTCGGTCGCAACATTCAGGTCGATAAATCCGCGCGTAGCCAAATTTTCGCCAGCTCGCCAAACCACCACGTTGCCAACCCGCGGCGCCCGCACCCGAGGGTACAGATATCCAAACAGGCCAGCAGTTCCTACCCCGGCAAAGAATGCGAATAGATTTCCAAACACAACATCCTCCTGATTAAGCCACCAGCCCGCTTGTGTCTTCCTTGTTCGCAGCTGGATCTTCGATCTCGTTCTCGCGATGTTTTCTCGACTGCCCCAGCATGTCTTTCATTCCCCACTCCTGCACGTCGATAGCGAACATGCGCTCGTCGAGCAGCGACCCGCGGAATTCAGCTTTCGGGTCCGGATGCTCTATCCCCTGCCGCGTACGGTCGAGCATCGTCCGCCAGATCTCTCTCGGAATGAAGTCGGTCTTGTTCGGATACGCGTACTTGAACATCAACATGGCGTAGAAGAGCAGCTCCCAGTGTTCGCCGGCGAGATGTAGCAGTCGGTCCCAATCCAATCGCCCGCGCGTGCCGTGGATGATGTGCGCGATGTCGGCTCCGTCGTAGCGCTCTCGGAACAGCACAAACATCTTCGAGGCGATCAGCTCTTCGGCCGCCAGCACTCGCGTCTGGACGCCGGTAACTTTTGTTCGCGCGCTGCCCTCGATCCACGAATCATCAACCGTGATGATGCCGTTGCTCATTCCCGTGATCAGGTCCACGTAGAAGTCCTCGCGCCGTGCCTTCGTGAGCCATACGGGATCGGTGATCTCAATCTCAAACCCATCTTCCTGCAGCACCTGTCTTGCGTGAACCGCGGCTTGCTCAGTCAAGAACAGGTCAAGGTCTTTCGTGTCACGCCAGATCCCGGTGTGCGCGTGCAGAGCAAACGCTCCCGACACCGCGTACGGGACGTGCTTCTCGTTCAGCAGCAGCAGGACCTCGCGAAACAGTGCCTCCTGCTCCGGCGGGAACTGCGGAGGGGTTGACGTGCTCACGGGCAGGGGTTTGCCTTCGTCGCTCACCCAACCTTTGATGGCATGTCGATAGGGGGCGTTGTGAGAGTTGCGGGCTGCTCGGGCGTGATTTGCCGATGGGCTAGTCTGCTGGCAACATATACCAGCTGGCCGAAATCCCACTCCCATGCCATCGCGCTCCGAAGTCGAGATCCAAGGCAAGAAGGTAAGCCTCAGCAACCTTGATAAGGTCATGTACCCCGCCGTGGGCTTCACTAAAGCCCAGGTCATCGACTACTACGTACGCATCGCGCCCGTTCTGCTGCCCCATTTAAAAGGACGCCCACTCACGCTTAAGCGCTATCCCAACGGCGTGAATGGTATGCATTTCTACGAAAAGAATTGCCCCGAGCATCGCCCGGAGTGGCTGAAAACCGCCCCCATCTGGAGCCCCGGCAACAATAAATGGATGGATTACTGCCTCATGCAGGATTTGCCTTCGCTGGTCTGGGCAGCGAACCTGGCCGATCTCGAACTGCATACGTCGCTATCGCTGGGTAAAGAGATCCTGCGGCCCACCATGCTGGTGTTCGATCTCGATCCCGGCGCTCCTGCCGATATAGTCCAGTGCTGCCAGGTGGCATTCTGGCTAAAAGAAGTCTTCGACGGCTTCAAACTCCAGAGTTTCCCAAAAACTTCCGGGTCAAAAGGATTGCAGGTGTACATCCCACTGAACACACCGACGACCTATGAAGACACCAAGCCCTTCGCCCACGAACTCGCGCGCTTGCTCGAGCGGCAGCATCCCGAAAGCGTCGTCTCGGAGATGAAGAAGGTCCTGCGCACGGGAAAAGTATTCGTCGATTGGAGCCAGAACGACGATTACAAGACCACCGTCTGCGTCTACTCGCTCCGCGCAAAAGAGCGCCCCATGGTTTCGACTCCAGTGATCTGGGACGAGGTAAAGAAATGCTTAAGCAAGAAGGATCCACAACTGCTCGCCTTCGACTCAGAGGCCGCCCTCAAACGAGTTGAAGAATTCGGCGACCTCTTCGAGCCCGTCCTCAAGCTCAAACAGAAACTACCGCCACTCTCCGCGCTCGGCGTCGAATCGCCCAAGAAGCCGCGCAAAACTGTCTCTGCCAGCGAACGAGCTGCAGTTGCTCGTTCAACACCGGCGATTAGGGCCAAGCGTTGATATCAAGCCAGTATTCGGTGTCGCCTAAGGCATAATGCGAACGCCCAAATGTTTCGCGCAGCCAAGAGCTACCCGGTCCTTACTTATTTTGTTCTCGCCGCCGCCTGGTTTTGGGCCTCCTTGGCTCTCGACCGTATAAAGGGTCTGCACTTCTGGGCCCCGCTCGTCGGTGCACTAGCTCCGGCGATCTCAGCCATCTTCGTGACGGCAATCACTCAAAGCGAAGCGGCCGTGCGCCAACTTGGTCGCAAGTTATGGCACTGGCGGGTTGGTTGGCGATGGTACCTCGCGGCGCTGGGCATACCCCTGGCTGAGGCTCTGCTTGCGGTCAGCCTCGCTAAGGTAGGTGGAGCTTTTGAGGTACGCAGGATCGACATGGTGATGCTTCGCGCCTCGATTCCTGCGTTGTGGGTGGTTTTTCTATTTGCGGCGGCAGAGGAGCTGGGATGGCGCGGCTTCGCTTTACCGGAACTTTTGCGTCACAACAGCGCTGTCAAGGCGACTCTCATGGTCGGCGGAATGCACGCGCTTTGGCACTGGCCTTTGATTCTGCTGCCAAAAATGTGGCTTAGCGATATTCCGGTATTGCCCTGGACAATATCTGTACTGGCCGAAGCCTTCCTCTTCACGTGGATCATTCGCGGCACTGGCGGGAGCGTGATGCTAGCGGCACTTTTTCACGGGATGACCAACCTTGCCATGCTGATCTTTGGCGGAATCACGCCCCACTCGATGCCTTGGCTGAAATGCGGAGTCACGGTTGCCGCCACGGTTTGCTTGCTGCTTGCAACAGGCACTGATTTGAAAAGGCAGTCGAATCGCCGCGCCTACATCGCTTCGGCTTGAGGAGAGATCGCGAGCGGAGCTTTGTTACAATAAATCCAGCGCGGTCTTCTCCGCGCTTCCTTTTTAGGGGCTGTAGCTCAGTTGGGAGAGCGCGTCGTTCGCAACGACGAGGCCGTCGGTTCGATCCCGACCAGCTCCACCAAACACCTTAAACTATGCGACTCGCGGCTTGAGCTTCTTGCCTTTTCTCGTTTTACCAGCCCGGCCGCAGCACGCCGCCAGAAGATTCTCAGCCGCTTGCCGGGCACAGTCCGCCGGCCAGGCTTCGCCATGCAGCTGTGAAGCAGTGAGCGCGCCTTCTACCAGCAGATAGAGCTGCTCCGAAAGGATGATCGGGTCGGCGCCCTCTACTCCGCTGGCGAGACCTCGCAAGTACGACCGGATCATCTCGCGGTGCGCTCGCGCAGCACGATGGATTGGGTGTTCAGGCGAGGGGTATTCGATGCTGGCGCGAATGAACGCACATGCCTGGTACCCCTCAGCCCCGAATCGCTCATGCAGAGCGGTGAATATTGCCAGGATCCGATCTTCGGGACGTTGCGAGCGGGCTTCGACCGAGCTGACTAGCCATTGTCGGAACATAACGTCTTCGCGCTTCAGCGTTGCAAGGATCAATTCTTCCTTGGAGCCGAAGTTCTTGTAGAGCGTCATGCGAGCGACTCCCGCGCGTTCCAGGATGGCGTCAACTCCCACGGCATGGAACCCCGCGCCACAAAACATCTTTTGCGCTACCGCCACGAGGTGGTCGCGTTTTCTGACTGCCATGCCGCAAGTATACCGGAAGGTCTACCGGAACAGTCAACGTGTTCAGTAAAAAAGGGTTTTGAAGTGTTACAAGTAGATGAATCGTTCTACTCTGGCACCCCCATCCAATCTTCCGATCGGGCAATCGGCTTTGATCGGAAAGGAAGGACCCATTGAAGTACTTCATTGACACACACGACCGAGAGAAAAAGAGCTGGCCCTCTCAGGCCATTACCGAGGAGCAGTTCATTGACATCTACGCTGATTTCGAGAAGGCTTTAGAAGAAGTGGGTGGCGCCGACCTGGGAGCGCACGTCAACGTGGCAGCGGGGAAGGCCTTCTGTTTCACCAAGGGACGGGACGCGGAAGCCATCAGGCGGGCGCACGAAAAGCTGAACTTCCCGTTCGACTCGATTACCGAGGTGCGTCGTGTCACGGGTGTGGATCTCCGTCCGTCTACGAAAACCAAATCAACTTCTGGAGGTGTTAAGTGAGCGCATCAGATCGTTTGAAATACTTGCGAGTCGCTCTAGTCTTAGTGGGGATCATCTTCATTTTTGGGATCTATACCCTCATCCTGCTGTGGCCCTCCGGCTGGGCGTGGGGCCCGGGTATTCACCATTACCTGCAAATGATCCTGGGTGTCTATGCGACGCTCGGCCTCTTCCTGCTGATCGCGAGCCGTGATCCGCTTGCCAACCTGAGCCTCATCTGGTTCACCGTTTGGTCGAGTGTGGTTCACGCTCTGATCATGGGCGCGCAGGCCTTGGCGAACCCTGAGCACCGGGGACACCTGTATGGCGACGTTCCTGCACTGCTCATCGTCGCGGCTGTTCTGGCCGCCCTGACACCGAGAGGTGCAGCAGCCCTGAGTTCCAAATAAGCCGGATGACCGAAGGCTGGAGATGGATGGATATCACTCCTTCGGTCATCACGGCCCCATGATTTACAATCCCGCCACGACGCATGGCGAATAAACCGCTTGTCCTGGTGATTCTCGATGGTTGGGGGTATGCCCCGCCCTCTAAAGCCAACGCCATCTCCCTCGCGCGTAAGCCCTTTTATGATTCATTACTGCGCGATTACCCCAACACTCTCATTCACACCAGTGGGCGCTATGTCGGGCTGCCGACAGGCCAAATGGGCAACAGCGAAGTCGGTCACCTGAATATCGGTGCCGGCCGAGTCGTTTACATGGACATCACCAAGATCGATCTCATGATCGAGAATGGTGATTTCTTCAGCAACCAGACTCTTCTCGCCGCCATGAAGCACGCGCGCAGCTGTGGCCGCCGCCTCCAGATTTTCGGATTGCTTTCCGATGGTGGCGTGCACTCCCATCAGAACCACCTCTACGCATTGCTGCGAATGGCAAAGACGAATGGCATCGATCGCGTCTTCATTCATCCTTTTATGGACGGACGCGACACGCTGCCCACCAACGGCGCCGGGTACATCGAGCAGCTCCAGCAGAAGATACGTGAGCTGAACAGCACCGCCAAAATCGCGAGCGTCAGCGGCCGGTACTATGCCATGGACCGAGACAAGCGTTGGGAGAGGGAACTCAAGGCGTTCACCGCGATGGTCGAAGGCAAAGCCGAAGGCGGCACGACCCTTGATCCTGTGCAGGCGATGAAAGCGTCGTACAACAGTGGCGTGACTGATGAGTTCGTCATCCCGTTTGTCTGCGTGGACAATCGTGGCGAGCCGCTTGGCACCATTCGCGACGAAGACAGTTGCATCAACTTCAACTACCGCGCCGACCGCGCCCGCCAGATCACCCGCGTGCTTGCCCGCCAAAGCGGTCTCACCAAAGAAGCTGGCCGCGACCTGCCCGATTCAGAAGGCTTAGACGCGACAATTCCACGCGGCCGTGTCCCCAAAAATCTTCTCTACACCTGCATGACGCAGTACGACTCGCACTTCACACTGCCGGTCGTCGTGCCGCCTGATTCGCTAACCAATATTCTCGCGAACGTGATGGCGCAGCATCAGCTCCGAAACCTCCGCGTCGCAGAAACGGAAAAATACGCTCACGTCACCTACTTCTTTAACGGCGGAGTCGAGCAGCCGTTCCCGGGTGAAGACCGCGTCCTCGTTCCTTCCCAGAAGGTCGCAACGTACGACTTGAAACCGGAGATGTCGGCCCCCGGCATCGCTGATGCAGTCATAAAAGCAGTCGAGGACGGCACCTTTGACGTCATCATCGTGAACTTCGCTAATGCCGACATGGTTGGCCACAGTGGCAAGATCGAACCTACAGTTAAAGCCGTTCAGACCGTGGATGCCTGTGTAGAACGCGTCTATCGAGCCGTGCGCCAGCGCGGCGGCGCCATGCTCATCACCGCCGACCACGGCAACGCCGAGCAGATGATCGATCCGGCCACCGGTGGCCCGCACACCGCCCACACCATCAATCCAGTCCCACTGATCGCCATCTCCGAAGATGCCAAGCTATTTAGCTTGAAACCCGACGGCGCCCTTCAAGACCTCTCGCCGACAATGCTCGGCATGCTCGGCTTTCCTCAACCTAAGGAGATGACCGGGCGCGACCTGCGCGCGAAGAAATCCGGGTAGAGACGCTGGTCAGAGTCTTTGCTAGTATTGCCTTTCGTCGAAAGAACACTGGATGAAAGTTGTCATTGCTCTTCCGCATCCGTTCAGTCTGTGGCAGGCCCCACCTTGGTTTCTTCAGCGTCTCAAGGAACAATTTCCTCAATTGTTCTTCTCTGAAGTGAAGGACTACATGGGTCTTCCCATGCAGTTGAAAGATGCCGACGTGTTCGTTGGCTGGTCGCTGCGCCCTGAGCAGCTCGCGCTCGCCCCCAAGCTCCTCTGGATCCATTCTCCCGCCGCCGCGGTCCATCAACTCATGTTCCCCGCGTTGATCAATCGCGAGATCATGGTCACCAATTCCAGCGAGGTCCACGGGCCGGTTGTGGCCGAGCATACGATGGCTCTCATCATGACGCTCGCAAGAAGACTCGACACCGCTTCCTGGTATCAGCAACAAAAAGTATGGGCGCAAGAGCAGATTTGGAACGAAAAGCCCCGGCCGATGGAAGTCGCCGGTTCCAACCTGATGTTAATCGGCCTAGGGAACATTGGGCGGGAAGTCGTGCAACGTGCCAAGGCGATGGGCATGCAGGTGGTCGGCATCCGCGAGCACCCAGAGAAGGGAAACGAGGGGTGCGAGGCCGTATTCGCTCCTACTCACGTCGACACCATTATCGGCGACATGGATTTTGTTGTTCTCGCCGCGCCATTGACGGAGGCTACCAAAGGATTCATTAACTCCGCGCGACTTGCCCGCATGAAGGCGACTGCGTACCTCATTAACGTCGGCCGCGGTCCATTGATCGATGACAAAGCTCTCGTCGCAGCGCTCCGCGCAAAGAAGATTGGCGGTGCCGCTCTCGACGTGTTCGAGGAAGAGCCGCTGCCGGCCAGCTCACCTTATTGGGATCTCGACAACTGCCTGGTTACGCCTCATATGGCCGCCCTCACTGAAAAACTTTGGGAGCGGCACTATGCCCTCTTCTCCGATAATCTGCTTCGCTTCATGATGGGGAAGTCGCTGCGCGGGCTGGTAGACACGCGGCGCGGATACTGATGTCCAGCGAAGGCATCCTGTCGCAAGCTCCGCCGCCTGCCGATACGCGCATTTCGTACGGTAGCGATCCTCTACAGTTCATAGACTTCTATTTTCCAAAAGGAAATACCCCCTATCCTTTGGTGCTTTTCATTCACGGAGGCTTCTGGCGGGCAAAGTACGACCTTACCCACGCCGGCCATCTCTGCGCCGCGCTCGCTAACGCCGGGATTGCCACTGCCAACATCGAGTACCGCCGCGTCGGAAACCCTGGCGGAGGGTGGCCTGGCTCCTTGGAAGACATTGAAGCAGCGCTGCAGTCGATCTCCACCGCTGCCAACAATCACCACTTCAATCTCAACCGAGTCGCAGTGATGGGCCACTCCGCCGGCGGACAACTGGCGCTTGCACTGGCGTCACGCGGCAAAAACCTTCGAGGTGTGGTTGCCCTCGCCCCCGTTTCCAATCTTCGTCGAGCCTACTACCTGCACCTCAGCAACGACGCTGTAGGCGGGTTCCTCGGCGGAACCCCAG
>JBJMGI010000120.1:0-22259 GCA_045807945.1 Terriglobales bacterium | reverse complement strand
GTCGCGAGATTCTTCCAGAAATGATGCAGGCTCGCATCGCCGCCGAACAATGTCGTGAAGATCGTGGAGTCTGCGAGCAAAATGTCTCCGGCCCGCTCGCCGTTTGGCGGCATCCAGAGGAACATGTTGAATTCACGGTTTCCCGCTTCGGCGAACGGATGCGGCTTTGACATATCGATCGGTTGTCGAGCCAGTACATGGATGGCTTTTGGATCATCCGTAGTGACCGCATATTGCGGCAGGTGCATGTGAAACACGAACGTGGCGACGTCGGTCATCCAGCCCCGCGTATCTAAGTCCTTCGCGACTGAAAGCGGAACCGTTCGCGTTGTCCCCTCGACAGTGGCAGGGCGCAGACCGTATCGGTTTTCAACCGGCACGCCCAGCCCCTTCATTACGGAGCGTGTGTATTTCCCAAACCGCTGCTGTCGCGGCACCAATGGGTCCCCGTGGTGGGCGTATTCCATGTTGCGCTGTTTCTGGTCTTCTGAGACGCCGACGTCATGATGAGGACCGAGGATCAGGCAAGTGCCGTCGCGCCTGAGGAAGTTCTGCAGGGCTTCTATCTCGTCCGGAGATGCTTCCTGTTCCGTAATCATGTGGTCCAGGCCGAATACCATGAGCGTGTCCGTGTCCGCGAGGATGCGTTCGTCGATCGGCAAGCGCCGTCCCGCCTGGTCGATACGCTGATAAACAGCCACGGGTTGTCCCGTGACCTCACCGATCAGGTTCTGGAAGTCCACTAGCGACAAGTGAAACAACTCGAGCGTGCCGGCAATCCCTTGGAGAAACATTTCCTCTGAGTACTCGACTGACTCGTAATTGGGCCACCCTACACGCCTGACCTCGGTCATGGTCGAGAAGCGGTTATCTAATTCGCTCGCGTCGCGATTCGCCTCCCACGGGTAACTCCAGGTCCAGTACACGCTGAACCGACGCTTTCTGGCCTCATATTTTCGTGGCGCATGGAGTTGGTTATAAGTCCGTGCGGTTCTTGTGGCGCGACCCGCGAGCCCGGCTGTCGGCGTATCGGGTGGCACCGTGGCGGGTACAACTTCCTGAAGCGTTGGCATATGTAGATCTCCTTTGACGTTCAGATCGATCGGTTAACGACTGGCACAACCAGCGGAGGCGGATCGCTCAAAATCAGTTCCCCGCCACTGTTTGAACCACCTGTTCTTGCCTCGCGGAACCCGCACATTTTCGAAGACCATCGAACGCGGCGTACTTATATGCGTAGCTGTAGGTCGGCGTGTTCATTGACATGTTCGCCACGGTGTTCATCGTTCCACCGCAACGAATGAGCATCTGGCCGATGCCCACAACCTCCGAGGCAATATCACCGATGCAGTGAACGCCAATCAATTTGCGGTCGGCCCGAAGAAAAATCAGTTTCAGGAGCCCGCCGCGACCTGCGATGGCTCCCCGTGGAGTGTGACTGAGGTCAGCACGCCCAACCTCATAATCCAGTCCTTTGTCACGGCACTGCTCCTCAGTGAGCCCTGCTCCCGAGACCTCCGGCACGCCATAAACCGCAGAGACCGGACTTGGATCAACGGTTCCCTCGAACGGGATCCCAAATGCGTGACAGATAGCGACTCGCCCCTGCTCCATCGCGATCGATGCAAGAGTGGGTCCTAGGACATCGCCCGCGGCGTAAATGCTTTCCACAGAACTGCGAAAGTTCTCGTCCACGACGATTCGGCCGCGAGAATCCAGCGCAACGCCAGCGCTCTCGAGTCCCAGGCCTTCTGTGTTGGCAACGCGGCCGGCAGCGAAGAGGACAGTGTCCGCAAAAAGCTGCATCCCCGTCGAGAGTTTTACTTCTAAGCCGTCACCCTTTGCGGCAATGTTTTCTGCCATCGCACCGAACAGGACTGAGATGCCCCATTTTTTAAAGAGCCTTTCCATATATCCCGAGACTTCGCCATCCATCATGCTCATCAAGCGTGTCGCGCGATCTAGGACCGTGACCTTTGCCCCTAAGGCATGGCATATCGTGGCAAACTCCACGCCCACCGGACCACCGCCAACGATGAGTATGTCTTTCGGCACCCGACCGCGAAAAAGGATGGTGTCGGTGTCGCACACTCCCGGAATGTCGAAGGAAATATTTGTCGGATGAAAAGGTCGGGAGCCGGTCGCGATCAGGGTCGTTTTCGCGCGTAAGTTTCGCTTCTGCCCATCAGCCCCGGTGATTGTCACGCTGCCGCTTTGATCGAGCCGCGCTGTTCCCTGGAAATAGTCCACGTTGTTCTTTGCAATGTTTTCCGCTGTCAACTTTTGCAGCAGCTCGCAGACTGCCCATGTGCGTTTGCGGATGATCTCGAGGGCGACCTCCGGGGGCGCTGACATCCGCACGCCATAAACGTCGCCATGTGATAAGCCAGAAAAATAGAGGGCCGCTTCGCGAAGTGTTTTGGTCGGCGCTCCGCCGGTCGTCGTCACAGTTCCACCTGGCCGGGCCTTCTCGATCACGGCCGAGCGGTGGCCAAAGAACGTGGCCAACTCGGCCGCACTCTCTCCTGCCGGCCCTGCTCCGATCACGACAAGATCATAGGAATCGGTCATTGCAAGATCCCGTTGCTGATATTCACTGCATTTGGTCCAGCACCTCTGAAAAGGCCTTCTTCAGCTTGAGCGCCTTCTTGATCTCATCAGCACTTACATACGGGTATTCGCCATATTCCATGAAACTCGGGCGGTGATGTTCGCGAACGAATTTGCTGAAGGCCGGAATGTTCGTTCTCCAATCTTCGGGAAATCCCTCGAGGTTCTCGAAAGCGGTGGACACGCCTGACTTGGTGAATAGGGCTACCGCGTCATCGGTGTACTTGTCGAAGTCGGTATCGAAGATTCCCTGGTACATGAAATATTTGTCGTTGCCGATGTCGAAAAGGACCCACTTGAGGTAGTGCAGCTTCAATGGGGCCAGGAAGTCCGGATCGCCCTTCAACGCCGTCTCAACCGTGTTCGCGTACGACAGCATTGCTGCCTCTCTTCCAGGCTTGACCTTCGCGATGATCGTGAATCCATAACACGCGGGCGTGCGAGGAAAGAGAGGACCATAAGTCCCCTGTTCGAGCCCGAAATACCCTTCTTTCGGGAGGGCCACTGCGGCCGGCTTGCTCCAGTCGTTGTCTTGCTTTGGTACGAGCTGCGGCTTTGGTGGAGCGGCTTTGGGGATTGCGTGCGTCGCCATGTTTGTTCTCCTCAGGGATGGTTATTAAAAGTGTTAGGACGCCTTCATTTTTTGGGTAACTCGCTCCCCGCTTTGTTTCGTTCGCGCGATGCGATTGACAGGGCCGCGAACAAGAACATAGGGAACAATTGCCAATACGACTGCGGTGATGAGCAGTTCCAGGACGTAAACTCCACCATGAACAATGAGCTGATAGATCGAGTCCAGAACTATGGCCAGGATGAACACCTTCCCGACGTCTTTCCAACCTTGTCGCAACAACTCGGGCCGATAAGCACGATTCGATAGAGCTGCCCAAAAGAAAGCCGGTCGGCCTTCCCGCGCGTCATTGAGTCCTGCGCGGATCGCGATGAAGATTGCGACTGCCGGCTGAATGATCAGCCGGAAATTCATTGGCCCGGAAGTCCGGCCGATGAGGTTGTCCCATACGCGCTGAAGCATCTCATTCATTTCGATTCACCACTCAGCCGTGCAGCAAGAGCTCCCATCTTTGCCTTGTTGGCACGGCTGCGTTGTTGCTTCGATTCTCTTGGCGTGCGTAGTATGGAAAAGGATGGAAGTGCAAACTACTGTCAACGTTGCCAGTCGGGTCGGGAGAGACCCGTGCGTTTCGTGAACTGTGGGAGTGGGTACGTGGATCCAATGTAAGTCGGAGCATGAGCTCTAAAAGTGGCATGAGGGCACACCTGGAGGACACGTGTTTGTGACAATCGGGTTCAACCGTTACTTTCCAAATCCCCGCCACTTTCTGGCGAGAAGTTGGGAGCCTCCATCAGCACAAGTTCATTTTGTCGATGGCACCGGCGCATTTGATTGCTGCTCCGGAGTTGCGGGTTCCGCGCTCTTGTTCGCAGTACCGCTGAGAGGTTGCGATTGCAACGTGATCGGTTCTACTAACTCGAAAACGACAGCCGTTTCCACAGGCAGGTCCAATTCGCTGTTCCCCGTCAATGCGGCTCCAGCAGTTCCGGCTCCTCCACCCGAAAGGGCACCGATTGCCGCTCCCTTGGCTCCCCCAGCAAGGCCACCGATCAAAGCTCCAGCGGCAGCGCCGCCGCCGATGAGCAAACCGCTGCGCTTCCCCTTGCCTGCGAGAGCGACCGTGAAGGGCTTCGCAACCACAGGATAGGTGATTTCTTGGACGGTTAGCTTCGTCATCTTCACTGTGAGTGCACCTTCACCTTTGAACTTCCCGGGACTCTTGGATGTCACCACGACGCCCTCCGCACGCGAGCTCTTGGGTACTATTGTCCCTCGCCGGGTCACGAGGGGCTTCGTCACAGTTGCAGTGAAGGAGGATCCTGGTGTAGCCGTTTTGGTGCTTATAGTCTTGTCTAATCGCACGACGATCGGGGTACCCGCTGGAATCACGATCGGCGGTGGCGGTGGTTGAGTTTTTTCCACGGCAGCATCCGAATTCGGCACCGCGGTTGCTGCTCTTTCCGTCGGCTTTGGCGCAGCCCCTTCCGTTGCCCTCGGTGATGCTGAGGCCGTCTCGGGCTCTGGCACCATGGCCGGCGGGGCTGTTGTTTCAGGAGCTGGGCTCGCCGCAGCAGGCGGCTCAGGGTTGGTACTAGCAACCGGCTGAGTTGTGTTCGCCGATTGAGTTTCCGGGGTGCTATTTTCCGATGTCGCCGACTTCTTTGCGCATCCCCCCAGGATCAATACCGCTAAGATCGAAATGCAGACTAGATCTCTTCGAGTTCTCATGGATTCTGCTCCTCCTGCTGCATGACCGCTGTGTACTGCACATTAATGTTGAGTTCAGAGCCAGGACTGCTGCACGTCAAACCGTCATAGCTAAACTTCAGACTGATTGGTCTGCCTGGCGGAAAAGGAATACGCACGACACCTGAATCGCTGGATCCCGTGAGCTCGTTTGCGGTAGGACTTGTAGTCGTTGACGTGAGGTTAGGCAAGTTGTAAGCGAAGCTGACGGTGCCGTTGCTCAGTAGCAATTGTGGAGTTGGCGAACTACAAGGTGAGTATGTCCCGGTGACGCTGTCATAGTTTAAGAAGACAGTCTTCGCCGATACCTGGACGCGAGTAATGACTACAGAGCGAGAGGGTGTCCATTTCGAGACGATCCCATTGCCGTACTGGACCCTGACGTTATAGTTGGCCGGATATTCCATGCGGGCGTTCCGTAACAGTACGGGCGCTATGGTTGGAGTCTTTGTCGAGTTAGCGGCGAATGTGCTGAGTGCAAATAGCGCTGCCGCTATGAAGGTTTTCACGGCGATCTCAGTTGGCTAACGATATTAGGTTGGGCTCTGCGATTTCGAATACTGGCAATTCTGTCAGCTTGCGTTGGATGAGTCCGTTGGCCTGCTCATCGGTCGGGTCAGCGCAAACATCATTTCGACTCCGCTTTTAGATCCTTTCTTGCTAGTGACGAGGGAAGCTCCGCAACAAGCTTCAGATCCAGCATTGCATCGAGCCGGTCTTCGAGTTGGAAGAACCTTGCCGTGCTCGTCGCGGACAGTCCTTTTCTTTGAAACTCCTGCGCATAATCTTTCTTGAGTTGCACGCGGCCGGATTCCAGACTGAGCGCTTTGTCGAGCATCGATTTCGCCTCGCGGTCCGTCAGACTGTTGTTTTTCAATGCATATTCCCTGTTGAGTGCGACTCGCTGATAATTGATTGAAGTGAGATCGCCTTCGTACTTGCGGTACACCGGCCAGAAGATCTTTGACTCGCTCTCCGTGAAGTTCATCGCTTCTGCCAAAAGGTGCGGCTTGTCAGCTCGTATACCGGCGCGAAGGCTTTCGATCTCGGAATCTACACCCGCCATCGCGCTGACGATGAAGTCGGTGGCCCTTAGCTTTATCCATTTGTCAAAAAAGGTAGTTTCCTCGTCCGAAGCAGTTTGCGCCGGGCAACTGCTTACAACGGCCAGCAGCAACAGCATCAATGATCCTAGGGCTCGAACATTCGGTCTCATGTTTCTCCTCCGTACGTAGCTGTTCAATATTCTTTGCCGGCTGTTAAACAGTGAACTAGCAGTTGTCACAGGCTGAAATACGTGAAAAGAGTCATAGACACGCTGACGTGCGTATTCGAGCGAGCGAGTCGGGCGCGTTCGGGGCGCTGTATTACAAGAAGTCCCCGCCGCTAAGAAGCGCAATGATCAACCGTGGGGGTAAGAGCGGCAAAGAAATGGCTCCTCAGGTAGGAGTCGAACCTACAACCCTCCGGTTAACAGATGGTGGTTGAGCAAGCACAACAGAAGCAATCGAGGTTCAACGGACATGAAGACGTTTTTCTTAGCGTCGCTCGCGGTGCTTTTTGCTGCATCAGCTTTCACGCAAACCACAGGAACCGCGAGCCCCGGAGGAGATTTACACTTCATTCTCATGGGAGTGGGCATCGATCTCACTGATCGCGATCCGCTGTCAAACCTGGCGACAACTTTTACATGTCACAGAATGGCGGCTGGGTCAGTCGCACTGAGCTGAATGAAGGCTATGGACCGTTCTGTTGCACGTACTTGACCGGTATCAGTGAGTCGGAACTGCCTCGTTATGGCGCAGCAGTCGTTGGGTCGGTAGCCCAAAGATGTGTTCACTGACCTTCCCGAACATTGGCTGCGCTCACTTTCACTTGCACCGAAGTCTAAGACCCACATAAGAAGCCTGATGCACCTTCTTTATCAAAATGCGAGGCGATGGGAGCTGACAGACAGGAACCCCATTGAGTTTGTGCGCCAAGGTAGCCGGCGCTTGAGCATTCCTCGCGTGTTGGTGATAGAGGAGGTGCAGAAATTGCTAGTCCGGCTGACCGAGCCTTACCGCACCATGGTGATGGTGGCGGTATGTCTTGGATTACGGGTGAGCGAGATCATGGGCTTACAGTGGGGAGATTTCGACTGGTCCAATTCAACCGTCCTGGTACAACGCGGAGTCGTGCAGGGGCGGGTGGGCGAGACTAAAACCGAGTACTCACGTCGGCCGCTTCCCCTGGACGATCACTTGGCAGCATTGCTCGTGCAACACCGAAACCGGAGTTTTTACAAAGAAGCTTCCGACTGGGTGTTTGCAGGAGACAGTGGCCGCCCACGGTGGCAGGAAGTGCTTTTGCGAAATCACATCCAACCTGCGGCAGTAAAAGCTGGCATCGGACGGATCGGGTGGCATACGTTTCGCCATACTTATTCGACTATGCTGCGTGCTAACGGGGCAGATGTGAAGGTGCAACAGGAACTGCTTCGTCACGCAGATATTCAGACTACGATGAACATCTACACCCAGGCGGTTTCCGATGCGAAGAGGGCTGCCAACAGCAAAGTGGTGGAGATGGTCATTAGGGACACCGCCCAAATACCAATTAAAAAAGCCGCCCTCGGCGGCTCTGAATAATTGGGAGTCAAACGGGAGCGCGAGCTCCTTTAAGTATTGCTCGTAAGTTTATAAGGTCTTTGGTTGCGGGGGCTGGATTTGAACCAGCGACCTTTGGGTTATGAGCCCAACGAGCTACCAGACTGCTCCACCCCGCTCTTCGATACTAACAACCGCTTCCTATGCGGTCAAATCGGAGGCGACGTAGACAGCTGAACGTTTACTCTCGTACCAGCTCAGGATGCGCGCCGCCGGTCTTCCGTGACCACACGCGATCGAGCGCAAGCCGCATGCGGTCCATATAGAGGTACACGACCGGCGTCGTGAACAGTGTCTGCAGCTGACTGACGATCAATCCGCCGGCGATGGTGAGGCCCAGGGGTCGGCGGAGTTCCGAGCCGGTACCGGTGCCGAATGCCAACGGCAGCGCGCCGAAGAGCGCGGCCATGGTCGTCATCATGATTGGGCGAAAGCGCAGCATACAGGCCTGGTAAATCGCCTCTTTCGAGCTGAGGCCCTGGCGACGCTCGGCGTCGAGCGCGAAGTCGATCATCATGATGGCATTCTTCTTTACGATCCCGATCAGCAGGATTATGCCGATCAACGCAATCACGCTGAGATCTGTCCCGGTCAGCAGCAATGCGAGCAGTGCGCCTACGCCAGCGGAAGGCAGGGTTGAGAGGATCGTTATCGGATGGATGTAGCTCTCGTAGAGCATTCCCAAAACGATGTAGACGGCGAATAGCGCGGCTGCTATGAGCAGCGGCTGATTAGCGAGCGACTGCTGGAAGGCGGCCGCGGTGCCCTGAAAGCTGGCGTGGATGTCAGCGGGAAAGAGGATATCTGCCTCAGCCTGCTGGATCTGCTGCACGGCTTGTCCGAGTGCGATCCCCGGCGCAAGGTTGAAGGAAACTGTCATCGCGGGGAATTGTCCCTGATGGTTCACCGCGAGCGGCGTATTGGTAGTCTCGTAATGCGCGAACGAGCTCAGCGGTACCTGAGCGCCATTGGATGAGCGCACATAGATATTCTTGAGCGCGTCAGGATCGTCTTTGAACTCAGGCGCAACCTCCAAGACGACGTGGTACTGATTTATCTGCCGGTACATGGTCGAGACCTGGCGCTGACCGAAGGCGTCGTACAGCGTCGCATCGATCATCGACGGAGTGATTCCCAATCGCGAGGCAGTGTCACGATCGATCACCAGGTTTAGTTGGAGCCCGCGGTTTTGCTGATCGCTGGAGACATCTTTCAATGCCGGGACTTGTTTAAGACGATCAACAAGCTTAGGTATCCACTGGTTCAGCTCCTGGATAGTGGAGCCCTGCAACGTGTACTGATACTGGGCGTTGCTGGAGCGTCCGCCGACGCGCACATCTTGGACGGCCTGTAAGAATAAAGTCGCACCTGCAATGTGCGAAAGCTTGGGACGAAGTCTGGCTATCACCTGATCGGCAGTGTCTTTGCGCTCCTCGAGCGGCTTCAGCTGAATAAATGCGCGCCCAGTGTTGCTGGAGCCGCCACCGGTAAATGCGACTACTGTATCGACGGCAGGATCAGCCATGACGATTTGCGTGAACTGTTGTTGCTTCTGCCGCATGTCCTGAAAAGAAACATCTTGCGCGGCTTGGATAGAGCCGGTCAGGCGGCCCGTGTCCTGCTGCGGGAAGAAGCCCTTCGGCGTCACTATATAAAGATAGACGGCCAAACCGACAGTCGCGAGCAACACGGCGAGCGCTATAGCCGAGTAACGCAAGACCCGCTTCAGGGCCGAGCCGTACCACGCGAGAGCACGGTCGAACATCTTCTCGCTGATGTTGTACAGTCGCCCGTGTTTCCGCCCTTTGGACGACTGCAAGAATTTCGCGGAAAGCATGGGGGTGGTCGTGAGCGAAACGAGGAGGGATACCGCGATGGCAACACTCAAGACCACCGCGAGCTCGCGGAAGAGCCGGCCGATGATCCCGCCCATAAGCAAGATGGGAATGAACACCGCGATCAGGGAGAGGCTCATCGAGAGCACGGTAAAGCCGATCTCACGGGAGCCTTTCAGCGCGGCTTCGTACGGGCTCTCACCTTCTTCCACGTAGCGCGCGATGTTCTCGATGACAACAATGGCATCGTCCACGACGAAACCCGTAGCGATGGTCAAGGCCATCAGTGAAAGGTTGTCGACGGTGTAGTGCAGCAGATACATCACTGCCAACGTCCCCACCAGCGACAAAGGCACCGCGACGCTTGGGATCATCGTCGCGTGGAAATTCCGGAGGAAGATGAAGATGACGAGGATCACCAGGCCAACGGCGATGATCAGCGTGCGCTCAACATCGTGCACCGACGCGCGAATGGTGGTGGTGCGGTCCATAGCCACGCTCAGCTTCATCGAAGGTGGAATGGAGGCCTGGAACATCGGCAGCATCGCCTTCACGCGGTCGACCACGCCGATGATGTTCGCCCCGGGCTGCCGGAAGATGATGATCGCGACCGCCGGTTTGCCGTTCGCCAGTCCGGCGTTGCGGATGTCTTCCTGCGACTGGAAAACGTTTGCCACATCGCTCAGCCGCACCGGCGCGCCATTGCGATAGGCGACGATCAGCGGTTTGTAACGCTCCGGGTCGAGCAGCTGATCGTCCGCAGCAACGGTGAATACCTCCCCGTCACCACTCAGCTCACCTTTCGGCGTGTTTGCGTTGGCCGCAGCGAGTGCCGTGCGAACGTCTTCGAGGCTTAAGCCGTAATTGGAAAGTTGAACGGGGTTCGCCTGCACTCTGACCGCTGGCTTCGCGCCGCCGCCGACTGTGACTTGACCGACGCCTTCGACCTGGGAAATCTTTTGCGCGAGGATCGAATCCGCTGCGTCATACATTGAGCCGACGGGCAGCGTGTCTGACGTGACCGCCAGGATCATGATGGGCGCGTCCGCAGGATTGGTCTTGCGATAGCTCGGATTATTCGGCATCGTGGGCAACTGCCCGCGCGCGGCATTGATCGCCGCCTGCACGTCGCGCGCCGCCGAATCTATGTTGCGGCTCAGGTCGAATTGCAAGACGACGTTCGTCGAGCCTGTTCCACTCGACGACGTCATTTCGGTAACGCCTGCGATGCGGCCGAACTGGCGCTCAAGAGGCGTTGCTACTGCAGACGCCATTGTCTCGGGACTCGCTCCTGGGAGCCCCGCGTTGACCGAGATCGTCGGGAACTCGACTTCCGGCAATGGCGCCACAGGGAGAAACAGGAATGCGATGCCGCCCGCGAGCAGGATGGCGACGGAGAGGAGCGATGTCGCCACCGGTCTGCGAATAAATGGGGCAGATATGCTCATTTCGCCAGACTGACTTCTCTCGGGATCGGGTTGCCGACCCGCAGATGAGAAAACCTTTGCGCGAGCCGGTCAAAGAAGAGATAGACAACGGGAGTCGTATAGAGCGTGAGCACCTGGCTGACGAGCAGACCACCGATGATTGTGATTCCGAGCGGATGGCGCAGCTCCGATCCTGTTCCGCGTCCAAGCGCCAGCGGGATGCCGGCAAAGAGTGCCGCCATGGTTGTCATCATGATCGGGCGGAAGCGCAGCAAGCAGGCTTGATAGATCGACTCTTCCGGGCTCTTGCCTTGGTTACGCTCTGCGTCGAGCGCAAAATCGATCATCATGATGGCGTTCTTTTTCACGATGCCGATCAGCAACACAATGCCTATCAGTCCCACGACACCGAGGTCCATTCGGAAGATGATGAGCGCGAGCAACGCGCCCACACCGGCCGAAGGCAAAGTGGAGAGAATCGTCACCGGGTGGATATAGCTCTCGTACAAAACACCGAGCACGATGTAAACGGTGACCAGGGCGGCGAGGATCAACCACACTTCATTCGACAATGACGATTGGAAAGCCGCGGCCGTTCCCTGGAAGCTGGAATGTATGCTCGTCGGCATTCCGATCTCCTGCTCAGCTTGTTGGATCGCCTGCACTGCTTTTCCCAAAGATTCGCCGGGCGCCAGATTGAACGAGATAGTCGCTGCCGGGAATTGCCCCTGATGGTTGACGGCAAGAGGCGTGCTCGTGCGAGTGAGCGTAGTAAAGGCGCTCAGCGGAACATCGGTTCCGTTAGACGAATGCACATAGATGTCTTTGAGCGAATCTGGTCCACGCTGAAAGTTCGGCCCGACCTCAAGCACAACGTGATACTGGTTCAGTTGCGTGAACATGGTGGAGACTTGTCGCTGGCCGAAGGCGTCGTAGAGGGTGTCGTCGATCGCCTGCGGCTGTACGCCCAAGCGCGCGGCGGTGTCACGGTCGATGTTGAGAGTAGCCTGCAGACCGCCGCTCTGTTGGTCACTAGCAACGTCGCGGAGTTGCGAGATCTGCCGGAGCTTGTCCACCAGCTTCGGGGTGAACGAGTTCAACTCGTTCAAGTCCGCGTCTTCCAGCGTGTATTGGTATTGCGTGCGGCTGACGCGGTTCTCAACCGTCAGGTCCTGAACCGGCTGCATGTAGAGCGTGATGCCTTCAACCTTCTCCAGATTGGGCTCGAGCCGCTGAATGATCTCGGAGGCTGACGCACTGCGCTGATCGCGCGGCTTCAGGTTGATCTGCATGCGTCCGCTGTTCGCGGTGGTGTTGATGCCGTCCACGCCGATGAACGACGCGATGCTCAGCACGTCCGGATCCTGCAAAATCACCTTCGCTAGCCCTTCTTGACGCGTCGCCATGGAGGAGAACGATACGGATTCGGGCGCTTGGCTGATGCCGAGGATCTGCCCGGTGTCCTGCACCGGGAAGAAGCCTTTCGGGATCACGAAGTATAAAAGGATAGTCAGCACTAACGTGCTCACGGTAACCAGCAACGTCGCACGCTGGTGATTCAAGACCCAGCGAAGCGTGGTGCCATAACGCTCGATCACACGTTCAAAAAAACGTTCCGAAACCCGATAGAACCGACCTTGCTGATGGTCAGGCTTATGCTTCAGAAGCTTCGCGCACATCATCGGCGTCAAGGTGAGCGAAACGAATGCGGAGACGAGGATGGTGACGGCGAGTGTGATCGCGAACTCGCGGAAGAGCCGTCCGACCACGTCTCCCATGAAGAGCAGCGGGATAAGTACCGCGATCAGCGAGACCGTTAATGACACGATGGTGAAGCCGATCTGTTGCGAGCCTTTTAGCGCCGCTTGCAGCGGCGGCTCTCCCTCCTCGATGTAGCGCGAGATGTTCTCGATCATCACGATGGCGTCGTCTACTACAAAGCCGGTCGAAATAGTAAGCGCCATCAGTGAAAGATTGTCGAGGCTGTAGCCTACCAGGTACATCACTCCAAAGGTTCCGACCAGAGAGAGCGGTACAGCGATGCTGGGGATCACGGTTGCAGAGAATGTTCGCAGGAAAAGGAAGATCACCATGATCACAAGCGCGATGGTGAGCATCAGCTCGAACTTCACGTCCGTAACGGATGCACGAATAGTCTCGGTACGATCGGCAACGACGTCCACTTTCACCGAGTTCGGCATCGAGGTCTGCAGCTGCGGCAGCACTTTGCGGATGCCGTCCACGACCTTAATGGTGTTCGCGCCGGGCTGGCGCTGCACGTTCATGATCACGGCCGGCGTGGTGTTCTCCCACGCGGCCTGCTTCAAGTTCTCAGCGCTGTCGACCACGTTGGCTACATCGCCCAGGCGCACCGGCGAACCGTTGCGATAGGCGATGATGACCGGCTTGTACGACGCAGAATCCATCAACTGATCGTTCGCGCCGATTGTGTATGCCTGGCGAGGCCCTTCGATATTTCCTTTCGCCTGGTCAACGTTCGCCTGCGCCAGCGCATTGCGCACATCTTCGAGGCCGAGATTGTAGGAAGCGAGCGCGGTCGGGTTTGCCTGTACCCGGACGGCTGGTTTTTGCCCGCCACTGATGGTGACGAGTCCCACCCCGGGCATCTGCGAGATTTTTTGCGCGAGCACCGTGTCCGCGAGGTCTTCCACTTTCGATAGCGGGATCACGTTCGAGCTGAGCGCGAGCGTGAGTACCGGGGCCTCCGCGGGATTCGTTTTGCTGTAGATCGGTGGGTTTGGTAAATCGCGCGGCAGGTAGGTGCCGGAGGCATTGATCGCCGCCTGAACTTCCTGCTCGGCGACATCGATGTCTTCGTTCAGATTGAATTGCAGAACGACGATCGAGCTCCCGAACGAGCTGGTGGAGGTCATCTGGTTCAATCCGGGTAACTGTCCAAACTGGCGCTCCAGAGGAGTCGTGACAGACGACGCCATCACATCCGGGCTAGCTCCCGGATAAAAGGTAGTGATCTGGATGATTGGGTAATCGACCTGCGGCAATGCGGAAACAGGAAGCTGACGATAGGCCAGAATTCCGACCAGCAAGACGCCAACCATTAATAAGGATGTGGCAACCGGTCGCTCGATGAATATGCGAGACGGATTCACTGTTGATCTCCGCCCGAGCTTCCCTGCCCGTTGGCAGCCTGCCGGCGCGACCCAGTTTGTCCCCCTTGCACCGCGACTTTGCTACCGGGCTGCAACTTGTCTTGGCCGTCGGTAACCACCATTTCGCCGGACGAAAGACCTTTATCAACCGTCGCGATGCCACCTTCGGTTGTGCTGGTCTGGACCTGACGGGACTCCACCGTGCCATCAGACTTCACCACGTAAACAAAACTTCCCTGCGCACCGCGCTGGATCGCCGCAACAGGAATCGTGAGTGCATCTTTCTTCGTCTGGAGTAGCAGACGAACGTTGACGAACTGGTTCGGCCACAGGGTGTGATCTTTGTTGTCGAAGATCGCTTTAAATTTATCGGTCCCGGTTGTGGGGTCGATTTGGTTATTCACCGTGACCAGTTTTCCTGTTGCGATCTTTGTCTGATCGTCGCGGGTGTAAGCGTCGGCATCAAGCTCCCCAGACTTCATGCGCTGCATCACCGCCGCGAGCGCATCTTCCGGCAAAGTGAAGATGACGGCGACGGGTTCGATCTGCGTGATCACCACCAGCCCGTTCGGATCCGAGGCATGGATCGTATTTCCCACGTCAACAAGGCGCAGTCCTACGACTCCGGGTATCGGCGCGGTGATGTGCGTGTAGCTAAGTTGTAGCTGCGCGTTCTCGATCTGAGCTTTGTCGGCGCCGATCTGGCCTTCGATCTGGCCCACCTGCGACTTTTGCGTGTCGTACTGCTGCTGGGCTATGACTTGTTCTTTCACTAACGCCGCGTAACGTGCCAGATTGGTTTTCGCATCCGCCAATGCTGCTTCATCTTTGGCAAGCGTTGCTTTGGTTTGGTCGAGAGCGGCCTGGTACGGACGAGGATCGATGACGGCCAGCAGGTCGCCTTTTTTAACCTGCTGCCCCTCCTTGAATTTCACCTCGACGAGCTGCCCGTCGACCCGGCTCTTCACGGTCACGGTGTTGGAGCCGGCAACGTTGCCCAATCCGCGGAGAAATACCGGCACATCTTTAGGAGTAACAGGCGCGGCGGCAACCGGGATCGCGCGCTGCGATGGATCCTGCCCTCCGCGACCGCTCTTCTGCTGTGCGGCGGGTGTGCGCGAGCATCCCGTCGCTAAGAACGCCAGGATGCCGACTGCGCTGATCCATTTCACTCTCATACTCGTTCAACTCTCTTTCATCTCCATCAGTTAGACCTCGCGCCCTCAACGACGGTTGGCAACTGGATCTCTACTTGAAGCCCGTGCGGCTGCAGATTGTGCGCCACGATAGAACCGCCATGAACGGCCACGGCGCGCGCTGCGATCGCAAGTCCGAGGCCGAAGCCGTTGGTAGTGCCGCGGGACTCATCCACACGAAAAAATGGTTCGAAGAGGCGAGCCAGTGCTGCTTCCGGAACGCCTGGGCCTTGATCTTCTACTCGCACCCTTACGACGCCGTTGTTCCCGACCAGGCGGACTTTGACTTGCGTGTGCGGCGGCGAATGATGAATGGCGTTCCGGACGACATTCTCGAGAGCGCTGTGTAGCAACTCGCGATTGCCATTGACCTGCACGGGCTCGCCCGCTTCCACTTTGACGGTACACTCCAGCCGCTCGGCTTCATAAGTCGCATCGGAAACAACGTCATTCACGATGGCTTGCAGCGAGACGCTCGCCATCGGCAATTTGGTCGCGGCATTCTCCAACCGCGCTAGCTTCAGCACCTGCTCGACCAGTTCGTTGATGCGCACGGCCTCGCGCTCAATGCGATCGAGTTGCGTGGTGGCCGTCGCTTCCCGCCGCGCCAGTCCCACTGCCATACGCAAGCGCTGCAGAGGAGAGCGCAGATCGTGTGAGATGTCGCGCAGCAACTGCTTCTGCGACTGCACTAGCGTCTCGATACGCCCAGCCATTAGATCGAAGTCGCGGACCAGATCTCCGATCTCGTCCTTGCGGTCACCCACGGCTTCACCCGCGCGCGCGGAGAGATCTCCCGCGGCGACCGCCTGTGTCGCTCGTCGCAATCGCAATATTGGCTGAACTAGATAATGTGCGAGCAAAAAGCAGGTGAGTCCTGAAACTAGGAGGCCAGCCAGTAATTGCCGGACAATCGCGCGATACGGAATGTGGGGCACACGCGGCTGCCCAGGCTCGGCTACTAGTGTGTAGCTGCCTCGGGTACCTGAGGTCGAATAGACAGCAGTGTCGGGTCGAGTGGCGCCTGAATTTTTCTGCACGACCTGCGGCACCCACCACGGCACGACATTTCCGGAAAGCTCTTTTCCATTCGCATCAACCAGCCACCATCGGGCGCTGCTGTCTTCGGAAGCGTCGGAAAGACTCTGCTTGAGCGCCGCTGCGCCTCCCTGCTCCCAAGCCTGGACTGCGCGGCTTGCGACAGCTGGCATCGCGGCCTGCACCTGTTGCAAAGAATCCGGCGACTCGCGCCACACGCCCATGTTGGCGAGCGTCACAGCAATCGTGAGCACGAGTGCTTCGGTGATCCAGAACGAAAGGAATATCTTCCAGAAGAGGCGGTTCATGACTTCTTCGCCTCTTCCGGCCGCATGGCGGCATAGACGTAACCCGAGCCGCGAACAGCTTTTATGAGCTCCTCGTTGTCGCCAAAGCAGTCGGCGAGCTTGCGGCGCAAGCGGCTTACGTGAACATCAATGCTGCGATCCAGAAGTCCAAGCTTTCTTCCCAGAGCGGCCTCGGCCAGCGATTCGCGCGAGACCACAGTCCCGCGGTTCTTGATCAGGTATTCCAAAACGTTGAATTCGATGGAGGTGATATCGAGTTCGCGGTCGCCGCACTTCACGCTGCGTAATCCAGGAGAGAGAGCCACCGCGCCCACGCGTATCCAGTCTCCATTTCCATTTCCCGGAGACCCGGCAGCTTGAGTGCGGCGCAGAATGGCGCGGATGCGGGCGACCAGCTCACGCGGGTCACAGGGCTTGGGGAGATAATCGTCAGCGCCGATCTCGAGCCCAACGATGCGGTCGACTGCTTCACCGCGCCCCGTTAGCAACAGAACAGGAAGTGCAGAGCTCTTGCGCAGATTACGCAGCAGGTCAAAGCCGGAGCCGCCCGGCAGCATGACGTCTAAAACGAGCAGTTCGTGATTCCCCGCTCCCGCCGCTTTCAATCCGGAGGCGTAGTCGTAGGCTGCGTCCACAGAGAAGCCTTCGGGTTGCAGGTACTCGCGCACCAGCTCCACGAAGTCTCGGTCATCGTCTACGATCAAAATCCGGTTCATAGCTCAACCATTATGGATGCTCCCCAGGATTCCCTCTGAATAAGAAATGTAGACAATCTTCTTCACAAAACTTTACACTCCGCCGCTCTGTGAAGGCTTGTTAAGGTACGGATTTCTGTGAATTGGGCGCGTGGCTCGGCTGGTAACAAAAGTTAACCAACTACGGCGCGGAGTGAGGGTTTACCCCTTTGTACCGATAAGAGCGAATGAGCTTCGCGCTTATCAGGAGGGACCCAAATGAAATTCGCACGTATGGCAATGATGATGACGCTTCTAATCGGAGGCACGAGCCTGATCGCTTCCGCGCAGGACCAGGACCGCGACCGGCGAGACCGTGATCACGATCGCGTAACAAGCAAAGACCGTGACCGCGACGGTGATCGGGATAGAGATCGCGTCCGCAATGACCGCGACCGCAACGGGAACTGGCAAAACGGCGGTGACCGCGATCGGGATAGGGATCGAGACCGCAATGCTGCTCGGAACGACGGGCAGTGGCGGAATCGCCGCGACCCCGACCATGATGGCGACAACGACCGCTGGCGCAATCGTCCTTACAATAATGGGACGTACGGAAACGGCGCTTACGGCAACCGCCCTTACAACAACGGTGGCTATCGCAACGGCGGCGCCTACGGGAACGGCAACTCACGTTACCGCAACCAAGCCGGGCAGATCGGGTATCGTGACGGCTACAACGATGGACTGAAAGATCGCCAGACTGGGCATAGCTTCCGTCCGACGGAAGATAGCAATTACCAGCACGGGACGGATGGTTACAACTCGAGCCTCGGCGGCGAGACTCAGTACAAACAGGACTATCGCCAGGCCTATATCTCCGGATACCAACAGGGATACGGCCGGTAATAACAACCTCAATAGCGAAAGGGACTCCGGCAGGAGTCCCTTTCTGTTACTCGTAGTAGTTGCGAACCCAGCGGCTCGCCTTTAGCGTTTCGATCTGCTGCGAAGAAAGCGGCCCTTTGTCCGACACGGCAGCATTGGCCTGGGCGTGCTCCGGACGCCGCATTCCCGGAATGACGCTCGACACGGCGGGATGGCTCAAACAAAAACGCAACGCGAGTTCAGGCAGTTGATCTACCGTTGTTCCGGTATCAGACACGATCTTCTGCACGTGATCCCAAACTTCTTTTTTCCGATCGCCGCCGAAATATTGATTCCTGAAATCATCGCGTGCAAATTCGGTCTCCGGCCGGATCTTGCCGGTTAGGCTTCCTTCGTCGAACGGCACGCGCGCGATCACGCCGATGCTGTGCGTGGTGCAATACGGAAACAGCTCGTCTTGGGGCGTCTGATCGAAGATGTTATAGATCACCTGCACGGTGTCGATCAGTCCGGTTGCGAGTGCCTTGATGCTGTTACCGGGCTGATGGTCGTTAATAGAGAGCCCGACGCCGCGCACCTTCCCTGAATCGCGCATCTTCTTTACTGTCTCCTGCCATTCGGGCTGCTCCGCCCAGCGGTCGTTCCAAACGTGGAATTGATAAATGTCCACGGTATCGCGCCGCAGGTTCTTCAAACTCTTTTCCAGCGATTTAAGAACGTAGGCAGAAGGAAACACTTCGCGAAGCGGTGCTTCGTCCTGTGCCGGCCAAACCATATTTTTCGGAGGGACCTTGCTGGCGATGACAACGTCTTTCGACTTGCCGAAAGCACGCGCGAGCAGAGATTCACTGTGCCCCTCACCGTACGCGAGGGCGGTGTCGAAGAAATTGAGGCCGGCATCGCGAGCGGCCTGCAGAGTTCGCAGCGACTGTGCGTCGTCGGCGCCGACCCACTCGCTCTTGCCGATGCCCCAGGCACCGAAGCCAATCTCGCTGACTTCGAATCCGGTCTTTCCTAACTTTCGGTAGCGCATCCTGCGAGGATATCAGTCGTTGACCACGGCTTTGGCCAGGCTGCGGGGATTGTCCACGTTGCGGCCCAGTAGGACAGCAATGTGGTAGGCGAAGAGCTGCAGTGGGACGATCTCAAGGATCGGCAGCAAAAGATCGGGAGCTTTGGGAATGTAGAGGACCTCGTCGGTGATCTTTGTGACTCGCGCATCCCCTTCTGACGCGAGCGCGACGATTTTTCCGGAGCGCCCTTTCAATTCTTTTAAGTTAGCAAGCGTCTTGTCATAGCGCGCCTTTGAATCGCCATCGCCGCTATCAACGGTAGCTATCGCGACCACGGTCATGTCTTCGTCGATAGTGGCAAGCGGTCCGTGAAGGATTTCGCCGGATGGGAAGGCTTCCGAATGGAGGTAGGAGACTTCCTTCAGCTTAAGCGCTCCGTCCATGGCGACTGCATTGTGTACGCCGCGAGCAGCGAAGATGAATCCGCTGCGGCCGCGAAAACGTTGCGCCAACGCTTCACATTTCGCGTCGAGTCCGAGCACCGCTTCTAGTTTTCCCGGCAAAGCATCGAGCTCTGAACGGAAAGCGGAGGCTGAACTTTTAGCGACCCTCTTCCTGACTTCAGCGAGGAACAAGGCGAAGCAAAAGAGCGCGGTAAGCTGAGCAGTGAAAGCTTTGGTTGAAGGCACAGCCAGCTCCGGTCCGGCTTTCGTGTGTATGCGGAAATCCGCCTCCTTCATCATGGAGGAATCAGCGACGTTGCTGATCGTGACGACCTTCGATCCTGACTTCTTTGCTTTGCGCAGCGCGGCAAGTGTGTCGGCAGTCTCACCGGATTGCGTGATCACGATTGTGAGTGTCTTTGGCGAGACCACGGCCGGAGACAACTGGAACTCGCTCGCGTAATCCACTTCGACAGGAATGCCCGCGAGCGACTCGATCATGAACTTCCCCGCTATGCCGGCGTGGCGGCTGGTCCCGGAAGCGGCGATCAGGATCCGCTCCAGCGATCGGAGGCAGGCATCTTTCCAGGAAACACCGTAAAACGATTCGCTAGCGATAGCGGAGCGTGCCGCTTCCGCCGTCTTCTGCACCGCAGCGGGCTGCTCGAAGATTTCGCGCAGCATGTGATGCTTGGGAGCCGGCATCAATCGAGCTCCGCAGCCGCTTTTGTATGCACTTGCTCGCGCAGCCACAAAGCCGCAGAGCCGGCGATGCCTGCATCTGCACCATACTTTGCTGGGACCATAGGAATCTCGCTGGCGCGAGCGTTGATGCTCCACTTTGGAAGGGCGGCGCTGATACCGTCATACCAATCAGTGATCTGCGAGCCCAGCCCACCTCCGATCACGATCACGTCCGGCTCGAGCAGATCGACGACGTTGCCCAGCCAGATCGTGAGCAAGTCCACCGTTTCCTGCAGGACTTTTCGCGCGAGAGGATCACCCGAACGCGAGGCGTTCACGATGAACTCGGCTGTGATCTGAGAGATTTCCCCATCTGCCAGTGCCAGCAGCGCTGCTCCGCTCGCGCCGTCATTGGTAACTGCGGCTTGGCCGCGCAGCGCCATCGCAGGCCCCGACGCCATACTTTCCAGACACCCTCGCTTGCCGCATCCACAACGCACGGGAGCACGGAAGTCAATCGTCATGTGCCCGCCCTCTGCGGCCGTTCCCGTACGGCCGTAGAGGACTTGCCGATTCAAGATGATCGCCGTACCGACACCCGTGCCCACCGTGACGTAGAAAACAGAATTGTGCCCGGCGCCTGCTCCCCAAATCGCTTCTGCGAGGCCGGCAGCGTTCGCGTCGTTGTCGAGACGGACAGGCAGCTTATAGCGCTCTTCCACAAACGTACGCAGCGCGAAATTTATCCAGCACGGTAGGTTGGGGGTGTGCAGCACGATGCCGCTGTGAGGATCGAGCGGGCCGGGCGACGAGAGACCGATAGCGGAAACTTTTTCTTTCGCGGGGGCGAGCGCGAGCGCTTTGTCTATTGCCTGGTGAACGCATTCCAGCGCCTGGGTGGCGGTACCGGCAGCGTTCATCGGGACGCGCGTCTTGGCGACGATCCTCCCGGCGCTGTTCACCAGCCCCGCCGCGACCTTCGTGCCTCCGATGTCCACTCCTAAAACGAGTTTGTCGCTCACGTTCTTAATCACTCCGGCACATCGAAGCTGATGGTCGCCTTGCGGAAGCCGCCCGTCTTGTACGCGCCGTAAACGATGCCGAGGAAGAGCCAGATGGCTCCGGCGATCTTTGCCTGCCAGCTTAGATTCATCCAGATCACCAGGCAGATACAGAATCCGAGCACGGGAGGAAAAAGGTTCCTGAGCCTTTTGTGTTCGGCGCGCAAGTAATAGTGGAAGAAGGCAGCTGCGTTCACTCCCATGAATGCGATAAAGGCTCCGAAGTTCAGCAGCTCAGCGCCACGCTCGTAGCTCAAGGCGAAGGCGCCTGCCAAAGCGAGCGCACCAACGAACAGAACGTTGTTTCGTGGAATCCCGTGCTTCCCTTCCACGACTCCAAAAAACGATTTAGGAATTGCATTGTCGCGGCCCATTCCGTAGAGAAGGCGGGCGGCTGCGAGCTGCGCTCCCATGCCGGAGCCGATGTTCGCAACCAGCAGAGTCAGATTCACGAGGTGAAAGAGAGAGAGGCCGCCGATGCGTCCGGCGACGTGCACGTAAGCGGTATCAATGTCAGGAAATTCGTGCGAAGGCCAAACCACTTGGGCAGCGTAGACCTCTATGGAGGCGAGTATCCCGGTTATCAGGCACACCAGCACGGTCGCGTAAAGAATGTTTCTTCGCGGATTCTCCGCCTCTTCGGAGAGAGTGGAGATACCGTCGAAGCCGATGTAAGTCAGTACGGCGATCGAAGTTCCATGAAGCACCGCCGGAGGCGAGAACGTTGTTGGATCGTAAAACGGACGCGTGAACGCCGCCATGGTGTGATCGGCGGAATGCAAAATGAAGCTGAACGCCGCCGCCAGGACAATGATGATCACAACGCCCATGCCGGCTGCGAGACCCGCGTTCACGCGAGCATTAGTCTTCACTCCGAGCAGGTTCATGCCCGTGAAGAGCGCGGCGAAGATCACTACATACGCCGCATATGGGACGTCGGGCAATATGTTTCCCGCCGCCTTGCTGCACCAGATGGTGCAGAT
>JBJMGI010000119.1:0-20982 GCA_045807945.1 Terriglobales bacterium | reverse complement strand
TTACCTGCGACAACATCACAGAGATTGATTTCGATTCTCTCGGTGCGGATTACGAGCAGCAGGGGAGCCCGGCTTGCATGGTCGTAGCAGTAGATCCGATCGCCGGACTGGAGGGCGACTATATTTTTCATGATGGTCCTCTCGTCACAGCATTAGATCGCCATAAGCCCGCGCCGACTTACTGCTCGGGAATACAGGTGTTGAATCCTCGACGAGTGCAACACTTCGCGCCGAACGATGGAGACTTCAATCTAGTCTGGTCACAACTCATCACTAGCCGGCAGTTATTCGTCTCTTCCGTCCGCCCAACTCGCTGGTTCAGCGTCGATACGATTGACGACCTGCGCCGCTACCGCGCTGCTGCTGCGAAGTAATCATGCCTATCCAGACGCCGCGCGTGTCCGTGATCCTGAACTGCTACAACCAGTCGCAATGGCTGGCGGAGGCAGTGGAAAGCGTCCTGCACCAGACCTACAGCGATTTTGAATTGATCGCGGTGGATAACGGTTCCACGGATCGAACGCGCGAGGTGCTGCAGTCGTATGCGTCGGATGGACGGGTGCGGCTGCTGCTCTACGACGACAACCAGGCCATCTCAAAACGCTTCAATCAGGCACTCCATGCTGCGCGCGGAGAATCCATCTCCTTTCTTTATTCCGACGACTACTACTTGCCGCACAAACTGCAGCGGCAGCTGGAGATTTTCGACGGACTTCCGGCAGATTACGGCGTGGTCTACGGCCCTTCGCTGATAAAGAATGACGTGACAGGCAAGCAGTGGACGGGCGGCTCGATCATGGCGAGCGGAGAGGTCTTTCAACGGCTGTGCAGGCAGATGAACGCCGGGCATCCGAACATGATCGCGCCTATGACGCGAAAGAAATGTTTTGATCAGAGCCGTTTCTACGAAGACATATTTGCGGAAGGTGAAGCGATCTTTTTCCGCATCGCGACCCGGTACAAGTTCCATTTCGAAGCTGAACCGCTGTCGGTGGCGCGCGATCACATGGGAAACGCGGGAAAAGCCATCAAAGTGAATTCCGAGATATTCGAAACGTGCATGCAAAGGCTGTTGCAGAGCGAGACGCTCACTGCCGCAGATCGCGCAGCAGTAAAGTCGGTGCGAGCGAGCAAGCTCCGCGATGTTGGCTGGACAGCCATACGCATAAATGAAGACGCATCGTGGGCACGCGAACGCTTTCGACACGCCATCCAGGTGAAGGTGACAGAACTGTTCCACCCAAGATTGTTGGCAGGCATCGCCCTGAGCCTGGCACCCGCGCCGCTCCGCGCGAGGCTGAATAAGCTCGCCGACCGGGCTCGCGGCGTACGAATTAACTCCGTTGCGGTAGAGGGCTATGGCGGGACTCAACAAAATCGCTAAGAGAATTTACGCTGCCCTGCCCCTGAAGCGGGAGCTGTTTGTCTTGATCCGGCGGGTTGGCACCCCTCCGAAGAGCATCTATAAGCACCTTCATTTTCACGGACCCTTCGCCGTCGGATCGCAAAAGCAGAGCTTCAAGATGGTCCACTACGGCTACCAGCTCGAAAACGAACTTTTTTGGGAAGGTTTGCAGGGGTGGGAGCGCACGAGTCTCGCAGTTTGGTCGCAGCTATGCCGGCAGGCGAAGACGATTGTGGACATCGGAGCGAATACCGGCGTCTATGCTCTCCTCGCCAAGACGGAAAATCCATCAGCACGAGTGATCGCTTTTGAGCCGGTAGAAAGGGTTTTCGAGAAGCTGGCAAAGAACTGCGGGCTGAATGGCCTCGCCATCCAGTGTGTCCGAAAGGCGGTCTCGGATGCGGATGGGAAAGCTACGATCTTCGACGTGCCCTCGGAGCACATCTACTCAGTCACTGTGAACAAGAACCTGAACAGCGCTGATGTCCAAACAATAAAGGTAGAGATCGAGACTACGCGGCTCGACACGTTCTTCAAAGACGCACCCGGACCAGACCTCATAAAGATAGACGTCGAGACACACGAGCCTGAGGTGCTGGCCGGAATGGGCGACCTACTCTCCCATTGCCAGCCGGTATTCTTGATCGAGATCCTGAACGACGATGTCGCCGGGCGAGTAGAAGCGATTCTCAACCCGCTTCGGTACTGCTACTTCGCTATCGAGGAGAATAGCGGCTACACGCGGGTAAGGGGCTTCGCGGAGAAAACAACAAGGAACTACATCGCCTGTCCTGAGCCTAAGCTGCGAACACTAGGGTTGGATTCATCGCTTGAGACTCCTATTCCCAATGCGGCGCGATAGAGTGAGACCAATTTTCCACTAAGCACCGCGATGTCGAGCGACTCCTTTACGCGCTTCAGCCCTGCCGACCCCAGCTGCTGACGTAATGAGGGATCTACTAGCAACTGAGCAATCACCTTGGCCACTTCCTGAGCATCGCCAGCTTGAACCAATTTCCCGGAAACCCCGTCCTCGATGAATTCCGGCAGTCCGTCGACTGCGCTCGCGATCACGGGCGTCCCGAGCGCCATTGCTTCTGCAGCAGCTAACCCGAACGGCTCGTGAATGGAAGGAAAGACAAAGAGGTCCGCAGCTGCGATCGCTTGAAATAAAGTGGCATGATCGACGGACCCGGGCATCGAGATCTTTGATTCCAGACCCAAGCTGGAGATCTTCTTCTGTAGTTTTTCGCGCAGAGCGCCTTCCCCGAAGATGACGGTCTTTATCTGTGCACCTTGCTGGGGCAAGCTTGCAATCGCGTCGATGAGAACGGTGTGCCCCTTCTGTTCGTTCAAACGGCCGGCAGTGACGATCAATGCATCGCCTCTGCCGCAGCCAAGTTGTTCGCGAGTCGCCCGTTTCTCTTGTTCCGTAGCAGCGGGAAGATTCGACAGCTCGACTCCGTTGAAGATCGTTTCCACGTTCGGAATACCAAGCAACTCCTGGTTGGAACTGGCAATGAATTGCGTGACTCCGATGCACCGGTCGAAGGAATACCGCAAAAGCAAGCGGTCAAACAGCTTTCGCATGCGCCGAGTGAGGGACTTCGCCGGGAACTGCTGGTAAGCGCTGTTGTGAAACGTGACAAAGCGTTTCGGGTTTCGGGAGCGCAGTTTGCTGAATCCCACAGCCATGGTGGAGTTCCACAGGTGGGCGTGAACAATGTCGTACTCCCGCTCGCGCAGCAGGACAGAGATCCGATAGCTGGTAGAAAGGAAATTTCTGCCGTCGCGGTGATCCATCTTATAAACGGGCATACCGTACCGCTCGACGATCGGAACTAGCGCATAGGATCCCTGCAGGATGGCGACTTCGCACTCTATTCCCTGCCGCTGCAGATGAGGCAGCAGCGTGACTAGCTGATGCTCCGCGCCACCCGGCCCGAGAGTATCGATGACGTGCAGAACGCGAATGGGTCGACCTGAGTGAGGCGAATTCGACATAGAACCTGAGGACTTTACTACGACTGCGCGCAAGAAAGCCCTCTGAATTCAGAGGGCTTTCTAAAATCAGCTATTACAAAGAATGGTTACCGGCGAGGACCGCGATCGCGTCCACCACCGCGTCCGCCACGACCGCCACCCGGACCGCCGCGTCCGCCACGGCGTGGGCCGCCGCGTCCGCCGCGATCGCCCATGGGAGGCCGTCCTGAGCCGCCGCCTGCACCCGCGCCTGCACCTTCCACGCGATTAAAGTTCGGCTCGCCTTCCGGAGCGCCGTTGTCGTCGAAGTCGCCTTCGCCCCCTTCGATGACCACTCCACCTTCTGAAGGCGGAGCGTCGCCGCCGCCCATCTTCGCGCGCTGCTCTTTGAGAACAGCTTTACGCGAAAGGCGGATGCGATTGCCTTCCACGGCGAGAACCTTTACCAGGACCTGATCGCCTTCGTTCAGCTCGTCGCGAACGTCGGCAATGCGGTGCTCGGCGACTTCGCTAATGTGCAACAAGCCGTCGGTTCCGGGGAATATCTCGACGAACGCTCCGAAGTCAGCGAGACGGACCACTTTGCCGAGATAGGTCTTCCCTACTTCAGCGGTTGCAGTGATGTCGCCGATCATCTGCAGAGCGCGCGCCATTGCGTCGCCGTCGCTGGAAGCGACGTTGACCTTGCCGCTGTCGTCCACGTCGATCTTCACGCCGGTAGCGTCGACGATGCCGCGGATGACTTTGCCGCCTGGGCCGATGAGTTCGCGGATCTTGTCGGTCGGAATGGTGATAGTCGTGATGACCGGAGCGTGCTTGGAAACGTGCTCGCGGCCCTGCGTGATGGCTTCCGCCATCTTGTCGAGGATATGTAGACGTCCGCGACGAGCCTGTTCCATCGCCTCGCGCATGATCTGCGTGGTGATGTTCGGCACCTTGATGTCCATCTGCATGGCGGTGATGCCGTCACGCGTGCCAGCGACCTTGAAGTCCATGTCGCCGTAATGATCTTCCGCTCCGGCGATGTCGGTAAGGATTGCGTAATCGTCGCCTTCCTTCACCAAGCCCATGGCAACTCCGGCTACGGGCGCCTTGATAGGAACGCCTGCATCCATCAGCGAAAGCGAACCGCCGCAGACGCTGGCCATCGAGGATGAACCGTTCGATTCCAGAATGTCAGAGACGATACGCATGGTGTAAGGCCACTTGTCTTCAGCAGGCAGAACCGCGACGAGCGAGCGTTCAGCAAGAGCGCCGTGACCGATTTCGCGACGTCCGGCGCCGCGCATAAAGCTAACCTCACCAACGGAGAACGGTGGGAAGTTATAGTGCAACATGAAGCGCTTCTTGGATTCTCCCTGGAAGCCTTCCATTCGCTGTTGGTCGTCTGTGGTACCGAGCGTGGTGGTGACCAGCGCCTGGGTCTCGCCGCGGGTAAAGACGGCCGAACCGTGAGCGCGGGGAAGCAGACCGAGGTCAATGCTGATTGCACGGACTTCGTCGAAGGCGCGCGAATCAGGACGCTTGCGCTGCTTGGTCACGGCCTCGCGGAACAGGCGCTCGCGGAGGATCTCGTAGTACTTGGAGACCTTCGCGGCCGCTTCATCGTCGCCTTCCGGCAACGCTTCTTTCAGCTGCTTCTTGATCTCGCGGACCTTCTCGTAGCTGGTCGCTTTGGGGTACTTCTTGGTGTCGAGCGCGTCAGCGAGCTGCGTGCCGACCTTCGCCTTGAGTTCGTTGTAGTAGTTTTCGTCGAACTCCACCTCGGGAACGTGACGCTTGGTCACGCCGACCAGATCCGCAAGGTTGCGGATGGTCGCGCAAATCTTTTTAATCTCGGTGTGGGCGAAGTCAATCGCGTCCACAACGGTTTCTTCTTTCACTTCCTTCGCGCCCGACTCGATCATCACGATGCCGTCTGAAGTCCCGACGACAACGATGTTAAGCAGGCTCTCTTTCATCTCGGCGTACGTCGGATTGATGACGAAGCTGCCGTTGATCAATCCAACGCGGACTGCGCCGACCGGCCCGAGATACGGGATATCGGAAACGGCGACCGCCGCCGAGGCCGCGTTCATTGCGGCGACATCAGGATCGTTTTCATTGTCAGCTGAGAGAACGAAGGCGATGATCTGGGTCTCGTTGCGGAAGCCCTCGGGGAAGAGCGGGCGGTTGGGGCGGTCGATCATGCGGCTGGTGAGCGTTTCTTTTTCGCTCATGCGCCCTTCGCGCTTGATGAAGCCGCCGGGGATACGTCCGCCGGCGTAGGTGTATTCGCGGTAGTCAACCGTCAGTGGGAAGAAATCAATGCCTGTCCGCGGTTCGGGGTTCGCGCATGCGGTTCCCAACACCACGTTGTCGCCCATACGGACGATGCAGGAGCCGTGCGCCTGCTTTGCTAAATGTCCAGTTTCAAATCGGAGAGTCTTGCCGCCTGCGAGTTCAACGCTGGCTTCGTGTTTCATCGGTAATTCCTTTTCTCAGGAGGACGGGTTCGCGTCCGGAAATCGTAAAAAACAGAGCTAAGGCCGCTGCCTACACTTCGGCGGCGGCGCGGGAGCGCTCAATTTCAGACTGGGCGACGCAATTACTTGCGGATGCCGAGTTTCTGAATGACGTCTTTGTAACGCTCTGAGTCGTATTGCTTGAGGTAGTCGAGCAAGCGACGCCGCTTGCTGACCAGCATGAGAAGGCCGCGGCGGGAACCATGGTCCTTCTGGTGGGTCTTGAAGTGCTCCGTAAGCTCACCGATGCGCTCGCTCAAAATAGCGATCTGCACTTCGGGGCTGCCCGTGTCCGTACCGTGGACGCGGTACTTTTGGATTACGCTCTGTTTTTGATCTCTCGCTAGCACTGAACCAGATTACTCCTAGTCTTTTCAAGTCGTTAGGTTACGCTAGAAGATTAACACGGCGGGCGGGAATCAGGCAAAACAGGGCGTTCACGGGCGGTGAAAAGAAAAAGCAGGCGCCTGGAGCGCCTGCTCCCGGTTTTACCGGAATTCTTGTTGTTTATTGGCGGACTGGTTCGCGACCTGCAGGTGGTTGGTCACCGAAAAAACTCCCGGAACCTGCTTGGCTCGTATCTCAGCCATATTCTTGTCGGCCTCGTTGTTCACCGCGCCTTCAAGACTCACGTTTCCACCCTGCACAATGATATGGATCGGCGGCACGGATTCCATGGCATATGGAAACAAACCGGGCGCGTCGAAGATCGAGCGCGCGACGGCGGTGCGGATGCGGTCGTCAGCCGGAGACGGCGGCAGTATCTGGATCTGATTGTCCACCTGCTCCACACCTTCAATGCGCTTCACGGAGTTTTCAGCTTCCGACTTCAAGCTCGCATTTCGAACTTGCCCCAGCAAGGTGACTTTGTATCCCTCGACCTTGTAGGCCAGGTTGTCCCAGAGCGTGAGGTTCGGCAACATCACTAGTTCGTGACGCACTTCTTTGTAAAGGCGATCCTCCGCTTTGGCAGGGGCAGAAGAAGTTCTGTCAGACTGCGGTGTCGCAGCTGTACCCGAGGGCGTGCTGGAGCTCTGCTGTCCGGTGGTACTTGCGGAAGGCGTGGCTGCACTTTGGGACGCATCCGTTCCACTTGGTGAACTCGTACCCGCACCCGCAGTCGCGGGGCTCGTTGGCTGTTCCTTCTTTTCATTCGACTGAGCTGTTTGGGCTACACACAACAGCGATCCTGCTAACACAAATGTGACTAATTTTGACGCTTGCATAGACTCACTCCCTTTTACAGATTTGATGCACTCCGGCCAGCCCGGGATTGAACTCCGCAGACGCCAACACAATGAAAAAGGGCGGCGGAAGCCGCCCTGCAACCGAACTTTACAACTCTTTGCCTGCGTTTACTTGCCCTGCTGGTCCTGGTGGATGTCGCGCCGCTCGCGGTGGATTCCGTGGCGGTCACGTTTCGCGTCGCGGCGATCGTGTTTCAGATCGCGCTTGTCGCTGTGGATGTTCTTGTTATCGCTGTGAATGTCGCGCCGATCGGCATGGATGTCCTTGCGGTCACTCTTGATGTCGCCCATTTCTTTCCTGGCATCAGCCTTGTCGCCATCTTTGCGGTCTTCGCGAATTTCGCGCTTGTCCTGACGGATTTCGCGCTTGTCTCTGTTGATATCGGCAACATCTTTGTTACGGTCGGCGCGGTCCTGACGGATGTCGCGGCGGTCGCGGTGAATGTCGCGCTCATCGCGGTGCAAGTCGCGCCGCTCGTGCCGAAGTTCTCTTTTGTCCTGCGAAACATCGCTGGACGAAGTGGACGTGGTGTTACTCGTAGTGGTGCTGGCGGTCTGCGCCATGGCAGCGCCCGCTCCCAAAAGGCCTGCCAAAACGAATGAGGCCAATTTCCAGGAATGATATCGCATATGGATTCTTCTCCTCAGGCGATCTGCTCGCCTGTCACCAGAGTAGAACCCGGATACAAAGGAAAGTTGCGCGCTTACCTCAGCCTACCCATCCGCTCCATCGGCCAATAAACAAAAACCGCTTTCCCGAAGATGTAGCTCTCGTCCACCGGACCGAACTCGCGGCTATCGCTCGACATGTTGCGATGGTCGCCCATCAGGAAAAACGTATGCGGCCCCATCACCGTCTCGGGATAAGAGCGCCCATCCAGATACCACGATGGCACGTAGCTCTCGTCGAGCTTCACATCGTTCAGGTACACCGCGCCGTCGCGAATGCGGATCTTGTCCCCAGGCACACCCACGACGCGCTTGATATAGCTCTTGGAGGCGTCTCTCGGGTAGCGGAAGACGACGACGTCGCCGCGCTCGATCGATTCAAAGTGATACACGAACTTGTTGATGAATATCCGCTCCTGATCTTCGAGACCCGGCAGCATGCTCGTGCCTTCGACCTTCACCGGCTGATATAGAAAAATAATGACGAACGCGGCGATCGCGAGCGCGATCACCAGGTCGCGCACCCAGGCCTTCAGCGCGTGACCAAAGCCGCGCCGTGGCGAGACAGGCTTTTCCTCAGTCTTCTCAGGCACTTGGTTCATTGTAGCTGTTTTGATTGGCGCCGCGTCTAAGCACTGGCGCCTTCCAGATTAGACGCATTCTGTCCCGAAATCGTTATTTTCTAGGCGCCGCCAGAGTAAAATAGGAGCCATCCATTATGAAGCTTCGCCTGCTTTCAGCTTTGTCGGTTTTCGTCTTCGCGCTCAGCATGTCGGCGCAGTGGTCGGCGCAAAACGATATCCCCGCATATCACGACGCGGGGCCTAAAAAAGGGACCGCGCTCAAACCCATTCTGAAGCCGAGCGAACTTCACCTGACTCAAACTGCTTGGACCGACGCTCAAAAGAAGGCTTACCTGATCGCGGCGAAGATTCCCGGCGTCCTTTACCAGCAACCCTGCTTTTGCCATTGTGACCGCCACTTCGGACACGACAGCCTCCGCGGTTGCTTCACAGACGAGCACGGCGCGCAGTGCTCCACCTGCATGTCAGAGGCTATTTACGCGTACCAGATGACCAAGAAGGGTGCGACTCCGAAACAGATCCGCGCCGGCATCGAGCGCGGCGACTACCAGAGCATCGACCTGCAGAAGGTCGGCTCCATCGACTAGCTACGGGTTCAGCACAACTTTCCCGAACATAGAACTTGATTCCAGATATTCGTGCGCCGCAGCCGTGTCGCGCAGCGGAAAAGCCTTGTCCACCACGGGATGAAGTTTCCCAGCGAAGATGTGCTTGAACACCTCGTGGAACTCTCCCATGGTTCCCATGTAGGAGCCAAGGAAAGATAGCTGCCGCGCGAACAGGAAGCGGATATCAAAGCTCGCTTCCACCCCGGCCGTCGCGCCGCAGGTCACAAGCTGCCCGCCCGGCTTCAGCGACTTCATGCTTTCCTGCCACGTCGCCTGGCCAACGTGCTCGAAGACGATGTCGCACATCGCCTTGTTGGTGATCTTCTTTACTTCCTCTGAAATCTTCTGCTGATAGTGATTGATCACGAAGTCCGCGCCGAGCTCGCGTGCCTTCTCCATCTTCTTCTCATCGCCCGCTGTCGCGATCACGCGCGCGTTAAACAGCTTGGCGATCTGGATGCCCGCGGTACCAACGCCGGAATTTGCTCCCAGCACCAACACCGCGTCTCCAGGCTTGATATTGCATCGCCCCACCAGCATGTGCCACGCCGTCGTGAACACCAGCGGCATGCTGGCCAGTTCATCGAATGACATCTTGTTTCCCTGCGGTACCGGCAGAACATTCACCAGCGGTACCGCGATCAGCTCGCAATTGCCGCCGTCGTTCGCGTATCCGAACACCGAGAATTGCGGACAGAAATTCTGTTTTCCCGCCATGCACTTCTCGCAGACATTGCAGAAGTTCATGGGCGCCAACACGACCCGCTGCCCAGCAGTGAGATCGGTGATGTACTCGCCCTTATCAACGACTTCGCCGGCGATGTCGCTGCCGTTTATGTGCGGTAGCTTGATCCCCGGCAGACCCTTTCTAATGAACAAGTCGAGATGGTTCAGAGCGCACGCCTTCACGCGTACGAGCACATGATCTTTGCGCAGAACCGGGTCGGGCACGTCTTCGTACTTCAGCACTTCCGGCCCGCCGAACTGGTGGAATCGAACCGCTTTCATAGGATTTTCAATGTAACACGCGGCTTACATCGCGCTTGCAATGGAGGCACGGACGGCGTCCATTAGCGCTTCACGGTCAGGAAATTGTTTGGGATCGATTGGCGAATGAAAGACAACCGTCGCCGTTCCTGGCCTGATAGCTGTACTTCCTTTCGGCCAAATCGCCCTTGTGCCCAGTATCGTCATAGGAACGATCGGCACACCGGCTTCGAGCGCCATGTAGAACGGGCCCTTCTTGAACGGAAGCAGCTCACCAGTCTGTGAGCGCGTGCCTTCAGGAAAAACAGTCATGTTGACGCCCAGATCCAACACTTCCTTCCCCTTCTTAAGACTGTTGATCGCCGACTCCCGGTCGGTGCGATCTACAGGGACGAGCTGGCCCATCCGCATCGCCGTCGCGAGAACGGGAATGCGGAACACTTCCTTCTTTACCAGCACAGAAGTCCGTTTAGGAATTGCGGGGATCACGATCGGTGGGTCGATATTCGACACATGGTTGCACATATATATGTATGTGCCTTGATTGTCGAAGCGCTCGAGTCCCACGATCTCGACCTTCACGCCGCCGAGCCGCACGCCGGTGCGCGCGATCTTCATGGCTGTGTTGTAAAGGACATCTATTTTGCGGCTGATGATGGTCCAGGGAAATCCGACGAGCGCAGCCGTCGGGATTCCGATCGCCCAGAAGAGCACAACGACAATGGTGCGGATCATTGTCCGTTTTCTGCCGAGCTACCGGCAGAATCCGCGCGCTTCTCCGGTTGCGAGCTGAGCCACGCCGCGCGCCGCGCGCGTTGGGCAGCCGTTACGTTGTCGAGGTCGGCGACGCGATAATCAATCTCCTCGCGGCCGCTGAGCGGAAACTCCACTTTTCGATTGCCCTTCCGGCCTGCAACTTTCAGCTTCAGCATCTCGCCCGGACGCATCGTTGCGAGCACATCCTCGAAATCCGCCGTGAGCGGCTTGCCGTTGACTGAGAGGATGGCGTCTCCCTGCACGAGCCCGGCCTTCTCCGCATCACTTCCCTCTTCCACGTAGACCGTCACCGGCGGCACATCGAAATTTCTGACTGAGGTGAATCCTGCATAGGGAGTGACCACGCGCTGCTCGATTACGCGCAGGCCAACGCGCTGCAACAGCTCGTTATACGGCAACTCGTCGAGACCGGAGACATACCTCCGGAAGAACGTCTGCATGTCCGCACCCGAGACTGCATCGGCACCCTCGCGAACGCCATCCGTGTCATTGAAATATCGGCTTCCGTACGCGTACGTTTTATTCATCCAGCGCATCAGGTCGCGCAGCGACTTCGTCCCCTTGCTGCGGTCGCGGATGGCGAGATCGAGCAACACGCCCAGGATCTCACCCTTGTTGTAGTAGGAAATGCTGCGCTCCGGCAGTCGGTACTGCGGATACTTGTCGAACCACGTATCCAGACTCGAATCCTCCACCGTCTGGGTGCGATGTGCGGGACGCTTCTGCAACGTCGCAATCTCATGCGAAACATCATTTAAGAAGCGCCGTTCATCCGAAATCCCCGCGCGCAGCAACGCGTAATCCGCTACGGTGCTGGTCACGCCCTCGCTGAACCACAATGCGCGCGTGTAGTTTTCGTGGACGTAATCAATGGGCTCGAGCGTCGCGGGACGTATCCGCTTCACGTTCCATAGATGGAAGAATTCATGAGCCGTTGTCGATGCCAAACTGACGGGATCGTCTTTTATCCGTTCCGCGCTGGCTTCAATGGCAGTCGAGTAGGCGTGCTCCATCCCGCCAGAGCCTTGTCCGTGGGGAAAGTGATAGATGAACAGGTACTGGCCGAATGGCTTGTCGTCCATCCACTCCATCTCCGCGGTCACGATCTTACGGACCATCTCCTCGAGCGCGGGCATGCTGTAGTCTGCGGGGTCGGCATCCACCGCGATGCGGAACGTCGCGCCGTTCGCGTCGAAAGACGCCTCGTGAAATGTCCCGAGTTCAATAGGTGCATCCACCAGCCGGTCGTAGTTGCGTGCGACGAAGATCCCGCGTGCGGACGGCACGCCCGGACGCAAACCTTCGAGCGATGTCGCGACCTGCCAGCGTTCCGGCAGGCCAATGAACGTCACCGTCATCTGCGAGTCGCGCGCGTCCAGCGGATACATCAGCACCTGCGCCAGATTCAGGAACGCATGATCACTGTTGTACTGAGCGCCGAATGGTCCTGGCTGGTCGAGATATATGTCATATTCGACTTCGGCGCCGCTCTCAGCGTGACTCACTCGCCAAGTGGTCTTATCAAGCTTTCTTACCGGAAGCTCGACGTTACGATCATCATGCGCGTGGACTGAGCGCACGTTCTGCGCGAAGTCGCGGATCTGGTAGAGCGCATTCCACGTCGGCAATTGGACGTCGCGCTCGGCAGAAGTGCCCGCGAGATGAATGCGCACGTGCACCAGATGCTGAGCTGAGTTCACCAGCGTGACGTAGTAGTCCACCGGCGGCGCCCCGTAAAGCGCCGTCGCAACAATCAGAAGAATGAAGGGAGCCAGACGAAGTTGGAGTTTGCGCATCAGCTTCGGGCAGCGACCTCTTTCTTTTCAGTCGGAGCCCCGCTACTTCTGCTTCGCAACGATGCGGGCAGCTTCTCGTAAATCCCACCAAAGCCGCCATTCGAAAGGATAGCCACCACGTCGCCGGCCTTCAGCTCAGGGGTGATCGTCGCGACAATCGCATCGGCATCTTTGATCTCGCGCGCCGGAAGCTTCGCCGCTATTAAACCTTGAATGATCGCCGAACCTTCCAGCCGCTCGTCAGCCGGAACTCCTTCTGCTTTGAATACGCTTGCCATCACAACCTCATCGGCCGCCCGCAAACTCTCGACTAACTCATGCTGAAAGATCTTTCGGCGCAACGTGTTCGATCGCGGCTCGAAGATGGCCCACAACTTTCTGTTCGGGTACCGCGTGCGCAACGCCTGCAGCGTCTCGCGGATCGCCGTCGGATGGTGCGCGAAATCGTCGATGATTGTGATGCCGCCGATCTCAGCCTTAACCTCTAGCCGCCGCTTCACACTCTTAAAGGACTTCAGTGCCTTCGCAATCGCTTCCGGAGCGATTCCGGAGTTTGCAGCGAGCGCCGCCGCTCCCGTCGCATTCAGTACGTTGTAGGAACCTGCGAGTGGAAACTCGAGCTTAGCCCATGGCTTTCCATCGCGCAGAACAGACCAAATGGTTCGCGCCGACTCATACTTAATGTCCAGAGCCCGCCAGCTTGCCTTCTCACTGAAACCATAGCGCTCCACCGGACAGAACGCATTGCTCACGCATTCATCCACATTTGCGCTCGCGTCATACGCAACGATGACTCCTCGCCTCGGCACCAGGTTCACCAGCCGCTTGAACGCGGTCTTCACCGCATCGAGGTCTTTGTAGATATCCGCATGATCGAATTCCACGTGCGTCAACAGAAGCGAAGCCGGCAAGTAATGAAGAAACTTCGGTCCTTTATCGAAGAATGCTGTGTCGTACTCGTCGCCCTCAATGATGAAGTGTTTACCATCCTTCACCGCGAAACTCGAGCCAAAGTTCTCTGCGATGCCGCCGATCAGGAACGACGGATCCATTCCCGCTGACTCAAAGATCCATGCCAGCATCGACGTCGTAGTAGTTTTTCCATGCGTCCCGGCCACGACCAGCGATTCTCGCGTCCGCAGAAAGTTTTCCTGCAGCACCTGCGGCAAAGAGCGGAACGGTATGCGACTGTCCAGCACGTACTCGAGTTCAGGATTTCCGCGTGAGATCGCATTCCCGACAACCACGATTTCCGGCCGCGGCGTCAGATTCGCCTCCGCATACGGCTGCATCACCGTGATACCGAGCTGCGCCAGGAAATCCGACATCGGGGGATAAGCCGCGGCGTCGGAGCCAGTCACTCGATAGCCAGCCTGCTGCAGCATGCCCGCGAGCGACGCCATGGCTGTCCCGCATATACCGATCAGATGTATGTGTTTACTCATCAGGATTTCGCTGCCGCGTGCGGCGCCATCGCTACAACCGAGTTTTCCAGGATCGAGAGCCGCACCGAATCCGCAACATGCAATTTCGCGCGCACACCGATGGGCAACGTGATGTTTTGTTTGCTCACGTGTCCGGAGCGCAACCCGTACGCGATCGGAATCCCGAGATCTCCGAGCACGCGTTTGATCACTTCTTGCAGTTTGTAACCTTGGTCGTGCTGCTGGACGCAATTCAGCATCTCGCCGAAGACGATCCCCCGCACCGCGCTGAATTTCCCGGCAAGCTTCATCTGCATCAGCATCCGGTCAACTTGAAACGGTTTCGCGCCGATGTCTTCGATGAACAAAATCGTGTCGTCCGTCCGCACGGCGAATGGTGTTCCAACCGAAGCCGCCAGCATCGAGAGACACCCGCCGTATAAAGTTCCTTCGGCATCTCCAGTGACGACCGGTTCAATGCCTGAGCCAGGCACGGCTGCGATCTCCCACTGCGACTTCCCTTCCAGCGCCGACTTCCAACTCGGCACGTGCAGCAGATCGGCAGCGTCGTCGAAATCACGTGTGATCATGGGCCCGTGAAACGTCACCAGCTTTGTGACGTCCGTGAACCAAGTCAGCAGCGTGGTTACGTCGCTGTATCCAACGAAGATCTTCGGGTTCTCCCGCACCACGTTCAGATCGAATTCCTCCAGCAGGTAATTGCATCCGTATCCGCCGCGTGCGCAGATGATCGCCTTCACTTCCGTACGCCGGAACATCTCTTCCAGCTCGCGCGCGCGACGCTTTACCGATCCCGCAAAATAAAGGTCCTGTTCAAAGATCGAATCGAGGAAAAAAGGCTTGTAGCCCATCCGGAACAGCGCCAGAGAGCCGGCGTCGAGAAGGTTTCTCTGGATCGGACTCGCCGGCGCCACGATACCAACCGTGTCGCCCGGCATCAGCGCAGGCGGTTTGATCCTGTGATTCGCGGTAGGTTGGCCCATGTAGGCTTGTATCTTAAACGAAAATCTCGCCGCGGCAGATGAGTTGTGCCGGCCCCGTTAACCATACGTTTCCTTCCGGTTTCTGCCACTCGACAGTTTGTGCGCCGCCCGGTGCCCGAACTTCGACCGGCGTCTCGCGCTTTTCGGATGCGATGGTCGCAACCGCCGCCGCACACGAGCCTGTTCCGGAAGAGAGTGTCTCTCCTACGCCGCGCTCGTAAAATCTCACCTCTACCGCTTTTGCCCCAGCCACGCGGACAAACTCCACGTTAATGCCATGCTTAAAATCGTGGTGCTTGCCGATCTCTGCCGCCTCGCCCTGCCACCCTGGAGCAAAATCATCGACGAAGACTACGAAATGCGGGTTCCCCATCGAGACCGGAACACCGCGCACTTCGCCGATGGCCACCTTGATCGGAAACTCCTCTCCCACCATCGGCACGCCCATGTTGGTACGGAATTGGTAGCTTCCGCCGTTGCCACTGACCAGCGCGCACTCTTTGATCCCGGCGCCCGTGCGCACCGAGACTGAATTCCCGCCATGCTGCGCGATCCAGTACGCAGCGACACATCGAGTTCCGTTGCCGGATATCTCCGCCTCGGAACCGTCGGCGTTGAACAAACGTGCGCGCACGTCTGCCTCACTCTTCTGATCGGGAAAGAGCCACTCCACTCCGTCAGCGCCCACTCCATCGTGACGGTTGCAGACCTTTCGTGTGAACGCTGCCATGTCGGCGGGCGCGTGCATGCCTTCGATGATGAGGAAATCGTTGCCGCATGCCGAAGCCTTCGTAAACGGGATGGAGCCGGCCACCCTAGTCGCTGCTCCGCTCACGCTGGCGCGTGCCGACGAATCGGATCGACTTGATGGATTTGAGCGCGCCCAATTTTTCGAGGAAAGACTTGTGCTCCGCGCGCGTACTGTTCAGCCCGAATAGTAGCCGTGAACCGCCATTACTTGGCTCCACGTCCACGATCTCTATGGCCCGGTCGGGCTCAAGCAGGCGTTTGATATCTCCGATCATCTCGTCGGCAACGTTACCGAAAGCTTCATACTTCATCAACGCCGGCTTTAGGTTCAGGCGTTGCTCAAACCACCCCAGGAATTCCAGCGAGACCAGGATCAACATCGTGGCGAATATCGCCGGAAGGTACAGTCCACCCCCCACCGCCATTCCGATCGAAGCCACAACGAACATCGTCGCTGCGGTTGTGAGTCCGCTTACCGTCATGCCCGAGCGCATGATCGATCCCGCGCCGATGAAGCCGATGCCAGGGATGATCTGCGCGGCGATGCGCGTGTGATCACCCATGTGCTCCAGGGCCAGCTGATCGGAAAGCAATGTATACATGGCTGCACCAAAGCAGATGAACATGTTCGTTCGCAGGCCAGCCGGCTTATGCTTCGTCTCGCGCTCAAATCCGATGGCTGCGCCCAGTAGAGATGCGACCAGCAACCGGGCAACGAACATCGACAGCATTGCCATGTGCTGTTGCGGAAAAAGGCGGCTCATCAACTCCTGCATTGGATATGGCTCCGGTGAATGCGCTGGATTCTATCAGCAACTCTGCTCAGCTTCGCACGCTTTTGTAGAGCACGCAGCGCTTCTCTCCCGCAACATGGAAAACTGCGAGCGCCTGCACCGATTCCGGATGCTGCGCCACCATCTCGGCCACCTGGTCGCCATCAAAGGCGAGCACGTAATCGCCTTGCGTCAGTGGAAAAGGAAATTCCTTTTCGCCTTTGCGATGACTGCTCTCGTTCCATGTTCGTCGCAGTGGGATCCGCGCGCGCTCGAAGACGCCGACGTGTTCCGTGAGAGACACCACAAACGTTGAGTCCGAGGGCAAGTGCTGCAGGGTGGCCGCGATCTCCTTGTGGAGACCGATCCTTGCAGCGGAATTGATCTCACCTTCACGCAGGCAAGCGGGACCACTCACCCAAGCTCGCACGTACGCGGCACCGACTAGCGCGAAAAGTAACGTCGCGATCAGGAGTTGCGTTCGTCGCGCTTTGAATCGGCGGAGAGAAACAAGGAGAAGATATCCGCAGCTCACCGCGATCGCCGGCAGCAGCTCCAACCCATAGCGCACGTTGTAATAGGAGAACGGCACGCGATCAGGCACAAAGATAGGAATGCCGCCGTACGCTACCGACCACACATAAAAACCGAGCGGCAGCCACAGCAATAAGGTCGAACCCGTCTGCGTAAAGAGCAGCGCGACCCCGCCGAGAACTGCGAGGAGAAGCACGAGCATACCCAGCCGGCCACTCTCCACGTTCAGGCGGGCAGCGGCCCAATACTGCGTGGCTGCGGCCGTGATGCTCCCGCTTCCCGGATGCGGCGGATTCCCCGCTTGCAAGCTCCGCTCTTCGATTGCGCGGGCTGAATACCTTCCATTCGCGAACTCAAGCGCGTTTCCGAAAAGGGCCTGGTTGTATGCAAGCCAAAACAGCGGAACGATTGCCACGATCGCCGCGAATGCAACAGATTTGCGACGTAGTCGCCCAAGCACTTCTTGCTTGTAGCGCACCAGCCCGACACTTCGATAGCGAACAAAAATGTCGCCGAACACCGCGATTGCAATGGCCGCGGCAAGAACCCAGCAGTCGTATCGAGTCAGAGCGGCCGCTGCCAGCACGAATCCACAACAAAGAAGTGATTGGCCGGCGCGCGTTCCCCCATCGGCGCTCGTCTTATCGTCGATTGAATCGAGCAGCGCCGCTCGCTGCTGCGCCACAAATCGGCAATAGAAGTAGACAGACCATACCGCCAGCGACAAGGCCAACGGTTCCGTCATCGCGGTCGACTGCATGTAAAGAAGATTCGGATTGCAGAGATATACGACGGCGGCGAGCCATCCTGCCCAGCAAAGCTTGCTCTCTTCAACATCCTCCGCAAAAACCCGCGACGACCAGAAGATCTTCGCGAGTCCGACCGCTCCGAAGACGAATGCCACCATCGAGGGCAGCGACGCGCCAATTCCGCTCGACCATAACTTGTCATTCACGATGAAGGGGATCATCAGCAAATGAGGAAGCGGCAGCCAGACCGTTCCAAGTTGCGCCAGCCCGGGAAATTGCGAATCGAAGACACGCCGCGCGATGTTGATGTGTGCCACCGCGTCGCCGTAAAGCAGGATCTTGTCGTGGGAATAGAAATACAGGAAGGAAGCTATTGAGACGAGCGAAGCGAAAACCGCGAGGACAAACGTATCTGAGCGCCGCGTGCTTGCGTTCGCCATCACCCGCATTATTCCAGACGCGTCAATTCCTGGAACACCTGGAAGCGCTGCTCGATCTCGTCGCGGGTCAGCGATTGGATCCGCTCGGTCCCAAAGCTCTCGACGGCGAACGACCCCATCACTCCGCCGTAGAACATCGCGCGCTTTAAAACTTCGCGGGTAAGCTTCGGCTGCGAAGCGATATACCCCATGAATCCGCCCGCGAACGAGTCACCGGCACCGGTCGGATCGAATACTTCTTCTATCGGCAACGCCGGTGCGCGGAACGGATGCCCGCCTTCCAGCCCGAACGCTCCATCTTTGAAGAACAAGGTCGCCCCATACTCGCCATGCTTTATGACGACTGCCTTCGGCCCCATCGTAAGGATCTTGTTCGCCGCCTTCGGCAGGCTGGTGTTTTCGGCCAGCAGCTTCGCTTCACCATCGTTGATCAATAGGACATCGATTCCCTTCAGCGTCTCCGCGAGTTCCTTGCGCTTGCCGCCGATCCAGAAGTTCATGGTATCGCCGCCGACCAGCTTCACGCGTGCCATCTGTTCGCGGACTCCGCGCTGCAGGACCGGGTCTATGTTCGCAAGGAAAAGGACTTCGGAATCCAGGAATTCTTGCGGGATCTGCGGCTTGAAACTTTCGAAGACGTTCAGCTCTGTAAGGTGAGTCTTGGCTTCGTTGAGATTGTCGCCGTACTCGCCCGACCAGTGAAACGTCTTTCCTTTCGCGCGCTCAATGCCTTCCGTTCGCACTCCGCGCTTCGACATCACCGCTTCGTGCTCTGGAGTGAAATCAGCTCCCACCACTCCAACCACACGCACTTCGGTGAAAAAACTCGCGGCCAACGAGAAATGGGTGACCGAACCACCCAGGACGCGCTCTTCTTTTCCGCGCGGCGTCTTGATGGTGTCGAACGCGATCGACCCGACGGCAAGAATGGCCATCGGCTACTTGCCCTCCGGCTTGGGAAGGTACTTGTCCAGGATGAGCGCGAGCTTCTGTCGCGTCTCCATCGGGATCTTCGTCCTGTCAGTCAGGATCGCATGCTGCAGCGCCGAGCCACACTTGCATCCACGCTGCGCCGGCATCGCTTTGACGGCTTCTTTCACAACGTTGCAGGCGTTCTCCGCGTTCTTCGTCAGGACTGCAACAATCTGGTCCACCGTCACCGAGTCGTGCGTCGGATGCCAGCAGTCGTAATCCGTAACCATCGCCACCGTTGCGTAGCAGAGCTCGGCTTCGCGCGCTAGCTTGGCTTCCTGCAGGTTCGTCATCCCGATCACGTCGAATCCCCAGCTGCGATAGAGGTTCGACTCGGCTTTCGTTGAGAACTGCGGACCTTCCATGCAGATATACGTTCCGCCTAGCTTGCCTGTGACTCCTGCTTTCGCGCACGCAGTTGCCGCGACTTTAGCTGTCTCGCCGCATACCGGGTCGCCGAATCCGACGTGCGCAACAACCCCTTCACCGAAAAATGTCGAGATGCGTTGTTTTGTTCGATCAAAAAACTGATCAGGGATCACAAAGTCCAGCGGCTTATGTTCTTCCTTTAAAGAGCCGACCGCTGAGATCGAAAGGATGCGGTCCACGCCAAGCTGCTTGAAGCCGTAAATGTTCGCGCGAAAGTTCAGCTCCGTCGGAAGAATACGGTGCCCGCGCCCGTGTCGCGCGAGGAAGGCGACCTTGCGCCCCTCCAGATTTCCCAGCACATAAGCGTCGGAAGGTTTGCCGAACGGCGTGTGCAGGGTCTGCTCCTGCGTGTCCGTCAGTCCGGGCATGGCGTACAGCCCGCTGCCCCCGATGATCCCTATTTGCGCTTGCTGTTGCATGCTGGCTCCGCGTGGAAGACTGAATCCGTGATTATACAAAACAGAGTGGAACCGCTATTTGGAAGGAACGCCCGCCTGCTGCCATATCGCGTCAGATATCTTTTTCATCGCCGCCTCGTCGAAACTCTCGAGCACGAGCACCTGATTCCCTCTCGCTTCGATTGAAACCAACCCTTCATCGGTATTCCATCGCGTCGGCAGCTCGTTAGGACGGGTCGCCAATCCTTGCGCAAACTTGTAGCGCTTCAACAGCGACGCCTGGTACTGCTCGGCAAATTTCGTGGCGAACTCCTGCGTTGACCATCGCGAAAGATAGAACAGCGCTAATGACGATGTGGCAGGCGCATTCGAGGGCTCTTTCGCGTCTGGCTTGTTCATGTCACCGCAAGGCGTCAGATCACATCGCAGCGCGGCGAAATACGCGCCGCCTCTCCACTCGCGAAAGAGGTGGTCGTCACGTTTTCCCGGATCGCGGAATTGCGACAAGAAAACCGACACGTCGAATTCGCCCATCGCGCCGGCGTCGTACGCACGGTAGCCGTTCCCGAGGATCGGCTGAAGCTTAGGCACCTGCAGCGCCGATATTTTCTCTCCCGCCAGATACGTCTCCGGCTGCATGATCTCGCGCGTGGTCGTCGGAGGATTCGTCATCGTTCCCGCGAATGCCCCTTCTCGCCCCTTCTTAAAAAGGACTTCTTGAAAAAAACTCAACCCCTCGCGGTACGGGAAGACCAGGGACTCTTTCAGAAATCTCGGCGCGCTATTGAACACGGGGGAATCTTTGTCCTCGGTCATGCCCGCCTTTAGCGCGGCCACCTGCATGGGAGCGTTGTTCACATTCTTCCCCGCCGGCGCGAGGACGTAATCAAGCAGCTCGGCCATGCCTTGGCCTTCAAGCGTAGCTACACGCGCGACCAATTGCTCGTCA
>JBJMGI010000118.1:0-16982 GCA_045807945.1 Terriglobales bacterium | reverse complement strand
GCACCACGATGAAGCGCCAGGGTTGCAGGTTAAATCCGCTGGGAGCTCCCAGTCCGGCGTGCAGGATCTTGTGCAGGTCAGTTTCATCCACAGGACCGGACTCGAAAGCCTGCGTCGAGCGGCGCTCCTTTACGATCTCGCTGAGAGGCTTTTCTGTGGTGGTTTTGGCCATGGCTGGTCGAAAAAAGCAGTCTACACCAGTGTAGATTTGCAGCATCCAAGCTGCTATGGCACTTGAGGAATATCAACGAAAGCGCCGTTTCGCGGAGACGCCGGAGCCGCCGCCGAAGGTGGAGAAGAAAGACCGGCACCGCTTCGTGGTGCAGAAGCACCGCGCCTCGCACCTGCATTTCGATTTTCGGCTGGAGATGGAAGGCGTGCTGAAGTCGTGGGCGGTGCCGAAGGGGCCCTCGCTCGATCCCGCTGACAAACGGCTGGCGATGATGGTGGAAGACCATCCGGTTTCGTACTTTGATTTTGAAGGGATCATTCCGCAGGGAAATTATGGAGCGGGGACGGTGCAAGTCTGGGATGTAGGAACGTGGGAACCGTTGGGTGATCCGCACCAGATGCTGGCGAAGGGTGATTTGAAGTTCCGCCTGGAGGGAAAGAAGTTGAAAGGCGAGTTTGTGCTCGCGCACATGCGTTCGCGGCGTCCGGGTAGCAAGGGGACGGAGTGGTTGCTGATCAAGAAACGTGATGAAGGCGTGCAGGAAGGGTTCGACGCGAATTCGAAGAAGATGGATTGGTCTGTGCTGAGTAAGCGCTCGCTGGAGCAGATCGCCGCGGACGAGGGGTCGGCTGAGTGGGAGAGCAATCGGAAAGCGGCGCCGCGAAAATCGGATTGGCTGAGCAAGAGCATTGCGGTCGCCGACAAAAAACGAACCAAAACCGCACAGGACGCGGAGGACGCAAAGAAGACGAAGTCATCAAGGTCAAAAGGAACTTCTGCTGCGAGAAGCTCTAAAAAAAAAGAGGCGCGCGCTCGGGTAGCTCCGGCAGAAGTACAAGGAGGAAGCGGAAGTAAATCCTCAGCTCCCTCCGCGTTCTCTGGGGTTGTGATTTCTGAACTCTCCGGCGCCCGTAAGTCTGCGATGCCGCGCGCGATCCAACCGATGCTCGCCACGCTAGTAGACGAGCCGTTCAGTGATGACGACTGGCTATTCGAGATCAAGTGGGATGGATATCGCGCCGTCGCCTTCATCGAGAACGGAAAAATCCGGCTCGTCTCTCGCAACCAGAATGAGTTCACTCCTGAATTCCCGGAGCTACAGGCGCTAGCCAAAGAAGTGAATGCCAAAGAAGCGGTGCTCGATGGCGAAATCGTCGCGCTGGACGAGCATGGGCGGCCCTCGTTCAGTCTGATGCAACAGCGCTCTGGCCTGACCATCGGGCCTAAGCGCCGTGCTAAAGACAGGTCGGTGCCGATCGCCTTCTACGCTTTCGACCTGATCTATGCGGATGGCTACGACCTGTCGCGCGTGGATTTGGAGAAGCGCAAGGAAGCACTCGCTTCCCTCCTTCGGACGAGCGAACTGATCCGCTACTCCGAGCATTTCATCGGCCAAGGCGAAGAGCTTTACCGCGCGGCACGGGAGCAGAAGCTGGAAGGCATTGTCGCCAAGAAGCGCAACAGCTGCTACATACAGAAACGCAACCGCGAGTGGCTGAAGATGAAAGTTACCATGCGGCAGGAGTGTGTGATTGGCGGCTACACCGATCCGCGTGGCTCGCGCGAACACTTCGGATCAATCGTTCTGGGCTTATACGACGATGAAGAGCGGCTTGTCCCGGTCGGGCAGGCCGGCAGCGGGTTCACTGAGGCGACGCACGAAGCCATGTGGAAGAAGCTGAAGCCGCTGGAGGAGGCGAAGAGCCCATTCGCGATGAAGCCGGAGAGCTCGCGACGGCTGCACTATGTTCGTCCCGAGCTGGTTGCGGAGATCAAGTTTACCGAGTGGACGCACGAGGGCCAGAGCGGGGCGATCAAGATGCGAGCCCCGGTCTTTCAGGGCCTTCGCAGCGATAAAAAGCCGCAGGAATGTCGCTTCGAGATGCCCTCGAGCGCGAAATCGGAGCTGAAAGAGATTGAACGAAAGTCACGTCACAAACATATTGCCTAGCGCCCGCCTGGAACATAGAATCCCAGCACTCTCCCCCAGAGTCATCGCGCCGCGCGATGCAGGAGCTTCGCCATCTCTACCCGACGCAGGGAAAAACGCACTCGCGCCGTAATACCGGTGAAAGTCTTTGTAGCCGATGATCCTTCGCGCGCGCAGCAGTCTGCCTGCACGCTAGACGTTGCGGGACGCGGAGCGCGCGTCAGCGGGATCAAGTTTCCAAGCCAGGCAGGCGAAACAGTCGTAGTGGAGCGGGGAAAGCTCCGCGCCAGATTCATGGTGGCGTGGGCCGGGCAGCCGGGCACATCGCGGGAAGGCCAGCTCGGACTAATAGCCATTGACCCGGTGCTCGGATTGTGGGGCATCGAGACTGCACCGCCAGACGGAGGCGCGGAGATGGAGCCCGATTCCGGCCTGCCGCCACCGCTTCCTCCTGCTTCGGCAGGTGCCGCTGCCGCTGCTCCATCGCGGGCGCTGATGCGTTTCGCGTGCAAAGGCGAGGTGGAGTTCCGCAAGGAAGCTCATTTCTCATTGAGCACGAAGGCCAAGCTGCGCGACATTGGCGCTCGCGGGTGCTTTGTGATGACGAAAGAGAAGTTCCTGCTGAACACGCGCATCATCCTGCTGCTGAAGATCGGCGACCTCGAGTTCGAGGTGCGCGCGGCGGTGAAAACGACCGAGGCACTCGGCATGTGGATGGAGTGGGTAGACCTTCCCGAGGCACAGCGGAACCAGATCCATGACCTGGTTGACCGCCTGGCTGGGTAACTAGCTATTTCTTTGCTGTTCCCGATTCGTCCTTCAACGAGACCAACGTTCCAAAATCTTGTCCGTTGGGCGCGACTGCGCGCGCAACGATGGCGCTGAACGCGCTTTTGTACTCAGGGTACTTGGCCAGAAACGCATTCACCAGAGCCTTGTTGTCCTTATCCACCTGCATCGTGTTCGAGATGTCGGCAGCCTGATATTTCAGCACGAGGTCGAGATCGTCTTTATCAGCGAACGGCTGCAGCGTTGTGATCTTGTACGTTTTACCGTCAGCGGAAAAGTCGGCCGGCTTATTGTCTGTTGGAACATCGGGCGGCTGCGACTGCGCAATCTCCTGTCTCACCGCTTCGAGTGATTTGTTGTACATGAACGGCAGCGGCGCGACGCGTTCCCATGCCATCAAGTAATAGAACCATGCATTGTGCGCCTGCCCCTGCGATTTATAGGTGCGCGCCTGTTGCAGGAACCAGTTGCCATCGTGTCCGGCGATAGGAGGCGGTTGCGGATAATATCCGGCGAGCTTCCACGCTGCACCCTGCTGCTGCAGGATCAGAGACAACGTGGAAGGCGTCTGCCCCGAAAGATCGCTTACCACGATCGCGTATCTGCCAGGTGGCAAGTTGGGGATGACGAAGGTAGTGAAATCCGGTTGTCCCCAAACACCACATAAAAATTCGGCGCGCGCGACAGGCGCGGTTCCGGGCGCATCAAGAAGATATTCGTTCTTGATCATCAGGTTCGAGGCTGCGTAGCGCGGCTTGTTGCTGACGATGGTCTGCTCGATGCTGCCGAAGCTCGAGGACAGCGCCGGGATGGAATTCTGCTTCAGCGAGAAGACATCGCCTTGCTGCATCTGCTGGAACATCTGGTGCGCGGCAGCGTCGATGGAGGACTTGCTGGCGGCATCCATTTCGGAGCCGGCGGTGCAAGTCTCGGAAACAGCGGCGGTCGAAAGCGCCAGGAAACACAACGCGATGAACGAATGAACGATTGATTTTCTGCTCATAAGAAAGGGTGGAGCTACTCTGCTTAAGATGCTAATTCGACGGGGATAGATGTCAAATCGCGAGCCACTGGGACAAGCCGCGCGGGCGGGCCGCGACTTGCTTCTGTGGCTGTAAAGCTGCATCCTATGGGGTAGATGCTCTCGCGCAGATCCCTTCCATTATTCGCTTTGCTGGCGTTTGGTGCGCCCCTTGTGGCACAGACGCCGTCCGCGGCGCCCCCGAAGGCCGGGGCCGCAGCTAGCGCCGGGACGAAGAGCCAATCGGCGATGCAGCCCGCCACCAAGTCAGGACAGCAGGGTTCGAAAACTGCACAAAGTGCTTCGGCTGGGTCAGCGCAAGCGGGTTCGAAGACTGCACAGGCTAGGACAGCCGCTTCAGCCAAAAAAGCGAAAAAGGGGAAGAAGGCACCCGAGCCTCCGCCGCAGGCGCAGGTTCCGGCTCCGCCGCCGCCTCCGCCTACTCCGGCGCAGTTGCCGCCGCAGCCGGCTCGCGTCTCTATGCGCGACGGGCTGCTCACTATCGAAGCAAACAACTCCACGCTGGCAGACGTGCTCGCAGGTGTGCGACGCGAAACCAAAGCTGCCATCGATCTGCCTCCTGGCGCGAGCGGAGAGCGAGTGGTGGCCAATCTTGGGCCGGGAACGCCGCAGAATGTACTGGCGTCGCTGTTCAACGGATCGCGTTTCGATTACATCATCGTTGGATCAGAGGACCAGCCCCAGGCTGTGCAGCGTGTGATCCTGCGCGCCAAGAGCGGACCGGAACCCGCGCCCAATGCAGTCGCTGGGAACGGCAACCAGCAGCCTCCGAACAGCGGCAATCGGGTGCAACCGGCTGAAGTGGAGCAAGGCGACGATAGCGATCAGGGAGCGCCGGCCGAAGAAGCTCCGGATGAGAGCAACAACCAGCAGAATCAACCACCCCAGCAGGAAATCGATAGCGAGCAGCAGCAGGCGCAGCAGAACCAGCAACAGCAGCAGCAACAACAGCAGCCTGGGGTGAAGACTCCGGAACAATTATTGGAAGAGCTGCGCCAGATGCAGCAGCAACAACAGCAGAACCAGAATCAACAGCAGCCGCAGCAGCAACAGCCGCAACAGCCTGCCCCAGATGAGCAGTAAGCAGCGCTTGGAAGCTACTATCTAGAAAATCAAAAAAGAAATTTTAGTCGCCGCTGGCGTGGGCAGCGCTGACGAGCGTAGGTTTTGGCGGGGCGGCAGGCTTACGTCGAAAACTTTTCAGAACAACCATGATCACCGCGTAACCCGCGATCACTCCAAAAGTAAGTGAAGCGGCTACGGTCATTATGAATGTGGTGGAAGCGAAGATGGTCCGCACTCTTACCTGCCTGTGTCTCTGATGTAGAACACTTTCTACAAGTTGTTCTGTGTTCGCATTCTAAAGTCGAACGCACGGCTTGCCATACAACAAAACGCTTAGCGCGCGAACGAAGGTGCATGTCCTTCCATGCACGGCGCGCGCGAAAAACGACTTTACCCTCGTTTGACCAGCACGGATATTGACGATTAAGATACGGGAGTACCGCTGCGTTCACTCATTTTTGGGCCGCTCTGTGGGTCCCTGACCGCGATCTGCAGCCGCAAGCCACATGGCCATCAAGAACATCACAGTCCGGGGAGCCCGCCAGCACAACCTGAAGAACATCAACGTGGAGATCCCGCGCAATACCCTTACGGTGATCACGGGTCTGAGCGGGTCGGGAAAGTCTTCCCTCGCCTTCGACACGATTTACGCGGAAGGTCAGCGGCGGTATGTGGAGACCCTTTCCGCATACGCGCGCCAGTTCCTGGATCAGATGGAGCGGCCAGATGTGGATTCGATCGACGGCCTCTCGCCCGCGATCTCCATCGAGCAGAAGACAACCAGCCGCAGCCCACGTTCCACTGTGGGGACGATCACCGAAATCTACGACTACCTGCGGCTGCTTTATTCCTCCATAGGCACGCCACATTGCCATCAATGCGGGCGCGCGATCTCGAGGCAATCTGCGGAGCAGATCGTGAGCAGCGTGATGACGATGCGTCCGGAGGAGCGCGTGATGGTGATGGCGCCGATCGTGCGCGGACGCAAAGGTGAATTCAAAAAAGAGCTGGAGAAATTAGCGCAGCACGGATTCACGCGCGCGCGCATCGATGGCGAGATACGCGAGCTTCAGTTCGAGTCTGACGAAGAGTTCCCTATCGCGCTCGACAAGCGCAAGAACCATACTATCGAAGTGATCGTCGACCGGCTGTTGGTAAAGGCTGGGATCGAGAAGCGGCTGGAGAGCTCGGTTGCGCTGGCAATGAAGCTTGCGGGCGGCTTGGTGCTCATTGCATTGGTCGGCGGCGAGGAGCATCTTTACTCGGCGACCCTGGCGTGTCCGGAGTGCGGCATCAACGTTCCGCAACTCGAGCCACGTTCCTTCTCTTTCAACTCGATGTACGGCGCGTGCAAAGAGTGCAACGGCCTGGGAAACAAATACGATTTCGATCCCGCGAAGGTGATCGTGGATTGGTCGAAGCCGTTGCTCGACGGCGGCTTGGGGCCGGGTTCGGCATCAGGCAATCTGCAGCACATGTTGCAGCTGGCTGCCGCGGCGCAAGGGTTTGACCTGAATACGCCATTCGAAAAATTCCCAGCCAAGACGCAGAACTTCTTGCTCTACGGGCCGGAGACTAATGGAACGCAGAAGAAATCTCGCCTCGGATTTCGCGGCATTCTTTCGTACTTGAAAGACAATCTCGAAGAATCCTCGTCGGAAAGCTACCGCGAGTGGCTGCTGAACTACATGTCAGCGACGCGATGCCCTGCATGCGATGGCAAGCGGCTGCGTCCGGAATCGCTGGCGGTGAAGGTGAGCGGGATGTCGATCGCCGAATTCACCGCGCTTCCGATCACGCGCGCTCTGGAAGCGGCGAAGGCGATCAAACTCGATGCGCGCCAGGAAAAGATTGCGGGGCGAATCGTACGGGAAGTCGTGGAACGCTTGCAGTTCCTGGAGACTGTAGGTCTCGGCTATCTCTCGCTGGATCGCTCAGCCGCAACTCTTTCCGGCGGCGAGGGACAGCGCATCCGGCTGGCGACGCAGATCGGCTCGCGTCTCCGCGGGGTTCTCTACGTTCTCGATGAGCCTTCGATCGGACTGCATCATCGCGATAACAACCGTCTGCTGCAATCGCTGACGTCGCTGCGCGATCTGGGAAATACCGTGCTGGTTGTTGAGCATGATGAAGAGACGATCCGCCGCGCTGATTACGTGATCGACCTTGGGCCGGGCGCGGGAAAGCTTGGCGGAGGGTTGGTGGCGCAAGGAACTCCTAAACAGATCATGAGCGCGCCGGAGTCGCTGACCGGGAAATACATTTCAGGCGAGATGCAGATCGAGCACCGCGAAAAGCGGCGCAAGGCGAATGGTCATGGCGTCGCTGTGCTGGGCGCTAAAGAAAATAATCTTCGTAACCTCGATATCACATTTCCACTCGGGGTGATGACGGTGGTCACTGGGGTCTCGGGTAGCGGCAAATCAACGCTAGTCAACGACATTCTGTACCGCGCGCTCGCGAAACAGCTCTACCGCTCGCGGGAAGAGCCCGGTGCGCACAAGGCGATCAGCGGCGCCGAGAACATCGACAAAGTCATACGCATCGACCAGTCGCCAATCGGGCGGACGCCGCGCTCGAATCCTGCGACGTACACCGGAGTGTTCACACATATCCGCGAGATCTTTGCCATGCTTCCTGAAGCGCGCGAGCGCGGATATAAGGCCGGGCGCTTCTCGTTCAACGTGAGCGGCGGAAGATGCGAGGCGTGCCAGGGCGAGGGTCAGCGGCGCATCGAGATGAACTTCTTGCCCGACGTGTACGTGCTATGCGAAGTGTGCGGCGGGAAGCGCTACAACCACGAGACGCTGGCGGTGAAGTTCAAAGGACACTCGATCGCCGACATCCTCGAAATGCCCGTCGCGGACGCGCTGCCGGTGCTGGAAGACATTCCGCAAATCAAGCAGAAATTGCAGACGCTGGTGGACGTGGGACTCGGCTACATCCATCTCGGGCAATCGGCAGTCACGCTCTCCGGCGGCGAGGCGCAGCGGATCAAGTTGGCACAAGAGTTGAGCAAGCGTCAGACGGGCAAGACGCTCTATCTGCTCGACGAGCCCACGACCGGATTACATTTCGACGACGTGAAGAAGCTGCTCGATGTCCTGCACCGCCTAACGGATCTGGGAAACTCCGTGATCATCATCGAGCACAACATGGACGTGATCCGCAGCGCTGACTGGCTCATCGACCTTGGTCCCGAAGGCGGCGAGCACGGTGGACGGCTCGTCGCCCAGGGAACTCCGGAACAACTCTCGAAGGTTAAAAAGTCCTACACAGGGCAGGCACTGGCAGAAGCATTTGCCAAGAAACCCGCTGTCGCGTCCTAGGACGCTTTGTTAAAGATGTTGCCGATCCCTTCTTTGATGTTCTCCCCGGAACCGCTGCCGCCCTGCAACAACCCATCAAGATGACTGGAGACCGGACCGGGCAGTCTCTGCTTTAAGAACGAGATCGCGGTCTCGGCAGCCTGGCGAGCTTTATCCTCTCCAATACCTGTTTTTTGTGCGATTTGGTTTACAAGTTCGTTCATGGAGCTCCTCCTGTTAATTGTTTTATTTACTGCTAGGAGGCTCGATTGAAATCCGCCGTTGCCAGTTGCAGGAGGAATTCGCGGGCTGCGGGATTCAGCTGTATATGGCATCGAGCGAGAAGGATTTTGCGGTCTGAGTGGCTGAAACCACCGCTCTTCAGAAATCAATGCGCTGCTTGGACGCTTAGTTCCTGTGTTGCTGAAGCGGCCGGTAATTTGACCTCGAAGTTTGCTCCCTTGATGCTTCCGCCCGTACGCACCGTGATCGCTCCGCCGTTCTTTTCAGCAAGGTCTTTCGCGACCCAGAGTCCCAAACCGGTGCCGACATCTTTCTTGGTGGTAAAGAATGGTTCAAATATCTTTGCGAGATCTTTCTCGGGAATGCCCGGGCCCGCATCGGAAAACTGAATCACCGCTTGATTGGCAGATGTTGTTACGCGGATCTGCAGCATGCCGCCGTGAGGCGAAGCATCTATGGCATTAACCAGCAGATTGGCGAATATCTGCCGTATTTCACCGCGAACAGCAGTCACGACAAGATCTGCAGCGTACAAGCGGTCTACGTTCAATTCCTTCGAGCGCAGACGGTCAGTGAACAAAGTAAGCAGTTCTTCCACCAGTTCGGAGACGGAAAACTTCGAAGGCGCGGTCGTCTCGCGGTAGAAGCCGAGAGTCTGCTTGGTGATGTGGGCTACCCTTTGCAGCTCCGCCTCGGCAAGATTCAGGTACTTGAGGACGGAAGGCGTCGCCGTGCCATCATGCGCGGCAAGGTAGATGAGGTTGGTTACCGCTTCTAAAGGATTATTGATCTCGTGCGCGACGGTGGCGGCAAATTTGCCGGCGATGGCGAGTTGTTCTGCCTTGCGCAATGCGACTTCCGCCTGCTTGCGTTGACTTACGTCGATCAAAAATATCGAGGTCCCGGCTGGCGATGGGTATGTGTGGAGTTCCAACCAGCTTCCCAGCAGCGGGAGGAATTCTTCAAAAACGGACTCTTGCGCTGCAGCGATGGCTTTCCGAAGTAGCAGCTGGAACCGCTCACCCTTTATTTCAGGCAAGACTTCCCATATGGAAGTCCCCTGCAACCCGTCGTGCGATTTGCGGAGCAATGTGCCGGCGGCCTGATTGATGTAGACGATGCGATTTTCTGTATCCAAGACGATGAATCCGGCGGCCACGCTCTTGAGAATGCGATCGAGAGATTCGTAGGAGCGCTGCAGTTCGCCGCGCAGAAGCCGTTCAGCGTTGCGCGCGCGCGTAGTGGTGGTGAGCGCGCGGGAGAGCAATCCGAGCAGCAGCAGGATCAAGAGGCTGGTGAACGCTAGCGCGGCGTACAGCCAAAGCGCGCTGCGACGGACCTTCGACTGCTGCTCGCTGAGCGCGACAGACTGCTCCGCGTTCAACCTCTCAACTGCGGAACGGATCTGCTCCATCAATTGGAAGCCGGCGTTCGTCTCGACAAGGGCCCTGGCCTTGGCCACGTCGCCCGAGTGCTGGTAAGAGACGGTCTCATCCATCTCGCGCAGTTTTTTGTCGAGCAGCAAATGGATTTCTGCCAGCTCGGCACGCTGATGAGCATCCTGGTTCGTGAGCCACGCCAAACGCGCGTATGTGCTGTCCAGAGCAGCCCTCGCATCCTTGTACGGCTGCAGATACTCTGGATTGTTGGTGTATAGGAAGCCGCGCTGTCCCGCTTCCGCATCCTTGACCTGTGAAAGCAAGCTGACTAGCTCGCGTTCGATGTTGTGACTGTGCGTAACTACCGCGCCATCGTTCTGAAGCACGGTGAGCTCGTGAAACGAGAGCACTCCCGATAGGAGAACTGCCAGGAATACGGCGACGATGGGAAGGTAAGTCTTCATCAGCTGAATAGAGCTTGGAACAGAAGACTACATTAATCCACAAAAGGGCAATCGCCAGAAGAGTGTTCTGTTAGACGCCAATGGCGCGACGAGAGTTGCTTTTGATCGCACCTCCCTGGCGAGCGCGCTTGTGTTAGAACTGGGATTTGACCACTCCGCCCAGCCCGCAATTCGGTGAGGACTTGCCACAAGATTCGGGGTTCTTGCCCCCTCCTCGGCCCCGCGACCCCGCCTGGGGGATCGCTGATGTGCTTGCTCTCGGCGCAGTGACGTTTGCCGTCATGTACGTGGTCGCGCTGACCATCGCTGTGCCCTTAGCGGCAGCGAACCACGTCACCGGCGAGCTGCCCCCGAATCTGGTAGCGAAAGTCTCGATACCGGCGGAGGTGATCGCATACACCCTGCTCATCGTGCTCACCAAGATGCTGTTAGGAATGCGTGGCCATCCTCGCATGCTGCAAACGTTGCAATGGAACTGGCCCCATTGGCGCAGGGCCCTCGCCTTCGCTGTTCTCGCGATGGGTTGCGCACTCGCCATCGCTGAGGTGGGGTCTCTGTTCAACATTCCTCCCGACCTGCCGATCGAACAGGCGATGAAAGACCGCTCGGTCGCGAACATGTTTTTAATCTTTGGAATACTGCCCGCACCTTTTGCTGAGGAGTTTTATTTCCGGGGACTGCTATACCCAGCGCTTGACCGAAAGATCGGCAGTGTAGCGGCAATCGTCATCACTGCCGTCACCTTCACTGCGCTGCATGCCCCGCAGCTTGCAAGCACGGTCGTACCACTGGTGATGTTGTTTGTCGTCGGACTGATCCTCACGCTGATTCGCGCGCTGACCGGCTCCTTGGCCATCGCATTCGTCTTTCATGTGGTCTATAACGCGTCGCTCTTTTTACTCGACGCGCTGGCAAAATAGTCGCTCTGCTGCCCTGAGTGCGCGTGTTACCTTAATAGCCGCAGAACATGTCTACTCCTCGCGAACAGCTGCTGCAGGTGCTTGCCGAAAAGTCGTTCAAGCTGGGTGACTTCAAGCTTTCTTCCGGCGGCACCAGCGACTATTACATCGACTGTCGCACCACAACCCTCGACGCCGAAGGCGCACGCTTAACTGCCCGCGTATTTCTCGACGAGATCATGGAACGCGGATGGCGGCCACAGGCGATCGGCGGCTTGACGATGGGTGCCGACCCGATCGTGGTCGGAGTCGCGATGCTGAGCGCACAGCAGATCCACGGACGTGCTAACGACAAACCCGGTGATCGGCCTTCGCGCTGGTACATCGACGGCTTTCTAGTCCGTAAGGCAGAGAAGACGCACGGGACGACGAAACGCATTGAAGGTTTCCATCAGAAGGGCGCACGCGTGGTCATAGTGGACGACGTCTGCACCACAGGTGCTTCCACCATCCAGGCGATTGAAGCCGCGCGCGAGGCCGGTTTTGAGATTGTGGGCGTCATGTGCCTGGTGGAACGCGAAGAGGCCAACGGCCGCACGCACGTCGAGAAGGCAGCCGCCGGCGTGCCCTTTATTTCAATCTTCAGCGACTCAGACGTGCGACACGAGCACCTGAAGGCCAAAGCGGCAGACCCGCTAGGGTGATTTCACAACGCGTGAAATGCGCCTAATCACGTAGTAGGCTCCGGCCGTCACTGAATGGAGATTACCCGGCGCGCCCTCCTGTAAGCTGATGGCCCTCATGCGCACCAGACTGCTCGCAAGCTTCACACTTATCCTGTTGCTTCATTCCGTTTCGGCTGCACTCGATAAAGCGCACTACCGCGAGCTGCAGAAAAAAGCGGCGGCTCTTGCGCGGCAGAAAGATTGGGCCGGGTACAAGCAAGCGCTCATCGAGATCGGGCACGAGTTACCAGGCGACACTCCACGGCAGATGCTGGTAATGGCGTCAGTCGAGATGCATCTCGGCAACAAAGCCGAGGCGCTGCGATGGATGAAGGAGTACGCCGCTACCGGACTCACCTATGATGTGGCCAGTGATGAAGATTTAGCTGCGCTCGCTGACAATTCGGAATATCGGCCCGTTGCTGCCCAGATGACGGCGAACAAGGAGCCGATCGAGAAGGCTGAGTTGGTTTGTTCTCTTCCCGTGGATGGTCTTATGCCGGAAGATCTCGCCTACATTCCCGCGAAGCGTTCGTTCGTTGTCTCAAGCGTGCAGCACCATTCGCTTTACAAAGTCACACTGCCGGCGAAGAAGGGCGAACGATGTGGAATATCTGAACTCTCGATTCCTGCCGAAGCCAAGCGGTGGCCCACGCTCGCAGTGTCGTGGGACGGCAGGCGTCATATTGTCTGGGTGAGTTCTTCGGCAATGCCGGGATTCGAAGGCTTTCCGAAAGAAGATTCGGGCAAGGCGACACTGCTGGCCATCGATCCCCATTCAGGGAAGCTACGGCGCCGGCTCGATCTCGCGAGCGAATCGGCTGCCGTACTGGGCGATATGTCTATTGCGAAGGACGGGACCCTATACGCGACCGACAGTATCGGGGGAGGCGTCTATAGGGTACCGCCCGGTCCACTGGCTTCCGCGCGGCTTGAGAAGATTGCAGACGGTTTACTGTCTCCTCAGACGCCGGTGCTCGCTGCCGATGGCAAGCGCCTGTTTCTGGCCGATTATCCGGTCGGCGTCGCCGTGGTGGATCTGGCTTCTCACAAGGTGGCCTATCTAAAACACCCAGACAACATTGCCGTGACCGGTCTCGATGGCCTTGAACTCGATGGCGACACCCTGATCGGCATCCAGAACGGCACTGATCCTGAGCGGATGGTTCGGTTCCGCCTAAACCCATCTCAGACCGAGATCACTTCCGCCGAAGTCATCGAGCAAAAGACCAAGCGGCTGGGCGAAGCTACGCACGTGGTCAAAGTGGATGGTTGGTATTACGTCATTGCTAACGTTGGCTGGGACCAAATTGACGATGATGGCAAGCTAAAGTCCGGGAAACAGTTCACTTCTCCAGTGTTACTACGCTTCCGCGCGAACTGAGAAGTCATCCTATAAAATCAGAGTGTGATCAAAACACTGGAATGGACCGAGCAGGGCGTCAGCTTCCTTGACCAGACGAAGCTGCCCACGGAAGAGGTCTACCTGCTCTGCAAGACGCACCAGGAGGTCGCCGACGCGATCCGGAACATGGTGGTGCGCGGAGCTCCGGCCATCGGAGTTGCCGCCGGTATGGGAATCGCTCTGGGAGTCCGCGACAGCAAAGCCAAGGACCTTCCCGAACTGCGCAAGGACTTCGAAGTGATCTGCGAAACGCAGCGTGTCACCCGGCCCACCGCGGTGAACCTCTTCTGGGCCATCCAGCGGATGCGCGAGAAGTTCGAATCGCTTGCGCACTTGCCGCTGCAACAGATCAAAGACGCGATTGTGAAGGAAGCGCAAGCGATGCACGTGCAAGACATTGCTGCGAACCGCGCCATGGGAAAGAACGGTGCCGTGCTCATGCCGGCAAGCGGCGGCGTCCTTACGCATTGCAACGCCGGAGCACTCGCCACTGCGGGTTATGGGACAGCGCTCGGCGTTATCCGTGCCGCGGTCGAAGCGGGGAAAAAGATTTCCGTTTTTGCGGACGAGACGCGGCCCTTCCTGCAGGGTTCACGCCTCACCGCTTGGGAGCTGATGAAAGACGGCATCCCGACCACGCTCATCTCCGACAACATGGCCGGACACATGATGAAGCTGGGGAAGATCCAGGCTGTAGTGGTGGGAGCGGACCGCATTGCCGCCAATGGCGATACGGCCAACAAGATCGGGACTTATACCGTGGCTATCCTTGCGAAGGAGCACGGTATTCCGTTCTACGTTGCCGCACCGTGGTCGACCGTGGACATGAAGACCAAACACGGTGACGACATCCCCATCGAAGAGCGCTCGACCCGCGAGGTCACGCATATTCACGGAAAAGCAATCGCGCCGAACGGAGTGATGGTCGCGCATCCCGCATTCGACGTCACACCGCACAAGTACATCACGGCCATCATCACCGAGCGCGGCGTGGCGAAGGCGCCCTTTGGGGAGTCGCTGCGCGACCTGTCGCAAAAGACGCTCGCCGCAGTCTAGCCGCGATCGACGTTCGCTTCCAGAATGTGGTCGCTGCTCGGTGTCGTGACCTTCGGACCCTGTTCCGGAGTGACGTATAGCTTGAATACTTTGAACGGCGTCCGCGTCTGGAACTCGCTTTCCAGATTGTCGTTGACCTTCACGGTGCCCATGTTTTGCGGTGGCTGACCATTCGGCTCGATCCAAACCACATAGGCGTCCTTTGCCGGCGTCAGCGAATCGGGCTTAGCAAGGTGGTAGAAGTGAATCTTCACTCTGACATTCCCGTTATCGTCTTTGTCTAGGTTCACCTTTGCGTCGGCAGCCGGTTGATTCGTAGAGACATTCTTCATATGCAAGTCTTCGCCCACGGCTAAAACTGACAAGCCGAGTGCAAGCACTAGTCCATAAATGATTTTTTTCATGACGTTTCCTCAAGTTTGTAGATGAATCCTCGGTAGCCGAGTGTTGCAAGATGACGCTCACAATTCGAGAGCTGCTGCCCGGCAGCATTGAATTCTGTCGCCCCCGGGACTACTATTCCCTCCTCTGCTCTCGTTGTCGGCCACCCTAACCACCGCAATCCTTAGGAGGCACATATGGGTATCGCAACTTCCCCCACTCTCGATGCACGAGTCATCCACTTCATCGGCAGGACGAGCCAAATCCTTATTGACGGCAAATGGAGCAATGCTGCCAGCGGCAAGACTTTCGACACCTACAATCCCGCGACCGGCGAGGTGCTGGCGCGAGTAGCTGAAGGCGACCGCACCGACATTGATCGCGCCGTGAAGGCGGCCCGGAAGGCCTTCGATGGCCCTTGGAGCCGCATGACGGCGAGCGAACGCGGCAAGCTGATCTGGAAACTTGCCGACCTGCTCGAAGAGCATCTGGAAGAATTCGCAACCCTCGAAACTTTGGACAACGGCAAGCCGCTCACAATTTCGCGCGTCGCCGACGTGCCGCTCGCCGTGGACCTGTTCCGCTACATGGCTGGATGGGCCACCAAGATCGAAGGCGCGACTATTCCAATCTCAGTCCCCTACGCTCCCGGTGCGAAATTCCTGGCTTACACGAAGCGCGAGCCGGTCGGCGTGGTCGGGCAGATCATCCCGTGGAATTTCCCCCTCCTGATGGCGGCATGGAAACTCGGTCCGGCGCTCGCGACTGGAAACACGGTCGTGCTGAAGCCTGCAGAGCAAACTCCGCTTACGGCGATCCGATTGGGTGAGCTGATCACCGAAGCTGGATTCCCAGATGGCGTAGTCAATGTTGTCCCCGGATTCGGCGAGACCGCGGGCGCCGCGCTGGCGGCTCATCCTGATGTGGACAAGATCGCGTTCACCGGCTCCACCGAAGTCGGCAAGCTGATCCTGCAGGCCGCGGCGGGAAACTTGAAGAAAGTCTCGCTGGAACTCGGCGGAAAATCGCCGAATATTGTTTTTGCTGACTCCGACATGAAGGCGGCGATCGGCGGAGCGGCGAGCGCCATCTTCTTCAACCACGGCCAGTGCTGCTGCGCGGGCTCGCGGCTCTATGTGGAGCAATCCATCTTCGACCAAGTGGTCGAAGGCGTCTCGAACCAAGCCAAGAAGATCAAGGTTGGTCCGGGGATCGAGCCAGAGACGCAGATGGGTCCGCTGGTCTCAAAAGAACAGATGGACCGCGTGTGCGGATACCTTGAATCCGGATTCAGCGAAGGCGCGAAGGCGACCGCCGGCGGGAAGAAGGTCGGCGGCTCGGGTTACTTCGTTGAGCCCACAGTCTTGGTGAACACCGACCACAAGATGAAAGTCGTGCAGGAAGAGATCTTCGGACCGGTGGTGACGGCAATCCCGTTTAAGGATGCTGACTCCATCGTGCCAGTAGCGAACGACAACATCTACGGCTTGGCAGCGGGCATCTGGACGAAGGACATCAGCAAGGCGCATCGCATTGCTGACAAACTGCGCGCTGGGACCGTCTGGGTGAACTGCTACAACATCTTCGACGCAGCTATGCCGTTCGGCGGATACAAGCAGTCCGGCTGGGGGCGCGAGATGGGCAAAGACTCGCTCGAGCTCTACACCGAAGTGAAAGCGGTCTGCACCATGTTGTGATCGGGCTTGGAAATTCAAAGGCGGCCGACTCGGCCGCCTTTTTTGTTAGCCCAACATTGTCTTCAGATGGGGGCTGATGGTCAGCTTTGCCGCAGTCGCCTTCTGCACATCTTCGGCAGTCAGCCCGGGCGCAATCTCTTCGAGCACGAGGCCTTTCGGCGTGACCTGAATGAAAGCCATCTCGGTGACGATCGTGTTCACAACTTTCACGCCAGTCAGGGGCAGCGTGCATTTCTTCAGGATCTTAGGTTCGCCTTCGCGGGTGGTGTGCTCCATCGCTATCACCACGCGCCGCGCGCCTGCTACCAAATCCATCGCGCCGCCCATGCCTTTGACCATTTTGCCGGGAATCATCCAGTTGGCGATGCTGCCTTCTTCATCCACTTCCATCGCTCCAAGCACGCTCAGATCGATATGCCCGCCGCGG
>JBJMGI010000117.1:0-43450 GCA_045807945.1 Terriglobales bacterium | reverse complement strand
GTGGGACACCGCGTACGCGATGTTCGCGCTCGGCGAAGCCGGCGTGCCGAAAGATGACCCTCGCATGCTCAAGGCAGCCGACTGGATGCTCTCGAAGGAAGTCCGCCACAAAGGTGACTGGGCTGTAAAGGTGAAGAACACCGCGCCCGGTGGCTGGTACTTCGAGTTCAACAACGAGTTTTATCCCGACGTGGACGACTCTGCCATGGTGCTGCTCGGGCTCGACAAGGTCGAGAATCCCCGCGAACGCTATCAATACGAGATTTCACAGCGCGCTATCGAGTGGATCTTCGCCATGCAGTGCAAGAACGGTGGCTGGGCCTCCTTCGATCGCGACAACACGAAGATGGTTTTCCAGCACGTTCCATTTGCTGATCACAACGCAATGCTCGATCCCCCGACCGTGGACATCACCGGTCGCGTCCTCGAGATGCTGGCGAATTACGGTTTCACGATGCAAGACAAGCGCGCGCGTCGCGCCGTGGAATTCGTTTGCAGCGAGCAGGAGCCCGATGGTGCCTGGTTCGGACGCTGGGGCGTGAATTACATCTATGGCACTATGCAAGTTCTGCGCGGCTTGCAGGCCGTCGGCGTGGACCCTCACGAACCGTGCGTCCAGCAGGCAGCCGAGTGGCTGCGTATGGTGCAGAATCCCGATGGCGGTTGGGGCGAGACTTGCGGCTCTTACGACGATCCCGCCACCCGCGGCGTCGGCCCGAGCACTCCCTCGCAGACGGCTTGGGCCGTTATGGGACTTCTGGCCGCAAATGACACGCGGAGCGACTCGGTTGCGCGCGGCATCGCATATCTGTTGAGCACGCAGCGCAAAGATGGCGGATGGGATGAGCAGGAATACACCGGCACCGGCTTCCCGCGCGTCTTCTATCTCGCGTACCACATGTATCGGGATTACTTCCCGCTGATCGCGCTGGCGACGTACCGCCGTGTGATCGCGAACGTGAACGCTGTAACAGAATCGGCATTCTAGAATAGGTTTGGAGGCAAGAGTGGCAGGACCAATCTCACAGATGTGGACGGTAGCATCGTACGTCCTGAAGCAGAAGATCGCCGGACGCAAGCGCTACCCGCTCGTCCTCATGCTGGAACCTCTGTTCCGTTGTAATCTCGCTTGCGCCGGCTGCGGCAAGATCCAGTACCCGGCCCACATCCTCAAAAAGAACCTCTCGCCGGAAGAATGCTTCAAAGCGGTCGAAGAATGCGGAGCGCCGGTCGTCAGTATCCCTGGCGGCGAGCCGCTCATGCATCCGCAGATTGGTGAGATCGTTGCCGGCCTGGTCGAACGCAAAAAATACATCTATCTCTGCACCAACGCGCTGCTCCTGAAAGAGAAGCTCGACCTATTCAAGCCCAGCAAATATCTTTCCTTCTCCGTCCACGTTGACGGCCAGCGCGAGCACCACGACTTCTCCGTCTGCCGCGAAGGTGGATACGATCTCGCGGTCGAAGGCATCAAGGAAGCTTTGAAACGCGGCTTCCGCGTCACCACGAACACCACCCTTTTCGACGGCGCCGATCCGAACTCGGTCCGCGCACACTTCGACGAGCTTATGGACCTCGGCGTCGAAAGCATGATGCTCTCGCCGGGATACTCCTACGATAAAGCGCCGGACCAGAAGCACTTCCTCGGACGCGCCCGCACCCGCAAACTTTTCCGCGCGATCTTGTCGAACCGCAAGAAGACGTGGCGCTTCAACCAGTCGCCCCTCTTCCTCGAGTTCCTCATGGGGCATCAGCAGTACACCTGCACGCCGTGGGGCATGCCCACCTACAACATCTTTGGCTGGCAAAAGCCTTGCTACCTGCTGCAAGACGGCTACGCCGAAACATTCAAAGAATTGATGGACGCGACCGCCTGGCACGAGTACGGCACGGAATCCGGCAATCCCAAGTGTGCCAACTGCATGGTGCATAGCGGCTACGAAGCTTCTGCCGTGGACGCTACCTTCAACTCGATCGGTGGAATCTTCGCAGCAGCCAAGGCCACCATCTTCGGCACCTATGAAGACGAGCAAGCGCTCAAGCTGCTGAACGACAACGTAAAGCCGGTGCACGCCTACAATCCGCTGGTGAATATCGACGCTCCTGCCGAGCAGGAGACGCGCGCGTGAGCATCCCTCAGCACACACATCTTTCCGCTAAAGAAGCCGACACGCTGGAAGTCGCTCCCGGAACGCAGCACGAGAATCTCGAAGGTTGGATCCCGCAGCTCGCTTCCGAAGAGGAGACTCGCGAAGCTCTCGAAAAAGCATTCGATTATCGCGGCGACGTCTCCATCACGCTGAAGAACGGCAAAAGAGTCGACGGATACATTTTCGATCGCCGTACCGGCAAGTCACTTTCGGATTCCGTGGTCCGCATCTATCCCGCGAATTCGAACGAGAAACTGAACATCCCGTATTCCGATATCGCAGCGCTCGCCTTCAGCGGGCGCGATACCGCCGCCGGAAAAAGTTACGAAGCCTGGGTGCGCAAGTACTGGGAGAAGCGCCAGGCCGGCGAGAAGAACATCGGCATCGATGCCGAGAAGCTCGATTAACGATCGTAGTCCTGAAGGTTGTGCGGCGCGGGCACTACGTCCGCGCCGGAATTGTTTATGAAAGCATTCGTCACAGGCGCCACCGGATTCGTCGGAAGCCATGTTGCTCGCGTGCTCGCGGACCAAGGTGCCGACCTGCGCCTGCTTGTACGTAAGACGAGCCGCCTGGAGAACATCGCTAGCATTCCCGGCGGGCACGTTGCCGGAGACCTCACCGATGCCGACTCTTTGAAGAAGGGAATGGCTGGTTGCGATGCCGTCTTCCACGTCGCCGCCGACTATCGCCTGTGGACCCGCGATCCGCGCGAGATGTATGCAGCGAACGTCGAAGGTACGCGCGCCATCCTGAAAGCTGCGCAGGAATCCGGAGTGAAGCGCGTTGTCTATTGCTCCACAGTCGCGACCATGGGCTTCACCGGGAACGGAAAGATGACCGACGAGAACTCGCCGGTCGCTCTGGGCGATATGATCGGCCACTACAAGCGGTCGAAGTTCATGGCCGAGCAGGTGGTGCTCGAAGCAGCCCGCGGTGGCGCGAACGTCGTCATGGTGAACCCGACCGCGCCCATTGGTGAGCAGGACATCAAGCCCACTCCTACCGGCCGCATTGTTCTGGATTTCCTAAAAGGGAAGTTTCCGGCCTACGTCGAGACCGGGCTGAACCTGGTGGACGTGCGCGACGTCGCCTACGCCCCCGTCACGGCATTCGAAAAAGCGAAGCCGGGCGAGCGCTACATCCTTGGCGGCGAGAACATGACGTTGAAGCAAGTACTCGACAAGCTCTCGGAGATCAGCGGTGTGCCTTCGCCGACTGTGAAGCTTCCGTATGCCGTCGCCTTTGTCAGCGGCATGTTCGATACCTTCTTTACTGGCATGGTCTTCCGTAAGGAACCTCGTGTAACGCTTGATGCTGTCCGCATGGGCAAAAAGAAGATGTGGGCGTCTTCCGAAAAGGCCGAGCGCGACCTCGGTTGGAAATCAGCTCCCGTGGATGGCGCCCTGCGCCGCGCCGCAGACTGGTTCAAGGCGAACAAATATGTCTAAGCTCGTCATCATCGCCGCTGCCGAGATCGAAGTCGCCGCCTTGGTGCGCGGCTGGGAACATTCCCACACGACCGCGCAGCGGCATGGGGTGGATATTTTTGAAGGAAGGGATGCGGTGGTCGCAGTCGCGGGGATGGGACCAATTGCCGGTCGCATCGCGGCCGATACCGCCTACAAGCGTTGCAATGGTGAGGTGCGTGGCTTTCTTTCCGTCGGTTTCGCCGGTGCGTTGAATGCGAAACTCGAAGCGGCCGACATCTTCGAGCCGAAGAAGATTGTTTGCGCAGCAGATGACACCGAGATCTCAAATGGCACCGGCTCCGGCACTCTCGTCAGCGCCGGTGCTGTCGCTGGACACGAACAGAAATTAACGCTCGCAAAGAAGCACGGAGCCGAAGCCGTGGACATGGAAGCCTACTCGGTCGCGGATGTCGCGCGCATCTACGGTGTCCCATTTCGCGCGATCAAGGTCATCTCAGACGAGCTCGACTTTCCCATGCCCCCGATGGGCCGCTTCATCGACGAAAAGGGCCGCTTCCAAACCGGCAGCTTCGTCATCTATAGCGTTATACGCCCATGGATCTGGCCAACGGTTTGGCGACTCGCGCGCAACAGCCGGCGCGCCTCGCATGTTCTTTGTGAGCGCCTGAAGCAGGAGATCGGAACCGCAAGAGAAGGTGGAGCCGTTTCACAAATGTCTGAGGTTTCCCGCTAAATGCCTGTGACCGCAAAAGCGACGCGTAGCGAAGTGCAGAGGATTCCTGCCACCATGCAGGCTGCTGTTTACCACGGCAAGAACGACGTGCGCGTCGAATCCGTTCCCGTCCCGCAGATCGGCCCGGGAGAGCTTCTCGTCCGCGTGCACACCTGCGGTATCTGTGGCACCGATTTGAAAAAGATATCCACCGGCTCGCACTCCGCTCCGCGCATCTTCGGACACGAGATCGCCGGCCAGGTTGCTGCTATGGGTGACGGCGTCAAAAACTTCGAGATCGGTGACCGCGTGATGGTCTTCCATCACATTCCCTGCGGCAATTGCTATTACTGCGAGCGCAAAGTCTTCGCGCAATGCCCGACATACAAAAAAGTCGGAGTGACCGCGGGCCACGAACCCAGCGGCGGCGGATTCTCCGAGTACGTCCGCGTGATGGATTGGATCGTAAAAAAAGGCGTCGTAAAGATTCCCGACCACGTCTCCTACGAACAGGCCAGCTACATCGAGCCGGTAAACACGTGCTTGAAGGGAATCGAGACGCTTCAATTAAAAGACGGCGAAACCGTCCTCGTGATCGGTCAAGGCCCCATCGGGATCATCCTCGCGCTGCTCGCGAAACGCGCCGGCGCACGCGTTGTCACGAGCGACTTATACAAGCAACGACTCACACTCGCTAACAGCCTCGGAATCGCCGAAACCATTGACGGCAGCGCGGATGTCATTAGCGAAATCAAGTCTATGACCGAAGGTCGCGGGGCCGACGCAGTCATTGTCGCCGTGGCCAGCAACTCTCTCATTCAAAAGGCGTTGGATGCTACGCGCCCCGGCGGTCGCGTCCTGCTCTTCGCGCAGACCGTCCGCAGCAAGGCAGAATTCGATCCGTCAGCCGTCTGCATGGATGAAAAGACGCTGCTTGGGTCATATTCTGCCTCAGTGGATTTGCAGAACTTGTCCGCCGATTTTGTGTTTAACTCTGGGATAGACCTTACCCGGCTCATTTCCCATCGTTTCCCCTTGGGGAAAGCGATCGAGGGGCTGCAACTTGCGGCCAATCCTCAGCCGGATTCAATGAAGATCGTGATCAGCCCAGGCCTCGCCTGGCACGAGGAAAGAAAATAGTTTGACGAAGAAGATGACAGCCGCCGTCCTCTACGGAAAAGAGGACGTGAAGATCGAGCAAGTCCCGATCCCACGGGTGGGTGAGGGCGAGGTGTTGATCAAAGTGCAGGTCGCGCTGACCTGCGGCACCGATCTCAAGGTCTATCAACGCGGATATCACGCGCGCATGATCGTGCCGCCCGCTCTCTTCGGGCACGAACTCGCGGGAGTCATCGAAGAAGTCGGTCCCGGCGTAAAAGGATTCCGCAAAGGCATGCGCGTGGTCGCGCTGAACTCAGCACCCTGCCAGGCTTGCTTCTATTGTTCGAAGCATCAGGAAAATCTCTGCGAAGATTTGCTCTTCAACAACGGCGCATATGCCGAATACATCAAGGTTCCCAAGCGCATTGTTGAGCTCAACATGCTTGCGATTCCGCAAGGGATGAGCTTCGAATCCGCTGCGATGACCGAGCCTCTGGCCTGCGTCCTCCGCGGATTGCAGGAGACCGGGGTTGAGATCGGCGACAACGTCGCCGTTATCGGCGGCGGTCCCATCGGATTGATGTTCCTGCAGGTTGCGAAAGCTATCGGTTGCAACCCCATCGCGGTGGTCAAGCGCGACGAACAGGTTTCTGCAGCGAGGAAATTCGGCGCCGAACAAGTTGTTCAGATCAACGATCGCGTAGATACGGTTGAAGCGGTTCGTGCACTCACGCCCGGCGGCCGCGGCGTAGACGTCGTGATCGAGGCTGTCGGCCGTCCACAGGCGTGGCAGTGGGCGATCGATATGGCCCGCAAGGGTGGCACGGTCAACCTGTTCGGCGGATGCCCGTCCGGCACCAAGGTCGAGATAGACACCAACCGCCTGCACTATTCCGAGATCACCCTGAAGGCGACCTTCCACCACACGCCGGATACCGTCCGCCGCGCCTTCAAGCTGATCGCCGAGAAGAAGGTCCAGCCTACCGACTACATCACCGGCGAGGCCCCCCTATCCAAGCTGCAGGACATCCTTCGCCACATGCTCAACCGCACCGGCGACATTAAAACCGCCATCATTCCCGGCCACTGAATTTGGCGTTTTAAGTTGCTTCCAGCACTGCTTGCCCTAGATAATCAATAGGAATGTCCGCGCTCCCCAACCGCATACCGGACGCCTCCGCCTGGGCCGCCCTTCCGCCGGAGTACGCCATTCCTGCGCAGGCCCCAAGCCTCAGCGACGCCAAGGCCTATTGTGAACGCCTGGCCAAGTCCCATTACGAGAACTTCTCCGTCGCGACATGGTTCCTCCCTGAGCGCCTGAAGCCGCACTTTTATAGCGTTTACGCCTACTGCCGCATTTCAGACGACTTAGGGGACGAGGTCGGCGATCCCCAGCAGTCGCTCGTTCTGCTGGACGAGTGGGAGGCCGAGCTCGACGCCTGCTACGACGGCAATCCGCGGCACCCCGTCTTTGTCGCCTTGCGCGAGACGGTTCGCGCCTGCGACGTTCCCAAGCAGCCCTTTGCCGACCTGCTGAAGGCCTTCCGCCAGGACCAGCGGGTGAGCCGCTATGAGACCTTCGATGACCTGCTTGGCTATTGCCGCTACTCCGCCGACCCAGTCGGCCGGCTCGTGCTCTACATTTGCGGTTACCGTGACGCCGAACGACAAGCTTTATCTGATTACACCTGCACCGCGCTCCAGCTCGCAAATTTCTGGCAAGACATTCCCGTGGACTATCGCAAGGGGCGCATCTATCTCCCGCTCGAGAGCATGCGAAAATTCGGTGTTGCGGAATCCGACATCGCTGGCTGCAGATTCACTCCCGAATTTCGTGAGCTGATGCGGTTCGAGGTCGCCCGAGCTCGTGAGTGGTTTGCGCGTGGTCTTCCCCTCCGCGGCATGGTGGACCACGAACTCGCATTGGACATAGAACTCTTCTCGCGCGGTGGGCAAGCGATCCTGAACGCGATCGAGCGCCAGGGCTACGACGTGCTGCGTTGCCGACCGGTGATCTCGAAGTCGCAAAAACTCTGGCTGGTGCTGCGCACCGCCTTCCACAAAATGAGTCCCCGGGTCTACACCGCGTGAGCGCAGGCGCCATGCCAACCACAGCCCCAGCGTTGAACCCCATTCAGCTAGAGCACGCTTATGCGGTCTGCCGCGGGATTGCCCGCCGCGCCGCCAAGAATTTCTATTTCTCGTTCCTGGTCTTGCCCGAAGAAAAGCGCAATGCGATTTGCGCCGTCTACGCGTTCATGCGCCATGCCGACGACATCACGGACGATCGTTCCATCCCGGATGACGAGCGCAGGCAAAGGCTCGCAGCCTGGCTTGCTGAAGCGCAGACTTATTTCGCCGGCAATGTTTGTGATGATCCTGTGCTCTACGCGCTTGCAGACGCGCAGCACCGGTTCAACATCCCCGCCGACCTGTTCGAACAATTGGTGGCCGGCACTGCGATGGACCTTGACCCCGGATCCTACTCGCGCTTTGCGACGTTCAACGATCTTTACCGCTACTGCTATTACGTCGCTTCGGTCGTCGGACTAGTTTGCATCCACATCTTCGGCTATCGCGATTCGAAGGCGGAAGCTCTCGCAGAGCGCCTCGGCATCGCCTTTCAGCTCACGAACATCATCCGGGACGTGAAAGAAGATTCCTCTTTGGGCCGCGTCTATATCCCACAAGAAGACTTGGCTCGCTTCGGTGTCTCCAACACCAACGCTCCATCGTCGCCTGATGACAGCAAGAAGTGGCAAACGCTGCTTGGCTTTCAGGCTGATCGCGCGCGCGAATACTATGCGGCAGCGACGGATCTGCTCCCGCTGATGGACGCCGACAGCCGCCCCGCCCTTTGGGCTCTGGTCACGATCTATCGCAGCCTGCTGGAAAAAATCGCCGCGAACGATTTCGACGTATTCACGAAGCGGACACGCCTGACATTCTGGGAGAAGATGAGCGTGCTCGCGAAAGCCTGGTACGCGCGCATCTTCGTCCGGCCGCTCACCGTATGAGCATCCCAAATAATTCAAAAGTAGCCGTCATCGGCGGCGGGCTCGCCGGCCTCTCCGCAGGATGCGCACTGGCTGATGCTGGCATGCAGGTCACGTTGTTCGAGCGCCGCCCATACCTTGGCGGCCGGGCTTCTTCCTACGAGCATCCCGGCACCAACGAAACCGTGGATAACTGCCAGCACGTCCTGCTCGGCTGCTGCACCAACCTCATCGATCTTTACAAGCGGCTCGGTGTCGAAGACCAGATCCGCTGGTACGACCGATTGAACTTCATCGAGCCCGGCGGCCGGACCTCCGTGCTTGGCTCCTCGTTCTTGCCCGCGCCCTTTCACAGCACGCCTTCATTCATGCGAGCCAAGTTCCTATCCATCGGTGACAAAGACGCGATCGCGCGCGGTCTTCTGGCTCTAATGCCCGGTCTGCCGAAAGAGACGGAGGAGGATTTCCTCTCATGGCTCGAGCGCCACGGCCAAACCCCGCGGGCTATCCAGCGTTTTTGGGAGCCGGTGCTGGTCAGCGCTCTGAACGAGTCGCTCGACCGCATGTCGGTGCACTACGCCGCGCAGGTCTTCCGCGAATCGTTCCTGAAGTCGGCCGTGGCCGGCCGCATGGGCGTTCCCTCAGTCCCACTGTCCGAGCTGTACAGTGTCGCTGGTGATTACATCCGCAAGCGCGGCGGAGAAGTGTTGCTGCGCAGCTCGGTCGAGTCGGTGCGTTCATCGGAGGCGGGCGTTGAGCTAGTCGTTACGGGCAAGCTGATCACCTTCGATGCAGTCGTAAGCGCCGTGCCCTTCGATGTGCTGGCGAAAATGCTGGCTGGGGACGCCACTGTTCTTCAGCAGAAGCTAAAGCGCTTCGAAACATCTCCCATTACCGGCATTCACTTCTGGTTCGATCGTGTCGTGACCGACTTGCCGCACGCCGTCCTGCTCGACCGCACCATCCAGTGGATGTTCAACAAGAGTGTTCTGCAAAACGGTGGGGGGAAGCAGGGCGGGGGGAGCTATCTGGAACTGGTAGTCAGCTCTTCCAAGACTCTCGTCGAAAAATCCAAGCAGGAGATCCTCGACCTTGCGCTTTCTGAGTTGAAGGAATTCTTCCCCGAGATCAATAACGCACAGGTCGTGAAATCTACGGTGATCAAAGAGATCAAAGCCACCTACTCGGCCCTGCCAATGTCCGACGAGTACCGCCCGTCAGCTGTCACCGATTCGCCACGGCTCTTTCTTGCCGGCGATTGGACCGCGACCGGCTGGCCCGCGACGATGGAAGGCGCCGTTCGCAGCGGCTACAAAGCTGCCGACGCACTCGTCGGCTCACATTCCAATCTCAAAGCTGATTTGCCCGCTTCAGGCCTGATGCGGATATTCGGATAGATCTAGCTCGCCAGCAACGCCACGCCTATACACACCAGGATGTTCGCGGCCCAGCGCCGGCCGTCAACGTTCTCGCGCAAAAACAATTTCGCTGCGATTGCGTTGGTCACAAACGTTAGCGAAGCAGTTGCGGGAACCACCAGGCTTAGGTCTGCCCATGACAGACTCACCAACAGCGTGAAGAAGCCCACGGCGAAGAAGAAGAGCGCCGCCAGCATATCTAAATTCAGCATCGCCGCCTTAACCACGGCCAGGATGCCTCGGGTGCGCCGCAACTCACTGAGATCCCCAACCTGCTTCATCGCTCGAGCGAGCAAAGTGTCGCCCACAGTCGTCGACAGCACCATGATCACGATCGTGGACCACGTGTAGACGAGCGTCACAGGATTGCCTCCGGCCCGTGCGCTATTTTTTCCGTGGTGTTATGCGATTGTCCTATCACTGCCACGCCCGAACTGATCAGAATGATCCCGATCCAGCGGGTGACCGACACGTTCTCATGCAGCACAAAAACGGAAAGCAAAGCGATGAAGACGTAGCCGAGCGAAGTCGCGGGCATCACGTAGGTAAGATCAGCCCAGGAGAGAGCGGAAGAATATGCTGCGAAGAAGCCGATCAGTAGAATGACGCCACACGCCACCCAGGGGTTGAATAGCGCGGTGATGGCATGCGTCCAGTCGTGTATGGAGATAGGCCCAAGCGCACTCATGCCGCGCTTGAGAAGCAGGTCGCCTAGCGATCCGAAGACCACCATGGCGGCCAGGACCAGGTATTTGCGGAAGGTCACGAACTAATCGCCGCTGATGCTCTGCGTCTCTTGCTGCGACTCCGTCTGCAGGATCGGCAGCGGGTTCACTGCGTGTCCATTCGGCTTCACCACGCCATTCCCGTTGCCATTCGCTTTCGGCAGCGCAGGATTGAAGGTTCCGGCCTTGCGGCTAGCCTTGACGATCTTCATGCGCGCGGCGCGCAGTTTCATGAACGACTTGGCTTCTTTGTAGAGACGCTTGCGTTCCACTGTGTTGAAGAACGCCTTGCGAACGATGCGGAAGACCGCCTTCGGACGGAAGTAGTACTCGTCGTAGAAGCGATGCACGGCATCCAGAGCTTCTTCACGCGGCAGCCCCGGATATTCGATCTGCGCCAACTGATGGCCGCCATCGTCCACCATCTGAGTGGTGTTCACGATGAAGCCGTTCTCCTTGGCGAACTCGAACAGTTCGGTTCCAGGATAAGCATGTGCCAGCGAGACCTGGATCGTCTCGACGTCGAGCTCTTTTGCGAACTTGATCGTTTGCTCGATCGTCTCGCGCGTTTCGCCGGGAAGTCCGATGATGAAATCGCCGTGGACTGTAAGCCCCAGTTTTTTCGTGTCGCGCGTAAAGTCGCGTGCGCGTTCAACCGTAGCGCCCTTCTTAATGTTCTTCAAAATCTGCGCATTGCCGGATTCATATCCAACAATCAGCAGACGGCAGCCAGCTTCCTTCTGCGCCTTGAGCGTCTCGTAATCGGTGGTTACGCGCGAAGTGCAGCTCCAAGTCATCTTCAGCGGCTTCAGCTTCGAGCACAGCTCAACGGTGCGCGCCTTCTGGATGTTGAAGGTATCGTCATCGAAGAATACTTCGCCGAGATCAGGCCAGTATTCCTTCACCTTCGCCATCTCAACCGCAACGCGGTCGGAGGAACGCTTGCGCCAGGGATGTCCGCTCAAAAGCTGCGGCCACAAGCAGAACGTGCACTGCGCCGGGCAGCCGCGGGTCGTATAGAACGAGAGGAACGGATACAGCAGGAACGGAACGTTGTACTTGCGGACGTCGAGGTCGCGCTTATAAACGTCAACCACGTCGGGCAGGGAATCCAGGTCCTCGATAGACGGGCGGTCAGGATTGTGGATGCACTTGTCGTCTTTCAGGTAGGAGATTCCAGCGATGTCGGCCAGCGGCTTGCCATTCGCAAATTCAACCGTCGCGAAATCAAATTCTCTGCGCACGATGAAGTCGATCGCGGCGCAATCACGCAGCGTCTTCTCGGGAAGAGTGGTGACGTGCGGTCCGACAAAAGCGATCTTCAGATTCGGGTTTTCCTGCTTCATCCGCTCTGCCATCGCACAGTCACCCTTGAAGCCGGGGGTGGACGTGAAAAGGACCAGGAACTCGTAATCCTTGGTCATTTTTATGGTTTCAGCGGCGGAAACGTGGTGCGGAGGGGCGTCCAGCAGCTTGGAACCTTCCAGCATGCCGGCAGGATAAGCCAGCCAAACGGGGTACCAATAGGACTCGATCTCGCGAGTGGCAGGCCATCGCGAGCTGGCTCCGCCATCGAAATTTTCAAACGACGGCGGATTCAGGAATAGTGTTTTAAGAGGCATAAGAATGAACCTTTTATACTAACATCCATAGGCCACCTTGCCTATCGGAATTCCAACAAAATCAATTACTTGCCTAATGCCCACGATTCCAGGGCCCCTGTGGCTTTCAAGAGCTGCATCTGGGTCTGGTCTAAGATGAAACTCGAGTTCAAATAGTTCATATATTTTTCATCTTCAGCGATTCGGGCGGCCTCTTGGTCCTTGAATGACGCCGTTCCGGCCTCGATTTTTGCCCCTACGGCCTCAACATCGCCCCGCGCCAGCTGATGCTCCAGCTTGCTCACCTCGCGCGCAGCCGCAAGTTGCTGCAGGCTTCTCTGCAGTTTCAAAGTCCCCTCTGAGAATTGTTGCTTCGCCGCCTCAGCGTCCTTGCGGGCCTTTTCAGCCTCGGCTTCACTTGCGGCCGCATGTGCCCGGCCCGCCGGATTAAACAAGGGCACGCGGATGTTTACGCCTAACGTGGCATTGTTGCGCTGGAATCTGTTGAAGTACTGGTCGTAATTGTTGTAGCGCGCAAATAGGCCATACTGTCCAGCCAGGTCGACGGTCGGGAACCGAAGTTTGCGTTCGCCACGTGCCTTCATCTCCTTGGCCGCGGCCTGCTCCGCTGCAGCACGGACTGCTGGATTGCTCTCGGAAGCTTTTGCCACCAGATCTTGCTCCTGCGTCACCTCCGGCAACACTGGGATGGTCTCTGTAGAGGTGATGATCTGCGCAGCCGGCAATCCCGTCAATGAAGCCAGTCGCATGCGCAACACGTCGGCAGTTCCTTGCAAGTCCGCTGCGGTCATGCGCACTCTCGCAGTCGTTAACTTCGCCTTGGTTAGCTCGACGGCTGGATCCACTCCCTCCTGCACACGATCCCCTACTAACTTCTCGGCACGCTGTGCCGACTCTAACTGTTGCTTCGTTACGTTGATCGCGGAGCTTACGGTGTCAAGCTGGGTGTAGGCAGAGGCGGCATCCAGGATCACCTGCTGTCGCCGGTCGGCGGCTGAAAAATTCGCGGCGTTCAGTTCGTTTTTCGCAGACCGGATGAAGTCCAGTTGGCCTAGATTCAGGATCATGGATTGCGTATTCAGATTGAAGATCGACGGAGCTGAGCCTTCGATGCTCAGCGGGAATCCGTAGGTCGCTGCCAGACCCGACCCCATGACCACCTGCGGAATGAATTGGTCCTTCTGCTCCGCGACAGAGTGTTGGGCTCGCTCGCGGTCCGCGATCGCGGCAGCAAGGCCGCTGCTGTGCTGCAGCGCCAACTCGATGGCGCGTCGGAAGGGAAGCGGTTCATTCTGGGCGAATGCCGCGGGTAGAAGGAACAAAAAAAAAGCGCATACAGCAGTTCTCATGATGCACCTGTGAGTGGATTGAGAATCAGGAAGTATAACAAGCAGAGAACGGGCGAGATCTCGTGGCTTTGTGTGGCACAGCCGTCCTCGGCTGTGGAACGGATCGGCAGCCCAGAGTGGATGACTATTGCGAGACGCGCTTCAAAGCGTTCTGCGCTTGCTCGTAGGTGGGCGCAAGGGAGAGTGCTGCGCGGTATTCCTCGGCAGCAGCGGGTTTATTGCCCTGCTTTTCGAGGATCTCTCCCAACAAGTAGTGAGCCTGGAACGCAGGCGCATCTTCGGTCTTGTCGGGGCCGTTGAGGTAACGCCGCAGCAACTGCGCAGCGCCGTTGAAGTCGCGGCCGCCGCGATACAGGATCTCCGCCGCACCATAAAGGACGTTGCTCTTTTTGTGATTGTTTGTTTTGTCAGCCTCGAGCGCGTGATGGATCGCATCCTCCAACTCAGGGCCTCTGCCACGGTGACGATAAAACGAAGCCAGATTCAACCAGTCACCGGCGGGGCGCTTGCTAACTGCGATAGCTTGCTTGTACTCGCTCTCGGCAACGTCGTATTGTCCGTCCTTTTCGGCGAGACGCCCCTTGACCCAGTGCGCAGACGCGGCATCATAGGCGGCCATTGCTTCTGCCTGAGCCAAAGCTTTGTCTTTTCCCCCGCCCAGCATTCCGGGAGCTTCCATGTAGAACTCAGCCAGGTCAGTGCGAGCTTCGGCATTCATGCTGTTCAGCTCGACAGCCTTCTCGAATTCAGCGCGCGACTTCTTCGCGTTTGACATGCCTCCGACCCATCCCGAGTGCTCTGCTTTCGAACCATAGGCGCGCCCAAGCCACATGTGGTAGTCGCTGCTCGTAGGGGCAAGCGCTACGGCTTTCTCGCCGGCTTTGATGGCCTGGTCCCATTTCTCGATCACAAAGTACGCGCGATTGAGCAGGTGGTAAGCTTCGGCGTCATTAGGTGTGGCGGCAGTCTTAGAGCTGAGCTGGCGGATGACTTCGTCCACGTTCCCGCCGGCGATCGCCTGGCGCGCGTCAGTATCCGCAAACGCAAAAGAAGCGACCAAGATCAGCATGATGACGGCTAGACGTTTCATCAGTCAGTCTTCACCCTCATGCCATCTCTCAATTCGTGTCCGAACACCGACGCAAGCGCGACGCGATCGCCCTGGTTCAAACCTTTAGCGATCTCGATTCGCGTCAAGCTGGAAACAGCTGTCTCCACCGGTACGCGTTTGATTTCGTCGTTTTCAATGCGGAAAACGTAGCGCGCACCGTTCTTGTCCTGGCGTACTGCCTCCCTTGGCACCGTAAGCGCGTTCGGATGCTCCGCCGTGATCACGGTGACGTTAACATTTACATTGGGTAGAAGCTTCAAGTCAGAATTGTCCACACCCGCCGTCACTTGTCCGACTGTCCGGCTACCTTGCAGGGAAACGCTCGTCGGGATGCGTGTGATCGTTCCTTGCCATACGCGCCCCGGGATCGCGTCCCAGGTAATGTCGACGCGCTGTCCCTTAGCGAGCCGCCCAATGTCGGGTTCATCTACGAATGCGCGCACCTGTATGTGCTTCAGGTCGGCCACGCCCACGACCAGGTCGCCCTGGTTGACGTAGGCAGATTCGCGGACGGGAAGCGCGTACACCATTCCGTCTCGCGGCGCCGTGATGTTGGAATTGCTCAGCAGATCTTGCGCGGCATCGTATGTCGCGCGCGCCTCGCCTGCTTGCGCCTTCACCCGCTCGACTTCCGGACGCGAGTAGCGCCCGCCTTTAAGTTTCTGTTCCAGAAGCTGCGCGCTGATCTGCGCCTGCTTGTACCCATTCTCTGCGTTTTGGACTTCCGCGTCTGACGCCGCGCCACTTTCTTTCAATCGGTGCATCGCGTCCATGTTTCTCTTCGCGGAATTTTCATCATCGTGCGCCTTCACCAGCGCAGCCTGATTGTTCAGGACCTCTTCGTGCGTACCGCCCGCACCGACGGAATTTAGGTCCGCCTCAGCAGCGCGGAGCTGCGCCAGAGCCCTCGCGGCAGTCGCGCGAGCGCTGGCATCGTCCAGCCGGACAAGCAGTTGACCCTTCTTCACAACATCGCCTTCGTGCACGTAAATCTTCTTTACCGTCGTCGCCAGCGGCGCGTGCGCCTGGAAATCGACATCCGGTTCGATCTTCCCGTTGGTCACGATGGTGTTCTCGATGTCCTCATGCCGCGCTACATCCGACCGCACGCTCATCTTGTCTCCGCGGGCGGAGATGATGGTGAGCAGCAAAATGATTGCAGCTATAGCCGAGCCAACGATGGTTAGGGTTTTCTTCGTCATCACTATTGCGAATCTCTAAGTATAGCCGATTGAGCAGCTTACAAACCCGCTGCCAAACCGATTGTCACCAAGTAGATACCTCTTAGATGCCGGCAGCGCTCGTTGGACACAGATTTCTGAACTGAATTCCCTGAATGGCGCAACCCGCAACTTCCAATTTTGTTTCTTACCAGTACGGTAAATCTGTGTTCGCGGATTCCAATTCGGTGGGAAAGCTGTCCTATATCAAGCGGCGCGTGAAGGGTATTGGTAGCGCTGCCGTTGCGACCTGGCGCGCGATGCAGAAGAACCATACGCTCGCGATCGCCGCCGGGCTTTCCTACTACTTCTTACTATCGCTTTTTCCGGCGATGATCTTCGCCGCCGCGGTATTGGGATATCTGCCGCTGCCACACCTCTTTGACCAGCTCTTGTATGGACTCGGCAAAGTGATGCCCGCTGACTCCATGGTCGTCGTTAAGAAGACTTTGGAAGGGATATTCGTTCCGAACCGCGCTGGATTGCTTTCGTTCGGAATGCTGTTCACCCTCTGGTCCACCTCCGGGGGCTTTGCCGCCATCATCGAGGGTCTGAACGTCGCTTACGACGTTCCCGAAACGCGTCCAATTTGGAGAACGCGCCTGCTCGCGCTCGGGCTCACATTCATGGTCGGCATCCTGATGGTGATCGCTCTCGGCGCGCTGATCGTAGGACCGCAATTCGGCAGCTGGGTGGCCCGCCACACCGGCACCACCATGTTGTTCGCATGGGTATGGCCGCATCTTCGCTGGGGGCTGGCGGTGGGATTCACAGTTCTCGCAATCGAGCTGCTCTATTTTCTTGCGCCGAATATCAAGCAGCGCTTCTGGGCGACGCTCCCCGGGGCCGTCTTTGCAGTCGCTGCGTGGATCCTCGTTTCGCTCGGATTGGGAATCTACCTGCGAGAATTTCCCAATTACAACAAGACCTACGGCTCGCTCGGCGCGGTTATCGCGCTGATGCTCTGGTTTTACTTGAGCGGGATCGTTCTGCTTGTGGGCGCCGAGTTCAACGCCCAGTACACCCGCTGCTGCGGCGACCCTGAGCTGCCTCTCAAAGACGGGCAAGAGGTCATCCACAAAGAGCGGCCCTCCGCCAAGCAGCCGGAAGCGGCCTAACCAGCGGGCATTTAGAATGTTGCCATGGCTAAGGCTTACACCGAGACCCACGCCAAGTCTGGTCTGGACGCAAACTTTCCAGCTATCGAGACTTGGCCCAACCAGTTTCCTGCTTACGAGATCCTCATAGATATTCCGGAGTTCACCTCCGTCTGCCCCAAGACCGGCTTGCCCGACTTCGGCGCGCTCACCATCCGCTACATGCCAAATAAAGAATGTCTGGAGCTGAAATCGCTGAAGGAATATCTATTCAGCTATCGCAACCTCGGCATCTTTCAGGAAAACATCGTTAACCAGGTACTCGAAGACGTTGTAAAAGCGGCTAAGCCGGAATGGGCGGTAGTGAAAGGTGACTTCCGTCCGCGCGGCGGCATCGGCACCACAGTGGAAGCGCGCTATCCCCGGTCCAAGAAGTAGCTGATATATTTCCCAAACACTTCAGTGTCCTTCCGGCGACATCCCGGGGTAGCTCTCGCGCTGTTGACCGCGCTTAATTTCTTCAACTACATCGACCGCTACGTCCTTCCCGCTGTGCAGCCTCTGGTGCAAAAAGAGCTGCACCGCAGCGACGCGGAGATGGGCTTACTCACCAGCGTGTTTTTTGGTTTCTATATGTGCGTCGCCCCGGTGATGGGGATTCTCGCCGACCGGTACCCACGAAGGATCTTGATCTCGACCGGCGCGGTCCTGTGGAGCGGCGCCACTTTATTGACGGCGGTCACCAGCGACTACACCTCCTTGCTGGTACGTCACACGCTCGTCGGAATTGGTGAAGCGAGCTTCGTGACCATTGCGCCGGCACTTATCGCGGATCTTTTCCCGGAGCACCGCCGCGGACGCATGCTCGCCGTCTTCTATCTTGCGATCCCCATGGGCACTGCCATGGGCTACGTACTCGGCGGCCATCTCGCGCCGATATATGGGTGGCGCCGTCCGTTCATGGTCGCGGCGATACCTGGGTTCTTGCTCGCCGCCGCTCTGATGTTCATTCCAGAACCGCCGCGCGGACAATCCGACATCATTGCCACAACTCCAGATCGGTCCACGCTCATCTTCGGAATCCTGCCGAAGACCGCTTCCTTCTGGACGGCCACACTTGGGGCCGCCATGATGACCTTCGCCCTCGGCGGCCTTTCCGTCTGGATGCCCACCTTTCTTTCTCGAGTGCGCGGAATGAAGTTGAACGACGCCAACATACTTTTCGGTGAGGCAGTGCTGGTCGCCGGCTTTCTTGCAACCATGCTCGGCGGCTGGCTGGGCGACCACCTTCTTCGAACCAGGCGCAGCGCCTACTATCTGGTTTCCGCCGTGGGCATGGCGATTGCGCTTCCTTTCATGGTCGTCGCCCTCTATCACCAGGGCCGCCTGATGTTCCCCGCGATCTTTCTCGCTCTCTTTTTCTTGCTGCTTAACACCGGGCCATTGAATGCTGCGATCGTGAACTCCGTGAGCGCGCCGATTCGCGCGACCGCCATCGCAGTGAACGTCTTTATGATTCACATCCTCGGCGACGTGCCCTCGCCTCCGCTGATCGGCTACATCTCCGATAAGACCGGCTCGTTGCCGCAAGGATTCAGCGTGGCGGTGGTGGCAGTCGCGCTTTCCGCGGCGATACTTTTCTTCGGCATGCGCTACGCGCCACAGGTGCCACAGCAAATTCTCGACGGGGACAAGGCCACCGCTTGAGCGCGACTGTCTTTTGGATTTGGGGGGTACTACTCGGCGCAGGCTGGACCTTCAAACTATTCGAGTGCGCCCTCGGCATGCCCAAGGTGCCGGACCTCGCCAAGCCCGAGTGGAGTCCCGATCCGAACGAGTCTCTTCCGCGTATCAGCGTGATCGTGCCTGCGCTCAACGAGGAAGAGCAGCTCGATCCGGCGTTGCGGTCCCTGATCGCACTTGATTATCCCGATTACGAAGTCATCGCTGTCAACGACCGCTCCACCGATCGCACCGGTGAGATTATGGATCGTCTCGCCGCGGCTAACCCGTCGAGATTGAAAGTCGTGCACGTCACAGCTCTTCCGGAGAACTGGTTGGGCAAGCCTCACGCGCTTCAACGCGGCACTGATATTGCCACCGGCGAGTTGCTGCTCTTCACCGACGCCGACGTCAGCTTCCGTCCCGACGCTCTCGGCCGCGCCCTCCGGTTGGCGACTGAATCGCACGCCGATCACCTCGTAATTTTCCCCACGCTTATCACGGAATCATGGGGCGAGCGCATGATGCTCGCCTTCCTCTCCCTCGCGTTCACGTTGCGCCGGCTCTGGAAAGTAAGCGATCCCAAAGCGCGGCACGACTTTATCGGCGTCGGCGCTTTCAACATGGTTCGCCGCAGCGCATTCGAGGCGCTCGGCGGCATGCAGCCGCTTCGCATGGAAGTCGTCGAAGATATGAAGCTCGGAAAATTGATCAAGAAGCACGGCTTCAAACAGGTCGCCGCGTTCGGTGACGGCCTGCTGACGATTCACTGGGCGCGCGGAGCCTGGGGTATCGTGCGCAATCTGCGCAAGAACACTTTCGCCTTCCTCGGCTTCAACTGGCTTTTGACTCTGCTCGCGGTAATAGGGCTTCTTCTCGTGCACCTCGGCCTATATATCGGGATCATCTTTGCGCCGGGCTGGTCGAAGGTCGGCTTCGCTATGGGGCTGCTTTCTTTAGCACTCTTCTATGCGGGGATCCACCGCCATTTGAAGATCTCGCCGGTCTATTTCTTCCTGCATCCGCTAAGCACGCTGATGATGTCCCTGGCGCTGGCGCAATCTGCATACTTCACGCTGAAGAATGGCGGGATCGAATGGCGCGGGACGCGCTACCCGCTCGAAGAGTTACGCAAAGGGCTGGTTTAATCCACGGTTCCAGGATCGGTGGTGTCTTTCGGCGGGCGCCGCTCTTTCTTCTGCTTCGTCTTCGCGGACTTGGAACTCTTCGCCGTCGCACTGAAATTTCCGCGGCGTTCGACGTCGTAGGCTTTCGGGACTGGCGGCAGCCTCGGGGAATTGCCTTTTAGTTGGCTGGCATCGCTCAGCACGATCTCGGAGCGACCTTCATACTTCACGATCTTGCCGTGAATCTCGATGTCCTTGCCCTCAAGCTGACGCACATCCCCCACGTCGCGCAGGTCGCGGTCGAACACCACGACTGTGAATGGACACTTGCTGTAGTCTTCGCAGAAATCTAAAAAATGCGCGCCGCGTCCCGCAACCACCTTCAACACTTTCCCGGAAACGCACGCGCGAGCGCCGGTCTTATCTGTGGTTTGTTCGATGGATAGGCATTCGCCGGAAGCGAGGGTTGTGAGTAGCGCGATCGTGAGGAAGCACTCGATCCGCATAAAAACAGATGGCGCGTCCGCCCGGAGCGAACGCGCCTACTGAGAAATTATTTCTTGAACGATCCGATCGCCGCAGCTTCGTCGTCCTTAATATCAAAGACGGTGTACAGTTTCGTGATCTGCAGCAGGTCGTGGACTTTCTTCGTAAGGTTCAGCAGCTTAAGCTCGCCGCCCTGGTTGCGGACGGTGGTGAACGCGCTGACCAGTTCGCCGATCCCTGAGCTGTCTATATAGGTAACGTCGCCCAGGTTCAGCAACATTTTCTTGTCGCCTTTGGCGAGCAGGTCGCGCACTGTGTCGCGCAAAACCACGCTGCCTTCGCCGAGCGTGATGCGCCCGCTCAGGTCCACTACTGTGATTCCATCCACCTGCCGGGTACTTGCTTTCATCGTCACTGTCTTTCCTCCGAAGCGTCCGCCGCGTTGCCGTGGACGTGTTTGATCAAAGTGATTTCCGTGCCGGGGTCCAAAAGGCGGAAGCTGACTTCATCCATGAACGACTTGATCAGGAAGATTCCGCGCCCCGACTGCTTCAAAATGTTTTCCTGCGCCAGCGGGTCAGGAACCTCCTCTGGCTTCAAACCTTTTCCTTCATCCGCGATACTCACGATGAACTTGTTGCCGGTCTGCTCGATCGACATCCGCATCTTCTTCTGCGGGTCGTAAGCATTCCCATGCAGCACTGCGTTCACGGCAGCTTCCCGCACAGACATCGCGATCTGGTGACTTTCGTCTTCCGCAAACCCCGCCTTAGCCGCCATCTTCATGGCAGTCTCCTCCGCTGTGTTGACGCTCTCCAGCGTAGAGTCGAGGGTATAGGAAACCCGAGTTATGGACATTGCGGGTTTAATGATGTCCGATCCAACTCGGAGTCCGTTCGTTGCCGTGAGCGTCTCGGGCAGCCAGCAGGACATCCGGGCAAAGTCATTGAAATTCCGTAGTTTGCCTGTCGGCACCGGAAATGTCAACGCAAACCGCCCCGCTTCTACAATGTGCTCTATGCAAATTGCAGCAGTCAAGCCGAGCATCGCTCTCTCCGTATTGGATCAACTCGACATTCGCGTCGGAACCATTCTCGGGATTTCCGAAGTCCCAGCCTCCGACAAATTGATGCAGCTTGCAGTGGACTTCGGCGACCACCAGCGCACGATCGTCGCTGGAATAAGACAGGAGCGAGCAGATCCCAGTGAGGTCGTCGGCAAACAAGCGCTATTCGTCGTAAACCTCGAGCCGCGCAAGATCAAAGGTGTTCTGTCCCAAGGCATGCTCTTCGATATCGGTTACGCCGATGGCATTACGCCAGTCCTCGCTATGCCTGAGAAGCCGGTACCGAACGGATGCCGCGCAGGTTGAGTTTTCGCAGCGGGGCGCAGCGGGATCTCGGTTTTTGCTTCGTGCAAACCCAAAGCCGTGCCACAATCCTCGCAAATGCCCACCTCAGCCGCTTCACCAAAGAAGGCGAGCTTCTCCTGGTTCAAGTTCGCTTACAGAACCTTTCTCGCCGTCATGGTCATCGTTGTGTTCGTGATGTTGAAGAAGCCGGTGCCGCGGGCAAACTTCAGCCACATCTCGACTGAGCAGGCTGTCGCCAGCGTAACTTCATTCGACACCAAGCTGAACGATCTGGAGAAGGCGCGAGCGGTTGGTGATCCTGCTGAGATTCATCTCACCACCGATGAGCTGAATTCTGCCTTCCAGCGCTCGCAAGGCCAGTTGCCGGAAGCGCCGCAACCTGATCAGCCTGGCGCCACTCCCGCACCTCCCGCTCCCACGCAGGCTCAGCCAGATGCACCGCCACAGGTGAAATCCATGCAGTTCGCGATGGTCGGCAATGAAGTGCTTGGGCAGTTCGTTGTCGAACGCTATGGAATGGATATTTACGTGACTCTTTCCGGCCAGCTCACCAGCAAAGACGGATACGTCAGCCTAAAACCCTCGCTCTTCAAAGTTGGCGACCTCACGGTACCCATCGATTGGGTAGATTCCACGCTCCAGTCCAAACTAGCTGAACCGGAGAACCGCGAGAAGCTCAAGCTGCCGCCGTTCATCTCCGAGATTCGCGTTGAAGACGGCGAACTAGTCATCGTAGAGAAATAAGGCAGCAGAAGCCGCCAAACCACTAGTCAGTTCGTAGTCGCAGGTTTATTCTGCGAACTATGGCGAATTACGCACTCTCCGAGCTTTTGGGCGCGCCCGTGCTGGATCCCAGCGGCGCCGTCGCCGGAAGGGTGCGCGAGGTCGCGCTAACCCCGCAAGAAAGCCGTAACGAGATCTTCAATTTCATTGTTAAGACGCCGCAAGGCGATCGCCTTCTCTCTCGCGACGCCTTCCAGAACGTCAATGGTGGCATTCGCTCGAGCCAGCCTGTAAATTCCTGGCCCGAGTTCACCACCACTGAAGGGATGCTGCTGCTGAGCCGCGATCTGCTCGACCAGCAGATCATCGACGTGCACGGACGCAAGGTCGTCCGCGTGAACGACGTGGATTTTGAAGCGTTTCCTTCTAACGGTCGCATCGCTCTGCGGATTTACGGAGTAGATGTTGGCACCCGCGGTGCCGTTCGCCGCCTGCTCAAGGGCGTAGTCCCGATGATCGCGCTGCGGGGACTTCTGGCGCGCATCCCGCCTCGAATCATCCCGTGGGAGTACGTGGACTTGATCGAGACCGATCCTGCGCGGCGGGTCAAACTCCGTATCGAATCGAGCGGCCTGAACAAACTGCATCCTGCCGACATCGCCGAGATCATGGCCGATCTCGCCCCCGCCGAGCGCGAAGCCGTCTTCGAATCGCTCGACGAAGACGTCGCCGCTGGCGCGCTCGAGGAAGTGGATCCCAAACTCGGCGTCTCCATCGTGCAGTCCTTGGACCCCGAGCACGCCGCCGACATCGTCGAGGAGATGAATCCCGATGCCGCTGCCGACCTGCTGGCCGAACTGCCGCAGGAGAAGTCAGACGAGATTCTCGAAGAGATGCAGCCCGAGGAGCGTCACGACGTCGAAGGCTTGCTGGAATTCTCCGAGCATACCGCTGCAGGCCGCATGACCACAGATTTCCTTGGCTTCTCCGAAGACGCAACCGTTATGGACGCGATCGACGCATTGCGCGGCTTCTCCGGCGGCCCCGAGGCTGTCAGCACTCTGTTCGTGCTCGATGGCGAAGATAAGTTGGTCGGAATGGTGCCGCTCGCCTCCATCGTGCTCGTCGAGCAGGAGACTCCGCTGAAAACCCTGATCACCGAACCTCTAGTCACCTGCCAAATGGACGCCAAAGAGCGCGAGGTCGCCGAGCTCTTCGATAAGTACAACCTTCTAATGCTGCCCGTCGTCGACGAGCAAGGCGTCGTCCACGGAGTGATCACGGCAGATGACGTAATCGGTCTCTTACGCGAGATGCTCTGAGTTTGTGTGGCACAGCCGTCCTCGGCTGTGCAATGTCGGGATACGTAAACATTCACTAAATATTCAAATTCTGAATAAGGATCTGGTCGAATTGTCTGGCCAGTCTTCGACTCGCACGTTTATTCTGTCCAGTCCTGTTGCGAAGAGATTTCACATGAAGTGGTTGCGTCGCTGGAAAACCCGGTTGCTGGTGATCTTTGCCGTTATTGGGCCGGGGTTTATCACGGCGAACGTGGACAACGACGCCGGCGGCATCATCACCTACTCCACCGCCGGCGCGCAGTTCGGGTACGCGTTGCTTTGGTGCGTCGTTCCAATGACGATCGCGCTGATCGTCGTACAGGAAATGTCTGCGCGCATGGGTGCAGTCACGGGAAAGGGACTCAGCGATCTCATCCGTGAAGAGTTCGGCCTGCGGACCACGTTTTTCATGATGCTCGCGCTGGTTGCTACGAATTTCGGCAACGTTATCGCCGAGTTTGCTGGAGTAGCCAGCAGCATGGAACTGTTCGGCGTCTCCAAGTACATCTCCGTCCCGATTGCGGCAGCGCTGGTGTGGTTCCTGATCGTGAAAGGGAACTACAAGATGGTCGAGAAGGTATTTCTCGCCGCGTCGTTCTTTTACCTCGCTTACATCGTCGCCGGATTTCTCTCTCGCCCCGATCTCTCGCAAGCTGCCATCCGCACCGTGGCGCCACCGCACCCGCGCGAGTTCAAGGACCAAGCCTATCTCTATATGGTCATTGGCATGATCGGCGCGACCATCGCCCCGTGGATGCAGTTCTATCTGCAAGCTTCGGTCGTGGAAAAGGGCGTCACGCCGAAGGAGTACGCCGGCACGCGACTGGATGTTCTCGTCGGTTCGATTTTCACCGACGTCGTGGCTTGGTTCATTATTGTTGCCTGTGCGGCCACCCTCTATGCGCACGGTCACCACGAGATCCACGACGCTACAGATGCGGCCCAGGCTTTGCGCCCCCTCTCCGGCGATTACGCCTACGTTTTGTTTGCAGCCGGTTTTGCGAATGCCTCTCTGTTCGCGGCTTCGATTCTGCCGCTCTCGACCGCTTATAGCGTCTGCGAGGGGTTGGGATTCGAATCCGGGGTCGATAAAAAATTTGGTGAGGCGCCCTTTTTTTACTGGCTCTACACCGCGTTAATCGTCTGCGGAGCGGGCGTCATCCTTTGGCCGAATTTCCCGCTGCTCAAAGTCACTGTGCTCTCGCAAGTGTTCAATGGTGTGCTCCTGCCATTCATTCTTATTTTCATGCTTATCCTGATCAACAAAAAAGAGTTGATGGGCGAGCACGTGAACTCGCGATTGTTTAACTGGATCGCTTGGGCCACCACAGTCATCATGGTCGGACTCACCGGTGCCTGGCTGTGGATGTCCTACACTCAGGGCTGATTATCCCAGCAGTTCGCCTGCCGCGATTCGCTTCACCAGCGCGATGTCGGCTTCCAGGAAATCAAATGTCGGCAGCTTTTCCAGCTTCGCCCAAACAATCTGCTTGAATATCCGGTTTTCGAGTTCGCCCTCGAATCGTGGTACCAGGTAAAACCTCAGCTCCACGGAAGCGGAGCGGGTGTAGTCGTGCCGTATTCTTGCGATTTCGGCTCCAACTTCCGCTTGAATCCCCAGCTCCTCTTCTAGCTCGCGGCGCAACGCGTCACGCGGCTGCTCACCGGGTTCGATCTTGCCGCCGGGGAACTCCCACTTCAGCGGCATGGTTTGATGCTTCGTGCGCTGGCACACCAGTATCTCGCGCGCGCCACCTTCACTACGGATCAGTAGGCCGGCGACAACCTGTTTTGTCGTGCGCTTCTTGAGGACTCTGCTCTTCACCATCGTCTTCCAGCCCGTTTCGTCCCACCCGGAGCATACCAAGACGCGTGGAGCCCTACGCCCAGCTGTAAGCTGTTTTGGGCTGTTCTGAAATGGGAATCATGCTCAAAACGAGAACCTGCGGCGCCATTCCATTCTGGGCCACCAATTTCTTCCGCTTCCTTGGAACCGCCCTGTTTCCGTTGCGTTCCATTTTGGAACTGGGCTAATGCTAAGTCCTTCAGAATGTGTTCCCGTTTTGGTGCTTTGTTTGCAAAGATACCAAACATGCACCAGAACCAGGACCCACTCCTCGAGGCGCAGCTGAAACTGCGGAGCGCCGATCCTGACCTTTTTCTGGATGCAGCCGCCTATGGCATCGCGGTTCTGCACGTAGACGGGACCGTGCTCCGCGTGAACCCAGCCTTTTGTGAGATCTTTCGCTACTCGAGTGATGAGTTGCAGGGGCATTATCTCGACGAGCTGATCGTGCCGGCAGAAAAAATCCCTGAGTCGCGCGATTTTCGCAAAGCTGCCCTGCAGGGCCCTCACGCCAGTATCACCACCCAGCGCCGGCGCAGCGACGGAACTCTCATCGACGTTTCCATCTCCGCCGCTCCTATCAATCCGGGCAAAGGCGCGATCGGCACCATCTTCTTTTATCGGGACATCACCGATCAGCGCACACTCGACCACCAATTTCTCGAAGCGCAAAAAATGGAGGCCATCGGGCGCCTCGTAGGAAATGTCTCGCACGATTTCAACAATCTTCTTACCGCGATCATGGTCTATTGCGGATTGTTGACCGAGAACCTGGGCCCGCACGACGCAGCTCGCGGGCACGCTGAAGAGATCTACGCGGCTGCCGAACAGGGTTCCGAACTGGTCCGGCAGCTGCTTTCCATCGCCCGCCAACGAAAGCTGGAGCCCGCTCTTACCTCGTTGTCCGACATTGTCCAAGACCTGGAAGAGATGCTGCGGCGGCTTATTGGCGAGAACATCCAGCTTGAGATCAAGACGCACCCGAACGCCGGCTTCGCCGAAGTGGACCGCAACCACATTCAACAAGCGATCCTAAATCTTGCGCTCAACGCACGCGATGCAATGCCGACAGGTGGACGACTGATCATCACGACCAGTGCCGCCGATCTTTCTTCCGATCGAGCGGGTCTCCCTCCCGGTGATTACGCAATCTTGTCCGTTGAAGATACCGGCAGCGGCATGGACGAAGCCACCCGCGCGCGCATCTTTGAGCCCTTCTTTTCGACCAAGGCACAAGGGAAGGGAACTGGCCTCGGCCTCGCCTCGGTTCACGCGATCGTTACCCAGGCTGGCGGACACATTCGCGTGTCCAGTCGTCTCGGTGAAGGCAGCCGCTTCGATCTCTATTTCCCGCGTGCCTCCTCTGTTACGCCCCAGCACGGGTCCGCGAGCGCAACCGAAAGGATCTCGAATTTCCGCGGTAAAGAAACCGTCCTTCTTGTCGAAGATCAGGACCGCGTGCGGACCGGCATTGCCAAGGCGCTACAAAACGGCGGGTACAAGGTATTGTCAGCTCGTCACGCCGAAGAGGCGCTCGAACTCAGTCACGGCCACTCCGAGCGCATTCACCTGTTACTCACGGACATGGTTATGCCCGGCCTCGGCGGTGATGAACTAGCGGAACAGATATTGCGATCGCGTCCTGACATTCGCGTCCTGTTCATGTCTGGGTACAACTTGCGTCCAACGGCGTTCCTGCAGCGCAGCGCCGCTCTATTTGCCGAAAAGCCGCTGCGACCGGCGGTGTTGCTGCGAACAGTCCGCGAATTGCTCGATCGCGCGGCATAGAAGAATTCCTAATTTGGGAAAGGGACACTACAATGCAAAGCCAGGCACAGGATCACCTCTCGGGTGCGAACGGAGCCGCAGCGCTTATGACCTCGAAAATTGCGAACACCGCGCGCTCTGCATCGGTCTCCTTACTCGTGATTGATGATGACAAATTCATCCGCGACATTTGCAGGAGGGCAGCCCTCGACCTCGGCTATTCCGTGTTTGTAGCCGAGAACGCAGGCAATGCGTACAAGGCTTTAGAAGCGCAGAACATAGATCTTGTGCTTCTGGACATGAAGCTTCCCGGCAGCAACAGCGGCCTCGAAATGCTCAAGGACCTGCGCAGCCGCTATACCAATTCTGTGATCATTGTCATCACTGGCGACGCCAACGTCCCCGACGCAGTCGAAGCCATAAAGAGCGGCGCTTATGATTACTTGGAAAAACGGGCGAACCTTTCTCAGCTCCAACTTACGTTGAAACGCGCCGAAGCCCACTTCAACTTAGCGTCTGAAAATCGCGTTCTTCGCGCCAAGCTGCGTTCAAAGGAAGGTTTCGGCGGCATGATCGGCCGCGCTCCCGAGATGGAAAAGCTCTACCGCTTCATCTCGAAAGCGGCCAACAGCCATCATCCTGTCTTGATCCAGGGTGAGAGCGGCACCGGAAAAGAGTTAGTCGCGCGTAGCATCCACTTCAGCGGTCGGTATAAAGATAAAAAATTCATCCCCGTAGACTGCGGTGCCATAACCCCGAATCTGATCGAGAGCGAACTGTTCGGTCACGTGAAAGGCGCCTTTACCGGAGCGTCTCAGGCGAAAGATGGTCTGCTCGCGATCGCGGATGGCGGTACGGTCTTTCTCGACGAGATTGGTGAACTTCCGACCGACTTGCAAGCCAAACTCCTGCGAGCCATTCAGGAAAAAGAGGTCCGCCCGGTTGGAAGTACCCGCCGCATCCCCATAGACGCTCGTATCTTGGCCGCCACAAATCGCGATCTCGATGCTGCCGTGCAGAACGGCTCTTTTCGCCGCGATCTCTTTTTCCGCTTGAACGTCCTCGCGCTCTACGTCCCCGCTCTTCGCGAGCGCAAGCAGGACATCCCCGCGCTTGTCGGATATTTCATTGATCGTGCCAACCAGCGCAACGGAATGCAGCACACTGTGAGCGACGAAGCCTTGCGCCGGCTGCTCGAGTACGAGTGGCCGGGGAATGTTCGCGAGCTTGAGAATTGCATCGAGCGGGTATGCGCCATGAACACCGACAATGAGATCCGTCCCGAGCATCTGCCCAGCCCTCTGCTCATACAGCCGGCTGCGGCTTCACACCCCACCCGTAACGGATTTGTTCCTCTCGCCGACCTGGAGAAAGACGCGATCCTAGCCGCCGTGCGCCACACCCATGGCGACCGTCTGCAAGCCGCCAAGCTTCTTGGCATCGGCAAGACGACCCTATACCGCAAGCTGAAGGAATACGGCCCGCAACTCTGAGAGGGACAACTCCCTCCTTTTGCCCAGCTTCTCACCTTGTGCCGGGATTTCCTGGCTGGGTGAATACATGCTTTGGACGATTTTCGCGATTCTTTTGATTTTGTGGATTCTGGGTTTTGCTTTCCACGTTGCTGGAAGCTTGATCCATCTCCTGCTTGTGGTGGCTGTGGTGGTCCTCATCATCAACCTCATCACCGGTAGGCGCACTACGGTATAAGGACTCGCATTTAACTCGGGGCGGCGCCGCCGGGACATCCCGAGTTGCTGCTCAGCATCTAACTCCGTTTCACGGCGGAGTTGAACGTCATCCCGCGCCAGCACGCAACCAGTTCGCGATTTCAAGGCTTCCTTTCATGGGTACGAAGATGAATGTAAATGCCGCGCCAGAGATGGTGACGCGACCGGGACGCGCCGTGCTGACCAAACAAGTTGAAGCTCTAGGGGAGTGGTTTCACAACATCGATTTATTCGGCGTGCCCACCGCGCCGCAGCATTTTCTTGGCGATTTTCCCAACATCAAGTGGAAGCACATCGCCAACTCCATTCCCGCTGATCTGTCCGGCGCGACCGTGCTCGACGTCGGCTGCAATGGCGGCTTCTACTCCATCGAGATGAAAAAGCGCGGTGCCAGCAGGGTGCTCGGCATTGACGTTGACGATCGCTATCTCAATCAGGCGCGCTTCGCAGCCGCAACCCTGGGTCACGACATCGAGTTCCAGAAGTGCTCGGTCTACAACGTTGACCAGATCCCCGGGCAATTCGATTTTGTCTTCTTCATGGGTGTCTTTTATCACCTGCGCTATCCGCTGTACGCGCTCGACAAGGTGATCACCAAAGTCCGGCACCAGCTCGTCTTCCAGACGATGCTGCGCGGTGACGAGAGCCTTCACACCTCCAAAGACGATTACCACTTCTGGGACACCAAAGTATTCTCCGAGCCTGGTTTCCCATGCATGTATTTCATCGAGAAGAAGTATGCGGGCGATCAGACGAACTGGTGGATCCCGAACCGCTCCGCCGCGGAAGCCATGCTGCGCAGCGCAGGCTTGAAGATCGTGGCTAATCCGGAGTTCGAAACCTGGATCTGCGAGCCGCAGTTCGCCAAGACGAACGGGCATTACATCCACGATGCGGAACTGGAAGGGACTCTGTGAACGGGCGCGGAAGGGAATGAGGCATGGTCGAAGCGGTGATGTTATGGAACGAGCCGAACAATCTTTCGCACTGGGACTTCAAGATCGACCCTGATTGGAAGATGTTCGCGGCCATGTGTCTGGCCGCCATCGAGGCAGTCCGCCGAGAAAATCCCAACCTCCCCATTGTGCTGGGTGGGATTTCGCCCATCGACCCCAACTTCATCCGCAATCTTGATTCACTCGGCGTGATCGATGCCGTAGATATCGTAGCCGTGCATGGCTTTCCACTCGACTGGAACCACTGGAAGATTCAGGAGTGGCCCAGCAAGATCGAAGAGATCCGCTCAGTCTGCAGCAAGCCGGTGTGGGTCTCAGAGGCGGGCGTTTCGTCCTTCGGCGCGGAAGAGGTGCAAGTCTTCGGGATCAAGAAGACCGCCGAACTGCTGCTGCCGCTGGTTGACCGGATCCACTGGTACAGCCTTTTTGATCTTCCCGCCGCTTGGCCCGCGACTACTCGGCACCGCGAGTCGGAAGGTAGCGCGTACTACCGTCATTACTATATGGGCCTGCTGCGCGAAGACGGCACTCCCAAGCCTGCCGCGGACGAGTTCCCGGCAGGAATGGGACTCTGCCAATGGTTTCACTACGAAGATCCTCGGCTGGATTCCGCAGTCGAGTGGATGAACCGCCTCGGCGTTCGCTATCTTCGCTCCGGCATTAGCTGGGCTGACTGGTTCCGTCCGAATGCCGAAAACTGGTTCGACCGGCAGATGCGCGCCCTCGAGCCCTTCGACAGCACGATGACTCTTTGTTTCACCCCCGAGCACCTCGGCATCGAGCCTCATTACACTAGCCCTCCGCGCGATCCCAATACCTTTGCGGAGTTCGCCTCATGGGCCGTCCGCCGCTACGCATCTGGTTCCGGTTCGGCAAAGACATCACAAGCGAGCCAGGAGTCATCATGCACGTACTGATGACGGCCGATACCCTCGGCGGCGTCTGGAATTACACGCGCGAGCTCGCCACCGGTTTATCCAAACGCGGTGTGCGCCTCACGCTGGTGAGCTTTGGCGAGATTCCATCCCCCGAGCACACGCAGTGGATGGAAGGCCTCTCCCAGTTCGATTACCACCCCACCGGTTTTAAGCTCGAGTGGATGCGCGACTCCATGGAAGATCTGGAGCACTCAGCTGAATATCTCCAGCACCTCATCGACGAGGTCCAGCCCGACTTGCTGCACCTGAACCAATACTTTTATGGCGCGATGGAAGCGGCTGTTCCGAAGATAGTTGTAGCGCACAGCGATGTCGTCGGGTGGTGGCAGGCTGTGCACAAAACCGATCCGCCATCAAGTTCCTGGATCGAGGGTTATCGTGAGCTTGTCTTCAATGGCCTCCAAGCAGCCGACGTGGTTGTTGCGCCTTCAAGGTGGATGCTCGAGTCTCTTACCGACAACTACCTGGAGCCTGCGAACGGTCGCGTAATCTACAACGGCCGCACGCCTACGCTTTTTAATCCCCACGTCACCAAAGACGACATCGTCATGTCCGTGGGCCGACTTTGGGACCCCGGCAAGCAGGTCAGCCTGCTCGCCGAGCAGGAGCTGCCCTGCGAAACGTTTTTGATCGGCTCGACCGAGGATCCCGACGGCAACTCGCAACTTTCATTTGCGCACGCCGGCGGAGATTCCAGGGTCAACATCAATTTCAAGACGCAGCAGTCGGAAGCCCAACTTCGCCAACTCTACGGACGGTGCTCCATCTACGCTGCCACCTCCCGCTATGAGCCCTTCGGTCTTGCTCCGCTGGAAGCTGCGCTTTCCCGCTGCGCCTTAGTCGCGAACGATATTCCGTCGTTGCGCGAAATTTGGGGGGATGCCGCTCTTTACTTCCAACACAATGACGCACGTTCGCTCGGCGTCGCCATTCGCTCACTGCTCGCGGACGCCGACCTTCGCCGTGACTACGCGAATCGCGCGCTACGCCACGCGCAGGAACACTACAACGCAGCTCGCATGACAAACGACTACCTCGCACTCTACGAAGCCACCATCCACTCCGAGGCGCTGGCTGCATGAGCAAGGGACTCAACATCCGGTATTTTGCGCACTCGTGGGTTTCCGACTGGAACCACGGCAACGCGCACTTCCTTCGCGGACTCGCCCGCGAGCTCGGACGCGCTGGCCACAAGGTCCGTTGCTACGAGGCACTCGGCTCATGGTCGCTGTCGAATCTGCTGCGTTACGAAGGCGAGCGGGCCATCGATGCCATCGATCACTTCCGCAAGACCTATCCCGATCTCGACATCCGTTTTTACAAACCGCAGGCGAACCTCGAGCCGTTCATGACCAACGAACTGCGCGGGGCAGACGTTGTCATCTTGCACGAGTGGAACGATCCTGAAGTCGTCAATGCGATTCTCGCGCTCAAAGACAAGCTTGGTTTCCGCGCCATCTTGCACGACACGCATCACCGCGCTTACACCAGCCCGCGCGATCTGCTGCGCTTCCATCTTCATCTGTTTGACGGCGTGCTGGCGTTCGGCGATGCGATCCGCCGAATCTACTCTGATGGCTTCGGAATGCAGCACGCGTGGACCTTCCACGAGGCTGCCGATGTTGAGCACTTCCGTCCTGTCACTTCTGCCAAGGATTCGGACGTAGTCTGGATCGGCAACTGGGGCGACGAAGAACGCACTCGCGAACTCGGCGAGTTCCTCATATCTCCCGCCCGCTCGCTTCCCGAGACGCGCTTCGTCGTACACGGAGTTCGCTATCCGGAACAGGGATTAGCAGTACTAAGGGACGCGGGAATCGAATTCCGTGGCTATCTGCCCAATCTGAAAGCACCCGCCGTGTATGGCTCCTCGTCTTTGACTCTGCACGTGCCACGCCATGAGTACACAAACGGATTAAGCGGCATACCGACTATCCGCGTCTTTGAAGCGCTCGCATGCGGTGTACCGCTGCTCTGTGCTCCGTGGAACGACTTGGAGCATCTCTTCCGCCCCGGTGAGGATTTCATCTGTGTCCCTGACAGCGCGTCCATGAAAAAGGAGATCTCCCGCTTGCTGCGCGACCCAGCCGCGCGCCGACAGATCGCGGAGAACGGATTGAAGACGGTTCGTGCTCGCCATACCTGTGCTCATCGCGCGAAAGAACTCACCCAGATCCTTGACGAGGTAGTTCGATGAAAATTTTCGTCTTCGGCTCAAGCATTGTTTCTTCTTATTGGAATGGCGCTGCCACCTATTACCGGGGTATCTACAAGCATCTGCACGCGCTCGGGAACCAGATCACTTTCGCCGAGCCCGATGCTTATGGTCGCCAGCAGAAGCTCGACAGCGCCATCGGTGGCTACGTTGATGTTCTTGTCTATTGGCCCGACCAAACGGAGGGCTTGATTTCAGAAGCCTGCGGAGCTGATCTAGTCATTAAACACAGCGGAGTCGGCATCAACGACGAGCTGCTGGAGCGGGAAGTCCTTAACTGCCGCTCGGAGGGAACCCGTGCTGCTTTTTGGGACGTGGATGCACCTGCCACGCTCGCGCGCGTCGAATCCGATTCTGCTGATCCATTTCGCTCGTGCATCCCTGAATACGACCTCATCTTTACTTATGGCGGCGGCCAGGCCGTAATAGATCACTACACACGATTGGGCGCGCGCAACTGCCACCCGATATACAACGCCCTCGATCCCGAGACGCACCATCCCGTACCTGCGAGCGAAGATTACCGCTGCGATTTGTTGTTCGTCGGGAATCGCTTGCCGGATCGTGAGCGCCGCGTGGAAGAATTCTTCTTGCGCGCCGCTGAACTCGCGCCGGACTTGAAGTTCATCCTCGGCGGCGAAGGCTGGGGCGGCAAACGTCTCCCCGCCAACGTGCGCTGGATCGGACACGTAGGCACCGGCGATCACAACATGCTGAATTGCTCTGCGCGCATGGTGCTAAACATTAATCGTGCGTCCATGGCCGATGTGGGATTCTCGCCGCCGACGCGCATCTTCGAAGCTGCGGGCGCGGGCGCCTGCATGATCACCGACTCGTGGAGCGGAATCTCCCAATTCTTCGAGCCCGGTCAAGAGATCCTCGTCGCATCTTCGGCCGAGGACGTTGTCGCGCATCTCTCTTCCATTTCCGCCGGTCGCGCGCGCGCCATTGGCGAGGCTATGCTCGCGCGTGCGTTGCGCCACCATACTTATCAGCAGCGTGCGCTCGAGGTGCAAGCAGTTTTATCGGAAGAAGAGCAGTTGTCCGAACAAGCAGCGTGATCACTCTATGAAGATTGTCATCTGTGGACTGGCCATAACGTCGTCTTGGGGAAACGGTCACGCCACTACATTCCGCGCGTTGACGAAGGCGCTGCACGAGCGCGGCCATCGCGTCATCTTCTTTGAAAAGGACCTCTACTGGTACGCCGACAATCGCGATCTTCCTCGCCCTGAGTTTTGCGACGTGCGCATCTTTCGCGACTGGAAGAAGGCAGTTCCCGAGATAAAACGTGAGCTTGCGGATGCCGATGTTGGCATGGTCGGTTCGTACTTTCCCGACGGGATCGCGGCCGTAGACCTTGTTCTCGACTCTCGCGTTCCGGTCACGGCGTTTTACGATATCGACACTCCCATCACCGTCGCTCAGCTGCGCTCCGAAGGGCGCACGCCGTACCTTCGGAGGGACCAGATTCCAGGTATTGACCTCTATTTCAGCTTCACCGGCGGCCCACTTCTGCGGGAACTCGAGAGCGTGTTCAAAGCCAAGCGAGCGTTACCGCTGTACTGCAGCTTTGACGAACGCCTCTATCGCCGTCGTGAGACAGGGAAGCGGTATCGATGCGATCTTAGCTACATGGGCACGTATGCGCCCGACCGGCAGCCAAAGATCGATGAACTGTTTGTGAAGGTCGCCGAAAAGGAATCCAGCCGAAGCTTCATTCTCGCCGGCCCGCAATATCCGAAATCGGTTCGCTGGCCGAAGAACGTGCGTCGCATCGAGCATCTGAACCCCCGCTGGCATCCGCACCTGTATTCTTCCTCGCGGTTCGTGCTCAATGTCACCCGCCGGGACATGGTCGCCTGCGGATACTCGCCATCGGTTCGCTTGTTTGAAGCCGCGGCATGCGGAGCGACTATGGTTTCCGACAACTGGCCGGGATTGAATACGTTCTTCCGCCCGGGAACGGAGATTCTTCTTCCCACCGCGACGGCCGACGTTCGCAACTATCTCCACGACCTCGATGACTCTACGGTTCGCCGGATCGGCGATGCAGCTCAGACACGCGTGCTGGAAGCGCACACCAGCCAACAACGCGCGCTCGAGTTTGAAAATGCAGTCCGCTCGGTAGCAATCCGAAACTCTAAGCCCCAGTCGGCGCCTGTGGAAACGCCAGAACTCGTTCGCGCATCTCTCTAAACACAGCCCATGAGAATCGCCCTGATAGCTCCGCCCTTCATCCCTGTTCCTCCGGTCGAGTACGGGGGCACGGAGCTTTTCATCGCGAATCTTGCCCTGAAGCTGAAGGAACGCGGCGTGGAGGTGGTCGTCTACACCAATGGCGCATCAACTGTCGATGTGGAAAAGCGTTGGATGTACGCCGAGCCCGACTGGCCCCTTCGCGGGGATATCTACGACAACCTGAAGGACATCGCGCACACCTCCTGGGCGATTCAGGACGCCACCGCAGAGGGTGTCGATGTCATTCATCTCAATAACGCTCCCGGACTTGCGAGTACGCGATTCGTCGAGACTCCGTTCGTGTACACCGTCCATCACCCTCACGATGATGGGCTAAGCGAATTTTATTCCCGCTTCCCGGATACACATTACGTCACCATCAGCGACTTCCAGCGACGTCTGGAGAAGATGCCAAACGTGCAGACGATCCATCACGGCATTGATCCGAACTCTTGCTCACTTGCGGAAGAGAAACAGGACTACCTCGCGTTCCTCGGCCGGATGGCGCCGATCAAAGGCACTCATATCGCCATTGAAGTAGCCAAGAAATCCGGCATCCCTTTGAAGATCGCCGGAGAGATCCAACCCATGTACCAGGAGTACTTCGACTCCCAGATCAAGCCTGAGGTGGATGGAAAGTTCATCCAGTACATCGGAGAAGTGGATCTGCCGGCGAAGAATGAACTTCTGTCGAAAGCGCGGGCGCTGCTATTCCCCATTCAGTGGAACGAACCATTCGGCCTGGTGATGATCGAGGCTATGGTCTGCGGAACGCCTGTGCTCGCATTCTCCGGCGGCTCGGTTCCTGAGGTTGTTCGTGACGGCGTCTCCGGCTGGATATGCAGATCTGCAGATGATATGAGCCGACGGGCGTGCAATATAGGTATCGATCCTTCGGTCGTCCAGAACTACGTCAGGCAGAATTTTTCTCTCGATCAAATGGCTGACCGCTACCTTGAGCTCTATCAGGAGATCGCCGCCGAGGCGCAGCCTGCGCCGGGAGAGTCGGCGGTCGCATGAGCACGCGTCCAGCAACTCCTCGCCGGAACGATGAACTGGTTCCGATACCGAACCCTCATCAGGAACCTCGCGTCGTCTATCAGGCTTTCGAGCCGCGCAAGGTAAACAACCTCACCCTCGTAGACGGCAAGACGTTTCTCTCGACAACGGTCTCCGGAGACATCAATCCTCCCGGCGCTCCTGATGTCGGCTTTTTTCATGACGACACCCGTTTTCTCAGTCAACTAGAGTTGCGTATCGGAGGTCAGCGCACGGTTGTGCTGTCGTCGAGCACGGAAAAGACCTTCGCATCCCAGATCGAGCTGACCACCGGTAACATCACCTTGCGTGATTCGTTCGATCTTCCCGAGAACACGATCCACATCCGTCGCGAGCAGCTTCTCTCCTCAGGCGTCTTCTTCGACCGTCTGACATTTGAGAACTTCAACCTCTCCCCAGTGGAGTTCGTCATCGAGATGAAGTTCGACTCCGACTTTGTAGACGTCTTCCAGGTGCGGGGTGTCGCGCGCTCGCAGCATGGGCAATTCTTTCGTCCCATTGTTCAGAAGGGTTCGATCCGATTCGTCTATCACGGCCTTGATGATCGCTGGCGCACCACCGACGTTCGGTTCTTGCCGGAGCCACACAACATCGAGAACGAAACCGCGCGCTGGTCTATTAAGCTCCCGCCGTCGCGACGCTTCGATATCCAGATTAAGGTCGAGCCTTTCGTTTCGCCCGGCAAGGGTCCGGACTTTACTGCGGATACCAAGAACACCAAGGATCAGCTCAACTTCTCCGACAGTCTGCGGTTCCGGCGCCACAGTTACGCGCGCTGGGAGAGCGGAGTCACCAAGTTCGCCTCCAGCAACGAAGTCTTCACCAACGTTCTTTCCACTGCGACTAGTGATTTCCACGCGCTGCTGATTCCCGACGCCAAAGAGAGCATTATCGCGGCCGGCATTCCCTGGTTCGCGACTCTCTTCGGCCGCGACTCAATAATTGCCGCCTATCAGTCCCTTGCCCTTCAGCCGCAGCTCGCGGTGGATACCTTACGTATCCTTGCCCACTACCAGGGAACCGAGGTCGCCGATTGGTACGATCAGCAGCCCGGAAAAATTTTGCACGAGTACCGAACCGGCGAGATGGTTCGGCATCACGAGATGCCCTTCGGACCGTATTACGGCTCCGTGGATTCCACTCCGCTCTTCCTCATCTTGCTCAGCGAGACGTTCAACTGGACCGCCGACGAGAAGCTCGTGCAGGATCTCCTTCCGAACGTCTACCGTGCGCTCGAATGGATCGATCGCTACGGCGATATTGACGGAGATGGTTTCGTGGAATATCAGCGCCGCTCGCCGCGTGGCCTGGTGAATCAAGGGTGGAAAGACTCGTGGGACGCGATCATGCATCGCGATGGCTCCATCGCCCAGACGCCGGTCGCCCTCGTCGAGGTGCAGGCTTACGTTTACGAAGCCAAGTACAGGATGGCTTCGCTGCTGCGTCATTTCGGTGACATCGCAACCGCGGACCGCTTAAAGCGGGAAGCCACCGAGCTACAGCGGCGCTTTGAAAAAGTTTTCTGGATGCCCAAGCAGAACTTCTACGCCATGGCTTTGGATAAGGACAAGAAGCAGGTGCAGGTCATCAACTCAAACGCCGGCCACCTGCTCTTCTGCCGCATCGTCAGCAAGGAGCGGGCACGCACGATCACCCAGCGTTTCATGGCAGAGGATATGTTCTCCGGTTGGGGGTGGCGAACTCTTGCCTCGAGCGAACCCGTGTTCAATCCCCTCAGCTATCACCGCGGTTCGGTTTGGCCGCACGACAATTCCTTGATTGCGCACGGTATGGCGCTGAACGAGATGCGCTCCGGCGCGATCCGCTGTCTCACGTCGCTTTATCAGGCATCGGTCAATTTTCGCGACTACCGCCTGCCCGAACTTTTCTGCGGAGTGCAACGCGGTGAATACGATGAGCCTGTGCACTATCCGGTTTCGTGTTCGCCGCAAGCGTGGGCATCCGGTGCAATGTTCCTTATGCTGACCTCAGTCCTCGGCATTCGGCCCAGTGCGCAAAAGCGCGAGCTGAACATCGTGAATCCCGTACTTCCGCCGTGGCTGGAATTTTTATACTTGCGCAACATGCGGATTGGAAACTCCCGCGTTGGACTCGATTTCACCCGCCGCGGGGAGCGCACATTCTGCAATGTCGTTGACCTTGAAGGCGACAAGCTGATGGTGAATGTTGTCTTTAAGAAAGATCGTTAAGAGCCTACGCAGGGCGCTTCACATTTCCGCAGAGCGAATTGTGGGGTACAGTAGATTCCAGGAATTTGGAGGAAGAAGATGGCCATCAAGATCACTTGCAAGAAGAATGGGCCGTATCGAGTGGAAGGCGACCTGAGCCAAATCGAGCTGGTTGATGCCGACGGCAACAAGTACGACCTTACCGGCAAGCCAGGAATATCACTCTGCCGCTGCGGCGGTTCGGTCAACAAACCGTTCTGCGACGGAACCCACTCCAAGATGGGCTTCCAGGCTGCTGAGGCCGCAGTCAAGCAATCGGAGGGCGGCACGCCCAATCCCGGTCAGATCAAGATGTAAATGGATCAGTGGATCGTCTTGGTTTTGTTGGAGACGTAGTCCATCAGTAGATATTGCCCAAGCGTATAGGGCGTAGTGAAGTACGCCTTGCCGCGGCACATCTCTGTGACCTTCTGCACGAACTGCACCAGCCCGTAGTCGGACGCCAGCATGAACGTGTTGATCAGGATTCCTGCGCGTTTGCATTTCGCCACTTCGTGCAGCGTCTCGCTCACCACCAGCGGATCGAGTCCGAACGCATTCTTATAGATGCGTCCGTCTTCCAGCGTCAATGCCGAAGGTTTCCCGTCTGTGATCATCACGATCTGCTTCATGTCTTTGCGCTGACGCGCGAGTACGCGCTGCGCCAAACGCAATCCCTCGCGCGTATTGGTGTAGTACGGGCCCACTTTCACCCGCGCAAGTTGCGATAGCGGCAACTCTTCCGCTGAATCATGGAATAAGACCACTGAAAGCGTATCGCCTGGGTATTGGGTCCTGATCAGGTGCGAGAGCGCCATCGCAACTTTCTTCGCCGGCGTGAACCTGTCTTCTCCGTACAGGATCATCGAGTGAGAGCAATCGAGCATCACTACCGTCGCGCATGAAGATTGGTACTCGCACTGGTGCACCTTCAGGTCGGAGTACTCCAGATTGAGCGGCAAGCTCAGCCCTTCGCGATGGATGGCATTCGCGAGCGTCGCGGTGATATCCAGGTTCAGTGTGTCGCCGAATTCGTAAGCCTTCGAGGAGCCGCTCGCTTCGATGCCGGTAGACATGTCCCGCGTGTCGTGTCGGCCAAAGCTTGACCGTCCGAACGAAGCCAGTAGATCGCGCAGCGTTTTATAGCCGAGGAAGTCCAGGCTCTTGTCTGTGACTTCGAACCGCGCTTGCGCCTGCGACTCGCCCGCCTGTCCCCCGACTTGCGCCGGACGTGAGGGATCGCCCTGGAATGGCTGGTCAACTGAAATGAAGCCTTCCTGCTCCATGCGTTCGATCAACTGCTCGATCATCTCGCCCAGCTTGCCTTCCATGCGCATCTGCTCGATCTGCTCGCGCATGTTCTCGTCGAGGAAGTCGCCGTCTTCGAGGGCCGCTTCGATCGCCTGGCGCAACGCTTCCATCGTCTGCTCCTGATCAGGCAGCTGATAGAAGTCATACTGGTTCTCGAATCCGCTCTGCAACAGATAGTCGGAAAGCGCCTGGAGCAAATCTTCCATGCTCATCTCGCCCGCCGGGTCCGCCACGTACTTGCTGTATTTAATGAACTTCATCGTCGGCCCTAGTTGAAGCTCCTGCGGTTCCGCGGACGGAATGGTGGCTCGTCATCTCCGCCGCGCTCCCGCTCGCGTTCAACCAACGGATCGCGTCTCGGCTGACGCTCCGCGGCGAATACCCGCTCTTCGCTGCGCCCGATCCGTTTATGCGCGTGCAGGCCTTCCAGTACGAATTCAGCGGACGACACCTGCATCTCGACCGGCTCTTTGTTGCTCAGACCAAGAGGCGTAAGCCGCTCGACCAATCCCTGGATCTTCTTCAGACCTGCGATCGCTTCATTCGCAGCAGCGGTATCGGTCAGCTTGATCTCGCCGCCCAAGTCGAACCACTGCACTATCTGCGCCAAGTCCGCGTCGGCGAAGTAGACGTCGAACGTCTTCGCGATAGCGAGGCGGATCAATTCGCGTGCGACCGCGTCGCCGCCTTTCATCTCGCCTTCGTATTCAAGCTCAAGCTTTCCAGTGATCGCCGGCAGGGCAGAGTAGATGTCGCTCACGCGAGGCACAATTACCGTCTCGCGATTTACCAGCGCGCGCCGCTCCGCATTTGAGACCACGTTTTCCATGCAGCTGATGGGCAACCGCTGGCTCACGCCCGAGCGCTTGTCGATCTTCTTGTCTTCGCGAGCGACAAACGCGATCCGCTCGATGATCTCGCGTATGAACCGCGGGATGACCAATTTCTCCGCCTTCCGCTGCTGCCACGCCTCCTGCGAGGTGATCGCGATGCCTTCATCGAGCGTTCCCGGATAATGCGTCCGGATCTCGGACCCGATGCGGTCTTTTAGTGGAGTGATGATCTTTCCGCGAGCGGTGTAGTCCTCAGGATTCGCGCTAAACACGAGCGCAACGTCCAGTGGCAGGCGCACGGGATAGCCTTTTATCTGGACATCACCTTCTTGCATGATGTTGAACAATCCGACCTGGATCTTTCCTGCAAGGTCGGGCAGTTCATTGATGGCGAAAATGCCACGGTTCGCTCGCGGCAACAGCCCGTAGTGGACGGTGAACTCGCTCCCGAGGTCGTGTCCACCGCGCGCTGCCTTGATCGGATCGATATCGCCGATCAGATCAGCAATAGTGACGTCCGGTGTGGCCAGCTTCTCCACATAGCGTTCGTCGGCCGTAAGGTACGCGATCGGAGTTGCGTCTCCTTCTTTCGCGATCAATTCGCGACAGCGGCGACATAAAGGCGAATAAGGATTGTCGTGGATCTCGCAGCCATGGACGTAGGGTGTGTGTGGATCCAGCAGCGCCGTCAGCGCGCGCAGAATGCGGCTCTTAGCCTGCCCACGCAGTCCAAGCAAAATGAAATTGTGCCGCGAGAGCACAGCATTCACGATCTGCGGAACTACCGTGTCATCGAATCCGATCACGCCGGGGAATATCGTTTGCTTGTCGCGCAACCGGTTCATCAGGTTCTCGCGCAACTCGTCTTTTACTCGGCGATCGCGCAGCCGGACTTCGGAGAACTCACTTTTACGAAGAGCGCCCAGGGTCGCGGGAAGAGAGCGGGTATTAGGGGATGAGGACATTGGAAGAAAAAACCTCCCGTATAAATCGGATTATACGCGGGCGCGAACACTCGTGCTTTTGCTTGACTTCGTCTTCGACAGCCAATACAACGCTCGCATGAACCTGAACGGCAAAGTTGTTGTGATCACCGGAGCTTCGATGGGTATTGGGGAAGCGATCGGACTGGAGTTCGTTCGCCATGGTGCGAGCGTGGTCTTCTCATCCCGGGACGCAAGCCGGGCCGAAGCGGCTCGTCAGCGCGTAGGTACCACCGAACGCACATTCGCAATGGCTTGCGATGTCAGCAAGCGTTCTGAGATCGAGCGCGCGCTGCAAGAAACGCTCTCGCGCTTCAAGCGCGTGGACGTTTGGGTGAACAACGCCGGGTTTGGTCTGATGGATTCGGTCGCATCCATGGACATGCGCGAGTGCCGCCGCATGTTCGATACGAATCTTTTCGGGGTCTTGGATGCGATGCAGCTGGTTGTGCCTGTCATAAAGCAGCAGGGCTCCGGAAGCATCATCAACATAGCCAGCACCGCTGGCCACATCGCCGTTCCCTACATGGCTGCCTACTGCGCCAGCAAGCACGCGCTTCGGGCGATCGGAAATGCGGCGCGCCTGGAGCTGCGGGGGACGGGTGTGAACGTACTCACGGTTTGCCCCGGATACATCAGCACCGATTTTTCTGTGAACGCGGTGAAAGGGAAGGAGCGGCTCCGCTTAGGTGCCGCAGCGAAGCGTGGCATCACGGCCGATCGGGTCGCGCGCGCTACTTTGCGGGCTTACATCAGAAAGAAGCGGGAAATCTCCGTCCCATGGCGCGACCATATTGTGATCAAACTGTATGAGACATTTCCGTCGCTCGTTGATTTTGCTATGGCGAGGATGCTGGCTCCGGCTGATCAGGTGATAGCCGACGCCGCTGCGGCGCGCAAGAACTAAGCCAATTCCGCCAGCATGCCTTCCATCTCCGACTTGGCATGAGCATTGTTGGTTCGCTCGGCGGAGGCGATCCCTTTGCGCAGCATCTCTCGCGCTTCCTCGACGCGACCTATTTTCGAAAGCGTCTGCGCCGCCATGAAATACCCGGCTGTGTAATCCGGATTCTTGTCGAGCAATGTCGCGAACTCTTTCAATGCGGCTTCAGAATCGCCGGAGTTCGCGTACTCCATTGCCAGTCCGTAACGGCCAAAGGCGTCGTCGGGGAACTCCGCCAGGTGTTCTTGCAGCATCTCTAGCCTGCCCATAAGTCGAATCTAGCACACAGTCATCGTTTACAATCGAGAGTTGCTTCCATCAATATGACGACTTCTGAACACGCTCTCTTGCCTCGCCCCGTACGCGATTCCCAGTCGGAAATGGTCGAGGTTGTTCTTCCCAACGACGCGAACCCGCTCGGCAATCTCCTCGGTGGCCGCCTGATGCATCTGATCGACGTCGCAGCCGCGCTCGCCTGCCATCGCCACGCACGTAGCTTCGTCGTCACTGCCTCCACAGATCACTTGGATTTCCTTGCGCCGGTGCACGTCGGCGATCTGCTGGTGCTGCGCTCGTCGGTGAATCGCGCCTTCCACACTTCCATGGAGGCTGGCGTAAAGGTCTGGGTGGAGAATTACATCGCGGGAACGAAACGTCACGTAAGCTCCGCGTATCTGACTTTTGTCGCTGTCG
>JBJMGI010000116.1:0-8426 GCA_045807945.1 Terriglobales bacterium | reverse complement strand
CACCGAACTGGGCTCGGGCTCGATCCGTATCCACCGGCAGGACGTGCAGCGGCAGATCTTCCGCGCCCTCGGCATGACGGAAGAAGAAGCCAAGTCGCGCTTCGGATTCTTCCTCGAGGCGCTCGAGTACGGCACCCCTCCACACGGCGGCATTGCGCTCGGGCTCGACCGCATCGTGATGATCCTCGCCGGCGCGCAGTCGCTGCGCGAGGTCATCCCATTCCCCAAAACGGCGAAGGCGGTGGACATGATGGTGGACGCGCCGACGCCTGTCAGCGAGCAGCAACTGAAGGAGCTGGGGATTCAGGCGAGGAAAGCGTAGCGGACGAACGCGGATAATTATGACAATCAGTCGGAGCAAACGAATTCTTTTAGGAGTCGCAGCGGCGTTCTTATTCTGCGGCACTTACCTCTGGTTTTTTGGGGAGCAAACCTACTGGGCTTTAAGCGCACGTTATATTGCGCACCAGGTTCCACTGGTGAAAAGAATTCCGGTTGATCTTGCGGATGTCTCTCTCGCGGACTCCACTAACGCCAAGTCATCCTACTTTGGCTATGACTTTCAACTGCCGTGGTCAGATGTAGACGAGCAGAACTCGAAAGCAAATGCGAAGGTCGCCATTCTCCCTTTCCGTTCTGGACTGTACGTAGTCATCAAGGACATCGCCCCGAAATCATTGATAAACAGTCTGCTCGCAGATGGCAAACTGGACCCAAGCGAATTCAGTCAGTTGTACGGTGAAAAATCGTTGGACTCGGACTATGCCTTCACCCGAATCATGCTTGACGCAACACCCTCTCAATTGAACTTGCGTACTCCGCATAAAGATGGCGTAAGAGCGTCGATGCTCTTGATGATGAAAGCGATTGCGGTACCTGTGGATTCGGGAATCTTCAACGTGCACTCAGGAGATTTCAAAGGATTTCAATATGGTGATCCCACAGAGCACCCCAACAGGATCGTTGTGGATTTATTTTCAGACAATAAATCTCTGGAACTGACGTTCTCTCGCAAGGACAAGGCTGCGCTGAGCGTGTCACAGCCAGAAATCAACCGTATAGTGATGACGCTCCAACAGAGTTCTGCTGGTTCCCAGGCACCCTCTGTACGCAGCAATTCAAAGGCTCAAAGAACCCAGCCCGGCACGTAAGTGCCGGGAAAGGGAAGCATTGAGATTCTGAGTCCCGTAGGGACGGCACGCCTCACAACCCGTGCTTCTGCAAAATCGCTCGCAGCTCCTGGTTAACTGATTTTCTCCGGTGATGCTCACGTTGAGAGTCGATGTATTTGATCGTCGCCTCGGTTTGCGACATGCCCACGCTGAACGCTGCGTAACCTTCTTGCCACTCAAATCGTTTTCCCGTCTGCTCCCGCAACCATCGTGATGAATTGGCTTTGACCTTCTGGATCATCTCTGCAACGGAAATCGTGGGCGGCAACAAAATGAATATGTGTACATGGTCTTCAACCCCACCAACCGCCAAAGCAGCACCGTCCAATTTGCGCGTGATCCCGCCTATGTATGCCCACAGGCGCTTTTCTAGTTCCGCCGGGATCGTCGATTGCCGATCTTTGGTGCTGAAAATGTAGTGGATCCGAACGGAAACCCGCGTATGTGCGCCCATGCGCGTACGCTAGCACGTTTAAATGCTGTGTCGTCCCTACGGGACTCAGGTGGTTAATGCGACGTTTACCCGCCACTTACGTAGCGGGCTGGGTTCTGGCGTGCGGCTCCGCACATAGTAAACAAATGCCACGCCTCCATGAAACGGAAGTATTTGTTGTGGCGCTGGTAGGGATTGAGGTAGACGGCAAAGCGGGCGCGGCGCACGTCGGCGATCGGGACGATGTACCAGACGTCTTCCGGGATGATGTAGAAGGCGAAGAAGTCGATCTCAGTGGCGAGGTAGGAGCGCCCCGGCGTCTTGACGGTTGGTCCGCGAGAGACGGTGTTGCAGAGATAGGCGCTGCGAGTCCTACCCGGCCGGACGGTCGCGAACATGGTGGTGGACTTGACCTGCACGCGCTGAAAGCGGCCGCCGTGCTCGACGATGAAGTCGTAGCGGGCGGTGTCGCCCCAAGGCTTGGAGACGGTGAGTCCGTGATGGGCGGCGCGGGCCATGAACTGCAGCTCCACCCACTCGCCGCGCTTCTTGGGATGGACGATGGTTTTCATTTTTCCTTTCAGGAGGCAGGAAGCAGGACGTAGGAGGCAGGAAAGGCAAATTCCCAGACCCCTGCCGCGGATGAACGCAGATGAACGCGGATCAAGTTCGGTCAATAAAAAAAGAGCTTCCGTGAGGGAAGCTCCATATTTTTAGACTAGCAGTTTGGGAGGGGTAAACCTGCCAATCTGGCGCAAGTTTATCCAGCTTGTTTTGTGGAAGGTGCGGGGAAAGTGCGATCTCGGCCTATTGACAATTCTTTAAGCTAATCCAGCTTCGGTGTGGGTGGTGCGACCGCGATTGGAGATTCGCATTGCATACCTCAGGGGCTAAAGCCCTGAGATACTACATGACTTTTATGCAGGCCTGAAGGCCTGCTCCACCCGAAGCAACGGCTCTTCTATAATCTGCTCACCATCCATGAAATTTCCCCTCTGCTTCTTGCTGCTGTTTGGTCTGCCGCTCGTTGCCCAATACACGCCTGCAACTCCCGGGCAGAACGATCCCGTCGAGCCGTTTCGCATCATCGGCAACATTTATTACGTGGGGGCTAGCGAGGTCACCTCGTATCTGATCACCTCGCCTGAAGGCGACATCCTGCTCGACGGCGGCTTTCCCGAGACCGCGCTGGTCATCGAACGCAATATCCAGAAGCTGGGATTCAAACTCACGGACGTGAAGGCGCTCATCAGCACGCACGCGCACTTCGATCACGCCGGCGGACTCGCCGAGCTGAAACGCGCGACCGGAGCAAAGTTTTACGCGAGCGCGGCCGATCAACCGTTACTCGCCGCAGGCGGCAAAGGCGACTTCGCTTTCGGAGACCGGCTTCTCTTTCCTGCCGTGATCGCCGATGAAACGGTGAAGGACGGCCAAGTCTTGCGCGCAGGCTCTGCCGCGATGCAGGCGCACCTCACGCCCGGCCACACTAAAGGGTGCACCACCTGGACAGCTGACGTGATCGAGAACGGCGCGAAGCACACGGCGGTATTCGTGTGCAGCATCAGCATGCCCGGCGGATACAAGCTGGTGAACAATGCGAAGTATCCGCAGATAGCCGAGGACTACAAACGCACCTATCAAAAGCTGCAGGCGCTGCATCCGGATGTCTTCCTCGGCTCGCACGCCAGCTTCTACGATCTGAAGACGAAGCGCGCGAAGCAACTGAAGGGAAGCGCCCCGAACCCGTTTATCGACCCTACCGGATACCAAGCTTTCGTCGCCGACAATGAGAAGACATTTGAGGCCGAGCTAAAGAAGCAACAGAGGAAAGTAGCGGCCGTTGTAACGAAATAAATTCCAAGGCATGATCCCTCGACTGCGCTCGGGATGACAGCTTGGCTTGATGCGCTGGTAAACTGCTTTTCACTAGCAACCGACAACTAGCAACTGCAGTCAACCCATGGGCCGCATCCACGTACTTCCCGAGCACGTAGCCAACAAGATCGCCGCGGGCGAGGTGGTGGAGCGTCCGGCGTCGGTGGTGAAGGAACTGCTGGAGAACGCGTTGGACGCGGGCGCGCGCCGCATACACATCCAGGTGGAAGCCGGCGGCAAGAAGCTGATTAAGATCACCGACGATGGCATCGGAATGGTGCGCGACGATGCCATGCTCGCCTTTGAGCGCCACGCAACCTCGAAGCTGACCAACACCGACGATCTGCTGAACATTTCTACGCTGGGATTTCGCGGCGAGGCGCTGCCGTCGATTGCGTCGGTATCGCGTGTCACTTTGGAAACGGCCGCAAACCTAGATCCCTCGACTCGCGCAAAATCGGCTCTCGCTCGGGATGACAACAAGGAGAATGCTGCCGGAACGCGCGTTGAGATCGCGGGAGGCAAGATCCTCAAGATAGAAGAAGCAGGGCTGCCGGCGGGGACGTCGATCGCGGTGAAGGACCTTTTCTTCAACACTCCGGCGCGAAAGAAATTTCTCAAGGCTGAATCGACCGAGCTCTCGCATATCGCCTCGTTGGTGACGCACTACGCGCTGGCGCATCCTGATAAACATTTTGAATTGCATTCGGCGACGAATGCGCTGCTGGTCGCCGCGCCGGTGAAGACGCATGGCGAGCGTATCTACCAGGTCTTCGGCAAGGAGACCCTCGAGCAACTCGTCCCGCTTGCGGCGGCGCTGCCGCTGGAGCGAGTCGGCATCCCGCAGCCGCCGCCGTGGTCGAAGAAGTTGCAGGACGAAGATTATTCCGCGCCGGTTCCGGGCGAGCTGCGCCTGCACGGCTTCGTCTCCAAACCCGAGATACAGAAGCTGAACCGCAATTCGATCTTCGTATTCGTGAACGGACGCCTGATCCGCGACCGCATCGTGCAGCACGCAATCACCGAGGCCTATCGCAACATTCTTCCGCCAACGGTTTTTCCCGTGGTGCTGCTGTTCATCGAGATGCCGTACGTGGAAGTTGACGTGAACGTGCACCCATCGAAGACCGAAGTCCGCTTCCGGCAGCAGCAGGCGGTGCATGATTTTGTCCGCGATTCGGTGCGGACGGCGCTGATGAAGGCGCGTCCGGTGCCGCAGTTCGTCAACGAGATCAAGGCGCAGCCGACTGCAGGGCAGGCGTTGACGCCGGGGGCACGCGCCTTCGCGGCGAGTGAGCCGTTTGCCTTGCAGCCGCCGACGCTGCCGCCGAGCAATGCGCGTTTCACTTTCGATGGGGGAGTCGAAGTAGCGGCGAATGCGGCGGTAGCTGTGCCTGATCTTGCCGCGATAAATGCAGATTCGTCGACTGCGCTCGCCGCGGCTCGCTCCGCTCGGGATGACCTCCGTGGTGCAGTTGTCGCTGGAACGAACGGAAACTGCGGCGGGGAACTGCTCGAAGCTGAAGAAGAAGATGCCGACAAACCACTACTCGCGACTCTGAAGCCGCTGGGGCAGATCCGCAATTCGTTCATCCTGGCGGTCAACGGTGCTGGATTATGGATCATTGACCAGCACGTGGCGCACGAGCGCGTGCTCTTCGAAAAGATTTTGCGGCAGCGGGGAGCGAACGCCGTCGAAGGGCAACGGCTGCTGCTGCCGATGATCCTGGAGCTGACGCCGGGGCAGCAGGCCGTCTTCACCGAGATATCCGACGAGCTGCGCGCCAACGGCTTCGAAGTCGAACCGTTCGGAGCGCGCACCATCGCAGTGAAGACCGCTCCTGCCGGAGTGAAAGCCGAGCAGATCGAGCATCTGCTGCACGAGCTGCTCGACCACTTCGAAAAGCAGGAGCAGGCGACGAATATCGAGAAGCTGCGCGCCGGAATTGCAGCCTCGATCGCGTGCCATGCCGCCATCAAGGTCAACATGGCACTCGAGCAGAACAAGATGGAGTGGCTGCTCGCTGAACTCGCAAAAACTGACGTCCCGTTCAGCTGTCCGCATGGCCGCCCGGTGGTCTTGCGATATTCTGTAGAGGACATTCAGAAGGCGTTCAAACGCATTTAACAAGGATGTGTGCCTTTCGCGCACCAGCGTGAATCGGCAGACCTAGATCCTTCGACTCGCTTCGCTCGCTCAGGATGACAAACTTTGACTGAACAAGAGCTCCGACAACTGCGCCGCGTGAAGTGGCGGCTTGAGAATGCGACTGCGCCCATGCGTACGCTCGAAGACGCGCAGGAGTTCATCGAGTCGGTGGGATTCGCGACGCTGTATCCGATGAAGCCGGCGCTGCTCGCGCCGACTTTCTTGGGAGCCTACGTTGGCGATGATGCGAAGCTGCCGACATGGCAGCACGCCTACTCCGACCCGCGCGCGCAGGAAGCGTTGCCGCTGATGGTGCGGCTGCTGCGCAGCAAGAGCGCCTATGAGGCGAATCTGTTCGGGGAGTCGAATTTTCTGATCTCCGCGTCGGCGTTTCCCTATTTCTACGCGCTGGTCGGCGACAGGAACCCCAAGCACGATCCGAAAAAGTTCTCGACAACGAAAACTTCGCCGCTCGCGAATGACATCTTCAAGCTGATCCAGGAGAAAGGTCCGCAGACCAAGCAGCAGATACAAGCACAGTTAAGCGGCGCGCTGTCGAACGTTGCCGTGGAGCGCTCACTGAACGAGTTGTGGACGCTGTTGAAGATCACGCGCGTGGACCATCAGCAGGGAGTGGGTTCGACGTGGGATGCACTGTACCGGTGGTCGCCAGACGCGCTGAAAGAGGGCATCGAGCTCTCGCATCCGGAGGCGCTCAGCGCTCTGGTCTCGAAGTATCTGGATGCGGTGGTGGCGGCGGAGCAGAGTGAAGTGGAAGACTTCTTCTCGCATTTCACTTCGCGGTCGAAGACGCGCGATGCGGTGCATGCGCTTTTGGCGGCGCGCGAGTTCAGCTTTGTAATGGTGGGGTCGAAGACGATGCTGCAGATGACTCCCGCGAAGGTGGCGCATGTTCCGAAGCTGCGGGACACGCGCCCGGTGACGATTGTTCCTGTGGAGCTGCGTCCGGTATCGAAGCCGAGGCCTGGAAAAGGTGGAGACCGCAGATTCGGCGGCCGGCCCGGCTTTCAGCGGCCAGAGAGAAAATTTGAACGTCCGAGGCCCGCCGCCGGCGAGAACGACGCGCCGAATGCGGATAGGCCAGCTCAGCCTCGCGATGCTGAAGGGAATTACAAGCCGCGTCCGGCGGGGGACGGCAAGACGCCCGGTGGGAAGAAGTTTGGCGGCGGTAAGAGCTTCGGCGGACCTAAACGATTTGGCAGCTCAGACAAGAAGTTCGGGGGCGGGAAGAAGTTTGGTGGTCCGAAGAAATTTGGCGGACCGAAAAAATTTGGCAGCCGTCCTCGCCCGAAAGGCCCGACCCAATGAGCTCCGATCGCAAGCTCGTGATCGCGATCGACGGGCCAGCGGGTGCTGGCAAGAGCACCATTGCGTCCCGTATCGCGCGCAAGCTCGGCTACGTGAACATCGAGAGCGGCGCCATGTACCGCGCTCTCGCGCTGAAGGCGATCGAGAGCGATATTGGTTTCGAAGATGAAGCTCGGCTGGTGCAGCTTGCGGAAGCATCGCACATCGACCTGGAGCCGACCATCGATGGGAACCGCGTGCTGCTCGACGCGCAGAACGTCTCCGGACGTATTCGCGAGCGCGATGTAACGGAGGCGGCATCGAAGGTGTCGGTGCATCCGAAGGTGCGCGAGTGGATGGTGGCCCGACAGCGCGACATGGGAACGCGCGGCGGAATCGTCATGGAAGGTCGCGATATCGGGACGAAAGTCTTTCCCGACGCAGACGTGAAAATTTTCCTGGATGCCGACCCGTCGGTTCGCGGCGACCGACGTTTTCGCCAACAGGGGAGTGATGGCGATCCGAAAAAGGCCGAGGCACTGGTTGCGGAGCTGCGCGAGCGCGATCATCGCGACCGGACGAGAGCTACCTCGCCGCTGGTCGCGGCGAAGGATGCGATCGTGATCGATTCAACGCAGCTTTCGATCGATGATGTGTTGGAAAAAGTTGAGGCTGCGGTTGCGGCGGCTTCCCGAAGGGGCTGAATTCAGGAAGCAGGAGGCAGGAAATGCAGATCCCTCGATTTCGTTCGCCGCGGCTCGCTCCACTCGGGGTGACCTTCGTTGAATAATTAGGCCTGCCCCACCATTTCCAATGCAGATCCCTCGACTCGCCTTCACTTGCGCTCAGCCTTGCTGATGACCTTCGTTTACGACGACACCAAAGTCACTGGTCGGCTAGTTTCTTGCCGAGGTCGTTCATCTTGCGATCCATATCTCGCGATTTCTGCTCCATCTTGCGATCCATCTCTCGCGATTTCTGGTCGAGCTTGCGGTCCAACTGGTCTGCCTTTTGATCCATTTTGCGGCCGAACTTATCAGCGTTCGAATCGAACTTGTCCATGCTGCCCGGGGTGAAACCGGACATACCGTGCGCGAGTTCGATGTCGGCGTGCTCGGTCTCGATGCGCACCCTAGGGCCATTGCTTCCAACCGACCCCGTGGCCTTTTTGGTGCTGCCGTTCTCGCTCACGGAAATGCCGTTGATCTCCGAATCGATGTCACCGCCCTGCGTAGTCGCTTCAAGTTGGAAGGATGCGTTATCGGGCAGGGAAAGGCGAACCGAAGCGTTCTGGTTCTTGATATCAACGTTGCCGAGCGGCGCGTTCAACTGCACCTCGACATCGCCGTGGGAATTCTCGATACTGACATTTCCAGAAACACCGGTGAGCGAGATGTCCTTGTTCCGGGCATTGACCTTCAGCCCGCCGGAGATGTTGCCGCCACTTAGGTCGCCTTCATCCATCTCGATATGACCATCGAGCTTG
>JBJMGI010000115.1:0-6625 GCA_045807945.1 Terriglobales bacterium | reverse complement strand
CTTGATCGATGACGAGTTTCCGGCAAAGCTGGCGGTATTTGCCCGCGCTGTAGCAGAGCGTTATCCCTGGGTGGAAGATTTCACTCCGATCAATGAGCCACTGACCACGGCTCGCTTTAGCGGCCTGTACGGCTTCTGGTATCCGCACGGGCGAGAGCACAGCACCTTCATCCGGACGTTGCTCACGCAGTGCCGGGCGGTAGCGCTGGCGATGCGCGCGATCCGCGAGGTCACGCCATCGGCTCGGCTAGTCCAGACGGATGACTTAGGGAAGGTCTACAGCACACCCCCGTTGCGCTATCAGGCGGAGTTGGAAAATGAGCGGCGTTGGATCGGCTTCGACCTTTTGCGGGGCGCGGTGGATGAGCATCATCCGCTTTGGGAGTACCTGCTCGACGCAGGCGCGGGTGAAAGAGCGATCAAACAGTTTGCGGAAGATCCGTGCCCGCCCGACATTATCGGTCTGAACTACTACCTGAGCAGCGAACGCTTCCTCGATCACCGCGGTGACATGTATCGGGGCGAGTACTTTGGCGGAAATGGTCACGACCGCTACGTGGATGTGCTGGCAGCTCGAGTGCGCAGCGAAGGTTTGGGCGGTCCTCTGCAGCTGTTGAAAGAAGCTTGGGGGCGATTTCGCTCCCCGCTTGCAATCACCGAATGCCACAACGGCTGCACGCGGGAAGAGCAGATCCGGTGGTTTTATGAAGTCTGGCGGGAAGCTGCACGCTCAAGGGAAGAGGGTGTGGATCTGCGAGCCGTTACCGCCTGGACGCTGCTCGGGGCTTTCGATTGGAACAGAATGGTTACGCAGGAAGCGAACCATTACGAGCCCGGCGTCTTCGATATTCGTGGACCGAAGCCGCGTGCTACTGCGATGGCGAAGTTGTTAAACCAGCTCTCGAACAACGAGCGAGCGGACCACCCGTTGCTCAATAACCCAGGATGGTGGCGCAGACACGACAGGCTGCAGTACGGATTTTCAGTATTGAAATCGGGCAAGATCATCCGCAACCAGGGTCCACAACCGGTGTGGCGTCGTCCGCACGGGCCCGTGCAAAAGCCGTTGCTGATAACCGGCGCAACCGGAACGCTCGGCCGGGCGTTCGCTCGCATCGCTGAACTGCGCGGCATCCCTTATGTCCTGCTCAATCGCAGTGAGATGGACATTGCTGACACCCAATCCGTACGCGCTGCCCTGCAAGAGTTCGGGCCGTGGGCGGTTGTGAATACCGCCGGGTACGTTCGCGTGGACGATGCTGAACTCGACTGCGAACGCTGTTTCCGCGAGAACACCACAGGCGCAGCAGTGCTGGCAGAAGAGTGCGAGCGGCTCGGTGCCGAATATCTGACGTTCTCGTCTGATCTGGTTTTCGATGGAAGCAAGGGATCGCCTTACGTTGAGAGCGATGCGCCACATCCTTTGAATGCATATGGAAGAAGCAAGCAGCAGGCGGAAGAGCGCGTGATGGACGCAAACCCCAAGTCGCTGGTGGCCCGAACCAGCGCCTTCTTCGGCCCCTGGGACGAGCACAATTTTGTGCACCACACATTGAGGAGTCTAGCGGTGGGTGAGGATTGCTCGGCAGCCGACGACGTGATGATCTCGCCTACATATGTTCCTGATCTGGTGAATGCGGCGCTGGACTTGCTGATCGACGGTGAGAGCGGCATCGTCCATCTTGCGAACACGGGCGAGACGACCTGGTACGAGCTGGCGCGACGGGCTGCGAGACTCGCTGGATTCGACCCGGGTGAAGTTCGTCGCTGCAACATGGAAGAGTCAGGATTTGCTGCGGCGCGCCCGCGCTACAGTGTCCTCGGAAGCGAGCGGACGTCAATGATGCCTTCGCTTGAAGACGCACTGAGCCGATACGTGCGCGACAACATCTTCCCGTGGTATCGGGTGGATACTGCTGAAGCCGCGTAGAAGCTACAACGCACTCACACCATCGCTCGCCGTAGAGATGTAGACCTCAGGCGTGATCCCAGTGATGCGTGCATAGCTCCCCGCCAGCTCTCGACGAACTTGCTCGGCGCGAGTAGTTTCCACCAACGTCACGGTGCATCCGCCAAAGCCTCCGCCAGTCATGCGAGAGCCGTGCACGCCGGGCAAGTGCGATGCGAGCTCGACCATCACGTCCAACTCAGGTGAGCTTACCTCGTAAAGATCGCGCAAGCTGCGGTGCGATTCGTACATCAGCTGGCCGAACCTAAAGACGTCTCGACTCTGGAGCGCATTGGCGGCTTCGAGCACGCGCTGGTTTTCGCTTACGACATGCATTGCACGTTTGAAGATCAAAGGCGGAAGCGAGCCACCAAATCGCTCGAGCTCGGGAATGGAGACGTCCCGCAAGTAAGAGATATCGGGGAGTTCCTGTTTCAACCTGCTGACTGCTTCCTCACATTCTCGCCTTCGCAGGTTGTATTCCCCACCAGCGATGGAATGCTTGACCATGGTGTTCGCGATCACGAGCGAAGTCCGCGGCGGGATGGGAACGGGAGTGAAGTCAAGCGAGCGGCAGTCGAGCATGAGCGCGTGACCGGCAATGCCGTTGCAGCAGATGAATTGGTCCATGATGCCGACGTGGGCGCCGACAAATTCGTTCTCCGCACGTTGCGCGAGAGAGGCGAGCTGGCGCTTGTCCGGGTCTACCCCAGCAAGCGATAACATTGCGAAACCCGTCGCTACTTCCAAAGAGGCGGAAGAGCTGAGGCCTGCGCCCATCGGTACGCTGCTATCGATCAGCAATTCTGCACCGGGTAATTTGTATCCAGCGGCCAATAACTGCAGTACTACTCCGCGAATGTAATCGCTCCAGTGAGAGCGCTGGTGGGAGGTGTCGTGGAGTTCGAATTCGACTGTCTCAGAGAATTCGACAGAACGGATAGTCAAACAATTGCCTGGTTTAGGAGCAGCAGCAACCCAGGTCTCGAAGTCAATCGCTACCGGCATAACGAAGCCTTGGTTGTAGTCCGTATGTTCGCCGATCAGGTTGACACGGCCGGGAGCACGAAAGAGCCGCGGCTCAGCGTGGAACTGCTCGCGGAAGCTTTCGCGCAACTGGTCCGTCTTGGCGGTGAGGACCTGGGTCATGCTGCGGACTCCGGCAGCCGCGAAACGGTCATCTCTACATGCCAGCGCTGAGTTTCGCCGGGGGGGATCGACGGAGCGACGCGCGATCTGATCGCGTCAGCGAGAGAGTCGAACGGTGCAAGACATGGCTCAAGCGCAACGGTGAAATCTTTTTCGGCGCTTTCGGCGGGTGAGCCTCCTTCATTGGTCCACAGCCCCAGGTATGGAACTTCTGCAGCGTCGAATGAGAATGTGAGCATCTCCGAGCGAGCAGATGATCGCAAAGCGCAATAGCCGGCGGTGAGCCGCGATGTAAAAAGCTTCTCCGCCGAACCGGAGGTTCGATCGTGAACTGTGTTCAGGTGAACCAATGTCCGGGTCGAGGTCTTGGCCACGGGCCAGCTGCAAGCACCGTCGCTCCTGCCCAATCGATTCCCGTGCGAGTGCTCGACCCGCATCTCTGCGACATTTTCCGGCAGCAGGATCTGGTCGCCTTCGAAGACACGCAGAAGCGGGTGAGCTGACCAGAGATATTGGAATGTCGAGTCGCCGGTGTTTTCTAACGTGTAATCGAAGCGCGCGGTGGAATCATGAAGAGTGATTGATCGCGTGAAGAGGTACGGCAGAGCTATTCCTTTGGCGAGCAGAACGGAAGGGTCGCCCGGTAGTGAAAGCTCCCATGGAGAAGACCAAAGCTCCCCATGATCCGGGATGAGGAGCGGCACGCGTTCATCCATGTTATAAAGGCAGGCCGCGACGGTAGGGAAACACTCATCGAAGCCGTAGGCCCAATGTTGCTCAAAACCATCCCCGTAACGCGGCATTCGAAGCGGCTGCTCCGGATTCTTTGGCGGAAGAAGCCATTCGTTCCCACTATCGATGCGGCACATGGAAATGATCTTGCCTCCGAGTTGCGGGACCACAACTAGCCTCAGTACGGCATTGCTTAACGCAAGAGCCCGCAGCCCGGAAATTTTCTCTTCAGTGATGGTCATCCGCGGCTCGGTGAGGATCACCGGCTTGTCGGGTTGGATGCAGCCAGCGCAGGTCGCAGCCGAAACTTGTCTGTGAATTCCCGCGATCCGGCGTAGCTGATGAGGTTCTCCAGCAGATGAGTCGCGTAGGGATCGCTGCCGTACGCACCGAACCTGAAGGTGGTCAGCAAGGCTCGGCCCTCTCTGACTTGAATCTCGAGTGCCAGAGCGGCATTTTTATTCAGCCAACCGTAGGTGATGCCCGCGATGGCATCGCGGAAGCCTTCCGGCGCGAGGCCCTGAAGGATATGCTCGGGTACAACGTGCTCCGACTCAAAACCGAGGACGCGACTGAAACCGATGTTTCGGAAAACCGGGTGCTGGTTGCGGATCCAGTTGAAGTTCGAGAACCAGCGTCCCTCGAGCTCTGTGCCTTTGCGCGGCGTCACCTTCAGATCGAAATCTTGCGGCAGCGCGTCGGTAGAGTCGAGCAATAACACGCAACTTCCTCCGCGCGCGAGGTGCTCATCAACGATTGCGTCTTTCGCGCTCGCCAGCAGAAGCTCATCTGCGCCAGGGCGCTTCCCTGTTAGCACTTCGTAACCCGCGCTGACCAGTGCTTCTGGAAGGCCACTTAGGGTGCCGAGAGGATCATGCACAAATAGGCGACCTTCCCGGCGATTCGATGGTTCCGCGACTACATATAAAGGATAGGAATTTTCGGCGAGGCGAGATCCAGAGCTTGAGCGAAGTTCCAGGGCGAGGTGCTCCGCGATGGAAGGTTCCGACAGACGAGCAGTAAAGTCGAAAATTCCCAACGAAACTACTGTCCCCTGCGCGATACCTGCAGGAACCGCAATTTGTCCCCGCTCCCCTGAACTGGTCGACCAATGCAGACGCGCTCCGCGGAGGTCCTTTTCTCCGTAATGTGAGAGCAGCACCTCGCATTGAACTCGCTCGCCATCCACGAAGTTATGCTTCGGCAGTTTGCAAAAGACAATGTCGCCACGCTGCAAGCGTGCAAGATCGTCTGCAAATACTTTTTCTTTTCGCCACATGTCGAGCAGACCGTTGGCCTCCCAGTGAATATCGGTCATGCCAGTGATGACGTAGCCCTGAATGCTCTGATAGCTGCGGATGCTCTCGATCTCGTGCTTCAAAGATATGAACTGGTGCCATTGCGTCTCGACTGCGAGGTCGTCAAAATCTTTGAAGACCGTATCGAAGCCGAACTGGTGAAAACGCTCCAATACTCCAGTCGACGTCGTGACTTCCCTTCCTCCGAAGCTGGTGAAAAACCACCAGGGCAATTCTTGCGGCAATTTTGGCAAGCCCCAGTTTCCAAATTCTGAGACGAGAATCGGCTCCTTGCCCGTCCGTTCGGCGTCACCATACGGGCTGTAGGTCCAATCAGGGCGCGCGGAGAGTTCGCGCAACCAGGTGTCCCATTTCTGAACTTGGTCGGGCATGGAGTAGTACTGATGGAAGTCGTCGAGATCGGACCTGAGGTGAAAATTCCCTTCACAGGGACTGTTATCAACCACCAAACGGCCAAGGGGGGCGAGCGTCTGCTTGATCCGCTCAAAGACCTCGCGCAACCATTTCCTCTGATCGGGCTGCTTGAGATTGATCCCCCACGATTCATTCATGATGGTCTGAATGACGATGCAAGGGTGGTTCCAGTCACGGATCAGCACTTCGGTGAACATGCGCTCTTCACGGACCGCCGCGCGCGTGGAGAAATGATCGGAGGGGAACCAGCAGTCGCTCCATGACGGCAGCTCAGCCCAAACGAGCATCCCGAGTTCATCGGCGACATCGAGATACACCGGATGCGCCACCTTGAGATGGCAGCGCAATACATTCACTCCAAGCCGCTGCGCTTTAAGCATCATCTCGCGAACGAATTCTTCGGAAGCTGGGGTGTGGATGGTCTCAGGATAGAAATCCTGGTCGAGCGTAGCCCGCATGTAAAAGGGTTTGTTATTCAAGAACAAACCACCATCACGCGCTTCAAACTTGCGGAAGCCGAAGCGGGTGCGGCGGCGGTGCTCACTCTTGCCGACCAATGCGATGTCGACGGTGTAGAGAGCGGGATTTCCGGGCTCCCAAAGTTGCGGGTTCCGGACCATGCCGTGAATCTCAATCGTGTTCTGATCGCCGAGCCCCGCGGAAGTGCGGAAGACCTCGCGTCCGGTTGTGTCACTTACGGCGACATGCAGCGTGGGGGAAGGCGTGCTGTTGCGGGCCGCCGGGTTCAGTCCGATACCGGCCAGCCTGATCTCCAGCGTGAACTCGCCGGAGATATTCGGGACCACGTCGGCGCGATCGATGTAGATGGCGGGCAGGAACTCAAGGCGGACACCCTGCCATATCCCGGAATTCTGGATGTACCAGTTCTGCTTGCCGTGGGGGATCTCGTTGTACATCAGGTCGGGAAACAGAGCGCGGTTCTCTTCTTCGTCCATCGGCGGATCGATCACGCGAATCGCGAGTTCGTTCTGGCCGGGGTGGACTGATGATGTGACGTCAAAGCTGAAAGGTGTGTAGCCGCCTTCGTGACTGCCGACACAGG
>JBJMGI010000114.1:0-5750 GCA_045807945.1 Terriglobales bacterium | reverse complement strand
CTTCCCGGCGCGCTCGCGCGGGTAGCCGGCGCTTTCGCGCGGGATCCCACCCTTGATGTCCTTCTCACGGGCTCGGTGGTAGTCGATCGCGAGGGAAAATACATTTGTAGTCGTCCCGCGCTGAAGCCTTCCCTTCGCCACCTCCGCGCAGGAAAGATGTACAACCTGACCTCATCAATTTTTTTCCGCACGCGGCTTATTCGGGAGCGCGGTCTACTCTTTAATCCGCAACTGCGGATCGTCGGCGATCGCGATTGGTTCCAGCGCGTCGTGGAAGCAGGTGCGCGCATCGAGACGCTGCACTTCATGACCTCCGCGTTCTTCGATCTTGGAACCAACCTTGGCCTCCGCGCGGAAACCAATACCGACAACGCGAAGCCGAGTTGGTCGCGGCGCGTCTCGGATCGCGCAGCGGTGATCTCACATCGTATTTCGCGCCTCCGAGCCGGCCATTATCGTCTCTCGCCATCCGTTTATAGTATCTACACCATGTCGCACCCGGAGACGCGGCAGAGGTTTGAAGTGCACCACCCCACAGGTGTCTGGCATAATCGGCTCTAAGACCCGCCAAGCCAATCTAACGGCAAGTGGCGCGCCTCAGATCGTCCATCGCGACAGTTTCACCGGGTGAAGATAGAGTCGCTCATCCGGAAAGGTTGCAAAGAGACGCTTCAGGTCGCACCCATTAGAACTCTCAAGCTCCGCTATCTCGCTCTTGGTCCAGAGCTCATAGCCATGCATTTTAGGTTTCTCCTCAGATAAGACGTGCTCGCAAGACATCAGCAGCGCGGTCGGGATTGCTACTTCAGCAAACAGGTTCATTCCCGCAAACACTCCGCACAGATGGCAGAACGTGCCAAGGGATGTACCGGGAACAACGAAGAAATCTGAATAGGTGGTGGCGAGGGGATACGGTAGCTCTGTCAGGGAAAAGCGTCGCGCCTGGATTCGTTTCGCGAAGCAAAATAACAACTCGAGGAATTGCCGCGGACCGACTCCTTCGCGGAAGTTGCTAAGGCTAAGTGGGGCCATCGCGATTCCATGTCGTTTCAACGCAGCGCTAGCTTCTTCGCTACTCGGAAGCTCCCGCTGCCAATCGACTCCGGTGTTCTGGACAAAAGCGAGAATCGCACCGGCCATATGCGGCCAAGAGAATGGTACTGAGCTTAGCGCAGTGATGGCTTTCATGTACCCACTCTCTGAGCTAAGACCTAGCTCCGGGATGAGATTGTTTTCATCAAGGCGCGGGTTCAGCATGAGATCATCGCCGCAAAAGATGTAGTGGCTGGCATTCTCCGCGAGGAGCGCATTGGACGCCTGGGCGAAATATCCCTGGAACTGATGAGACGCTTCGTAGACGCCGTGAACATTCGGCTGTTTACCCCGATAGAACGGCATCACGTGATGAATGCGGCTGAAGCGCGAAGCATAGATCTTCTCCAGCCGCGCGATGTTCTCTTCGAAACGATGGTTGTGGACGAAGACAAGAACGGGGAGGCTCATTGCGGACGTTGAGTCAGATTCATGAGCTCGGCGGTTATTCGTTCTGAGAACCTCGTTCGCTCAAAGCGCTCGAGAAAGCGCTGACGATTTCGCCCGTGCGGTTGAGCATCACGAGCCTGCCTGAGTGCGTCTGCAATTGACTCGGGCGATTGATCGTCGACCAGAAACGATGTTGTGCCATCGAGCATTTCAGGAATTCCACGCCAGCGAGTAGCTACAACCGGAAGATCGTAAGCTAACGCCTCAATGATCGACACCGGCTGCGCTTCGTGGGGATACTTCGATGGAAAGCATAGACAATCGGCCTCATTGAAGAGCCGCGCTTTCGCGCTCGCATCGGCGAAACCGACGTATTCTATCGATGCCGTGTGCGTCTCATGGACGCGCTCGATAAACTGTCCATGCTCCGTCGGATCCGGGAATTCACCCGCAACGATCAGCCGCACGCGAACGTCCGTTAGCCAAGGTTGAAGTAACTCTGCGGCGTCGACGGTCGCAAAAAGACCTTTCTGCCGTGTGCACGCGGCGAGAAACAGAATAGTGAAAGAGGCTTTCGGCTCATGCTTCCTTTGCTCGAAATGCGGGCAAGAATCCGTTACACCATTGGGGATAACGACGACGCGCTTCGGTTGTAGGACTGCTGCATCTCCGCGCGCGAACTCCGATAGAACAATACTAAGTTCGACCTGTCCCATTAATAGGTCAGTTAAGAGGCGCTCCGGCCTTGTTGCTTCGCCCTTCAGCCACTCGCCGAGACCTACAGCGTGCCAATGAAAGACAACCTTGCGGAAGAACGGCCGGCAAAGTGCCATCACGAACCAATCACGATACAGCGGAGCCCGCCGCGCGGGCGCAGGCACGTAGTAGAGAATATCCACCTTGTGCCTCAAGCGAATGGCGATTGCCTGTAATGAATACCAGATCGCGCGGAATACCTTCCGAATCCCCGCCGAACCGATCTCGCTCGCATCGGCGGAAAAGCGCGCGTCTACGTGATGAATCTCGAGCGGGACTCTCTTCGCAGCCTCTGTTCGGAGGCCATCGAGCAAGAGCTCAATCATATAGCTCTGGCCATGAAATGGCGGCGGCACGTGTGCGAAAACGACGACCTTCGTTGAACGCTGCTCTTTCAAATCGGTAGACGGTGCGTCTATTCTGCGGCGCCCCATTCGTGTGAGTGTCCTAAATATTATCCTTTCCCATCAATCTCCGCCCGAACTCGGGCGCACTTTGCAGTTGTGGGAAGGAGTATGCGAGCGAAAGGATTTGCTGCTCGCCTACGGCGGAATGGACAGCAACTTCGCGTCGATAGCGCATCAGCCGAAGATTTTTGTCGATGATCATCGGCTGCGCACGCGTGACCATCAGCGGGAGAAGCAAAGCTATACCGCCGTCGTGAAGGCAGCGAGCGCGTGGATGCGCGAAGTGTCTCATCCAGCATCATACGTAAACTTTACCGAGTTCGATCAGCTTCCACTCGTGAAGGATCTCAACCAGCGGCAGATCATCTGCTTGGAAAAAGAAGGCGCAGACCTGCTTGGCCATCACCTTGAACGTATCGATGGAACAAGCCATCCGCATTACCTCTATCAGCAGGCTCACCCGGAGTTCCAATGCTGGATCGACGGTCTTAGTCACCGCAAGAAGCACGATGTTGTTCTTGCAATGCTAGCGACTGGTTCTTTTTGGACGCGCGAATGCTTCGATGCCGTTGCGGAGGTGGAGGAACCGCTGCCCATCTATGTCGAAGTTTACCTACCCACGGTGGCGCACCATCTTGGCTTTCGCGTACGCGGCTACGGTGACCAGGATGGTTTCGTTTCGCCGCATCGAGATCGTTCCTATGAACTCGAAGGCGCACGCTTAGCCGGAGCGTGGACAGTACATCCCGTGAAGAGAATTCCGAAGACTGCTACCGCGCTCCGATGAAATTGCGATTGCGTTCGCTGGTGGTTCGGCTGGCCCGAGCGTTCGGATCAGAGATTCGCGATGCACGCAATGGTCAAGTTCTCGGCCGTGCATTGCTGGTCACTTGGCGTGGCAAGGTTCACGTAATCGGGTTGGACGCGGCACTGCGGCCAGTCTTTCTGCCGCAAAACCGCCTGACCTACTGGAAACAGGAGCTCGGATTCACCCAGCACCCGGCGCCTGATTTTCCGAGAGAGCGAGGGAGTACGAGCGACGAAAGTTGAAGGGGTTCACTCGCGAGCACCCGTCGACCTTCTGCAGATACTTCGCGAGCGGGCTAGAACGCTTCGCCGCGACCGAGGAGGAGCTTGGTCGCAGAAAATAAAAGGGTCCGGCGCGTTCCCGACTCAAATGGCCGCGCGACGCGGTAAGATCGCGGCGTCATCAGGTGAGATCGCGGCATCATCAGGTGAGATCGCGGCGTCATCAGGTGAGATCGCGGCGTCATCAGGTGAGATCGCGGCGTCATCAGGTGAGATCGCAGCGTCATCAGGTGAGATCGCAGCGTCATCAGGTGAGATCGTCACGCCATCAGGTGAGATCGCGCCGTCATCAGGTGAGATCGTCACGCCATCGGATAACATCGCGACGGCATCAGGTAAGATCGCGATGCAACTAGTTAAGATCGTGGCGCGCGACCGAGTAATCGTACTGCAACGAGATGTGCCGCTGCCGCACGGAAGATCCGCGCCTCGCAGTGGCGGCCTTTCTGGACCCGAAGCTTAGAGTAAAGTCCCGCCGTCGGGCTTCTTCAATTCCGGCGCGAGCTGGCGGACAAAGTCTTCGATGATCTTCGTCATCTCTTCTTCGCTTCGTTCGGGTGTGACCCAGCCTTTTGTCACGATTCCGGCGATGGTGACGTAGGCCCAACGCTGGTTGTATCCGTGCAGGATGCGATCGCGTAAATCGATGCTGGTGCGGGTAAGATGAGAGGCGGTCACCTCTTCTGAACCGATGAAGGTGTAATAGGTCAGGTTCTCGAGCGTGCCACGTGTCTTGTCGTTTCGCTCCACGCTGCGGCCGTTCCGCAGTCGCGTTAGCTCGAGCTGTTTTCCATTTGCCAGTGCAACCGTGCGTTTCCCGGTTGTTTGCAAATTCCAGCCTTGTGCCGGCAGGCAACGCTCCGGTCGATGGATGCTGTTCGTCATGTCATCGCCAGACATGACAATCGAGACGTAGATGCTGTCGCCCGCGAGGTTCGTGTAAGTCTTGCGTGCGAACTGCGTGTCTTTGGCGAGGACTTCGCGTTCGCGTTCCGTGACCTCGGCGTCTTTGCCAATCCAATCGCCGACGTAGTTTGGCAGCTCCATCGCGATGCCGGCGGGGCTGCTCTTGCTCGATTTCGGCAGGAGAAAGACGGCCGAGAAGCCGACCAGCAGGACGATCGTGACGGTGACGAGACGCCTAGTAATCATACTGCACGTTCTCTTTTTCCACCGCGGCGCGCGCGACACGCTCCTGCATCGCGCGCGGTTTCATGTTCAGCAGCTTGCCGAAGAGCAACATCGCACCAATCGCGAATGGGAATGACAAATACCCGGAGATGTTGTGATACGGCCCGCCAGCAATGTCCTGACCAAAAAGGGCCGCGACGACAAAAATCGAAACCAGACGACAGGCGTTGCCGACAATCGCGAAGACGAGCGCTGCGCCGAAGATCAGGATTTTTTTCCAGAGCCGATCCTGCGTCAGGTGGCCGTAGATGGCGGACAACATTGCAATCGCCATGAGCGAGCGGATGCCGCTGCATCCTTCATCGACCTCGAACTGGAAGGTCGAGGCGTGCACCGCCGTGCCGATCGAGTAGAGGTGCATCCCGAAAAAGTTGCAGATTGCGGTGGCCGTATTTGTCTCGAGGAACTGCAAACGCGCGGTCGCCTGCGTGAGGAAATTCAGCGGCACCATGAACAAGAGGAACGCAATCGGGAACAACAGCACGCGCGCGACGTGTTTGCCCCAGACGTAGAGAACGATGCCGTAAAGGAGGAACGGAATCGCGGTGAGCGCGATGCGCGGCTGCAAGGTTCGCGCTGCCGCGACGAAGAGGAATAAGCCAAGCGCAATGAAGAGCCAGCCCCAGCGCGAGGAGCCGATCGGCGCCGCCTTCAGCTTGTCGCGCGAAGGCCAGACGAGAAACGCGACGATCAGTGGGATGAGCTTCGCGTGCTCGTAATACGTTTCGGGTTTCCACGCCTGCCAACCCCAGACCCACGTCGAGACTCGGCCGTTTGTGAAGAGCGGAAGGAAGCCGAAGAAGTAGATTAGAATTCCGAGGATCG
>JBJMGI010000113.1:0-46647 GCA_045807945.1 Terriglobales bacterium | reverse complement strand
TTGCCGGGCCCGAACATCACCTGGCTCGATACCACGTAGGTATCAGGTCCGAGCTTCGAAATGCCGCCGGCATGTGGGCCGCCGGGGGCTACAAGTACCCCGGGATGTAAGCCTCAGCGGCGTTCCGACTGCGACTTGATGGTCTGCTGGAACGCCGGACGCCGGAGCTCCGGATCATCCTTGGCTAGGCACCGAAAGCGCACCTCCGCGTCGCCGGTGATCGTGTTGGCGCCTCCGGCCGAGGTGTAGTCGTCTACCAGGAGCTCCTTGGCCTGCTGGCCACAGAAGTCGCCGGCTTCCTTCAGGGCTGCGTTGCGCGCGGCAGCGCCCTTGCCGGGCCCGAACATCACCTGGCTCGATACCAGCTTTGATGGCAAGTACACGTTTGTCGGTTCGGGAAGCTCTGTCACCGTGATCTGCAGCACGAGCGATGTGACCGTTTGCGCGGGCGACGCGCAGTTGCAGACAATTCCCGTAGGCGGAGCGGTCCACTTTTTGAGGTACGACAACCACTCAGCGCGCGTTTATGTTTCGGGTGCGGGGTTTGTGAGCGTGATCGATGCCAGTGGCATTCAACCCGTTGCGAATACCACATTCCCGGTGAAGAGCGTCACTGGACTGAGCGGGAACACCTGGGTCACTGCGCTCGCGGACGGCACCCGCTACTACGTGAGCGAGAGCGGCGCGCACGACGTGAAGGCATTCGACGCTACCAACCTGAACAACACGACGCCGCTGGCGACGATTGATCTTGGCGCCGGCAGCACGCCGATCATGATCGATTCGGACAAGAACAGCACCAAGGTTTACACCGCCAACACTGGGTCGAACGACTTCAGCATCATCAAGACGCTGGATAACACCGAAGTACTGCAAACCGCCGCCGGCGTCCCGCCGCGTATTACCCCGCCATTGCTTCCGGGGTGCACAACGAGCACTCCCACATGCCGGCAGACGCCGACGTGGGTGACCGTGCTGCCGTAAGCTGGAGTAGAGCTAAAAAAATGCCTCGCGGATGCGAGGCATTTTCATTTGCGCACGAAAATTACTGCGCGACGGCTCCGCGTTCGGTGGCGCGACGACGGTTGTAGCGCATCGCGACATTCATGTACACGTCTCCATGAGGAGTTTCGAAGCAGAGCACGAGTGCTTCGGTATCTTCGCTGGTCTTGATGCCTTGCTCTTCGGTGTGCAGTTGCGGCGGCGAGATCTTGAAGCGGAAGCCGAGATCGTTGAGTGTTGTGACAGCGTTCCCGATCACCAGGTTCGCGAGCTCGAAGATGGTCTCACCTACGATGCTTGCGGATTCTTCCACCGGACTTCCGGCGAGAGTCGCGGCGATCTTGGTTGCGGCCGTAGGTTCAATGTCGAAGACCACGCGGCCTTCGATGTCGCCCATGATGGTTATGATGGCGGCGACGCCTTTGCGGCGATACGCCTCTTCCTCCATGTTGACGTCGGCGATCTTGGTGGGAGCTTGCAGCGTCTCCGCGAGCACCGCGTCAGCAGCGTTGATGAACGGCTGTATCAACTCCATCTTCATTTGGATTCTCCCGCTGCGGCAGACGCGGCCGGAGCGACGACATCGTCGCCCATGACGTACTTGATGATCTCGTAGAGCTGTTCCGGCTTCACCGGCTTCTGCACGAAGTGCTTGGCGCCCTTCTGCAGTGCGGCGACAACGTTCTCCTGGTAGCCGACGGAAGAGACCATCACGATGCGGGCCTCGGGATGAGCGCGCACGATGCGCTCGGCCGCTTCAATGCCTTCCATCTGCGGCATGGTGATATCCATCAGCACCATGTCTGGCTTCAGGCGGTCGTATTCGGTGATGGCGGTGAGACCATCGCCAGCTTCGCCGGCGATCTGACCACCGAACTGCTCGACCATCTTGGCGACGTTCTTGCGCGCGAAGACGGAATCGTCTACCACGAGGAAGCGCATCGGCTGCCGGTCCTTGCTGCGCAGTAGCGCTGAATATTGCTCCATAAAAACTCTCCTGACTGCTACCGCTTCCGCCAAAAGGCGGACCCTTGCTAAACCTTTACCGCTGCTCTCACAGCTTGCGTGCACTGCGCTTGCAACGTGTTTGCCATCGCGTCGAGCGGAACCACGCGGATCGCGTACCCGCGTTCGATCGCCGCCTTCGGCATTCCAAAGACCACGCAGGAATCTTCGCTCTGCGCTATCGTCATTCCGCCTGCGCGCCTGACTGCATTCATGCCTTCAGCGCCGTCTTCGCCCATTCCCGTCATAATCACGGCGAACGAGTTGTTGCCAAACTCCTGCGCGACCGAGCGGAACAGGACGTCTACCGAAGGACGATGTCCGTTGACGCGGTCGTCGTCACTGAGCACGATGATGTCGCCCAGCGGCATGCGCTTCACCTTTATGTGGCGATTGCCGGGGCAGATCAGCGCGCGTCCCGCGAGCAGCAGATCGCCGGATTGCGCTTCCTTCACGTCGATAGCGCAACATTCGTCCAAGCGCCGCGCGAAGAGCTCGGTGAAACCTTCCGGCATGTGCTGCACGACGAGGATGCTGCCCGGGAAATCACCGGGCAGTTGCGAAAGCACGTATTGCAGCGCGTTCGGCCCGCCGGTCGATATGCCGATCGCTACCACCTTCGACGGTGCGCGCTTCGGTTTCGCGGACGGTTTGGCGGCGCGCTTCGGCTCGGAAAGGACGGTCGCTGGGTTCGCCCCTTGCTGGGCGCCACTCTGGCTCGCGACTTTGATCTTGCCGATCAGCTCCTTCGATATTTCCTCCATGTGCGCCGAAGCTGCGTCTTTGGGCTTGGCGACAAAGTCGAATGCTCCGGAAGCGAGCGCCTTGAACGTCGCAGACGCGCCTTGCGTGGTGTGCGCGCTCACGATGATGACCGGAACTTTGTGATTGCGGACGATCAGGCGCAGCGTTTCCATGCCGTCCATGCGTGGCATGTCCAGGTCGAGCGTAATCACGGCGGGCTTGAGCTCGTCAATCTTCTTGAGTGCGAACTCGCCATCCATTGCGGTACCCACTACCTGGATATCACCTTCACGCTCGATGATCTGCGGGATCAGCTTGCGCATAAGCGCGGAATCGTCTACTACGAGAACGCGTACGGGGTCGCTCATGCGGATGCTCCCTTCGCATTCAGATCGCCAGCCCTCAGTTCAGAAGCAATGCGGCCAAGTCGAGTAACGACCGCGGAAATGTTCAGGATCAGGACGACGGTTCCATCGCCGAGGATGGAAGCACCACTGACCAAGTCGGTCGCGACCAGCTGGTCGTCGAGCGCTTTGATGACCAATTCTTCCTCACCGACCATTCTGTCGACGACCAGTCCGAACTTGCGGTCGGAAACGTTAATGACCACGATGAAGAGCTTTTTCCGTGCAGGCATAGTCTTTCGGTTCAGCTTGCCCACTCGCACCAGAGTCAGAACCTCGTCGCGGAGTTTGAGCACTTCGTGCTGGTCCACGCGATGTATTTCGCTCTCTTTTGCGCGCGCGATCTCCTGCACGCTGGAAAGCGGCACGGCATAAATCTTTTCGCCGACATGGAACAGCAGCGCCTTAATGATTGCCATGGTGAGCGGCACCTTCAGCAGGAAGGTGGTGCCCTGGCCGAGTTTGCTGCGGATCTCGATGGTGCCCTTCAGGCGATCGACAACGGTCTTTACGACGTCCATGCCGACGCCGCGGCCAGAAATCTCCGTGACTTGTTCGGCGGTGCTGAGGCCGGGATGGAATATGAGGTGCAGCGCTTCCGTCTCGCTCAAGCGGTTCGCTTCTTCATGCGAGATGACGCGGCGCTCGATCGCTCGTGCGACGACTTTCTTCACGTCGATGCCGTGACCGTCGTCGCTGACCTCGATCACCACCTGATTGCCCTGGTGGTAGGCGTTGAGGCGCAGCGTGCCTTGGGCCGGCTTGCCCGCCGCGATGCGATCGGCTGGAAGCTCGATCCCGTGGTCCACGGCATTGCGGACGAGGTGAGCCATTGGCTCGGCGAGAACGTCAAGGATGCTCTTATCGAGATCGGTCTCTTGTCCGCTGACGGCCAAGCCGACTTCTTTGCCGCGCGCTTTGGATACGTCGCGAACGATCCGGGGGAAGCGGCGGAAGAGGTGCTCCACCGGGACCATGCGGATCTTCATCACTGATTTCTGCAGATCGTTCAACACGCGCGCCTGGAAGGCGAGCGCGTCGCCGAACTTCGAACGAATCGGGTCTTTAGTGAAACGCTTGTCGAACTCGAGCATCGTTTGCTGCAGCATCGACTTTCCAAGGATCAATTCGCCAACCAGGTTGAGCACGTCATCGATTCGGGCGGAATCGACGCGGAGGGTGTTCTCGGCCATGGCGGCCGACATAGCGGTTGATTGCGGTTGCGCTTCGGCTTGTGTTTCTGCTTCCGCAGTCGACGGTTGCGGAAGCTCCACCCCGCGCACTTGTGCCGCGCCGGTTGGACTCATCACAACGGGATCAGGCAGATGCGCGGTAACGGATTGCGATTTTTCTTCCGAGAAGGCGGGAAGTGAAGCGCAGCGCTGTACCAACGCGCGATCGATCACCGACGGGACGATGCACTTCTTCTCGATGACGTCCGATTTGAAGTTACTGGCGAGTGCGGCCTCAATCACGGTTACCCCAGAAAGCGGCAGCCCTTCCTGCGGGTGCATCGCGAGAAGGCGCCCGAGCTGCGGGAGAGCCTTGCGAGCCATCTCGACGGCGGCTTCCGGCATGCTGCAGTTCGCGTCAATACCGAGTGCGACGTTGTACACCTTTTCGCCGCGAGCGGCAGCGTCGGCGATGATCATCTGCTCGTATTCCGACCAGGCGAAGTTCACGTTCAGCGGCTTCGCCGGTGACGCGGCAGCAGCGCCTGTCGGCTTCTGCACCAATTGCTTGATCTGCGATTGCAGGGCCGCGGCATTCGGAGCTTCTTTGTTCGTGCGGTAGGCATTCAGCATTGCTTCGAAAGTGTCGGCGGCAGCGAGCACCAGCTCTGCGAGGCGCTTGTGCGCAGCTTTGGCTATCTCAGGCGTGAGCGCGTCTTCAAGGTAATGGGCGAGCTCGCTGAGGTCCTTGTATCCGCAAGCGGCCGAGTCACCCTTCAGCGTGTGCACGGTGCGACGCACGCTGCGCACGATCTCGGAATCGTCAGGACGATGCTCGAGTTGCAGACCCTCTTCATTAAGAGTCTGCAGAAGTTCCTGCGCGCTCTCAAAAAAGAGTTCTTTCAGCTCGGCTGCCCGTTCTTCAGAGAAGAAGCTCACGCGCTTACCTCGATCCGCTGGTAGGCGGTACCGTTGTTCAGGTGGATCATCTTGAATTTGTCGCTCAGGCCGAACAGGCTCTCGGCGTGCCCGATAAACAAATAACCCTCGGGATTCAAGCAGCGATAGAACTTTTCGATCAACCGCTTCTGCTCGGCTTCGTCGAAATAGATCATCACGTTGCGGCAGAAGATCACGTCGTTGCGCTGCGGCAAGAACTCCGTTTTCAGATTGTGGAAGTCGAAGTGAACGAGTTCCTTCACGCCCTTCTTGATGGCGTAGCGTTCGCCGACCTTGTCGAAATAACGCAGCCGATAGGCGTAATCCACGCTTTCCATGTGGTGCTCGGGATATTGCCCTTCCTGCGCTGCGCGTAGTACCGAGTAGCTGATGTCGGAAGCGAGTATCTCTACCTTCCAAGGCGGCGGAATAAGCGGTTTGGGGGACGGCATCTCGAAGGGAAGCGGATTGCGGAGGTAGTAGTACGCGAGCGCATCGCAGATCTGCATGGCCGCGGTGTACGGCTCCTGACCCGTGGAACAGCCGGCACTCCAGAAGCGCAGCGTCCAATCGCGGCGCGCCTGCTTGCGATGCAGGATCTCTTCCAGGATCGTTTTTTGAAATAGCTCGAGCTGCGGCTTGTTACGAAAGAAGCTGGTTTCGTTGACTGTGAGGTTCTCGAGCAGAGCTGACAGCTCGGCCTTACCTTCGCGACTCGTGAGCAGACGATAGTAGCTGTAGAAGCTGTCGAGTCCCGTTGTCTTCAGGCGGCGCTGCAAGCGGTCTTGCAAGAAATGAACGCGGCGTTCGTCGAAATACATGCCGCATTCCTGATAGACAAGCGTTTGCAGCAGCTTGAGTTCGGGTTCCGTGAGAACGATCTGGATCGCTGGTGTGACCATTATTGTTTTGTCCCGAACTGTGTCGTTCTACGCCGATGCTGCCTGGGCCGCGTCCGCAAAATCACCCAGGCGCTTGAGTTCGCCACGCTGGAGGATCTTGGTCATGTCGATGAGAATGATGAGCCGGTTGTGCAGCTTGCCGACCCCGGTCACGTAATTCAGCTCGCCTTGTTCAAAGACGTTGGGCGGAGCTTCGATCTCGGACTGCGGAAGCTTCAGCACTTCGGAAGCCGCGTCCACTACCAAGCCGACCATCTTGTTCTCCACCTCAGCAACGAGGATGCGGTTCTTTTTGCTGTTCGTGACCTCTTTCTCTCCGAAGCGTTTGCGCAGGTCAACGATGGAAACGATTTTGCCGCGCAGATTGATCACGCCTTCCACGCAGTCCGGGGCATCCGGAACGGAAGTGATCTCAGGCACGCGCACGATCTCGTGCACCAGCGAGATGGGAACCCCGAAGGTCTCGCGCCCGATACGGAAGCCGACAATGTGCAGATCTTTGGCCATGGCCGCCTCCGGCTAGTTGCGCCCGTGCGCCGCATATTTCGCAGCGCGGTCGTGCCCGATGTGCGAGCCGTGCGAACTGGCTCCGTTGCCGCTTATGTCGATGACGAAGCGGTCCATCATTTCAAGCAGGGAGCGTGACATCTTCGACATCTGCTCGGCAGAGGCCGCAAGTTCGGTCGATCCGCTGGTGGATTGCTGCACCAGTTCGCGCATCTTTTCCATGGCGCGGACCACAGCTTGCGCTCCCGAGGCCTGCTCTTCCACGGAAGAGTTGATCTCGTGCGTGATCTCGTTCAGGCGAGTGGTCGCGCGTGCGATCTGCGACGACCCGTGCGACTGTTCGTTGGTGGCCGCCCCGATCTCCTGCGCGAACTTATAGACCTCGGTGACAACGTTCGAGATCTTCTTGAGCGCGCCGCTGAGATCCGTGCCGAGGTCCAACCCCTCGTTCACGATGGTCGTGCTCTTCTCCATGTTCTCGACGGCTTTGCGAGCTTCCTTCTGAATGCTCTGGATGAGGTCGGAAATCTCTTTGGTCGAGGTCGCTGATTTTTCGGCGAGCTTGCGTACTTCGTCAGCTACAACGGCGAATCCCAAGCCGTGTTCACCCGCGCGGGCCGCTTCGATAGCAGCATTGAGCGCGAGCAAGTTGGTCTGCTCTGCGAGGTCATCGATGACCTCAATGATCTTGCCGATGTCATCGGCGCGCTGGCCGAGGACAGCGATGATGCCCGACGACACGCCGATGGATTCGTTGATGCGTCCGAGTCCCTCGGTGGTCTTCTCCATCGTGCCGATACCGCTCTGCACCTCGTCGCGCGAACGTTGCGAGATGTCGAGCAGGACCTTCGATGTATCGGCTACTCGCTGGATGGAAGCGACCATCTGGTCGATTGAGGCTGATGTCTCGCTGACGCTGGAAGCCTGCGTCTGCGTGTTCTTCACCATGTTCTGCACGTTGACGCTCATCTCGTGCATGGTGCTGGTGACCTCGTCGATTGCGGACGAAGCCTGCACACTGACTTTCGCGGAGTCGTCGGAAGCATCGGCGACCTGGTTCGAGCCGGAAGCGACCTGCGTCGCACCGTCACGAACATTCTTGACCAGGCTGCGGAGACCTTCCGTCATGCGCGAGAAGGCGTGCGCGAGAGTGTCGCTCTTCGAACGCGGCTCGACGGCAACGGTGAGGTCGCCGCCGGCGATCGCTTCTGAGATCGCCGCCATCTCCTTCAGATACGTCATCATGTTGTTGAAAGTGCGGGCGAGATCACCGATCTCGTCCTGGCGATCGAGCTCGATCTTCTGATCGAGATCGCCCGATTCACCGATCTCGCGCGCCACAAGGATTAAGTGGCTGAGCGGAGTGGTGATGGAACGCGATATTTTCTGCGCGATCAAAACGCCGGCGACGAGCGCCATTACGAAAAAGACGATAGAAGTCAAAAAAGTAGCGGATGAGGTAGCGTCCGTTGAATCTTTGATCGATTTCTGGACCTGGTCCAGTGGAGTATTCAGTTTCTCTAGCCACGTTCCCGGGTCTTGCTGCAAGTAAAAGATCTGCAGTTCGGCGACGGTGGCATTCCCGCCGTCCACCTGTTTGCGTTTTTCGATCACCGGATTGGCAAAGTTCGTCATCCAGTCGCGTTCGGCGGTCTGCAACTTGTCTAGTGCGTTGTGCTGCCCGGTGTTGACTTTGTCTTTGAACTGGTCGATGCGATCGAGCAAGCGAGAGTCGCCGTCGGCGATCTTCTTCACCTCGTCGGGGCTGCCGGTGAGGAGATAGCTGTTCAAGGCAAGGTTGTTCTGCGTGACCAGGCTGCGGATTTCGCCGATCTCGGCCGTGTTGTCGCGCGAACTCTTGTCTTTCCAGCGTGCGCCGATGTTCACGACAAATAGCAGGCCCATCATTATCAGGAGGGCCCCGAATCCGTACCTAAGTTTCTTGCCGATGCTCATGACAGTTCCTCAGTCTTCCAATTGATCTTCTTCTTCACGCGGCCGACTACGGGTTGTACTTGACCTCTTGCGGCTGCGTGGTCTCTTCCTTTGCTTCTTCAAACTTCCAGCGCTTCACCGCCTCCACCGTGGCTTCGATGAGCAGCGGCGGGCCACCGATGACCTTCGTGCTCTTCACCGTGCCGTCTTTGCCGACGACCAATTGCAGCTTTACCGTGCCGCTGATATGCATGCGGCGTGCAAGCTCGGGGTACACGGGGTCGATCCGGCTCTTGATCTTGCGAGTTACTTCCTCTTGTCCGCGCGCCGGGGACGAAAGCGCCGGAATGATTAGCGCCAAAGCCAAGGTCCCCCACAAAACCGGCCGGCTGAAATGTAGTAATCGCACAACGCCTCCTACAGACGGAATCCGCCCAGCAGAGTAGAAGCAAGGCCAGTGCCAGCCTGTTCTTGGCGGCTTTATGTAACGTAAGTAACTGTAATCATTAGTCTTATATCTGCAACTGGCTATGCCGGATCGCCCGAGTTTGTCTCAAACCAGCCGACTCTGTAAGGAAGTGTCTCAATTTAAGACGTCGGTTCTGGTGGCTAAGGTGAGACTCTGAGGCGGGAAACTCCTTGACTCAAAATGAGATTCCGGACTAAGGTTCTACTCTCCCCCAAAGCTGGCCTGTACCTTTCCTTATGGCTGAAAGCAAGAACTTGCCGGGTGCCCACGGGGCCACGACCGAGTCGCAGCTCGCGGCGCAATACCGTTCGCGCGCCGAAAATTTAATGGCGCTGGCGCTCGAGACCAGCTCGTCTTTTGGACTGCCCGAATTCGTCAAGAATTTCCTCGCGCGCGCTTCCACCATGATGGGAGCGAAATCAGCGGCATTGGCACTGGCGGAAGGAAAAACCCTTGAGACGGTAGCGGTACATGGTTTCTCGCTCGCCGATGACAAAGCGGGAATGCGTAGTTTGAATCTTGCGCTGGCGGAACTTGCGGCGCGACCCTCCCGCGAGATCCAGCACGCAGCCGCCGAAAAGATACTAGGCACCGCACTGTCCTCCAGCTTGGGTTGGAGCGACGTCACACTGGCGTGGCTGAAAGGATCGGATCGCACGCTGCTCGGAGTCGTGCTGCTGGCGAACCGTGGCAGTGCCCTGGATCGCGATGACGAAAATCTATTGCAAGCTTTGGCGGCCCACGCGGCGGTCGCATTGGAAAACTCGCGATTGTTCAGCAAAATCGCGCAGGCGAGCCGGCACTGGCACGACATCTTCGACGCTATCTCCGACCTCATCGTCGTGCACGACGACGGTAATCGCGTGCTTCGAGTGAACCGCTCAATGGCCGACGTGATCGGATCACCACCGCATCAGCTGATCGGATTGAACATGGGCGCGCTGATCTCCGGACTGGGCGGCCCTCAAGGGTGCCAATTCTGCCGCGCTAAGCGCGACGGAATCGAAGAGTATGTTCACCCGGAGCTGAAGCGCACGTACCTCGTTTCAACGTCCGGAATTCAGGGCGTGATCAACGAAGGGCAACAGACGATCCACGTGCTTAAAGATGTCACCGACCGGCGCGAAGCCGAGCACCGCTATCGCGAACTGTTCGACAACATTCAAGAAGGATTATTCTTCTCGACTCCGTCCGGCAGATTTCTTGAGGTCAACAACGCGCTGGTGAGGATGCTCGGCTATGACAGCCGCGAAGAGCTGCTCAACACTGACATTCCCAAGAACATCTACATGTTTCCCGATCAGCGCCGCCGATTCACGCAGCAAATGGATGAGACTGGCGCGCTGGGCAACTTCGAAGAGACGCTTCGCCGCAAAGACGGTTCATTCGTCCACACGCTACAGAACGCATTCGCCGTCCGCGATGCGAGCGGCTCGACGGTGCAGTATCGCGGGCTGATCCTCGACATCACCGAGCAGAAGACGATCCAGGCGCAACTGCAGCGCGAGCGCGACTTCAACATCAAGATCCTCGACAACACGCAGAGCATGATCCTGGTGGCAGACACGGCCGGGTTAGTGAGTTACGCGAACCGCCGCTGCTTCGACTCCGGAGATTTTCGCGCATCGCAGCTCATCGGCCGCAGGTTGAGCGAGATCGTCGCGCATGGGCGCCGGCGGGAATTTGCCGATGCGTTCGAAGCCACAGTCTTAGGCGAGCAAAGCGAAAATTTAGAGTTACCGATTTTGCGCGGAGACGGCGACCCGGGACACTTTTCCATCAGCCTAAGCCCGATGCGGGATGAGCAGGGGAACGTGACGAGCGTTGTCGTCGTGATGACAGACATCACTGACGCGGCACTGCTGCAGGCCAAGCTGATCAATACGGAAAAGCTTGCGGCTGTCGGGCAGCTTGTTTCCGGCGTTGCGCATGAAGTTAACAATCCATTGACCGCGATCTTGGGATTTGCGGATCTGTTGCTGGAAACGCCGGGACTTTCGGCCGAAGCGCATCGCGATCTCAACGTGATCATCCAGGAAGCGCAGCGGACGAAGTTGATCGTACAAAATCTACTCAGCTTCGCGCGCCAGGTCCCGCAGCAACGCAAAGCCGTCCAGTTGAATGCGATCGTGGAGCGCACGTTACAGCTGCGCGCGTACGACTTATCCAACCACGGCGTGGAAGTTGTGCAGCATCTCGATGCGAGATTGCCGGAGGTGGTCGGCGATGAGCACCAGCTGCAACAGGTCTTCTTGAACGTCTTGAACAATGCTTACGACGCCATGCGCGACAGCGGGAACCCACGTCGAATCGAGGTTTCCAGCGGTATATCGCGCGACTTCGTCGAGGTCAGTTTCAAGGACAGCGGCACCGGAATCGCAAATCCGGAACGCATCTTCGATCCATTTTTCACGACAAAAGAAGTCGGCAAAGGTACCGGACTCGGGCTGAGCATCTGCTACGGCATCGTCCACGAGCACAAAGGCGACATCATCGCAAAGAACAATGAGCCCGAAGCAGGCGCTACGTTCACGGTGCGACTGCCCATCGCATCGGTGTCGACGTCTGAGCTTGCCGCGACGGCGGGAGCGCAGTCATGAACGTGCCGGCGACACAGCTCCAGAGAAGTAACCCGATATTGGTGATCGAAGATGAGCCTTCCGTCGCAAGTTTTGTTCGCTCGGCTCTGGAGCGGCACGGCTTCAGCGTGAGGTGTGCGCCATCGGGTGCTGAAGGATTGAAGCTGTTGCAAACGGGAGAATTCGCGGGAGTGATCTCTGATATGCGAACGCCGGGAAACGTCAACGGCGCCGACGTGCACGCGTGGCTTCGCGCGAATCGGCCGGCGCTGAGCTCGCGTCTGCTCTTCATCACCGGAGACATCGCGAACGATGAGACGGGAGCGATCTTGAAGAGCACGGGAGTTCCGTTCATCGAGAAGCCGTTTCGGGTGCAGCAGTTGATCTCGACGGTGGAGTCGATCTTTGGGAAGGCGCGCTGAAAATGGCTGACGATTACCGCATACGCTTTCTGGTGGTGGATGACGAGCAGAGCATCCGCAAACTCTGCGTCACGATCGGAAACTCGCTCGGTTTCGTCTCTGCGCACGTGGAGAGCGCGGAGGCGGCGCTCAACTACATTGACGCGCACTCGCCCGACCTGGTGCTGGCCGATCTGAAGATGGCGAACATGGACGGCCTCGAGTTTCTCGAAAAGTTGAAGCGCGCGTTGCCGCGAACAGAAGTTGCGATGATGACGGGGCACGGTTCGATCGAGAGCGCGGTGCAGGCTATGAAGCTCGGGGCGTACGACTTCATCACCAAGCCGTTTCGAGTCGAGGAACTCAAGCTCGTGCTACAGCGAATGGCGGAGAAGGTCCGCCTCGTTTCTGAGAACGAGTTTTTGCGCGAGCGCGTAAGCACCGAGATGGAATTGAGCGGGATCATCGGCTCCTCTGCGAAGATACAGGACGTGCTGCGCATGGTCGCGCGCCTGAAGAACACGCGGACGCCGGTACTAATCACGGGCGAGAGCGGCACGGGAAAAGAGCTGGTCGCGCGCGCCATTCATTTTCGCGGATCGCTGGCGCATCGTCCGTTTGTTGCGGTGGACTGCGGTTCGCTAGTCCCGACATTGATTGAGAGCGAACTATTCGGCTACGAACGCGGAGCATTCACCGGCGCGCTCAAACCCAAAGACGGATTGTTCCAAGCCGCCAATGGCGGAACTCTCTTCCTTGATGAGATCGGCGAGCTGCCGCTCGAGATGCAGACGAAGCTCTTGCGCGTGCTCCAGGAAAAAGAAGTTCGCCGCGTAGGCAGCAACATACGTACGCAAGTGGATGTTCGTATCGTCGCAGCGACGAATCGCGATCTCGAGCACGCCTACCGCGAGGGAACTTTCCGCAAGGACCTTTACTTCCGCCTGAACGTTGTCACGGTGCACCTGCCTGCGTTGCGCGAGCGGCGCTCCGACATTCCTAGCCTGGTCCATTATTTCTTAGACAAGTACGTGCCGGAAGGGAACCTGCAGATCAGCAACGCGGCGATGAAGGCGCTCATGCAATACGAGTGGCCGGGCAACGTGCGCGAATTGCAGAACTGCATCGAGCGGGCGGTTGCGCTGGGCGATCGCGAGATCATCGACGTCTACGACCTGCCGCCAGCTTTGCGGAATGCTCAAACCATTCCAATCGTGAACGCTTCAGCCGAGATGGCGGACGAGTTCCTCGCAGCGACGAACACCCAGGTTCTGCCTGCAAGGACTGAGAAGGTCTCAGCACCCGGGATATCCCCGACCGATCTTGAGGACCTGGAGCGGATCACCATCCAGCGCGTCTTCGACCAGGTGAATGGGGACAAGACGCTGGCCGGCAAGATGCTGGGAATCAGCCGCGCCACGCTGTACAGAAAGATAAAGCGCTACCAGATCAAGGCTGCAACAGCCTCCGCCTGAGACCTGTCTCACCCATCTGGCAGCCCAATCGGGCGATTTCGGATGAGACAGGCGTATCAACTTGAGACAGTTGAGCCTTCCCGCAGCGGTTAAATGCTAGACACTTCCTTTCCTTTCAGCTACTTACATCATTATCCAAACACCACCATTATGGCTGCCCTCGTGCATTGACACTAATGCTGGCTCGCCGGCGGGCACACGTCCGTGTCTGCCGGGCATGCGAGCGGGCGAGGAGCGGTTGTGGCAAATCAAGCGGTAGCAGCGTCGCGAGGGGGTTCGGCAGTCGCAGGACTTGCGCAATTCTTTCCGGAAGCCAGCCCGGTGCGGATCCCGGTGCGGGTGATCGGGATGAAGCAAGGCGTCGCGCTCAGCGAACAAACCGTGATTGAGTTCGGTACTCCCGACGAGGCATTGTTCTCATCGAGCTTGCCACTGGAATTTGAAGATGGAGTGAAGCTCGAGAACACCGACGGCTCACTCTCCGCGGAAGCCAAGGTTGTAGCGGTGCAGTATCAGGAAGGACGCACGGCGGTCGCCGCGCGATTTGTCCGGCACATCGCAAATTGGATCATTCAGAGATAGACGAACGATGGCATCGGCAACACATCAATTGACGGAATTGGCGGGGCAGTGGCGCGATGCGCGCCGGCTCTACGTCCTCTACGGAGCGCTGCAGCAGAAGTTCGACCTGGGCGTGCCACCCTGTCCGGAGTTGGAATCCCCGATCAACCGCGCCGAACCTGAAGCAATGGAGCGGGTTTGGAACTGGTTCAAGCAGATGGACGAGCGTGTACACGTGCATCAGCTGCGGCAGCTTCTGCAGACTACGCGTCTCGGGACGGAAGAGAACCTGCGCGTGATGATCGCGCGCCATCTGGAAAAAGAAAGCAAAGTAGACGCCGACCGCGACAAAGTGGATTTCCTGCTGGTGCAATACCTGGGGGCAGTAGCGCCTCCTGGGTTCTACGACAAACCAGTCAGCTTTGAAGATTGTGCCGCGACACTGGAGCCGGTGATCGGTGAAGTCGGCATGCACACGCCGAAGTGGCTCGAGCCACTCGACCAATGCCTGATAGAGATTGAGCACTGCCAAAGCATCCGCGAGCTGCTGAGTAAAGGCATCCTGGACGAGACGCGCCTGCTGAAAGTCTCTTCCGGCGAGATGTACTTCGGCCCAACAGCCCTGGTCGCGATCACGCGATTTAATTTCCTGGCGCGGCGTGGTTTTGTGCGCATGATCGCCGCCGACCTCCACGCCATCCGCACGACATTGCGCGACTTGGAAGTGAACGGCGTAGCCGCTATCGATTGCAGCAAGGCCGGACTCTCCGACAAAGAAACCATTGAGCATCTGCGCAGTATCTGTCACGAGTGGAAGAAGGCATTTCACGCCGCGTATGCGGCAGGGCAGAGTTTCAAGCAACTGGTAGACGTACGCACTATCGTCGAAGACCGGCTGAATCAGGTGCTTGCAGAGAAGCTGCAGCGCGAGGAGCAGGAAAAGGCGCACGCGGCAGCTGCAGAACAAACGCGAAAAGCGATGGAAGAAAAGGCACGGCTTGAGGCCGAAGAGATAGCGCGACGCGACGCAGAAAAACAGGCGCGTTTGGATGCTGAGGCCCATGCCAAGCGCGAACTTGAAGAGCGCGAGCGGCACGAATCCCAGGCGAAGCGCGAGGCGGAAGAGCGCGAGCGTCTTGCAGCGGAAGAGAGTGCACGTCAGCAAGCTGAGGAGCGCGCCCGCAAGGAAGCGGAAGAAGCTGAGCGCCAGCGTCAAGAACGTGAGTGGCTGGAGGCGGATGCAAAGGCGAAGCGCGAGAACGAGGAAGCCGAGCACCTTGACGCTTATGAGCGCGCCATCCGCGATGCTGAAGAAAAAGACAAACACCAGGCGGAAGAGAAAGCGCGCCGAGCTCGCGAAGCAGAGGAGCAGGCGAAGCGCGACACAGAAGAGAAGGTGCGACGCGAAGAAGAAGACTGCAAGCGCAAAGAGAAGGAAGAGTACGAGGCAGAATTCGCCCGGCTCGAAGCAGAAGAGAACGAACGTAAAGGGGCAGAAGCGAAACCGGCGCAGGAATCAGAACAAGCCCCGAAGATAACAGCCGAGGCAGCCCGTCCGAAAACACAGGAAGAGCTCGAGCTCGAAGCATACGAAGCTGCTATCAAGGCTGCTGAAGCGCAGATCGGACCGCCGGCCCCTGTGGGCGCTGGAGGAGGAGCAGCGGCCGCTCCCGCGTTAGCGACGCGGGAGATCGATTCCTACCGCACACAGATACAGGAACAGATCACCACTTTAGCGCCGCGGCAGGGCGGGGTCGCCACCATCGTGATCGGTCCGCTCAAGCTATTGCTTTCCTCCTGGGAAGTGACTGCATTCGCCACAGGGGCAGACGTTACCGCAGACGTTCTGCGGCGCGCCGTCGCAGCTCGTGCAGTACTGCTGACCGCGATCGACCAATCGAAGTACAGCGGCAATACCGAGCCTCTGCGTGCAGCGTTATGGCAGGCGCAGGTGGAGGCGGAAAAAATACAAGCGCAAATCGCGGTCGCCAAGGCAATGAACGACATTGATGCCGCGTGCAATCTAGCAGCGACAACGAAACGACTGATGGCATTGGTGGACGAAGCGGGAAAGTTGAAGTAGCCGAGGCTAAGGTAACTGTGAAAGCAAAAGGCAATGATCGAGAGCTGTTGACCGCGACTGGCCAGCAAAGCGTTCTCATGGTGACCGATGACGCGGAGTTCTCGCGTATGGTGGTGGCGCGCTGGCAGATGGAGCGGCATGTCCCCGCGTTCACGCTGGTCAACAGTTCGCTGCTGAATAAGTCGGTGGAAGGCCGGTTCGGGTTGTCCATCATAGGTCCGGTAGGCGGTGGAAGATTGCAGAAGGTTTTATCGACCTGCGTCTCGACAGATGCGGCGGTGATCTTGCTGGCGAGCGATTCAGAATCGGCGGCACTGGCGAATGGAAATGAAGCACACGTTCTCGTCGTGCGGCAGAACGATGGCTGGGTGGACGGATTGGTGACGCTCGGCGCTGAGGCACTCCGATTTCACGAGGCGCAGCAGCGGGCTAAACGCGCGGAATCGTCGAATGCGGAGAGCCAGCGCGAGGCGACGCTGGGGCGTTACATGATCGAGATGCGGCACAGCTGCAACAACGCGCTGACCTCGATCCTGGGAAATTCGGAGTTGCTGCTGATGGAGCCGGGCGCGATCTCGGCGGATGTGCGTGAGCAGATCGAGACCATTCGCTCGATGTCGCTGCGGCTGCACGAGATCCTGCAGCGCTTCTCCTCGATCGAGACGGAGATGCAGATGGCGGACAAGAACTCGAGCGACGAAAAAAGGAAACCGCGGACGGCGTTGGCGTCCGGAGCTTAGGCAAGAATGAAAAAGATATTGATCGTTGATGATTCGCCGGCGGAGATCAAGCTGATGGAAGCGGTGCTGAGCCGCGCCGGATATTGGCTGGTCTCGATCAACGATCCGATGCGGCTGGAGCAGGCGGTGGAAGTCGAGCGGCCGAACCTGATTTTGATGGACGTGGTTATGCCGGGACGCAACGGCTTCCAGGCATGCCGCGAACTAAAGGGACACGCCGAGTTCGGGCGGATCCCGGTGGTATTGGTGAGCTCCAAGAGCACCGACAGCGATAAGTTTTGGGCGCAGCAGCAGGGCGCGGACGGTTACGTAGTGAAGCCGTTCAAAGCCGAAGAGCTTTTGGGGCAAGTAGTGAAATTTATAGGCGCGTAGAGCAATGGCTGACGACAATCAACAACTCGAACCACTGCAGCCGACCGAGACCGCGGCTGTTTCCGGTGAAGTCGAAGAGCGGCTGCCGGAGCGGCAATACTGTGTCTTCCGCGCCGGCCGTGAACGGTTTTGCCTTTCGGTGCTCGATGTTGAAGAGGTGGTGGAGTGGCCGACCGTGACAAAGATGCCGCTCGCGCCCATGTTCATGATGGGCATCTTCAACCTGCGCGGCTCGATCGTGCCGGTGATCGACATTGCATTCACGGAAGGCCGCCGCGCTGATCTGCCTCCGAAGCACGTAGTGGTGGCTTCGATGCGCGGCAACGGTGAGCGTGAGGATATTCGATTGGGCGTTGCGGCGGATGAAGTGATTGGAACTTTCACGACCTCCGATCCATTGCTGGTGGACGAAGCGCCGCGCGAGATTCCGCACTGCGCCGGCATGTTGCGGCACGAAGATCGTTTGGCTTTGGCTCTTGACCTGAAACGCATGATGGACGCGTTTCCTGTTGGGGTGATTTAGAGGCAGTTGTCAGTGGCCGGTGCCCAGTTGCCAGTTGTGGCGGGTGCGGGCGGAGTTAAAAAGTAGGTAGCAAAAATTGAAAGGTTTTCACTGGTTGCTGGTCACTGACCACTGCCACTGTTCCTGGGAGGAAGTTATGAAAGGTCGGTTGAGTTCGACCCTCACCATGCTGGCGATGGGAAATGCGCTGGCTTTAATCATTCTGATGGCGCTCGCTTACAGCGCAGGACGCACGTCTGGTGGCTTGGCCATCTGGGACGCGTTTTCTGCCCAGGGCGATACGCCCATGAAGATGCTGATGGCGCTGCTGGTACTGGTACTCGCGGCCGCCGCCGTCTTCTGGGTCACCGGTGCGCGCGTCGCGAAGCCCGTGAAGGAGCTTTCGGAGTTCTCAGAGCGGCTCGCCAATGGTGATTACCGCGCCAAGGCAGACGTCGAATCCACCGACGACTTCGGCTTTATCGCCGAGAACCTGAACCGCACCGCCGAAAAAGTTTCGCGCGCGGTTTTCAATCAAGAAGCGCAGGAGTCGTTGCAGAAGAGCGTGACGGACTTCTTGACTATCACCAGCCAGATCGCCCGAGGCGACTTGACGCTACGCGGGAAAGTCACGTCTGACGCCCTTGGCAATGTGGTTGACTCGGTCAACTACATGCTCGATAACTTCACGAAGGTGCTCGAGCGAGTCCGCAAAGGCGCGATCGATGTCTCCTCGAGCGCGAACGAGATCCTCGTGTCGTCAGAAGAGATGTCGACCGGCGCCACTCAACAGGACCAGGAGATCACGAACACTTCGTCCGCCGTGGAAGAGCTTACGGTCTCGATGAAGCAGGTCTCGAACAACGCGGAAGCCTCGGCGGAAGCCGCGCGCCGCGCACTCGACGCTGCCGAGCAAGGCAACCGCGCCGTACGCGACACACTGGAAGGCATGCAGCGCATTCGCGCGTCGGTGCAGGCGACGGCGAAGAAGATCAAGTCACTGGGCGATCGGTCACTCGAGATTTCCGAGATCATCAGCGTCATCAACGACATCACCGAACAAACCAACCTGCTCGCGCTCAACGCTGCTATCGAAGCGGCGCGCGCGGGTGAAGCCGGACGCGGGTTCGCGGTCGTCGCTGACGAAGTCCGCAAGCTGGCTGAGCACTCACGCACTGCAACCAAAGATATCGCTGCGCTGATCAAGGCCATTCAGGCCGAGACGAACGAAGCGGTCGTCGTAATGGAAGAGGGAACGAAGGAAGTGGAAGTCGGGGCACGGTTGGCTGACCAGGCCGGCAAAGCGCTGGAGGCGATCTCGAGCGTGGTGCGGCAATCTGCGGAACTGGTACAGGAGATCTCGCTCGCTTCGAAGCAGCAGGTGCGCGGCACGGAAGGTGTGGCGAACGCGATGCAGATCATTTCGAACATCACCCGCCAGACCTCGCAGGGCGCGCGGCAGACGGCACGCACGGTCGAGAACATGGTGAAGCTCTCGGAGCAATTGAACGAGGCCCTCTCGCAATTCCGCATTAGCGGCGGTGCGAGCGGCGGCGCGAACGTCATGGAGATGACAGCAGGACGGCGCTAACGGTTTTGCTCAAGACGAATAGGAACTGATGATCGAGAAAACCATTACCGGGCCGAACGTCACCGAGCACGAGCTCTCGGAGATCAAGGCGCTCATCGAGAAGCGCTCGGGGATCCTTTTCGATTCCTCGCGCGAACGCTTTTTCTCGTTGCGCGTGCGCGAGCACATGGACGCGAAAAAAGTCGCACATGGCACAGACTTGACCCGGCTACTGAAGAGCTCGAATGTGGAGTACGACTCGCTGATCGAGCGGTTGCTCACGCAGGAGACGTCGTTCTTCCGGTATCCCTCGATCTATCACGCGCTCGAGAAGAAGGTTCTTCCCGAGATGCACATGAAAAAGTTTTGGGAGAACCCGCGCAGCCTTCGTATCTGGAGCGCGGGGTGCGCCACCGGTGAAGAGCCGTACTCGATCGCGATGACTATTTGCGACTCCATCGAGTTCGCCGAGGCCTGGAACATCAACATCATGGCGACCGACATCAGCCGCAAGGCGCTGAGCGTCGCCGAAGCGGGTCTCTACTCGCGGCGCGAGGTGGAAGCGATCGGCCTTAAAGCCGAGACGCATTTCACGAAGTCCGGTGATGGGTACGTGGTGAAGCCGCGGATCCGCAACATGGTCTCGTTCGCGCAGATGAACCTGGCGCAGACCGTGTACATGGGACGCTTCGACATTATTTTCTGCATGAACGTGATGATCTATTTCAGCGAAGACCGCCGCGGCGCGCTCATCCAGCGTTTTTACGAATATCTGGAGCCGGGTGGATATCTCTTCGTTGGACACGCTGAGTCGGTGGCGAAGCTGCCGGTGAAATTCGATACCACAACGCACGGCGATTGCATTCTGTATCAGAAGCCGAATACGGGCGCGGCACGCAAGGCGGCAGGGGACTGAAGATGACGACGCCGGGACAAGAATTCGTCGAGCTGTTCTTGCAGGAGGCTAGCGAGCACCTGCAGTTCCTGCGGGAGTACTCCGGCATCCTGCATGATCCCTATCCCGTGCCGGACGATGTTGAGCGCCTCTATATTTCGGCGCACACCTTGGGTGGGACATCGGCCTCGTACGGATATCCGTTGTTCTCTGAGATCGCCGGCAAGCTCGCGCACATCTTCCAGTACGCGATGAACGCGACCATTACCACGGAAGCGGCCGGGCCGTTGGTGGAGTTCATCTCTGAAGGCATCGCAGTTCTCGAATCCGACCTGCTCATGATCAGCGCGAACGCGATCGAAGCAGTGGAAGAGATCAACGCGTTCAAAGAAAAATATCCGTTCGCGTTTCAGCAAGCTGCTGTCGAAGAGCAGCAGCAGGTCGAGTACTCGGCGCCGGAGCCGGCGCCCGCAGCCGAAACCCAAGTCGAAGAACAGGTTCTGACTCCCGACGGACACTGGGTGCCACGCTCACAGGTGGAAGGTTCGGGCTCGCAGGTTGCGCAGCCGGCGCCAGTTGTCGCGCGTGTTCCGCAGCGCCCGGCGGTGCATCACGTCACCGCCGCGGAGATCCCCGATCTGCCCGAAGACGGCGAGATTCCGGCGGAGATCCTGGAATTTTTCGTTCCGGAAGCGGAAGAGCATCTCGCAGTCGTGACCGAATGCTTATTGTCGCTCGAGGCGAATCCCGGGCCGGAGCAGATCCATCGCTTATTCCGCGCCATGCACACCGTAAAAGGCTCGGCGGCACAGGTCGGATTGCAACGTATCGCGCGCGTCGCTCACCGGGCGGAAGACTTAGTCGGACGCTTGCGGGACGGGCTGCTCCGCCCCAGTGCGCAGATCATTGATATCTGCCTGGAATCCGTCGACACGCTGAAGAAATTTCTTTATCGGCAGTGGCCTGATGACGCGACCATGCAGGCTAGTGTCAAGTCGCTGCTGGCACGGATTGCAACACTGGCACCGGAAGAGACAGAAGATCAGGTTGGTGGCCCGACCGAGCAGCAGGGCGCCGAAGTTCCCGTGATGGAAACGGCAATTGTGCCGTCTACCGAAGTGCCCGCACACGTTGCGCCTGAAAAAGATTTAGCAGAAGAGTTGGTTGCAAAGGGCGTGCCCAGCGCGCTACCGCAATCGAAGTCCATTCGCATCGCGCTCGAGCGTTTGGACCAGATGATGAATGCGGTCGGCGAGCTGGTCATCAACCGTACGCGCATGCTCGGTCGCCTCGCGGAGCTAGAGAAACTTGCCGACGTCCTGAACTTCTCTAAAGCGCGCATGTCCGACAAGGTTACCGAATTCCAGGAGAAGCACGAGTTCAGCAAGATCGGTGCGGTGCCGGCGCAGCAGCCGATGCAGATGCAGTATGACCAGTTCTCGCATGGCATCTCGCAGGATTCGTATCCGTTCCGCGGCGGATATTCGAGCTATTCACATTCTTACGACCAGTCGCTCGCGGATTTCAGCGAGCTCGAGATGGACCGCTACGACGACTTCAACATTCTGTCGCGGTCATTGACGGAAATATCCGCCGACATCACGGAGGTGCTCACGCAGCTCGACGGCTTCGTGCGCCGCGTGGACTCCGATATCGACGAGTTCACCAAACTCGCGCATCGGTTGCAGGATGAGATCACGCAAGCGCGGATGGTGCCCATCGGGAATCTGTATACGCGCATCTCCCGCACCGTGCGTGACGCCGCGAAGGCCAGTGGAAAGCACGTGGAACTTGCACTCGACGGAGCGGAAACGGAACTAGACAACAACATCATTCAGCAGATATCCGATCCCCTGGTCCACCTGGTGCGCAACTCGGTGGCGCATGGACTTGAAAAGCCGGAAGACCGGTACCACGCTGGGAAGCCGGAGCAGGGGAATGTTGCCGTACGTGCGTATCACCGTGGCAACCACATATATATAGAGGTAGAGGACGACGGCAAGGGAATTGATTACGAGCGAGTACGCGCCACAGCGATCGAGAATGGCCTGCTTGCGACTGACTCGGAAGTCAGCGAACGCGAGCTGCTGGAATTCTTGTTCCATCCGGGCTTCTCTACGGCGAAGCGCAAGACCGAACTTGCTGGCCGCGGCGTTGGGTTAGACGTTGTGCGAGCCAACATCGAGCAGCTGAACGGCGAAATCGACATCGAGACGGAAAAGGGCCGCGGGACACGCTTCACGCTGAAGGTCCCGTTGACGCTGATCATCTCGCAGGCGCTATTTGTGCGTTGCGGCGAATCGATGTTCGCGATGCCGTTGGCCTTCGTGGAAGAGATACGGCGGCTCCGGCCGGAGGAGATCGAAGAAGTCGGCGGCAAGCTGCTGACGAAAGTTCGCGACGTCGTCACCGAAGTCGTGCGGTTGGACACCTCCCTGGGATTGCCGCGCGTTGAGCCGATTAACGGATTTATGCGCATGGTGATCGTGAACGTCGGTGGACGGCAGGTCGGCGTGATTGTCGAAGACGTGATCCGCAAAGACGAAATTGTGATCAAGAACATGGGCGAATATCTTCGCAACGTGAAGATGTTTCCGGGCGCGACAATCGCTCCCGACGGCAGCCTGATCCTGCTGATCGACGTGAACCGGTTGGTCGCCGGCGAAGCCATCGAGCGGCGCCCGTTGATGACCAGCTCGGCTGCAGCACGCATCTTCACTCCTGGAGCGGCGGCGGTTGCGCACGGCGCGATCCCGGCCGCGGCGATCGACGAAGTTCCGGAAGAGAAAGTTGTCGTGCTGGCGGACGACTCCATCAGCGTTCGCAAGTTCGTAGGACGCATGCTGGAAAAAGTCGGCTATCGCGTGAAGCTCGCCGCGGATGGCTTGGAAGCGCTCGAGATCGTCACTCAGATGAAGTGCGACCTTGTGATCACCGACCTCGAGATGCCGCGTACCAACGGATACGAATTGATCTCGCACATGCGGCAGAATGCAGCGACGCGGCACATCCCGATCATGGTGGTAACGTCGCGCGCCGGGGCCAAGCACCGCGAGCGTGCGCTTAAGGACGGTGCAGCCGCATTCATGGTCAAGCCGGTGCAGGAAGATGCGTTTGTAGCGGAAGTGGCTGCGCTGATCGGCGGAGCATCGCAGGCGGCGGCGGTGGGGTCGGTGCAATAGGACATGGCTGAGCCAGGAAAAAGAATCCGGGTATTGATCACCGATGATTCGGCGTTCATGCGCAAGGTGCTGCAGAGCATCCTGACTGCGGACCCGAACATCGAGGTGGTGGGGGAAGCGCGCGATGGCCGCGAGGCGGTGTCGCTTGCGGAACAGCTCCGCCCGGATGTGATCACCATGGACATCAACATGCCGCACATGGACGGCCTGCAGGCGACCGAGATGATCATGTCGTCCAACCCGCGGCCGATCGTGATCGTCAGTTCGGAATCGCGTGACGGTGCCGACATTACTTTGAAGGCGTTGGAACTGGGCGCGATAGATTTTGTCGCGAAACCTTCCAGCGGCATCGACCTGGATATGAACGCCGTCCGCGAGGAGTTGACCCGCAAGCTCCGCATGGCTTCGAAAGTCCGCGTCGTGCGCACGGCGGTTCGTTCGAAGCTGCAGACAGAGATCGCGACATCAGCGCCGCGCACTGAGCCGCAGAACGCGGCGGCAGCCGCTGCGGCAGCTGCGGAAGCGGCCAAGCTCGCGACGAGCAACGTGTTGAACTATCGGCCGACTGTGAAAGCGGCGGACATGGTCGTGCCTGCGCCTGCAGCCGTGAAAGGCAATGCGCGCTTTCCAGTGGTCGTCGTGGCTGCGTCAACCGGGGGGCCGGCAACGCTGATGAAATTCCTGCCGAACTTCCCGCGAAATTTCCCGGGAGCAGTCCTCGTAGTCCAGCACATGCCCGGGACATTCACCTCGCAATTCAGCCAGCAGCTCGCTGAAGTTTGTCCGCTGAAAGTAAAGGAAGCAGAAGCGGGCGAGATCGTTAGCCCGAACCAGATGTATCTCTGTCCGGGGTCGCACCACATGCGCGTCTCTTCGAGCGGTCGCATTCTGCTCGATGATGGCCCGCGCATCTCGGGATACCGTCCGTGCGCTGACGTGACTTTGGAAACCGCCGCTTCGTTCGCCGGGCCGATGTGCATCGGCGTTGTCCTGACCGGCATGGGTAACGACGGAACGATCGGCGTGCAGAAGGTGAAGACTGCGGGCGGCTACGTCGTCGCGCAAGATGAGGCGACCTCGATCATCTTCGGCATGCCGCAAGAGGCCATCAAGACCGGCGCCGTCGATCAGGTGCTCGGCGTCGAGAACATATTCAGTGCTGTCGAGAAGCGTGTGCTTTACGTTTACGGCGCGAGCAAAGTAGGTGCGCTGTGAGGTTTTTCAAAAAAGAGCAGCGCACGCGGCGCGGCAACAGGGAAGACGTGATCCTGTTCGCCGTGGGGCCACATACTTTTGCCATTGGCGCGAAGGCTGTAGAGAAGATCGAGGACATGCAAGAGCTTCGTCCGATCAAGCTCTCGGCGGCGCTCCCCCGGCTCGCGAAGGTGAAGCACACGCTCGACCGCGAGCGCCAGTACTTTGTGGTGGACGCGAGCGCGCACTTGCTGATGCTGCCTTCGCACGTGTCGCGCGTCCTGATGCTGCGCGATTCGTCGGTGGCGGTGGCGGTAGATTCAATCGACCGCATCGCGGAGATCTCGGCAATCCATCCATTGCCGCATGCATTCTTGGGTGAAGAGCGCGGCTGGTATCGCGGAGTGGCTTTGATCCAGGACGCAGTCATTCCGGTGGTGAACGCAGAGGCATTCCTCTCCGCTTCAGACGTCAAGCAGTTGCAGGCGGCACTCTCGAAGAACACGGCCAAGGCGGCGGTGTCCGCATGAGCCCGATCGCCTCGCTCGAGAACCGCAAAGACGCATTCGTACTCTTCCCGTTAGGGAAGAAGCGTTTCGCGCTGCCCGCGAGCACCGTTACGGAGCTGGCGAAGCCTGACAAGCTGCAAAGTTTTCCGCACACTACTCCGCTGCTGACAGGAGTTTTGGTGCGGCGTGGGCACATCGTCCCTGTGTGCGACGTAGCCCAGGTCCTGATCGGGCCGGATGCTCCGGCGAGAAAGTTTTATTTGATCGCCACACGCAAATTCGAGAACGGCGCCTCCGAGTGGACAGCGTTGCCCGTAACGGGCGAGTGCGAGCTGACGAACACTCCTATGCTTCCGCGCACCGGACCGTTGCCGCACCACGTTGCTGGATTGCTTTCCCTCGGCAACGAGATCGTAGAAGTGGTGAGCCTGGAAAAGATCGCGGAGGGGAGGAGCTGATGGCTACCCCTGCACAATCCGGCGTCCCCAAGCTGCTGTTGATAGACAGTAATGTCTTCTTCGCGAAGCGCCTTGCCGACGCGCTGAAGAAAGAAGGATTCGACGTGACTCATGCGACGCAATCGGCGTATGCGCTCACCATGATCGAGTGGAACCCGCCGCTCGCGATCTTGTGCGCCACGAACATGCGCGAGATGGGCGCCTTCGAGCTGCCACCGATACTGCATGCCGATATCAAGACCGCGCACATCCCGATAATCGCCGTCGGTGATGGCGGTGACCAGGCACTGATGGAGGCGTTCCGCGCCGGCTGCGAAGATTATGTTGATCGCCGCAACGGCCCCGACCAGATCGCGGCACATATTAAAAATTTCCTGAAGAGTCACGACGAAGGCTTCCAGCCGACCCAGATGCTGGCCGGCGCTGAGACTGCGCTTAGCGGCAATCTTTCTCACCTCGATCTTCCCGGTGTAGTCCAGATGCTTTCGCACTCGCGTCAGGCAGGCGCGCTGCACGTGAATGCGGGAACCATCGACGGCATCATCTTCTTCGAGGGCGGCGACATCTTCCACGCAGAAGCCGGCGAGCTGGTCGGCGAAGATGCCGTGGTGCAGATCGTAAAGCTTTGCAATGGCGCCGATACCGGCGTTTACAAATTCATACCGGGAGCAACCGCCGCCACGCGCACGGTGCTCCGCTCGTCCACGGAGCTGATGCTCGATGCGTTTCGCGAACTGGATGAGAACGAGCAAGACGGCGCCCAGGGAGGTCCGCAGTAATGGACACCGCACCCACTGTTTATTTCATCGATGACTCAGCCACCATGCGCGAGGTGATCAAGATCGCCTTCCGGCGCGAGAACATTAACGTGATCGCGTGCCACGACGCCGCGTCTGCGTTTGCGCAGATCGAACAGCAAGCGCCTGACGTCGTGATCACTGACGTGATCATGCCCGACAAAGATGGCTACGAGGTTTGCCAGCACATCAAGCATCATCCGACTCTGAGCAAAACGCCCGTGATCCTGATGTCGGGCGTCGTAAACAAAGCAGTCGCGGATAAAGCATTCGCGGTGAAGGCTGACGAGCTGATCCGCAAACCTTTTCAACCGCAAGACCTGATCACGCGCGTGCGGCATCTGCTGAATCCGGCAGCGGCTGTGCCAGTTGCGATGCCAGCGGCTGCGGCAGCTTCGTCCGCAGCAGCACTCAGCAGCATCTTCTCCCAAGCTCCGGCAGCGGCGAACCTGCGCACGCGTCCGGCGATGCCGCCGGTCTCAGCTCCGCCACCTGCTTACCAGCAACAGTACGCAGCCCCGGCACCCCCTCCGCAACAGTACGCGGCGGCTGCTCCGGCCGCGGCGCCACGCGTGATTCCGCCGATGCCGCAACGTCCGGTTCCGGCCGGCGCGACGGCGCCAGCTTCACTCGATCTTCAGAAGATGAAGCTCGAATTGATGCGGCTGGAGAACCTGGTCAAAAAGCTGCAGTCCGAACTCGAAGCAGAGCGCGAGTACACGCGCGCACTGGAAGAGCATGTGAAGACGCTGACGGAGAGCGAGCGGTAGTACGCAATCCGCTGCTGAGTAGCGGTTCAGTTCCATTCCACGCCGGTTCGGCGCAAAATTTCTCCCGACCGATGTTTTCTCAGTTGACACCTGCTTACGAACCGTGCGACCCTGTCGCCTGCGTAGGAAAAACGCCCGTACCATGAAACACATAACGCACAATTGGTTGCGTAGCCAATCGACGCTGACTATCGGCGCCGATTGCGCATGGGCGTATTCGTTTGTCCTTCGGTAGCCTTCGGCTCACTTCCTACGCGGACCCAAGCACCGACAAGCAAAAACAGCGTAAGCGCGCCCTTTAGGGCGTAATCTCCGCTCGACTGCGTCGCATCCGGAGTTGCAGCTATTTTTAAGCTGCTTTGAAGCGCATGCTGCGCGAAATCCGTTTCAGCTTCACGAACCTGCAAGGAGAGAACCATGAATACGAACGAAAAGATCTACAACGTGATCATGCCCGAGCACGGCGTCCCCATCAAGGCGTGGACGCGCGGCGTCCTGATGGAGGATCAGGCGGCCGCCCAACTGCGCAACGTGGCTTCGCTCCCATTCGTGTTCAAGTGGGTGGCGGCCATGCCAGACGTGCACTGGGGAATCGGCGCGACTGTGGGAAGCGTAATTCCGACCAAGGGCGCTATCATCCCTGCGGCTGTCGGGGTAGACATTGGCTGCGGCATGATGGCGGTGAAAACGAGCCTGACCGCGAATGAGCTGCCCCACAATCTGCACGAGATGCGCACGGCGATCGAAAAGGCGGTGCCGCACGGTCGCACAGATAACGGTGGGCGCAATGATCGCGGAGCATGGAGCGAAGCCCCGGCCAACCACCTGGACGTTTGGGCGAAGCTCGATGCACGTTACAACCAGATCCTGGCGAAATACCCCAAGCTGGCCCACCCGCAGAAAGTGAACCACCTGGGGACGCTCGGGACCGGGAACCACTTCATTGAAGTGTGTCTCGACACCGAGCAGAACGTGTGGATCATGCTGCACTCGGGTTCGCGGGGTGTTGGCAATCGCTTCGGCTCGTTCTTCATCGAACTGGCGCGGGAAGACATGCGCAAGTGGATGATCAACTTGCCCGATCGCGACCTGGCGTACCTGCCGCAAGGGACCAAGCACTTCGACGACTATGTCCTCGCGGTGCATTGGGCGCAGGAGTACGCGATGGCAAACAGGGAATTGATGATGGCGAACATCATCGCTGCCCTGAAGGCTTCGGGCGAGGTGCCGGGCTTCGACGCCACGGTTGAGGTGGTGAACTGCCACCACAACTATGTTGCGTGGGAGAACCACTTTGGCGAAAACGTGTTGGTGACCCGAAAGGGCGCCGTGCGCGCTCGCGAGGGTGATATGGGTATCATCCCGGGATCGATGGGAGCGAAGTCGTTCATCGTACGCGGCAAAGGAAACCCGGAGAGCTTCATGAGCTGCAGTCACGGAGCGGGGCGTGCGATGTCGCGCACGGAAGCAAAGAAGCGCTTCAGTCTTGCTGACCACGAGGCGGCGACTGCGGGAGTGGAATGCCGCAAAGACGCTGAGGTGATTGACGAGACCCCGGGAGCTTACAAGCCCATCGACGCCGTCATGGAAGCGCAGAAGGACCTGGTGGAGATCGTCCACACCCTGCGCCAGGTTGTTTGTGTGAAGGGTTGAATGAACAGAGAGGCGCGGCCGGGCTGCGTCTCTCTTAAACATTGCGGGCAAGGGCCCGCGGAAAGGAGGTCATGCAGAAATGTTTCCTATGGGTTCGATCGTTTCGGCGATCGCCGCACTGCACCAGGCGCGCCATGGAGCGCAGACTCCTAAGCCTGAGCCGCTGTGCGTTGATTGCACTTGGGCGCACATCCAGTGGAAGTCAAACGCCCAGCGTGACCTCCACTGCAGCTTCGGTAACGGACTCAGGCCGGTACGTGCAGAGGTTCTGTACTGTACCGACTTCCGTCGCCGCGCGCGTCCTCGTAACGTGCCTCCAATGGGCTTTGTGCAGGTGATCGCGCCGGCCCGTGGAGGTGAGGCTTGAACTCGTGGAGACCCAAGACGGGTCTCCACTTGCCCGCGTCTCGAGACGCTTAGAAAGAGTCAGTTATGGTCAGCATCAAGGTCCTGAACGGTACACCCGAAAATGGAGAAACGTTGTGCCGTACGTGCCGCTACGTGCACAGGCAACAAGGCTATCGCTTCAGTGAAGAGGTGATCCATTGCGATTACAGCTCGCCGATGCGACGCATTGTTTTCAATGTGCGCACTTGCACCGAATACGCCGATCGCAACCATCCGACCAGGTACGACATGGAAAAGGTCGCGTGGGTGTTGGAAGTCAAAGGTGGGAAGCCGATCGGATTCACACCTCCGCAATCAGAAGATTTCTCCTGATTGCGATGACGCAGCCGGCGGGGTCGAACCTGGCCCCGCCGCTTTTATGTAAACAGAAATTCTTTGGTGCGAAGTTCTTTGATGGTGTCGCGCAGCTTCGCCGCTTTTTCGAATTCAAAGCGCTTCGCGGATTCCCGCATGTCTGATTCAAGCTTGGCAATGAACGCGTCTAGCTGTTCTTGCGTAGTGAACTCCGGGATGCCATCGGCTTCTGAAGTCAGATCCACGTAGTCGGCTTCCAAGATCGAGGCAAGTGACATCGAGAGCGGACGCACGATCGATTCCGGCGTGATGTTGTTATCGCGGTTGTAAGCGGTCTGTATCTCGCGGCGGCGGTTGGTCTCGTCGATCGCTTTCTTCATCGAGTCGGTCATGCGGTCAGCGTAGAGGACGGCGAGGCCGTTCAGATTGCGCGCACAACGTCCGATGGTCTGGATGAGTGAACCCTGCGAGCGCAGAAAGCCTTCTTTGTCCGCATCGAGAATGGCAACAAGCGAAACCTCGGGTAGGTCGAGCCCCTCGCGCAATAAGTTGATGCCGATGAGCACGTCGAACTCGCCCCTGCGCAGATCGCGCAGGATCTTCACCCGTTCCAGCGTTTCGATCTCTGAGTGCATGTAGCGGCATTTCACTCCGACCTCGGAGTAGTACTCCGCCAAATCCTCGGCCATCCGCTTGGTCAACGTGGTCACGAGCACACGTTCTTTGATCTCAACGCGCTTGCGGATCTCGTGCAGCAGGTCGTCGATCTGACCTTTAACAGGACGGATCTCGACCGGAGGATCGATCAGCCCGGTCGGGCGGATGATCTGCTCTACGACGACGCCGGCAGCCTTGGTCAGCTCGTAAGGCCCTGGCGTTGCAGAGACATACACCGCTTGATTAACGCGATTCTCGAACTCTTCGAATTGCAAGGGGCGGTTGTCGAGCGCCGATGGCAAGCGGAATCCGTATTCGATCAGGTTCTGTTTGCGCGAGCGGTCGCCGTGCCACATGGCGTGAAGCTGCGGCACCGTTTGGTGCGACTCGTCTATGAACAGCATGTAATCGCGCGGGACGTAATCGAGCAAGGTCGGCGGCGGTTCGCCCGGCAACCGCTTAGTGAAGTGGCGCGAATAATTCTCGATGCCGTGGCAATAGCCCATGGACTTGATCATCTCAAGGTCGAACCGCGTGCGCTGGTGGATGCGTTGCGACTCGACCAGCCGTCCTTGCTTTTGCAGCTCCAGCTCCCACCATGCGAGCTCTTCCAGGATGGAAGCGACTGCGCTGGTCTTAGTCTCTGGCTTCATTACATAGTGGGTCTTGGGGTAGATCGGCAGGCGCTGATACTTCTGTTTCACGGTGCCGAACAGCGGATCGATCTGGGAAAGCGATTCCACTTCATCGCCGAACAGCTCGATGCGGTAGGCCATGTCGTCGTACGTAGGGAAGATCTCGATGACGTCGCCACGGACACGGAAGGTGCCGCGACGAAAATCAACGTCGTTGCGCTCGTACAGGATCTCCACCAGCTTGCGGACGATGTCTTCGCGCTTGATCTTCTGTCCGCGCTCCAGAAAGAGCAGCATGCCGTAATACGCTTCCGGCGAACCCAGGCCGTAGATGCAGCTAACCGAGGCGACGATGATGCAATCGCGCCGCTCAAACAGCGAACGCGTCGCCGAGAGCCGCAGCTTGTCGAGCTCGTCATTGATCGTGGCTTCCTTCTCGATATAAAGGTCGCCAGCAGGAATGTAAGCCTCAGGCTGATAGTAGTCGTAGTAAGAGACGAAGTACTCGACCGCGTTCTGCGGAAAGAACTGTTTGAACTCGTGGTAGAGCTGCGCAGCCAGTGTCTTGTTGTGCGCGAGGACGAGCGCCGGCCGCTGCGTCGCCTCTATCACTTTGCCCATGGTGAACGTCTTGCCCGAACCGGTGACTCCCAGCAGTACCTGGTGCTTCTCGCCATCGCGCACGCCGCGGACGAGCTGCTCGATGGCGCGGCCCTGGTCGCCCTGAGGGGTGTAATCGGAGACGAGTTTGAAGTCCATGGACCCTTTGCCGCGCACCAGCGCGGACGATGCGGTCTCGATAAGATTCTGAGTCATTCTGGCCTATACCATCCAACAAAATTGCCGGAGCCCTCTCTAGCCGCAATTTCGGGCAGAGACAATCTTTCTATTTTACTATGTTCTGATGAACGGGATTAGTGCCAAACGTGCGCTCAACCTTTGGGCATTTCTTCTAGTATCCGCCTTGACCTTTGGACAAGCCGCCGAAAAGCCGAAGATCATCTGCGACCATGCAGCTCCGCCGCGTGGCATGCACTATGTCTGCAAGTCGCAATGCGATTGCCATCTGGAAGGGAAGCTGAAGAATGATGAAGACGGCGTTCCGCCCTCAAGCGCGGCTCCTCAGAACGCGAAGATCACAACTGTAACCACATCGGACATGAGCGGGCACATCTTCCATGAGACCACTACGTTCTATGTCCAGGGAGACCGCACTAGACGCGATTTTCATGCCGTGCTTCCCGACGGCTCGGTGAACGACCAGAGCTTCATGGATTTGTGCGATGCACACCAAGGCCTCGAACTCGATCCAAAGAACCGGGAATACCGTGTTGTCGAACTCGGGGAAGATGGATTGGCTAAGGGTTGGCAGCAGCACATGGAACACACTGGGCGGCAGAGTCCAAAGCGAGGTGGTCCCGTCGAGATCGTCACTGAGAACACGGACATGCATGAGACCAAGACCATACTGGGGCATGTCGCGCATCATTGGCTTACGACACAAAAAACGATTCCAGGCGCCGGGGCTTGTGCGACCGCCAATAGCTCCGAGACGGACGGGTGGTATGTAGATTTCGCCGAGCCTGCGCGAACCTGCAGAGCGCGTGTGATGCAGAAGGAGATTCCAGCGAACGCCACGGTTCACTCAGTCCTTACGGCAGCGCAGCACGACTGCCTTGACCAGTTCAAGTTCACGGGGGAGCAGATGAAGCACGGAATGCCCGTTCTGCTGACCCATGTCAGTCACTTCCAAAGTCATCTGCCGGATGGCAAAGAGGTCCAGGGCAGTGGTCGCACAACAATGGAAGTGACGGAGCTGAGCACCGCGCCCGTGGATCGAAAGGTTTTCGAAGTTCCAGCCGGATATAAGAAGGTGGCCCGCCTTCGGACAAGCGCCCCTCCGCGAACTTTCAGCGATCGATTGGATCTGTCGTGGGAGGAGTTGAAGATCTCGCTGGGAAGGTGAGAGCTTTACTTTCCTGCTGAGGCGAGCGATGCGATTCTGACGTACGTATCAACCGCCGCCAGCAATTCTTTCTTCGCAATGTATTCATGATCCGTATGGGCAACGTGAATGGACCCTGGGCCAAAGAGCAGCGGCTTGCCCCAGTTCGTGAGCGCAGGGATGTCCGTGGTGAACGCAGCGATCATGGTTGGGATTCCATCAACCGTCGCGAGCCGCATGAATGGGATCTCGAGATAAAACTCAACTTTCACCAGATCCCCAACTTTCATCCGGATACTTCTCTTCAATTCATCCGTCGGGCCGACTAAGCGGTAGAGAAGCTGCGCTTCCGCATGGTCGGGGATGACGTTCGGAGCACGCCCGCCGCTCATCATTCCGATGTTCATGGTGCACGGGCCGATTTCCGGGTCGGAGGGAAGCTTCATGGTGCGCAGCCGTTCGAGTGCTTGCACCAGCTTCTCGATGGCCGATTCGCCGAGATGCGGGTACGCGGAGTGCGCCATCTTGCCGGAGGCGGTCACCACCCCCCTCAGAGTTCCTTTGGAAGCAATGCCCATCTTGCTCTCCGTCGGCTCGCCGTTGATCAGGAACTTGCATTTGCCTCCGTGCAGCTCGTTCGCCTGAGCATTGGCGATCTTGGCCCCGTCGCTGCCTTGCTCCTCGCCGGCAAGAAATAGCAGCCCAACATCTTTCTTCTGCTCGTGCAGGCGCAGCGCGGCGGCGGTCATCGCGGCGATAATGCCTTTGGCATCGCACGAGCCCCGTCCGTAAATATTCTCGGCGTCTTCGCGCGAAGGAATGAATGGTGGAACAGTGTCGAAGTGCGTGGAGAGAAACACTTCGGGATACGGCGTCGCAGGGAAGGTTGCGAGGAGATTGAAGCGCCCCTCCTTCACCTGGACATGCTTCACATTCATCCCGGCCGCGGATAATTCACGCGAAAGCAACTCGCCGCACGCGATCTCGTTGCCGGTAATGGATTCCACATCTACCAGCTGGCGAGTGAAGCGGATGGGGTCTAAGGGCATCGGCTACTCATCTTACACAAGCTAGAATGTAGCGAAATGCCCAAGCTCACGCGCACGCCCGGACAAAGCTACGCCTGGATGGTCGCGGCGATGGTCGTCGTGGTACCGCTGTTCAATCGCTGGCAGGAAGGCATGTCGCGCCAGCGGCTGCTGCTGTGGTGGGCCTCGCTGATCGTTTTTCTGGTGCTCGATTTCCTGTTCCTGCTGCTTCCGATCCGACAAGGGAATTCGCTGCGCCGGCTCACAACCACGGGAAAATATTGGGCCGCTCTGGTGTGGTGGACGGTGCTGGCTTTCGTCGCTGTGGTCGTTCCTGGCGGGATGCAGCGCGTCCGTCGCGAGCACCCGCTGCTGATCGGCAGTGTCGGCCTGTTCTTCCTGGTCGTGCTCCTTTACGCAGTGCTTCGATTAGCACGCGAATGGCGGAGCGCGCCCGTGCGCTTCATCGTCGCGGCCGAGAGCGGTGGATTCATCGTGCAGTTTCCATCGAACGAACAGATCAGTGCGGCGGTGCAGCAGATCCCCGGCGTCTTGCCGACCTCCGAACCCGGAGCGTGGGCCGTCCCGGCAGATGCGGTTTCAACCGGTGCGCTTCTGCAATTCGCCAAGGAACACGACTTCGACTTCCTCCCCAGCAAGCACAAGCCGCGCACATTCGATGAAGTGGTGCACAAGGTAGACTGAACAGTGGCAGAGATTAAAACATTTTTCCTCGGAGGTCCTGCAGGGCGTCTGGAAGCGGTGTTGAATGCCGGGGCCGCGGACGCGAAGTATGCCGCGCTGGTCTGCCATCCCCATCCTTTATATGGCGGCACCCTGCACAACAAGGTCGTATACAACGCAATGAAGGCGCTGCACGGCTTCGGATTTCCCGTGCTGCGCTTCAACTTTCGCGGAGCAGGCCTGAGCGAAGGTCACCACGATCACGGCGGTGGGGAAGTGGACGACGTGCGCACCGCGCTCGCTTGGCTCGATGGCGAGTTCCATCTTCCGCTGATCTTCTGCGGATTTTCTTTCGGAGCAGCTACAGGAATGCGTGCAGCGTGTCCGGATGCTCGCGTAAAAGCGATCATCTCTTTGGGGACGCCGGTTGAAGTGGACGATCGGCTATATCGTTATTCCTTCCTTCGGGAGTGCGCGAAGCCGAAGCTGTTCATCAGCGGCAGCCGCGATGAATTCGGTCCACAGGAGAAGCTGAACGAGGTATTCGCTGAGGCGGTCGAGCCGAAGAAGATCGTCTTCGTAGAAGGTGCAGGACACTTCTTCGAGAACAAGCTGCACGAGATGCAGGCAGCGATACGCGAGTGGCTGCCCAGCGTGCTCCCGCTATAATCCCGCCTGTGTCTGAGACTCCCCAAGAGCTTCGCGGGCGAGAGATGCGCGAGCAGGTACGCGCCATTTTTCTTCATGCGCTGGCCGAAATCGGAATAGACAAAGCTTTCAAGCGCAACGTGGAGTACAGCCGAGGCGTGCTGCGCATCGGCCAAGACCTGTTGCCAATAAACTCCTACGGGCGCGTGACGGTGATCGCGATCGGCAAGGCTGCGCAAGCCATGGCGCAGGCGCTCAATACGGAGATGGGCCCGCAGGCGGGCATCATTGCGACGCCGACTCCACCCGAGGTGATGCTGCCGGGTTTCTCCTACTTCATCGGCGGACACCCGATGCCGAATGCCGAATCCGTGAAGGCGGCACGCAGCATTCTTCGCATCCTCGACGGGCGCAAAGAAAATGACCTCGTCATTTATCTGCTGAGTGGTGGCGGCTCGGCGGTGATGGAAGCTCCGCTCGATGACGAAACCTTACTCGAGGACTTGATCGCTACGTATCGCGTTCTCGTGCACTCCGGCGGAACGATTGCGGAGATCAATGCGATCCGCAAACATCTCTCTGCTGTGAAAGGCGGACGATTGGCGCGGGCGGCGTTTCCGGCACAGCAGGTTTCGATCATGATCTCCGACGTTCCAGAGGACGCGCTCGATTCGCTCGCTTCCGGTCCGACGATGCCGGACTCTTCAACCGAAGCGGATTGTTACCGTATCGCCGAAACATACAAGATGGTGCCGCAGTTTCCGCCCCTGGTGCGGGAGATATTCGAATCGAAGCATCTGGAAGAAACGCCCAAATCCGACGATGCAGCTTTCGTGCGCGCGCGCTGGTGGCCCATCCTAAGCTCTGCCGCGGCAGAGAAGGCTGCGGCGGAAGCAGCGTCGCGCGCCGGCTTCGCGGTTGAGATCGATCACAGCTGCGATGATTGGGAATACGCCAAAGCTGCCGATTATCTTCTGAATCGGTTACGCGAGTTGCGCAAGGGTGTTTCGCGCGCCTGCGTGATCTCCGGCGGCGAGGTCACGGTTTCAGTGCCTCCAAATCCTGGCACTGGCGGACGCAACCAGCACTTCGCGCTCTATTGCGCGGAGAAGATCGAGGGAGAGAATATCTGCGTGCTCAGTGCGGGGACGGATGGTGTGGATGGGAACAGTCCTGCGGCAGGTGCGGTGGTGGATGGGACAACGGTTGCACGGGCCGGCGCCGGATTGGCATCGGCTTTGAAGCGGTTCGACGGATTCCCACTCTTCGGAAAATTAGCGGATGCGGTTGTGACCGGGCCGACGGGGAATAATGTCCGCGACTTGCGAGTGCTCGTGGCGTATTGATTACTTCAGGCGCGCGCCCACCGGAACATCTTCCAGGAAGCTTGCCAGCACCGGTTTGCCATCGGGCGGCAGGGAAGCAGCCACGATCATCCCTTGCGATTCGATGCCGCGCAGTTTGCGCGGCGCGAGGTTGGCGACAATGACCACTTTCCGTCCGACTAGTTTCTCCGGCGCATAGACTTCAGCGATTCCAGCGACGATCTGGCGGACCTCGGTACCAATGTCTACTTCCAGCTTCAAGAGCTTGTCCGCATTCTTAACCTTCTCTGCACTCTTCACCTCGCCCACACGCAACTCGACCTTTGCGAAATCATCAATAGAAATCTGATTGTTGGTTGACGGCGCTGCGGCAGTAGGCGCCAGGCCGCCGGCGGCTTGCGTCGCAGGCTGGCCAGCTTGTGCGCCGGTTCCAGCGGGAACATCCTTCGACTGCTCTTCATTTTTCGCCGAATCAGTTTTCGCCGCAGCGCTTCCGGCCGGCTCTTCCATCTTCTGCATCCTCTCGATAGCGGATTTGTCGGCGCGCGGAAACACGCCCTCGATCGGGCCGAGTTTGTTGCCGACAGGAAGCTGTCCCCATTGGAGATCGTGAAGGTTGGTCTTGGTTATGTCCCCGAGGCCAAGCTGGTTCCATATCCGCTTAGTTGACTCCGGAACCACAGGGTGGGCGAGCGCGGTCACGATGCGCAGCGCTTCAGCAGACGTATAAAGGATGGTGCCCAGGCGCGCGCGGCTTTCTTCATCCTGCTTTTCGGCGACGGCCCACGGCTCATTCTCCACAAGGTATTTATTCACCGCGCCGACCAGCGACCAGGCCGATTCCAGAGCGCGAGCAAACTGGTAATCGTCGAAGAGTTTGCCGTAATTTGTGATCACCTCGGACGCGAGCTTCGCGATGGTGTCATCTGACTTCGCGTGCGACATCGCCTTCGATGGATAAGGAACCTGGCTGTTGAAATACTTCCCGATCATCGTGAGCGTGCGGCTGGCGAGGTTGCCCAGATCGTTAGCGAGGTCCGAGTTATAGCGCTGCACCAGCGCGTCGAAACTGAAGGCGCCGTCCTGACCGAAGACGACTTCGCGCATCAGGAAGTAGCGCAACGCGTCATTCCCGAGGACCTCGTTGATCGTCTCCGCGCGAACAATGTTGCCGCGCGACTTCGACATCTTGTTCTCTTCGAAAAGAAGCCAGCCGTGCGCGACGATCGCTTTCGGAAGCGGCAGGCCTGCGGCCATCAGGAATGCCGGCCAGTAGACGCAGTGGAAGCGCACGATCTCTTTGCCGATCATATGAATGCCCGGCCAGAAGCGCTCGTAGCGTGCCTGGTCTTTAGCATCGGGCGAACCGTATCCGATGGCGGTGATGTAGTTGCTGAGCGCGTCCATCCAAACGTAAACAACGTGCTTGGGATCGCCCGGAACCTGGATGCCCCACTTGAAGCTGCTACGACTCACGCTCAGGTCGCGGAGTCCGCTTTTCACAAAGGCGATCACTTCGTTGCGACGCGTCTCCGGGCGGATGAAGTCGGGATTCTCCTTGATGTGGGCAAGCAGCTTCTCCGCAAATGCGGACAGCTTGAAATAATAATTTTCCTCGCTCACCGTCTCTGTGGGGCGTCCGCACTCGGGACATGGAGCGCCCGGGCCGACCACGTCAACGTAGAGCTCATCGAAGACGCAGTACTGTCCGCTGTACTTGCCCTTATAGATGAAACCGTTCTTCTGGATCAGCTTGAAGAATTCCTGCACACCGCGCTGATGAATCGGGTCTGTGGTGCGGATGAACCGGTCGTAGCTAATTCCCATGCGGTCCCAGAGCGAGCGGAACTCGCTGGAGACCTGGTCGGCAAATTTTTGCGGAGTGATCCCGGCGACTGTGGCAGAGCGCTCGATCTTCTGACCGTGCTCGTCGGTGCCGGTGAGGAATAAGACATCTTTGCCGAGCATGCGCTGGCGGCGCGCGATGGCGTCGCAGACGATCGTCGTGTACGCGTGTCCGATGTGCGGCCGCGCGTTCACGTAGTAGATCGGAGTGGTGATGAAGAACGGCTCGCCCGTTTTGTTCTGTACCTTATCCATTCTTTTCTTTTTCCAGGTAGAGCCGGATCGCTTCCTGCATCACTGTCTTGAGCGGAATCTGGTTCGACTCCGCAATACGGCGGCAATCTTCAAACTCCGGTGCGTAATTGGAGGCGGTGCCGTTCAGGTCGCCGACCTTCATGCGGACCTCCCCCCACTTCGTCTGCACAGCGATTGACCGGCGTGAAAGCACGGCGCGCTTTTCCTCCCGCATACGCACGCCGAGTGTGGTGGTCTCGCTGAATATGAGCTTTGTGAGCCGCTGTGAGTCTTCAGGCTTGCAGAGGACGGTGATCAGCATGCCGGGACGACTCTTCTTCATCTGCACCGGAGTCCCGAAAACGTCGAGTGCGCCGGAGGCAAGCGCGCGGTCGAGCAGATATCCGAAGACCTGCGGGTTCATGTCGTCCACATTGGCTTCGAGAACGCTGATGCTCTCGTGCTGCCCCTCGATCGTGGTGAGCTCGCTCGCTTGCGTCTGCGCGCCCGTGCTGCCGATGAGGATGCGCGTGACGTTCGCGTGAGCGGGGAAGTCGCGGGTCCCGGCGCCATACCCAATCTTTTCGATCTTCATTCCCGGAATCGGCTGGAAGCGAGTGGAAAGAGTCTTGACGATCGCCGCGCCCGTAGGCGTCACCAACTCGGCGCGAATGCCGGAAGAAAAAATGGGCGCATCTTTCAAGAGGTCGGTTGTCGCAGGCGCGGGAACGGGAAACTCTCCGTGAGCGCAGTGGACGGTGCCGCTGCCGACGTTCAACGGCGAGCAGACAAATTCATCCACGCCGAGAGCTTCTGCTCCGACGGCGGCGCAAACGATGTCTACGATCGCATCAACTGCACCGACCTCGTGAAAGTGCACCTTCTCGATTTCGATGTTGTGGATCTTGGCTTCGGCCGCGCCGAGATTCTCGAACATGCGGATGGCGGTCTGCTTGGCCGCGGCACTGATGCCCGACTCGCGGATAATCTCGCGGATCTCGGTCAGCCCACGGTGATGGTGCTCGTGATGGCTGTGCTCGTGCTCGGCTTCAGCAACCACCGTCTCTGTGATGTGGTGCGTGTGCCCGATTACCTTCTCGTGTGAATGCTCGTGGGTGTGTCCATGGCGATGCGGCGTGTAGTGTTCGTGCTCCACTCGCGGACGATCCACTTCTTCGTTGACCAGAACGTCTGCTTTGGTAGCCGAGATGCCGCTGCGATCCACTTTGCGGACAGACAGTCGAGCACCGATATTCAACGAAGCAATCGCATCCTCGAAGACCGCAGTTGGAACTCCGGCATCGATCATGGCGCCGAGGAACATGTCGCCGCTGATGCCGGAGAAACAATCTATGTAGGCGATCTTCATGGGAGCCAACGAGGTGAGAGGAGCAAACCACCCGAACTTTCGATGATAGGGAAGTGTGAGCGCAGCGTCAAACGGCCCGCGAAAAACCGCCTGATATAATCGCCTGTTTATTCAGCGACTTACCGAGGAAATCAGACGCCCGCAGAGGGCGTCTTACCTTTCAATGTACAGCCAACTTGAGCGCCGCTTGGCCGATCGCGTCCGCGAATTTCTGCGGCGCGAGTATCACGTCGAGATGCCGAACGTTGTGGTCGACCAGCCACCCAGCGTCGCCCTGGGCGAGTATGCGCTGCCTCTCTCGTTCGAACTTGCGAAAAGATTACGCAAGGCGCCGCGCAAGATCGCGGAAGAGATCGTCACAGGATTGGGCGCGGTCGAAGGTTTCGCGAAATTCGAGGTTGCGGGTGCGGGTTACATCAACGCGAAAGTGGATCGGGCAGCGTATGCCAAAGGAATTCTAGAAAACCTACCGCAGAGACGCAGAAACACTGAGGAATCCCGCGAAAAAGTTTTAGTCGAGCACACTTCCATCAATCCCAACAAAGCTGCGCATATCGGCCATCTGCGCAACGCTATCCTCGGCGATACGTTCGTTCGTCTGCTGCGCGAAGCAGGACGCCACGTGGACGTGCAGAACTATATCGACAACACCGGCGTGCAGGTCGCGGACGTGGTCGTCGGCTTCCTGCATCTTGAGAAGAAGTCGAAGGCGGATATTGAGAAGCTGATCGCGTCTCCGGAGCCGCGCTTTGATTACTACTGTTGGGACCTCTACGCGAAAGTTTCGCAGTGGTACGAAAAGGATGAGGCGAACAAGAAGATCCGACTCGACACGCTGCACGCCATCGAGCAGGGCGGAAACGAAGCAGCCGAGATTGCGGAGATAGTATCTACGGCGGTTCTGCGGCGGCATCTGGAAACGATGGAGCGGCTCGATATCGAGTACGACTTCCTGCCGCGCGAGAGCGAGATCCTGCACCTGAAGTTCTGGGACGCGGCGTTTGAGCTGATGAAGAAGAAGGGCGTGCTCACCCGCGTGGAAGCCGGCAAGAACAAGGGGTGCTGGGTGATGGTCCGAGCCGGCGGCTCAATGCAGAACGAAGAAGACCAGAAGGTCATTGTGCGGTCGAACGGCACAGTGACGTATGTCGGGAAAGATATTGCGTATCACCTGTGGAAGTTCGGGCTGCTGCCGGGAAAAGATTTTGGCTACCGCAAGTTTTTCGGCTATCACCGCAAGCCATTCTTGCCGAGCGAAGGTCCCGTGCGGAGCGAGGAATCTACCGACATCCGCTATTGCTGGATCTCAACCGACATCGCAAACTCGGAGCTGGGAGCACCGCATTTTGGTGGAGTGAAAGCGATCTATAACGTCATTGATTCGCGGCAAGCCGATCCGCAAAACAACGTGATCGAAGCACTGCGTCTGCTTGGATACGAGGACGCCGCAAAAAACTACACGCACTTTTCTTACGAGATGGTCGCGCTCACTCCGCGCTGCGCCGCTGAGCTGGGATACGTGCTCTCTCCGGACGAGCAGCAAAAGTCGTATGTAGAAGTTTCGGGGCGTAAAGGATTCGGGGTGAAGGCAGATGATCTGCTCGACCGGCTGATCGAGGCGGCGCAGAAGGAAGTCGAGAGCAGGCATCCCGAGTTGAGCGATAAAGAGCGCCGCGAAACCGCCGAGAAGATCGCGATCGGCGCCTTGCGGTACTTCATGCTGAAGTTCACCAAACAATCAGTGATCGCGTTCGACTTCAAAGAGGCGCTGAGCTTCGAAGGTGAGACCGGACCTTACTCACAATATGCGATCGTCCGTGCAAGCAATATCTTCAGGAAAGCTGGCGTGGATCCGAATGCGAACCTGTCGGCTGCACCTGCGATGAACTCCGTTTTAGAAAACGACGACGAAATCTGGGAGATTTGGCTGACGGCAGGGAAGCTGGAGTGGGTGGTCAACCAGGCGATCGCGACAACCGAGCCGGCGTACCTCGCTAAATATGCGTTCCAGTTAGCGCAGCAATTCAACAACTTCTACCACAAGCACCACATCCTGCATGAAGAAAACGCCGAGCGGAAGCAATTCCTGATGATGACGGCAGCCATCGCGCGACGCGGATTGATCCGCGCTTTGGAATTGATGGGAGTGCAGGCACCGGAAGTGATGTAGAGCACTGCCGAGAACGGTTTCGCAGCTAGCTATTTTTCGTACTCTCGCACAAATTCAACCAAGCTTCTGACCGCAACCCCGCTCGGACCTTTGGCGATCCAGCTCTTGTTCTCTTCCATCCATGCCACCCCGGCGATGTCGAGGTGGATCCAGGGTGTGTCGTCTACAAACTCTTTCAGGAACATCGCAGCAGTGACGGCGCCGCCCCAGCGCCCGCCGGAGTTCACGATATCGGCGATGCCGCTCTTGATCATCTCCTGATATTCCTGGTCCACCGGTAGTCGCCACATCTTTTCGCCCGAGCGCTTGAGGGCCTCCGCGAATTTCTCGAAGATCTCTTCATTGTTGGAGAAGATGCCGGCGTTGATCATTCCAAGCGCAACGACGCACGCCCCCGTGAGCGTCGCCGCATCGATCAGATGAGTGCAGCCGAGTTGGCGAGCATAGTAGAGACCGTCGGCTAGAACCAGGCGCCCTTCGGCATCGGTATTGATGATCTCGATCGATTTGCCGCTCATCGCGATCTGCACGTCCCCGGGCTTCTGAGCCTTGCCGCTGGGCATGTTCTCCGACGCACACACGATGCCGATCACCTTCACCTTGGGCTTGAGCAGAGCGATGGCGCGCATGGCTCCGATCATGGCGGCGCCGCCGGCCATGTCGTACTTCATCTTCTCCATGCCATCCGCGGGCTTGATGGAGATTCCACCGGAATCGAATGTGATCCCTTTTCCGACCAGCCCAAGCACCGGCTTTTCGGGAGCGCCCGCAGGCGTGTACGTCATCACGATCAGCGCCGGCGGCTCATCGGAACCTTGCGAGACGCTCCAGAATGCGCCCATCTTTTTCTCTTTAATGAAATCGGCGTCATGGATCTCGATCTTCAACTCGGGTACGTTCAGCGACTCCACCATCTCTCTTGCGCGGCTGGCAAGAACGGTGGGAGTCATCTTGTTGCCGGGCTCGTTCACCAGTTCGCGGGTGAAGTTCTGCGATTCACCGAGAATCCGTCCTTCTTCGACCGCACGTTCTGCGCCCTTCTGGTCTTTCGCAGGCGCAATCACTGTGAGCTGATCGATGGTTTGATCCTTTCGATCGGACTGATAGGTATTCGGATCGAAGTTCCCGACGAATGCCCCTTCCACGACTGCGCGGACAGCCTCGACCGCGCCGCTTCGCTTCGCGACTTTCGTGCTGTGCGCCGATTGATCTGCCTGGCCTCCCCAGTTTTCGGGAGCGACGAAGGCGAAGCTGCGGAGCCCTTTCGCTTTCAGGAAGCGCACGGCCGTGCCAGCCATCTTGCGCAGCTCATATGCGGAAAAATTCTTGGCTTTGCCGCCGCCGATGAAGAGCAGGCGCTTGGCTTTGACTCCCGCAGGCTTGTGCAGAAGCACCGTCTCGAAAATCTTCCCTGTGACTTCGCTAGAGGCGATTAAGTCGGCAGCTGCGGCAGCGATCGCCGGATCCGAGCTGAGGACGCCGGGAGCAGGTTTCTTGTCACCAGTATCGATCACCGTGACTGCGAGGCATTCGGTTTCAAGCTGAGAGGGAGCGGAGGTATTCAGAAGTATCTTCATAGGAGTAGCGAACCTTTATTTTTACCACGGAGACACGGGCTCGCGGAGAGCGCCGCTTAAGATTTTCTCGATCGCACGATGGCTTCACGCGCTTCTTTGTCCGCAGTGCGGCGCTTTTCGGTCTCGCGTTTGTCCCAAAGCTGCTTACCCTTGGCGAGAGCGATCTCGCATTTCACGCGTCCGTGTTTGAAATAAAGACGCGTGGGAATAAGGGTGTGGCCCTTCTGCTGCGTCTGCCCGATGAGCTTTCTCAACTGCTCTTTGTGGATGAGGAGTTTTCGTGTGCGTAGCGGCGCGTGGTTGTAGATGTTTCCGTGCTCATAGGGCCCAATGTGAGCGTTCAACAGCCAGAGCTCGCCGTCTTTGATAAGTCCGTAGGCGTCTTTCAGGTTTGCGAGGCCGCGGCGAACGGATTTAACTTCCGTTCCGCTGAGGACCACGCCGGTTTCCATCTTGTCCGACAAGAAGTAATTGTGCGACGCGGCACGGTTCACCGCGGCGTCTCGCTCACCGGACGCGACCGGGTCCCGCTTCACGTTCTTAGGCTTATCCGGCTTGGTTTGATGGCTAGATTGGCGGGGCATGGCGGGAGCGGTTGACCGCAAAAGTGCTGGAGAACGTCTTAATGCTAGCACACGGAATCGGGCACTCCGGGGCTGCGGAGCCGTGTAGCTGCGGTGTATAATCGCCGCTTTCATGTCATATCCTAAGTGGGTTAAATTGCTGAGAAAACGAGAGTTGTTCAGGAAAGAGATCAGGTGGACCTGGGTCAGGGCGATGGCTGGCCTGCTGGTGCTGTCTCTGGTGCTGCCGCTCGCGGCGGAGTCGGCTCATTCGCTGTTCAACAAGGGCAAAGACGCCGAGGTGCGGCAGGATGTGGAGGCGGCCTACGAGTTCTATAAGCAGGCTTACAACCAGAGCCCGAAAAACCTTCAGTACCGCGCGTCGTACGAGCGCATGCGCTTCGAGGCAGCCGCGAAGAAGGTTTCCCGTGGGCAAATGCTGCGGGAGCAGGGCCAGCTCGACGCCGCTCTAGCACAATTCCAGCAGGCAGCCGCTATAGATACCTCCAGCGCGATTGCGCAGCAAGAGATCAAGCGCACGCAGCTGATGATCCAGCAGCAGCAAAGTCCGCAGCCACCGCCGTCGCAATCACAGACGTCTCCCCAGGAAAACGCCCTCAGGCAGCGCCTCGCCCAGGCGCAGGGACCCGTCGAGTTGCAGGCCATATCCGACCAGCCGATCACACTGAAGCTGACCGAAGACACCAAAGTGATTTACGAGACAATTGGCAAGCTCGCCGGCATTAACGTGCTCTTTGATCCTGACTACACCTCGCGTCGCATCAAGATCGAGTTGAATGGAGTAACGCTGCCGGAGGCTTTGGAGATCGTCGCATTCGAATCGAAGACCTTCTGGCGACCTGTCACCTCGAACAGCATCTTCGTCGCGGCAGACACCACCGCGAAGCGCAAAGAGCTGGAGCAGAGCGTCGTGAAGACGTTCTATCTCTCGAACGTCTCCCAGCCGACCGAGTTGCAGGACATCGTGAACGCGATGCGCACCATTCTCGAGATCAACCGCATACAGCAGCTTCCATCGCAGAGTGCGATCGTGGTACGCGGCACGCCGGACCAGGTAGCGCTGGCGGAAAAGCTGATCAACGACATCGACAAGTCACGACCTGAAGTGGTGGTAGACGTCGCCATCCTGCAAGTACAAAAAGGGAAGTTGCAGACTTTAGGCATCCAACCGCCGGCCAGCATTACCGCCACTTACTCAACTGCCAATGTGGTGGGCACTGCCAACGGCAGCAATTCAAACGGCAATACCTTCCAGCTGGGCGCGTTCAAAGGTTTCAACCCGAGTGAAAATCTCGCCGTGACTATTGGGCCTGCAACTGCCAATTTTCTCTATAGCGACAGCTCCACAAAGATCATTCAGAATCCGCAGATCCGAGCGCTGGATGGCCAGAAGGCCTCGCTTAAGATCGGCGACCGCGTGCCGGTTGCGACCGGTTCATTTCAGCCGGGCATCGGTGGAGTGGGCATCAACCCGCTGGTCAATACACAGTTCCAGTACATCGACGTCGGCGTGAACATCGACATTACTCCGCGCATCCATGCGAATCGCGAAGTCACATTGAAGCTGGCGCTAGATATTTCCGCCGTCACCAGCACCTCTAATATCGGTGGGATCTCGCAGCCAGTGATCGGACAGCGCAAGATTGAGCACGAGATCCGTTTGAAGGAAGGCGAGGTCAACCTGCTGGGTGGGATCCTGGAAAACTCCGACGTGCAGAATCTTACCGGTATCCCGGGCCTCGCGAAGGTTCCGTTCCTGAGATACTTCTTTGCCAGCGATCACAAAGAGAAGAACGATAACGAGATCGTCTTCATGCTGACGCCGCATATCGTGCGCTCGCAAGACGTCACCGACTTGAACTCGAGGGTGATCGACGTAGGCAGCGGCAGCAGCATCGAGCTGCGTCGCTCTCCCGCGAAGCCGCAGGCACCGCAACCGCAGCCGCCCGCCCCCCAACAACAATCACAACCACAGCAGGGCGCACCGGCTCCGCAGCAGCCGCAGGGAGCCAGCCAGACTGCACCTCCTGCCACCGTTGCCGCAAACCAGCCGGCAACTGCTCCGGGACAGCCGGCGAACACTTCATCGACTGCAGCGCCCGACCGCGCGATATTGAGCTTCGATCCGGCCAACACGAAGCCGGCGAAAGGGCAGACCTTCGCCGTGAACCTGCTGCTCAGTAGTCCGCAGCAGATGCATTCTTTCAGCGTGCAACTGCAATACGATCCCAAGCTGCTGCAGCTGGCGAACATCTCTAATGGCGGCTTTCTCTCAAGTGATGGCCAGGCGGTCGCCATCGTGCATCGCGACGATTCTGCCGGAGGAAAGTTGCAGATCACGGCGACGCGTCCGCCGGGTTCGGGCGGGGTAACCGGCAACGGTTCGGTCTTCACCTTGACGTTTGTGGCGAAAGCCCCAGGCGA
>JBJMGI010000112.1:0-11243 GCA_045807945.1 Terriglobales bacterium | reverse complement strand
GTCGGTGCGCGTACTGGAAGCGCAGCTCGTTCAATTGCGTCGGGCTGATATTCCAGAGGTGCGCCGCAGTGAGATCCAGGTCAGTGAAGTCTTGCGTCGAGGTACGTGAGAATGAGTTCTGACCCAAGACCTGGTTCTGGCCGTTCACCTGAATGCCGCTGACGAAGCTTGGTGTCCCGCTGAAGCGGAACGAGAGACTATGGGCATCGTTGATCTTATGATCCAAGCGCAGGGAAACAATGTCGGTCTTTTCCGAGATCGGGTAATTCCCAGGCAGCGAGCCCATATTGATGAACGATCCCGGAATCGGTGCGCCGCTTGTGATCACGAAGTTAGGAGCATTTCCGGTTAGGGGGCCGCCATTCCCATTCAACGCGGTGTTCGATGCGATGCCAGCGACCGCAGCGTAACTACAACCCAATGGACCAAGGTTCGAATTAATGAAGTCCCGCTGGACGGGACTCACCTGCATGGTCGTTGCGACGCCGCATGGAGTGAAGTCGAACGGCACCAGCCCGAAGTTGTTCTGCCCGATGCTGGTGAATCCGCTCTCGTTGCGCCGCGTACCTTCCCACGCGAGGAAGTAATAAGTCTTGTCTTTCTTGATCGGTCCGCCCAGCGTCAAGCCGTAGCGGGTCCGAGTGAAAGCAGGGTCCGCCGTGGTGGAAAATGGATTGGTCGCATCGAAAGCGTTGTCGCGGTAGAAACCGAAGACATCACCATGGAAGTTGTTCGAGCCCGAGCGTGAGACCACGTTGATCACGCCGCCGGTAGCGCGCCCATACTCGGCGTTGTAGTTTCCGGTCAAGATCTGGAATTCCTGCACTGCTTCCAGGGGAACAGTCGAGCGGATGCTGTTTGTGGAGTTGTCTACCCCATCAGTTCCGTCAACGTTCACCGCGTTGGAGCGTTGGCGCTGACCGCTCACGCTGATCTTCGAGCCCGGCGCCGCGCCGATGAACTGCGCATTGTCGCGCGTGACCGCGGAGTTGTTCTTCGAGAAATCAACATAGTCGTTCGTGTTCGTCGGCTGATAATCGATGTGCAGCTGCTCCACCGTGCTGGCGGTGCTGGTGCGCTGCGTCTCGACGTTCTCCACATTACCCAGCACCGTGACGGTTTCCGTTGCAGTTGCGAGCGGGAGCTGGATGTTCATGGTCGCCGCTTGGCCAACCGTCACAGCAACGTTCTTCGCAGTGGATTTTCCAAAACCGGGCGCCGTCGCCGTAACGCTATATATCCCAGGCGGAAGGTTCGAGATCTGATACGCGCCCTCGGCGGTGGAACTGGTGGAACGCTCAATCCCTTTATCGGCGTTCGTGGCTGTCACGGTCGAGTTTGCGACCACGGCATTCTTCGGGTCCTTCACCACGCCGCTCAGGTTCGCGCTAGCCGAGCCTTGCGCCATCGCTGCGATGGACATCAGACTCACTACACACATCACCGCCGTCAGCTTCATCAGCTTCGTTTTCATGGCATCCGCCTTCGTGCTTTTTTGGGAATCACGCATTTTGCGCGCAAGGGTGCGACCTTGGGAACACACGCCAGCGCTGAAATGAACGGGAGCTTTTTACCTCATCTTCATTGTCAAAGCAACAAGATTCGGGCCTGAGCGGCGGGAAATGCCGCATGAAATCGGCACAAATGAATGGGATTCAGGAAGTCTTGATGCCTGCGTCGTTGCGAGTTTCGCTGCGCACCGCCCAAGCCATTCTAGGAGTGTTATGCGCGATCCCTACGCGACCTTTTGCGTCCACCACGATCATGCCGCCGTGTCCGTTCAATCGGGAATGCAGGTATGCGATCGCGTCGTGCGCTGATTGTTCGGGAGGATTCCCCGCCGCGACACGGTCAGCGGTCCACTTCGCGAGGACGAGTTTCATGATGGGCTCGCCCCAACCGGTGCAAGAGATTGCAGCCGACTGATCGTCGGCGTAGCAGCCACAACCGATCAGTGAGGAATCACCAACTCGTCCCGGCGTCTTGTTCAAGGTTCCGCCAGTTGACGTTGCCGCGGCAATGTTGCCATTCCTGTCGCAAGCGACTGCTCCGACTGTGTCGTGAGAACTCGTTGCTGAAAAAGTCGGGTCAGGCTCGCCGATCTTCTGCTTCGGCCCGGCCTTCTTCAGCCGTTCGACTTCACGCGGCAGCACGAGCTCTTTGTTGTCGATGAGTTCGATCCCGTGCTCGGCGGCAAAACGCTCCGCTCCATCAGCCACGAAGTAAACATGCGGGCTCTCCGAGAGCACTTTGCGCGCGGCGCGGATCGGATTGCGTATCCGCTCTACGCATCCCACGCCCCCCGCTCGCAACGTAGCGCCATCCATCAGCAAAGCATCGAGCTGAACCGTTCCATCGCTGGTAAGGAAGCTGCCGCGTCCAGCGTCGAACACTTCGTCTTCTTCCATAGACGCGACCGCTTCTTCCACTGCATCGAGTGCGCTGCCACCCTTTTCGAGCACGCGCCATCCGGCGGCTTGCGCCTCCCGCACTCCGCGCAAATGTTCTTCGACTACATCATCGGGTATGGCCCACGCACCGCCGTGGACGACAAGGACAGGAGATTTATTTATTTGGCTCACTCAGGAGTAAGGGATGCAACGGAGTTGATGCTACTCCAAAAAAGCTGCTAGGGCTTCTCGTACGACACTTCTCCGTCAACAATGACGGGTTCATGCTTATGCATCTGCCCGGCGGCAGCCATTTGCGCTTCCATCGCGGTGGATTGCTCGTAGGTGTACTTGATGCGATGGATCACAGTGATCGTCGAGATCACCGCAAGCACCCAAAGTGCCGGCGCCATCGTGCCCCAACGCTCGAAGAGTGCGCCCAAGATCACGAGGACGATCCGCTCCGGCCGTTCCATGAATCCGACCTTGCAGCTGCCGATCAGCGATTCCGCCCGCGCACGCGTGTAGCTCACCATCAGCGACGACACCATCACGATGGCGACGAGCACAAGGTAGAAGAAGCGATTAGCGCGCGCGTAATAAACGAGAAGTCCGAAAAAAATCGCGACGTCGCTGTAGCGATCCATGACCGAGTCGAAGAATCCACCGAACTGCGTGACTTGGTTCGTTGCGCGTGCCACGCGGCCGTCCACCATGTCGAAGATTCCGGCGCCGATGATCACCAATCCGCCGTAGAAGAACATGCGGACATGGTTGTCGACTCTCGCCGCGCCGAAAAAAATAGCGGCGATGATGTTGATCACCAGCCCGATGAATGTGAGCCAGTTCGGGGAGATTTTCGTAAGGGCGAGCGCATCCACAATCAGGTAGAGCGGCACCTTGCTGCCGCGTCCGAAAGCGCTCGTCCAGGTCACTGCTTATTCCACCTCATCGTGCACGGTCGTCAGCTTCAGGATCTCGAGTTCCCGGTTCCCGTTGGGGGTCACAACCACTGCGGTGTCACCCACCTTTTTGCCCATCAGGCTGCGCCCGATCGGCGACGTCGTCGAGATCAATCCCTTCGCGACGTCGGACTCTTCGCTGGTCACCAGCTTGTACGTGATCTTCTCGTCTTTTTGATTGTCGTAGACGAGGATGGTCGAACCGAACGCCACCTTATCTTTGGGAATGTTCGCCATGTTCACCAGCGAAAGCTCGCCCATGCGCTTCTTCAGCTGCCCCAGGCGCGCATTCACGAATTCCTGCCGCTGCTTGGCCATGTGGTACTCGGCGTTCTCGCTGAGGTCGCCCATTGCGACCGCCTTCTTTATTTCGGCGGGCAGGTCTACTGTGAGCTCACGCTCCAGCGTGGCGATCTCTTCCAGCAGCTTTTTCTTGATTGCTTCAGGCATTCAGTACCTATATAGAGCGCGACTAAAAAGTTTTGTGCGGCATCATGACGAAGCCGCACAGGCAGAATTATAACGCCCGCTTCATTTTCCTCTCTGCGCCGGAAGGCGGCGAAACGGGTGCGACCGGCCGTTTTCCTCATATGCACCAAAATAGGTGCAAAACTATATCAAGTTCTCAACTTGACCCTGCGCTCTGTTTAGTTTATGGTTAAGGGAGTACTTCTTCCGTTCCCCCCACTAGGAACGCCCCAATGAGCATAACCGAGCAGACGCTTCGGATCGGCGACAAGGTTGTCTATCCTAATCATGGCGTTGGAGTTATCGAGCAGATCTCCAGCCGGACCATCGGCGCAACGGTAGAGAAGTTCTTCACTCTCAAGATCCAGTCCAGCAGCCTTCGGGTGTCTATTCCCCTCGGGAACCTTCACAACGTTGGCCTGCGCCGAGTCATTAAGAACGGCGAAGTCCAGAAGATTGTGGATTTCCTCACCACCGGCAAGTGCGAGAACCACACCGACTGGAAGTTCCGTTTCAAGGAAAATTCCGAGAAGATGCGCACCGGCTCTCTCTTGGAAGTGGCTTTTGTTCTCAAGAGCTTGCTGATGCTCAACCAGAGCAAACCGCTCTCGTTCCGTGAGAAGAAGATGCTCGATCGCGCCCGCTACCTTTTAGTCAGTGAGTTGGCTCTAGCCAAGAACCAGGGTGAAGAGGTAGTCGAAGGGATCCTGACCAAGGCGCTCTTGAAGTCGAATCTTAAGTTCCCCGAAGTCACAGCTGACGCGTAGTCTTCTTTATTCTCCCAGCCAAGCCCCGTAAGGCCGAGTTGCGTCCACATTGTCGAAGATGATCTTCATGGCTGCCGTTATCGGCACGGCCAGGATCAGCCCCATCGCTCCCCACAGCCATCCCCAGAACAGCAGTGAGATCGTCACCGCCAGCGGATTCAGTTGCAGGCGCTTGCCGATCAGCTTCGGATAGAGCACGTTCAAGGCGAACATGTGCAATCCGAAAACCGTGAGTACGATTCCGATCATCACCGGCCCACTCACCTGTCCGAGCCCCGCCGTTAGCGGCGGAACCATCGCCAGGATCACGCCCAAGTAAGGAACGATGCTCAAGAATCCGCTGATCACGCCCAGGAAGTACCAATAAGGAAGATGGATCAGGGAGAACGCGATCATGCTGAGACCCGAGAGGATCACCCCGATCACCAGGTTCCCGACCATAAAGCTGCGGATCATCTTCGATATACGTCCTAGGGTCACGTAGGCCGTGTTGCGGTTCTCCATGCGGAACAGCATCACCGTCGCTGCTTTGGTGTGGTCTTGCCAAGTGAGCATGAAGTACGAAAGGAACGGGATGAACGAGATCATGAAGAGCAGCTCGGTCAACGTGCCCGCGGTGCTGGTGATGAACTCGCTCCAATTGGTCTGCTGCTCAACCTTCACTGTCCCTTTTTCTTCTTTTGTCTCGGGCATTGCAGATTTCTGTATCGACTGCGCGCGCTCCTTGAACTTCATCACTTCTGCACGCACCTTTTGCGTGTACTGCGGCAACTGATGGCTGAAATCCACGGCCTTGTTGTAGAAGGCATACGTCATTCCATAAAGCGCCGCGCCCACAAACAACATCGCAATCAATGCTCCGAGTGGCCGCGGAATGCGTATTCGCAGGAATAAGTTGACGATGGGCTCTAGCAGGAATGCGAACAGAATGGAGACCAATACAGTGATCAATACGGACTTGGCCACGTAACAGATCGTCAGCACGACCGCCGTCGAGATGATCGTCGCGGCTGCGGAACCGACCTTGTCGCTCGCCCGCCGGCGCTGGTGCCCAACCGCAGTCACCGCCTGCGTGATCGGCCCGGGAGAGGAATGTTCTTCCGGTTCTTCGACCGTTTCGATAGTCCTACGTTCCGCCATGCCCGTATCCTAACCCGAATACCGGGTCCCAATACTTGGATTCCGCCGCCGCGCTGGCAGGTGTACCAACCTCTATAATCCTCCGCGTGGAAGCACGAATTCTCGCCCTCGACGTCGGCTCCAGGACACTCGGCCTCGCCGTCTCCGACCCGCTCGGGATTACCGCTCAAGGATTGCCGACCATCCGCCGCAAGAACCGCCGTGCCGATTTCGCCCAGCTTGATGCCGTCGTCAAGAAGTACGACGTCCAAGAATTCGTCGTCGGATATCCGCTCCGCCTCAGCGGTGCCACCGGAACGCAATCTGAAAAGATGGCCGCATTCGCCGAACAATTGCGCGAGCGCTACGAACGCCCCGTTCATCTTTGGGACGAGCGCCTCACAACCGCCGAAGCCCAGCGCGTGCTGCGCGAGAGCGAAATGTCAGTCAAAAGACGCAGCGAAGTAGTGGACCAACTCGCAGCCGTCCTGATACTTCAGTCATTCCTCCAGAGCCGCCAAAGTAAATAGCCACGCCGCGATTTTGTTTAAACTGTCCTCTGGTTGAAGACACTGCTCAAACTCGTGCTGCTGGTTGTGCTTTTAGCCGCCGCATTCCTCGCTTACGGGTTGCTGCTTCCTGCCACCCCCGCGAAGGAATCGATCCTGCTCCGCCCCGGCTCCTCCGCGCGCACCATCGCGACTGAACTGCGCAATGCCGGCGTGATCCGCAGCCGCTATGCTTTTCTGGCGCTTCATTACTTCCGCGTGAGGCCTCTTAAGGCCGGCGAATATCTCTTCGATCATCCCGCGAACGCGTTCGAAGTCTACGACCGCCTCGTGCGCGGAGATATTGCAACCCACACCGTCGTCGTGCCTGAAGGTTTCAATATGTGGGACGTTGCCGGCGTTTTCGAAGCCTCGGGCCTCGCCAGCCGCGCCGATTTTCTGGACGCTGCCCGCAAAGACCACACCATGATCAGCGATCTCGACCCTGCGGCACAGTCGCTCGAAGGCTACCTGTTTCCCGACACGTATCACTTCACGCGCACGCAGTCACTCACTGACATGCTCACGGTGATGACCAAGCATTTCCGCCAGGAAGCGAAAGCCATCGGCCTCGAAAGCGACTTTCATAAGGTGGTCACGATGGCCTCCATCGTCGAAAAAGAAACCGGAGCGCCGGAAGAGCGTCCACTGGTCGCGGGTGTTTATTACAACCGGTTGGAAAAAGGAATGTTGCTCGGTGCCGATCCGACCGTCGTTTACGCCGCGCTACTCGCGAACCGCTACAACGGAGTCATTCACCAGTCAGACCTCGAATCCACCTCGCCTTACAACACATACCGGGTCGCGGGACTTCCTCCCGGTCCGATCGCCAATCCCGGCCGCGCATCGTTGATCGCGGCGCTGCACCCTGAGGAGACTGACTACCTTTATTTCGTGAGCGACCGCAACGGCCACCACCGGTTTGCGCGCACCGGGGCGGAGCACGATAAGAACGTTGCGCTCTATCGCCGTTCGGGCGGCAAATGAACCTTTATCTTGGGATCGATCACGTCCAGGTGGCTGCGCCTCCCGGCTGTGAAGCTGTCGCGCGAAAGTTTTACGTTGACGTGCTTGGCATGGCCGAACTGACCAAGCCGCCAGCTCTGCAGAGTCGCGGTGGCATTTGGCTGCAATGCGGCATGCACCAACTGCATATTGGCGTGCAGAAGGACTTCAGCCCGGCCATCAAAGCGCATCCCGCGATCCGCGTCATGGACATGGCCGCCCTGCGCTCGCGCCTCAAGCAGCACAACATCGAAGTCATCGCTGATGACGCCATCATCGGCCTCGACCGCTTCTACATCCATGACCCCTTTGGCAATCGCCTTGAGTTTGTCGAGGTGCAGCTGCTTCCCGCGCCCTGATTTATACTCGATGGTTTGCATCTGACTGATAAAACCCTCATGCACGTCCGCTCGCTGATCCGTATTCCGGTCTTTCTTCTCTGCCTTCTTCCTTTAGGGGGATGCCTGTTCCGCTCCCACTCGGTTGAGCGGAAGATCAGCTCCGCCACACTGAAGGACGCGACTAAAGAAGAACTGATCGAGCGGATCAACAGCGAAGCGGCCAAAGTCCAGACGCTGAATGCGACCGTAGATATCTCGCCCGCTGTCGGCGGCACCAAGAAGGGAAAAGTCACCGAGTATCAGGAGATCCGCGGTTACATCCTGGTGCGCAAGCCCGCGATGCTGCGCATGATCGGCCTCTTCCCTATCGTCCGCAATCGCGCCTTCGACATGGTGAGCGATGGAGAGACTTTCAAAGTCTCGGTCCCGGTGAAGAACCGCTTCATTATCGGACGCAACGACGTGGTCCACCCGACCGGCTCGGCGCTGGAGAACATCCGTCCGCAGCACATCTTCGACGCGCTTCTGCTGCACGAGATCGATGGTGCAAAAGAGGCGGCTTTCCTGGAAGCCGGTACCGAGCAGGTGGAAGATCCCAGGTCGAAGAAGAAAGTGGATGAAGCTACCTACGAGGTCGGCGTGCTCGACCGCGATCCCGATCCGAAGATCGGCTGGTATCTTTCGCGCCGCGTGATCTTCAGCCGCGAAGATCTGCTGCCGCACCGCCAGATCGTTTACGACAAGTTCGGCAACATCGCCACCGACGCCAAGTACGATGACTTCCAGATCTACGACGGAGTCAATTTCCCTTCGACCATTGATATCTGGCGGCCGCAGGAGGAGTACTCGATCATTTTGAAGATCGTGAAGCTCAATCTGAATCAGCCGATGGAAGATGCGAAGTTTGATCTGCCGCAACCACCCGGGGCAGAAGTGGTGCGGCTCGATCTTCCGCCGGGCTCCCCGGGAGCTCCCGGCAATCCCGCATTGAACCTGAAGAGTAAAGACAAACCGCCCGCGCCTCGTCCGGAAAAGAAGCAGGATAAGAAGGATTCAAGCTCGCCCGGTTCATAAAGCACGTCGGCGGCGTTCGGTTTAATCTGAGTACTGGGTACTGAGTACTTTTTATGAAGAAAATGGTCCTCGCCAACCTCGTTCATCGGCCGATGCGGTCGCTCATCAGCATCGTCGCTATTGCTGTCGAGGTAACGCTGATCCTGCTGATCGTGGGCCTTTCGCTCGGTATCCTGAACGACAATAAAGAGAGGACCAAGGGCACCGGCGCGGACATTCTCGTTCGCCCTCCAGGCTCCTCCTATTTAGCGGGTCTGGGCAGTTCTCCTGTTTCCGCAAAGATTGCCGACGTACTTCGCAAGCTGCCTCACGTAGCGGCGGTAGCCCCAGTCGCCGCGCAAACCAGCACAGGCAGCAGCATTGAAGTCATTTACGGGATCGACCTACAGAGCTTCGAGTCCTTACGGCCATTTCGATATATCGAAGGTGGCCCATTTCAAGGTCCCGATGACGTGATCGTCGATGACTATTTCGCCGCCTCGAGAAAACCGACCCTTCATACTGGCGACCACATAGACATTTTCAATCACACCTTTCGCGTCGCGGGGATAGTCGAGAACGGGCACGGAGCACGCAAATTCATCCCTATGGAAACCATGCAGGCGCTCACCGGTTCGGAAGGAAAAGCCTCCATCTTTTACGTCCGCGCTGATGATTCCAATAATGCTGAGCTCATCGTCGAGGAAATAAAGAAGGTACCCGGCTTGGAGAAATACAACACTATGTCCATGCGCGAGTGGCTTTCGCTGATGACTCCGGGAAATATCCCCGGCTTCTCCGCCTTCATAAAAGTTGTAGTCGGGATAGCCGTGATCATCGGCTTCATCGTGATCTTCCAGGCGATGTATACCGCTGTCATGGAGCGCACGCGTGAGATCGGCATCCTGAAATCCATGGGCGCCTCGAAGGCATACATCGTGAACGTGATCGTCGGAGAGACGATCGTTCTCGCGATCGCCGGAATCATCTGCGGCATCCTGATCAGCATCGCCGCGCGTCTCGGCATTCTGGCGAAATTCCCCACTCTGCGCGTCGAGATGACTGGAACATGGATCATTTACGCCACCATCATCGCTTTGATCGGAGCCATCCTCGGGGGCATCTACCCCGCCTTTAAAGCTGCCCGAAAAGACCCGATCGATGCGCTTGCATACGAATAATTAATCCTTACTTATTCAGCGACTTAGACGCATGCTATGTCAGCAAGCGCACTGTAAATTCTACTGGTTGACTGTCATCGCGGAATCCCGCTAATATCGCGCAAAGTCCGAAAAAAAATAGCTGGAAAGGTGCCGATTTTGAGATCTGCGTACCACCTCGGAGTGTTTCTTTGTCTCGCAGCGGCGATGGTTCCTGCGCAGACGACCAAACATATCGGCTACTCCACTTTCGCCGGCGTCGAGCCAATGGTGGCGGTCTCTCTGGACCAGCCGGTAGACACCCGAGAGAAGGCGGTCGCTGCGAACTACATGGCGACTTCGCGCTTTACAGAGGCGCCCGCCGGCGCTCCGTCGCCCGGCGTGACCGCGCTCCCTCCGATCGGGCCCGCGCCCATCATCCGTAATGAAACGCCGCAGCCGCCCAAGTTCCACTGGAAGCCGGCGATCCAGCAATCGCTCTTTTTTCTGGGATTTCAGCATTCTCTGCGCTTCACGCAATCAAAGACTCGCCGCAACCTGGGGGGTGACTTCTTCGACGCATGGGGCGACAGCATCCGCAACATCGGTCGCGGTTGGGGTGATGGCGACGACGTCGTCACCAACTATTTCGGACATCCGATGGAAGGTGCGACCGCGGGATACATCCAGATTCAAAATGACCCCAACGGGGCCCAGCAGCAGGTCGGCCTGAGCGGCGACTACTGGCGCAGCCGTCTTAAGGCGATGGCCTGGGCCGCGGCTTATAGCACTGAATTCGAGATTGGGCCTGTCAGCGAAGCGACCATCGGACACGTCGGACGTGACCGTCACACTCAGGGAATCGTCGACTTTGTTGTTACTCCCACCGCAGGATTGGGGTTCATCGTTGGCGAGGACTTGATCGATCGTCACATCATCCAACGGTGGGAGCGCACTCACACCAATCCGATCATCGGCGCAATGATGCGCTCACTGCTGAATCCGGACCGCACGCTCGCCAATCTTACCCGCTTGAAAGTTCCGTGGCACCGCGACGATCGCGATGGCCCGCTCGGCGACGTCCTGGGACGTGATTTACGGCCCGTCACCGAAGCCAATCAATAACTCGTCTTCACCGCCAGGCCAGAGAGATGTAAGGCACGTTCTCTGCCGTAAATCTCTGGCCCGATCCCGCAAGAAACTCACTCCTTGGCGTTCCACCTGCACCATTTAGCTGTAGTAATGGGCCCGCAGTGTCTGCAACTATATTGTTGTTCCCCAGGAGGAAATTATGCGGATATGGATAAGCCTATTGATTCTTGTATCGCTGGCTTGTGCGGCTGAACCTAAGGCCACTACCGTTCACAAGGCGATCACTCCCTTCCGCGCCACCACGGCCGATTCAACCAGCCTTCCAGTCCGCAAGGTGGTCCTTTACAAGAGTGGTATCG
>JBJMGI010000111.1:0-31886 GCA_045807945.1 Terriglobales bacterium | reverse complement strand
CGAGCAGCTCCCGGTGCATCGGCTCGTCCACAAGAAACTTGGAAGTGTGTACGCCTTTAAGGCTGAGTTGGACCAGTGGAGAAAGAGGAGCCGCGCACGAAAGCGAATGCCCGGCCCCAAGATCTTTGCCTCTCTACTTGGGTTTGCGAGCCACTTAACGATGTGGCGACGGACAACGACACGGAATGCCTGATCCGGAGCCGTTCACCGGTTGCATACCCCAGCCAGCGGCGATAGACTTCGCGGCAACTTAGTTCACATGAGCAACACACCTGACAGCCCGATCGCTGCCAAGCGCCAGCCGGAGGACCGCCTCGACTCCTGGAAAGAAATCGCGGCTTTCATGAACCGCGACGTTCGGACGGTACAGCGCTGGGAAAAGAGCGAAGGGCTTCCTGTTCATCGCCACCTTCACGAAAAAGCGGGCAGTGTATACGCGTACCGTGCGGAGTTGCAGGCGTGGTGGCGATCAGCGGAGTCGAAGGTTGCAAGCGAACCTGCCGTTGCAGCCCACTCTTCCAGCGAAGACCCGGAAGAAGTCATCGAGTTGCTACCCGATAACCCTTATCACCAAAACTGGTTCCGCTGGCGCGTCCTATGGGGAGTGATGGCGGCGGTACTGCTGGTCGCTGCCGGATACTGGATCTCGAAGATCATTCCTGCATCCTCGAATCGTCCAGTCAGAGTCGCGGTGATGCCATTCACCGATCTTCGCGGCGATCCTCTCCACCTCGCGTTTCCTGCTGGGATGACCGAGGAACTTTCGACTCAGCTTAACCGGCTGAATCCGGATGAATTGGCAGTCGTGCCGTCCAGCACGGTGGCTCATTACTCCGGCATGGCTGCTGACGAGCTCGGGAAGAAACTCGACGTGGCATACGTCACTGAAGGCTCCGTTTTACTTGATGGTGAGAATGTCCGGATCAATGTTCATCTCATCAGGACCACGGACCAGGCGCAGGTTTGGTCTGAGAGCTATTCTGGCAGCTTTCGGGACGTGATTGATCTGCAGTCCAAAGTGGCAACGGCCATCGCTGGGGAAGTCAAGGTGCACGTTGTGGCTAAGCCCCATGCCAATCCGCAGGTGGACCCACAGGCGTACAACGCGTTCTTGCGTGGCCGATACTTCTGGAACAAACGGAATCTCGAAAGCATTGCGAAGAGTATCCAGTTTTTCAGCGAGGCGGTGCAGCGCGACCCGAATTACGCTCCGGCTTGGGCTGGGCTTGCGGACACGTACAACCTGCTTGCGTCGGCACAATCAGGGGCATTGCCTCCGGGAGTCGGCTTTCCGAAAGCGAAAGAAGCGGCACTGAAATCTATTCAGCTCGATCCACGCCTAGCCGAACCTCATGCCTCGTTGGGCTATATTGCCTTGGTCTACGAGCGTGACGGAACCAGCGCCAAAGCCGAGTTTGATAAGGCGCTGGAATTGAATCCGCGTTACGTGACGGCTCTGCAATGGCGAGGACAATATTTCGAGAGCATAGGCAAGGTCCACGAAGGACTGCAATCGGTGCAGCAGGCGCATGATCTTGAGCCATTGAACCTGCCCGTCAATGTTGCGCTTGCGGAGGCCTATTATTTTTCCCGGAATTACGATCAAGCCATTGCCCAATCAAAAGCAGCATTGGAGCTTGACCCAGAGTCGGCATTGGCCCATTACAACCTAGGACGCGCATATGTGATGAAGCAGAGTTACGCCGAGGGTCTGGCGGAATTCCACCGCTCATACGATGCCATGCAAACTCCCGCGACTTTGCTCCCAATCGGCTGGGCGCTGGCGCGTTCCGGCCAAAAGCAACAAGCCATGGCGGTGATCGAACAACTCAAGCAGATTTCGCAGAAAAAATATGTGCCGCCTGTATATTTCGCCATGATCTATTCAGGACTGGAAGACAAGGCGGCAACTCTCGATGCTCTGGAGAAGGCGCAGCAGGAGAAATCAGACTACCTGATATTCCTGCCGGTGGACCCGATGGCCGATTTCTTGCGCGATGATCCTCGTTTCAAGAAGATCATGGCTGAGGCAGCCGTTCGCTAAGGCGTTCCGTCCGGTGCCGCTGCACCGTCAAAAGTGAAATTCACATAACCGCGTTCATCTGACGGCAGCTCGCGCACCGGCGGGTCAGGCAGCATACCCAGCAATGAGTGCGTGCTTGACCATCGCTTGAAGTCTTCCGGAGCGGCATCGCGATAAGACGCTGCAACTCGCAGCACCGCTGCCGGGTCACGCAGTGAGCGATCATCTGCGAACTGGTAGATCAACAGAAGCTCGTTCCATGCTTGAGCGTCTTTCGGGTTTAAGGCAAGGTAACGTTCATAAAGCTCAATAGCTTCCCGCTCATCCTCGACGAAGTCGCTATAGTTTAAGAGATGAGCCAGGGCGTACAACGCTTTGGGCTGGTTCTGCTCGGCGGCTTTACGGTACCAAACCTCGGCTTGGCTCCAACTTTCGCCGACGAGTTCACCTTGTTCATAGAGCTCGCCCATGCGGAACTGGGAATCAGCCTGGCCCGCCGCAGCGGCTTGGCGATACCAGTAAAGGGCCTTCCGCATCGCCAAAAGATCTGCGTGATTCCCATCATAGGATTTAGCAAGCGCATACTGTGCGCTGGCTCGCCCCTGTTGCGCTGCACGCCAATACCAATAGCGCGAACGCTGCCAATCTTTCGCGTCCTTGCTCATAGCAAATGTCAGACCGAGAGCTTCTTGGGCGACCGCGTCGCCCTGCTGTGCTGCCCTCAAATTTTTGCCAAGATGCGCAAGGTACTGCTCAGCTTCTTCTTTCTGCTGGTCCTCATAGGACTTTACTTCAAGGTCGCCGACGCGAGTAAAGATGATGGGTGCCTCGAACGCTTTCGGGTCATTCTGATGCCGCGTCACCAATGTGCGCAGGTCCCCCGTCTCGGGAATGAGCACTCCCTGGATCGTAAGCTGTTCGTCGTCCTCGGAATCGAGTACGTGCTCATTGAGACAACTGATCTGCAGCTCGTCGGCTTGTGACTCATCAAGTCTGCAGAAGAAGTGGGCGCCCTTAATGTCTTTGTCGGGATTGAGAAAATCGAAGAAGCGATCGCCCCCCAGGCGGAATAGGTGCCCCACAAAGGCGCCTTCCGACTCGCGGAACTCGTAGGCGTCGTCCTTTCGCAGCATCACCTGCCAATGGACCGGGCTATCGCCATCGATTTTAGTAGTCCAGTGCCCCTCGATGGTGGGATCCGTCACGACGTCCTGCCGGTCGAACAGCGGATAGACCGACATTTGCGGCCCGCAGGATTCGAACATCATGGCCATAACAATGGCGCTGATGCACATCGACCGCGACGCGTATTTCCTGACGAAAGCTGCAAACATGACCAGCTCAGGTTAGAAGCGGTGTAACGGCTCCGCAAGCGGTAAAGCCCGTCAACAAGGGGTTTGCCGCACTATGTCGTACTTCCTGCCGGTAAGCGGCCCATCCCTCGGAATCCATGCAGATTGCCTGCTCGAGCAGACATAAGGCGACGAACGGCGGCAAACGACGAATGCCGCTCCTTATCGCTTGCGGCGGATCTGCCTCCGGCCATACCTTGCGCCTGCAGCACGAGTTTTCAGTGCGAACGCGAGGACCCATGATTTTGAAGATCGCAGAGTACGGAGCGGCGGTGATCGGGACGCATTACTTTGCATGCTTGATCCAGATGGTGCTCCACGCGAGGCTGGGTCATCGCAGGTCCGGCGGGACGATGTTCCGCGCCCACTTGCGTAATCATCACGCTATCTACAGCAGCATTTTTACTGCCCCGGCCTACATCCAGGAGGACGAGAGCTTGACCGTCTTCTACCTAGCGCCGATCGCCGCCTGTGCGCTGCTCGCTTTCGGGCTGCTGCCGCGGGTTTTGGCGATCGTGGTCACGACGTCGTTTCTGGTGTCGCTGGCGGCTCACGTGTTTCTGCATGTGCAGTACCACCTGGAGAGTTCCGCGTTGCGGCGGTTCCAATGGTTCCGAAGCCGGCAAAATCTCCATCGCCTTCATCACGAACAGCCCAACAAGAATTTCGGTGTGGTGGAGTTCGTGTGGGACCGGCTGCTCGGCACCTACACCGACGAGGATTTCGCCATGAAGGGGCTTGACGCATGAATCGGACCGCGACTTTTCTTCTGGCCGGCATCGGCAACTATTACCTGACGACGCTGACTATCTGGCTAGGTCACTGGAGTTCGCATTTCCCGAGCAGCCCAACGTATGGATTCCACGTCGGCGGGCACCACTCGCTGTACCCGGATTCCAAAACCAGCTTGTCGGACAAATTCCTGTACGGGTCGGGACGGCACGACAGCTTATTCGCGCTGCTTCCCACGCTCTTGATGCAGGCAGGTGTGCTCGCCGTGCTGACTCGCGGATGGCTTCGGTTGGAACTGTTACTCGAGATAACGGTGATCGCCGCCGCCGTAAGTTCGGTACATGCCCAGTTTCACACTGGCCGCAGCGTGCTGAACCGATTCGCGTGGTTTCGGCGAGCGCGACGCATCCATTTTTCTCACCACGATGGCGATGTGAACTTCATGGTGGGAGATCACAGTTGGGACCGGATATTCAACACGTACCAGGCACCAGAAATCAACAAGGAGAAAAATATGAGCCTCAAAGCAACATCACTCAAATCAATCAGCTGGGTGATCTTCACGCTGCTCGCCGCCACCCTTACTGTAGCCCAGAGCTACGACCACACTGAATTTCTGAAGAGCCCGACTGGGACCAAGAAAGGTGAGTACGTAAAAGGCACGCTGAACTTCAACATTGGCACGAAGCAGGTCACGTTTCAAGACAAGTTGGGCTCGCCGGAACTCACTGTTCCCTTCAGCCAGATCAAGCACCTGCTCTACGAGCGCACTTCAAAGCCTCGTTACGTACAAGCCATCTTGATCTCGCCGTGGTTCATTTTAAGCCGCTCGAAAAAACACTACCTGACTATCCAGTACGAAGATGCGCCCAATTCAGGACACTATGCACTGCTCCATCTGGACAAGGGCAACTATCAGGAGCTGCTGGCGACAGCGGAAGCAGCGACGGGGAAGACGGTTGAACGCACCGAGGAACGTTAGGGAGCAGGAGGAGAACGCAGTCATGAAAAACCAAGCGATGTCGCGTCTAACAGCAGCTTGCCTCGCGATAATGGTGCTGCTCACAAACGGCTGCTCGGTGAAGCAATATGCCATCAACAAGCTTGGGGATTCGTTGGCGAAAAGTGGCACCAACTACGCTTCCGACAACGACCCTGAGCTGGTGGGGGCAGCGCTTCCCTTCAGCCTGAAGCTGATCGAAGGCTTACTCGAAGAAAGTCCAAAGCACCAGGGATTGCTCTTCGCTGCGTCGAGCGGCTTCACGCAGTACTCCTACGTTTACGTGCAGGAGCAGGCTGACGAGCTGGAAGCGACCGACATCGCACGCGCAACAGAACTTCGTGACCGCGCGCGCAGGCTCTATGTCCGTGGCCGCGATTACGGACTACGAGCATTAGAGGCACAGCACCCTGGCTTCGGAGACAAGCTGCGCCAGGACCCGCGAGCTGCTGCGGCAGTGCTTCACAAAAATGAAGTGCCGGCGGCGTATTGGACCGCGGTTTCATGGGCAGCAGTGATCGGAGTCTCCAAGGAGAAGCCTGCGACAATAGCCGAACAGCCGCAGGTGGAAGCTCTGATCGATCGCGCGGCGGCGCTGGATCCGGACTATGGAGCGGGAGCGATCGATGGCTTCCTTATCTCATATGAGCCAGCACGTCCGGACTCGAGGGCCGATTTTGCAAAGCGTTGCCGTTCCCATTTTGAGCGCGCGGTCGAGTTGAGCCATGGGCAAATGGCCTCGCATTACGTTGCGCTTGCTGAAGCGGTTACGGTGCAAAAGCAAGACCGCAGTCAATTCGACTCGCTCCTTAAACAAGCTTTGGCTATAGACGCGGATCAACGTCCGGAGTGGCGGCTGGCCAACCTTATATATCAGCGGCGGGCGCGCTGGCTCTTATCGCGGGAAGACGAATTGTTCGTCGGCTCGCTGGACCCTGGGGATCAGTCGGCTACCAACAGCTCAGCGGCGCAAAAGGAGTCACGATGAATTTTCGATCGTTGCCGACCCATACGTGCGCAATCTTCACGGTCACTATTGTGATGGGTTTCGCCCTGCCAGCGCAGGCCCAGACCCGAATGAGAATGGGAACACTCGTCCCCAAGGGAACTTCGTATCACCGCTTGCTGTTAGGAATGGCGGAGCAATGGCGAAAGGCGCCGGGGGGAGGGATCAATCTCACCATTTATGCCGATGGAACGATGGGTGGCGAGGCGGAGATGGTGCGTCGCATGCGAGTCGGTCAGCTTCAGGCGGCGATGCTGACTGTGCCGGGCCTCGCGGAGATCGATTCGTCGGTGGGCGCTCTGCAGAAGATCCCGATGGCGTACCGCTCCCTCGAAGAAGCGCGCTATGTGCGGGAGCGTATGCGTCCGCTGCTAGAACAACGTCTGCTCGAAAAAGGTTTCGTGGTGCTGTTCTGGGGCGATGCTGGATGGGTGCGAATGTTCACCAAGCGGCCAGGATACCGCCCGAGCGATTTCAGAACCATGAAGATGTTTGTAGCTGCGGGCGATATTGCGCAGGCAGACGTGATGAAAGCCGCCGGCTTTCAGCCGGTTCCGCTCGAATACACCGACACCTTCACCGGGCTGCAAACAGGGATGATCGATGCCGTGCCCACGCTTCCCTTCCGCTTTATCAGGACAGTTCTACTCCATCACTCCTCATATGCTGGAGCTGAACTGGGTACCGCTAGTGGGAGCGATCGTGGTCACTAAAAAGTCCTGGGAATCGCTTCCACAAGAAACCCGGCAGGCGATGCTGGCGGCTGCAGAAACAACCGGGGAATCCATACAGAGCCAAAGCCAGATCGAGGGAGAAGAGTCAGTCAAAGCAATGCAGCAACGAGGATTACAAGTCCACGCGGTGCCGAAAGCGTTGGAAGATGAATGGAGGTCAGCGGCCGAGGCGTATTACCCGGAGATCCGCGGCGCCATCGTCCCCGCCGACGCTTTCGATCAAGTACGACGGGTGGTGCAGGAATACCGCAGCAGAGGACAGAGCGCTAACAAGGACAGAAAATGAGCACGCAAGGGTTGTCCATGGTCGCGCAGCGGGCGAGCTTCATTGAACGGATCCGGCCCGGGCTGCATCGGTTCGAGGACTTGACGTTAAGCATCGCATTCGGGCTCATGATGGTGTTGCCGTTACTCGAGACTCTGCTGCGGAAGACCCTTCATACCGGTCTCTCGGGGAATGCTTCCGTGGTGCAGCACCTGGTTCTGATTTTGGGGATGATCGGGGCCGCGATCGCGGCGCGCAAAGATGAGCTGCTACCGCTTTCCACGCTGGACAAACTTTTGCCCGCCAAAACCGCTGCGGCATCGAGGGTGTTCCGCGGAGCAGTATCGGTTGCGGTTGCGTCGTGCCTTGCATTCGCGAGCTATCAATTCTTGGTGACTGAGCGCGAGTCGGGACATTTCCTTGTCTATCACCTGCCGGTTTGGCTTTTCGAGCTTGCTTTTCCTTTCGGATTTCTAGCGATCGCAGTTCGGCTTTTACATCAGTCTGCTTCCCACAATGTCGGAAGAGCTGCAACCTTGGTGCTGGCAGCCGGAATCTGTGCAGCGGCTTGGTTTGGAAGTTCGTCGTCGCTGGCTATGGCAGGGCTCATCGTGCTCGCTTGTGCAGGCCTGCTTGGCGCGCCTGCTTTTGTGCTGCTGGGCGGAACCGCTCTGTTGTTGTTCTGGAAGCTCGACCAACCGATCGCCGCCATTCCCATCGCGCACTATTCGCTCGTCGTCAATCCGTCGCTTCCAACACTGCCATTGTTCACCTTGGCTGGTTACTTCCTGGCGGAAGGAACCGCACCGCGAAGATTGATCCGAGTGTTTGACGCGATTTTCGGAAGTATCCGGGGCGGACCGGCATTGGTCACGGTCTTGGTATGTGCTTTTTTTACTTCGTTCACTGGCGCCTCGGGTGTGACCATCCTGGCACTGGGCGGATTGTTGATGCCGCTTTTGAAAGAGGCGCAATTCTCTGACCGCGATGCTCTGGGATTGGTCACGGGCACCGGGTCAATCGGAATGTTGTTCCCGCCCTGCCTTCCGCTGATCCTCTACGCGGTAGTAGCGCGGATCCCGATGGAGCAGATGTTCCTGGGAGGCGCGATCCCGGGTGTGATCCTGGTTGGCGCGACGGCGGCGTGGGGGATGCTCAAATCCAAGAAAGTTCCCGGACGCGTGAGGCCGAGTTGGCGTGAAATTCAGGGCGCCGTGTGGGAGGCGAAATGGGAGTTGATGTTGCCCTTCGTCGCGCTGATTTCCTTGATCAGTGGAATGGCGACCGCAGTTGAGGCCGCAGCGTTGACGGCATTGTACGCACTGGTCACGCAGGTCTGGATCAACAAAGACATGGACCTGCGGCGAGGCGTGCGGAAGGTGATGGTGGACTGCGGCTCGCTGATCGGAGGCGTGCTCCTGATTTTGGGTGTCGCGCTGGGGTTTACTAATTTTCTGGTGGATGCGGAAGTCACTGACCACGCGATGTCGTGGATAACCGCTGCGATCCATTCGAAATGGGTGTTCCTGCTGGCGCTCAACCTCTTTATGTGGGTGATCGGCTGCCTAATGGACATCTATTCAGCGATCGTTGTTCAGGTCCCGCTTCTGGTGGTGCTTGGATCTGCCTACGGGATAGACCCTGTCCACTTGGGGATCATCTTCCTGGCGAACCTGGAACTCGGATACCTGACTCCGCCGGTTGGACTGAATCTCATACTTGCTTCCACACGATTCAAGAAGCCAGTGCCCCAAGTTCTGCGGTCCGTGGTGCCGATAATCGCTGTGTTCGGGGCAGTGGTGCTGCTGATCACTTACGTTCCATGGTTGACCACGGCATTACCGCACGCATTTTCGAAGTGATTTAAAGGAGGAGCAGATGAAAGCACAATTGGGGATTCCCATCACGCGAGGTAAGAGCACCCGGAAGTCGGATCTTTACCTTCTTCTCTCGCTCTCGCTGCTGGCTGTTTTGGCGCTTCAAGCGTGCACCATCTCAGCTCCGCAGCCAAAGGTAGAATTGCGGAATCCTCCTCTTCCGCTGCCGGTGGGAGTGAGGGTCTCTCCCAACTCTACGCAATTGCAGACGACCACCTGGATTCAATTCAATGCCATCGTTTCCAACACCACCAACACGTCAGTGAACTGGGAAGTGAATGGCGTTTCAGGCGGAGATGGCACAAACGGCACCATCACGTCGCTGGGCAGATATTTTGCGCCGAACACGCTGCCGGCGAATGTGAGCATCACGGTTACAGCAATCTCGAACGCCGAGCCATCCAAGTCGGGAACAGCCAACGTGACCCTGTTCGAGCGGCACCGCATCGCAGTCCGCACCGTGAACGGTGTGGGCGAATTCTATGACGTGGTCGCGGGCACTCAATTCGTGCCACGCGGCAATAACTACGTCCGGCTAGGGCCTGAGACCCGTGTAGACGGAAGCGCTACCACCTACCACACCACTTTCAACGTAGGAGCTTACGACGGCGCGCGCTCCGAGCAGGCGCTCGCTGAAATGCAAGCGTTTGGTTACAACGTTACCAGGGTGTGGATGAACGGATGCTGCGTGAATGTATCGATCGGCAACACGAGTGGCGGCCTGAATCCTGCCTACGTCGCAAATCTTGCGGATTTTTTGAGTCGCGCGAAGAGCCACGGAATTCAAGTCATTCTTACCGCCGACTCCACGCCCGACTTCGGCACCTACGCGCAGCTATTAGACCAGTATTGTTGTGCTACCTTCGCCAACTTCAACGTACACTACCTAACCCGCGGTGGAGTTCAAGCGAACCAGAACTTCTGGCGTGATCTGATCCAATCGCTCGTATCGCACAATGCTCCCATGGACGCGGTCTTCGCGTATCAGATCCGCGAAGAGCTATCGTTCGACTCGAATTTTCCCCCGTTCACTTTGAATACACCTGTGACCACCGCCAACGGGAAGGAATACGATATGTCGGATCCGGTTGCACGACGTCAGATGATGGATGACGCGCTGGTGTACTGGACTGATCAGGTGCGTAGCTCAATCCGCGCGGTAGATCCTAGCGCTCTAGTGACTGTGGGGTTCTTCGCCGCACAAGGACCGAACCCGTATCGAATCGGCGATCCGCGCCTCATCAATCCCTACCCAGCAATCGCCAATTCGAGCGCAGATTTCGTCAATCTCTCTGCGTATCCCATCGCTGGCGAGCTCACTATGGCACAATACGCGGAGAATTTCGGTTTTGCCGGGCACCTTGACAAGCCGGTGGTATTGGGCGAATTCGGAGTTCTTGAATCGCAGTTTACGACAAAGGCGCAAGCATCCTCGGCGCTGGTTGACTGGCAGGTACAGTCCTGCGGTGTGGGAATCAACGGCTGGATATTGTGGACGTGGGACCTGACCGATTCGGAGCAAACGGACGGCCCATTCTGGTGGGCAACTGCGGGAGACGGCTCAATTGCCAACAACTTGTCCCCAAGCGTCCGTCCCAATCCATGCCAGTGAAGCACACTTGACCGGAGGCGGTCTGCGACGGAGAAGAAGAGAGACTGATGATTGCCAGGTTGAAGCTTCTGCGGTTTATGAGAGCTGTTTTCACAGGCCATATCACGACGTGGAGGCGTGATCTAGCTAACGAGGAGGGTTGGCGCTGCGTTTGCTCGGTTGATTACGATCGTGCTATGGAGCATTGCGCTGAAGCTCTCCGAATAGATCCCAATTACGCGCTGGCCTATAACACAAGAGCCGGAGCATACACTGGCAAAGGGCAACACCACCGCGCGATCGAGGATTTCGATCGGGCTATCAGCCTGGCACCGAAAGACCCACTCTTCCTCAGAAATCGGGCAGAGTCCTATGGCGAAATTAAGGACTACGATCGCGCGATTGCGGATTTTAGCGAGGTACTGCTTCTTGATCCAAACGACGCGAGGGCTTTCAAAGGTCGTGGAGCAGCTTACTGCAGCAAGGGTGAATTGGATCTAGCTTTACGAGACTTGGATTGCGCCATCCGCATCGATGCTGACTATGCGCAAGCGATTTACGACCGCGGGGTCGCATATTTCGAAAAGGGGTTGTTCGATCGCGCCATCCGAGAGTTCGACAGAGATGCCTTTCTCAGACCTAAGCACGCGCGCGCTTTTAGGAACCGTGGACTTTGCTATGCGTCAAAGGGCGAATTTGATCGCGCAATCCAAGACTACAACCAGGCCGTCGCCCTTGACCCGAATGACCCGGTCAGCTTCAGGTTACAAGGCCGTCTCATTAGATCAACCAAGCTAAGCGAATCAACAACATGCATTATCTTGAGCTGATTCGGTGCCAAAGGGTCGGAGGTTCAAATCCTCTTTCATTGAATAATCGCACCGTCACTCTGAGATTCAAAGGAACACGTGTATGCGATCGCGGCACAGGTAATTTTCGCCTGAGCCTCGGGCGTTGTACCGATGTCCTATGCTCTCCTGAGTTCCTAGAATCGCGCATCGATGCGTCTTGTCTGTGCCGCGATCTGCTGCTTGCTGCTTTCCGGATGTTCCGGCACATCCTCGCCGCGGTTTGCAGCGTTTGCAGCACCCACCCTTGCCCCCGCGCCGCTTCCGTCCGGCCAGTACAAGAACCCATTGAGGATGGTCACCGCGAGCGGCCAAGCCGTCGAGAGCTGCGCCGATCCCACAATCATTCGCGAGCAAGACCCCTCCGATCCAAACTGGTATCTATACTGCACCACCGACCCTCTTTATGAGGGATCCGTCATTCATTGGCTTCCGATATTCAAGTCTTCAGATCTTGTGAACTGGACCCATGTTGGTGATGTCTTTCAACAAGCGCCTTCATGGATCGCATCGGGCGCGAGTATCTGGGCGCCGGAGATAAAGTTTTTCGGCGGTCTCTATCATCTTTATTACGCCGCTTCGAATACCAATATCGGACTGGGCGGTAGCGCGATCTTTGTGGCCACAAGTGTCTCTCCTACGGGGCCGTGGTCCGCAAGTTCTAACCCGGTGATTGAGCCTTCCGGCCCGAGTCGCTGGACTCTCGATCCTGAAGTGGTTGAAGACGCAGGGCAGCGCTACATCTTTTTCGGTAGCTTTGGCGGCGGCATCGCTGCGCGGCAACTGTCGCCCGACGGCGTGACCTCTGTACCTGCGAGCGAAGTGCAGATCACGGTGTCCGATCGGTACGAGGGCGCCTACGTCGTGAAGCACGGGGACTATTTTTACCTGCTTGCCTCAGCAAGCGACTGCTGCCGTGGGCCCCTCACCGGATACAGCGTATTTGCTGGGCGCTCACCGAATCTGCTGGGACCTTACATAGACGCGGAGGGTGCGCCGTTGCTTGATGCTCGCGTGGGCGGCACTCCTGTGCTCGCCATGAATGGCAATCGTTGGATGGGTCCGGGCCACAACACCATGGTCACCGACGCGAACGGCCAGGATTGGATCATCTATCACGCGATAGATGTGAATCATCCCTATTTGAATGGAAGCCTCACGCGCCGCCCCGCACTGATGGATCGTTTGGATTGGATCGACGGCTGGCCGGTAGCACGCGGCGGTGCGGGACCGAGCGACGTCGTAGAAGCCGCGCCCGCGCTCGTCAGCGGAAGCTCGGCAGAAGATCTGGAGCAAGGAATGGATTCGCCGGGAACGTTAGTCCAGCAATCTTCAGAAGAATTCGAGGGCACTTCTCTGTCGAGTCAGTGGAGCTGGATCCGCCCGCCTTCGACGTCGAGCTACTCCATCACTAACGGTTCCTTTTTGTTCAACACGCAAAACGCGGAGCTGCAAAGCGGCACTCTCGCTTCCATCTTGAACGAGTGGCTACCGGCTTCCGATGTTCTGCTGGAGGTCAAGCTGAGCACGAACGTGCCCGCCACGGGTTCTCTCCCATACGTGCAAAGCGGCGTAATCATTTACAGCGACGACGCCAATTATGTGAAGCTGGTGGAAGTTGCGATCCATGGCACTCGCCAGATCGAGTTCGGGAAACGAGTGGCACCTGTCCAGAACGCATACCCTAAGTACGGGACGTCTGCCGTCTCATCTCCCGCCGATTCAACTTTTCTGCGCATCGCGCGGCACGTTTTCAGCGACCACGAAAGCTACACCGCTTACTCCAGCCATGACGGGATTCACTGGGAGCGAGGCTCCACCTGGGACCACCACCTCGGGACCTCGGCGCGTCTAGGGCTGGTTTCGATGGGAGGCTCCGGTTACACCGGCTCTTTTGACTACGTGCGCGTCTTCACTCTTCAGCAGCCCTAAGCTGCGTCGCGCCCTGCGGCACCAACGTTAGGGCTGGCTGCCCCATCTCCGGTTTAGGCTCGAAATCGAAGCGGTGCCCTACCCGGATCATCCGACGCTCCAGGATCACCCAGGAAATTTGTGCGATCAAAATGATCGCTGCGAGTGCGGCGAACAGGGTTATCCATGGCGCGCCGCGCGGGAACCACTGTTCCAAACTCGGCAGGATGAGCACCGTGGCTGCCGCGAATGCGACTTGATGCACCAGGTATACGCAATACGAGACCTTGCCGATCCATTGCAGTGGTCGTAGAGATAGTGCGCGAGACAAAGCTGCTGGAGGGTGCACGATCGAGAAAAGCAGAAGGGCCGCGTACATGAGCGCGACGAGCGTGAGCCCAACCGTCATCAGCGGAGATTTCGGGCTTGCTGTCCAATGTGGCAAGTGCGTTCCCGTAACGATGACTGCTAAGCCGAAAACCCCTAGCGCTCCGAGGAGTAGTGCGCGGTGTGAGCGCATCCACTCTACCGCTCGATTATTGCGAACCAGCAGTGCGCAACCCACTCCCATCAACAGCGCGTCGGCGCGAAACCATGGAAGCACATACGCCTGATTCTGCGTGACCACCTCGTACCAACAAGAACTCGCGCGCAACAACACCACCGCCACAATCAGGGTCCCGACCACTTTCGGAAAATGTTTGGGCGCCACCAGCCAAACAAGCAATGGCAGTGTGAGATAGAACTGTTCTTCGATCGCTAAAGACCAGCTCACGGGCAGAAAAAATCCCATTGAATCCTGCTTCGCTATCTGAAAGTTGTTGGTAATGCTGAGGTATGTATACCAATGCATGGGGCTGCCCACCGCCCGCGCAAGGGTGGGTCGGATCGCCCCATCCATGCTCCACGCAAACCCGTAGGCAGCAAGAACAGCGAAGTAAACCGGGACGATGCGGAAGAACCTGCGCAAGTAGAAGGCACTGAAATAATTTCCTGCCTCGCGTTGATCGACCAGAATGCCGCCGATCAGAAAACCTGAGATCACGAAAAAGAGGTCGACGCCTGACCAGCCAAACAAGAACAGACTTCTCGTCGCCCCTGCGATAGGGAAGTACAAGGCAGAGTGAAAGCACATCACCGCCGCGATCGCCAAGCCACGGAGTCCATCCAATTCCGGGATTCGAGCGCGCGCCGGAGACATGCCGGATGGATGCGCTCGCGCAGTGTTGTAACGGTAAGTCAGCTCGCGCCGAAATTGCAGAGGTTCATGCGCCGCGATTTTTTTGGCGGAAATTGGCACCAGCACCGCAGCGCAGGTCGCGAGTACGACGTCATCTGCTGCCGTTCGTGACACAGTGCCCACTTCTCGATGACTACTCTCATCGTAGTGCAAGGTCCCGTATTAAATGTCAACGCCGCTCACCACAACTCCGGTAATCTATGCGCCGAAACAACAAGATGCGCCATTGCAATTCCCCGCGCGCTCTCGGTTATCGAGGCTCATTGACGCTTTAAACCGGAATTCCCTTCGCGTATTGCTGGGAATTTCTGCCCTTTACTTGGCGATCACGATCACGCAGGCCTCGATCCGGCTGCTCTGGTTTGACGAGTTCATCACGTTCTACACCGCCAAGTTGAATAGCGTTCGCGCTATCTGGCATGCCCTGGCTAATGGGATCGACCCCAATCCTCCGTTGACGCACATCCTGGTGATGTGGTCGATGCGCATCTTCGGCGACAGCTCACTCGCCGTCCGTTTGCCCGCAATCCTCGCCTCCGGACTGGGCTTAGTCTGTCTTTATCTTTTCCTGAAGAAGCGACTGCCGGTTACCTATGCTGCCGTAGGAACGCTTTTCTTCATGGCGACTGCTGCCTTCGAGTATTCGTACGAGAGCCGCTCTTACGCGCTGACACTCGGATTCGCGATGCTGAGCCTGTTGAGCTGGCGCTGGACGATTGAGGGCCGACACCCGAACCGCGCAGCCGCAGTGATGGCCATAGCTTTGGGGTTGGGGATCTCTTCCAACTATTTCGCTGTGCTCGCCTTTTTTCCGATCGCGGCCGGCGAATTCGTGCGCACGCTCGAACGCCGCAGAATCGATTACCGCGTCTGCCTCGCGCTAGCCATCGGCGCAGTTCCCTTGTACTTCTATCTGCCGCTTATCAACCACGCGATCGCCACCTTTAGCCCGCACGCGTGGAACAAGGTGAGGTTCCGCGCAATCGACGACAGCTACGAGCAGATGCTGGAAGCCATCTTTTTGCCCGCGCTGGTCACGATCTGCGCCGGCCTGGGAATCTACCTCTACGAACGCAAACGCCGGTTCATGCCCCCGGTTTTGCCTAGACACGAGGCCGTCGCCGTTTTTTTTCAGATGCTGTATCCCGTAATCGCCTATTTCATCGCGCTGGTGCGCGGTGGCATGTTAAGCCCACGGTTCGTTCTGCCGCTGTGTTATGGATTTGCGATCGCCGCTGCCGTCATCTTGTACAAACTTTTCGCCCGCAGCGCCGCCGCAACAGCTCTTGTGCTGTTGATCCTTCTGGGCTGGGTGGTGACACGGGAAGCTGTCTTCGCTTCCGATTGGATCAACCAGCGCACCGCACTGTTCCGCGTACGTGACCGGATCCCGCCATGGGCAGACACAGTGGTCGTCTCAGATTCTTTGTTGGTACTACCGCTGAATTACTACTCGCCACGGCTGCGGGGGCGGATAATATTTCCCGTCGATTTCACGGCGATCCGAGAATACAAAGGTGAGGATTCGCCGGAACAGAACCTTTGGTCTGGTCGCAACGTTTTCCCCGTGCCCATCGTCCCGCTGCACAGTCTGCAGAATGTGCAAGACGAATACTTCATTGCTACCACTCCAAACAATTGGCTCTTGCAGAAACTTAGGGCCGACGGGATCGCTGTGCACAAAGTCCCTATTTACCCAGGCAGCCAAGATATTCGCGGCTTCACTCCACTTTGCCACGGCGAAGTCTTTTATTACCAGGTTGGCGGCGGACGGTCCGTTCCTGGCCTGCAACTCACCGTCGAGGATCATGCCAGATGACACCGCAAATCGAGTTTACCAGTAAGAAGAAAGTCGCTGTCATCATCGGCGCCGGCCCCGCGGGGCTCACGGCGGCCTACGAGTTCCTTACACGCTCTGACATTCATCCCATCGTGCTGGAAAAAAGCACGTACATGGGCGGCATCTCGCGAACGGTGGAATACAAAGGGAACCGCATCGACATCGGTGGCCACCGCTTTTTTTCGAAGAGTGACCGCGTCATGGACTGGTGGCTGCAACATATGCCGCTGCAATCGGGGATAACCCCTGGGCAAACCATCGCATACCAGCGAAGCGAGAGAAAGATTCCCGCGCAGGCTCCCTCCGCAAATGGCGATGCAGTCATGCTCATCCGCGAGCGCAGCTCACGAATATATTTTCTGCGAAAATTTTTCTCGTATCCGATCCAGCTGAATGTTGAGACCTTGCGGAACCTAGGTTTAGTCCGGGTTATAAAGATCGGCTTCAGTTATTTGCGGATTGCATTGTTTCCTCCAAGGAACGTCGATAATCTTGAGCAATTTTTTATTAGCCGATTCGGCCGCGAACTTTACCAGACGTTCTTCAAGTCCTACACCGAGAAGGTCTGGGGCGTTCCGTGCGACCAGATAAGCGCGGAATGGGGTGCGCAAAGGATCAAAGGTCTCTCCATCACCAAGACGATCGCACATGGGCTTAAGAAATTGTTCACCCGCGGCAAAGACGTTCGGCAAAAAGAGGTGGAGACGTCTCTGATCGAGCAGTTCATGTATCCGAAACTTGGCCCCGGACAGCTTTGGGAGATCGTCGCCGGCAAAATCAAGAGGATGGGAGGCGAGATCCACACCGAGCTGCAGGTCGCATCCATAGAAACGGATGGCGATCGGATCGTGGCTGTCGTTGCGAAAGACCGGGACGGAACGATGCACAGGATCCGCGGTGATTACTTCTTTTCCACGATGCCCATCAAGGAGTTGATAAACGCCCTGGATGGGGAAGTCCCTGCCGAGGTGCGCGACATAAGCGACAACCTTCAGTATCGCGATTTCATTACCGTTGGTCTCCTGGTCAAAAAGCTGGTAGTGGTGGAGAAGAACGGGAGAAATGGCCATAGCAATGGTCACAGCAATGGCAATGGCAACGGGAACGGGAATGGAAATGGCCTGATCCGCGACAACTGGATATACATACAGGAGCCGGAGGTTGTGGCTGGCAGACTGCAGATCTTCAACAACTGGAGTCCGCACCTCGTCCGCGATCCGGAGACGGTCTGGATCGGGGTCGAATATTTTTGCTACGAGTCCGATCCGCTCTGGAAGATGTCCGATGCGGAGATGTCGGCGTTCGCCGCGAAGGAGCTAGCGAAGATCGGCATCATCCACGAGGGCGACGTGCTCGATGCCACGGTGATCCGCATGCCCAAGACCTATCCTGCGTACTTCGGGGCATACGAGCGCTTCGATGAGCTGCGCGCTTATATCGAGAAATATAAAAACTTGTTCCTGGTGGGCAGAAATGGGATGCACAAGTACAACAACCAGGACCATTCGATGCTGACGGCCATGACCGCTGTCGACAACATCCTTTCCGGCCGCACCGATCAATCGAACATCTGGGCGGTGAACGCGGAAATGGAATACCACGAGGAGAAGGCCCCCGCAGAACGTGCAAGCGAGCAGCTTCCACGTGCTGCTTAAAATTGCATGTTTATGCTCCGTGAAATTCGCGCGGAGGTGACGTACTGATGCCCGGCGCCCTGTTGGAACACGAAGCATCGTCCATCAAAATTCGGATTCGATCTGAGCAACCGGCGCGGCGTCACGAAGCATGGCTGTTCTCGTTCGGATTCGCGCTCCTCGGCCTTGTCATCCATGGCTATCATCCTTTCAGTGAAGACGCCGCGGTCTATATCCCCGCTGTAAAAAGGCAGCTCGATCACTCGATGTATGCGGGAGGATCCGATTTCTTTCTCGCGCCCGCACGGCTCTCCGTATTTTCAGGTTGGGTGGCACTCTCCGCCCGCCTGGTTCACCTGCCGCTCACGTACGTATTGCTTGGCTGGTACCTGACCGCACTGACAGTTTTCCTGGCGGCGTGCTGGAAGATCTGCATGCTGTGTTTCCAAGACCGTTCCTTTGCCCTTTTTGGTACAGCGTCGATCACCGCGCTTCTCACGTTACCGGTTGCGAACTCCTCCCTGCTGATCTCTGATCCCTATTTGACGAGCCGGTCTCTCTCTACTCCCGTTCTGTTGTGGTGCGTGTACTTTGCACTCAACAAACGATACGGGGTAGGGCTGCTGTTCCTCTTCGTCGCGGTGCTGCTGCATCCGTTGATGGCTCTTTTTGGAGCAGCATTCCTGATAACACTCGTTGCCGTACAGGAACGGCGATGGCGTTGGCTTATCATCCTCGCCTTTGTTGCGATTGCGACGATAAGCACCTCGCTCGCGTTGGGTGGCCGGTTCGCCATCAACCCAAGCTACCGCGCAGCGCTGCTGACGCGCCCCTACTTTTTTCTTTCGACTTGGAAATGGTACGAGCTCGCCGGCGTTATCATCCCGCTCGCAATCTTCGCGTTCCTGGGCCTAAGCAAACAAGTGAGAAGTCCCAAGCTGCGCGACTGCGCACTTGCAATCTCGTTGTATGGAACGTTTTTCTTTCTGCTGGCGTTCATGATCGACCGGGTACCGGCGATGGCTGCTTTCGCAAAGTTCCAACCGATGCGCAGCTTCCACCTGATCTACATTTTGCTGTTCCTGCTGGCGGTGAACCTTGTGTTGACGACACTTCTGAGGCAGAAACCAGCGGTTCTCTTGGTGCTCTTAGCGATTGTTACGCTCACGATGTTTTCCATACAACGAAGATCGTTCCCAGCAAGTGCACACATCGAGGCGCCCTGGGAACTTTCTAACGATCCGTGGCGCGAAGGGTTTGATTGGGTCCGTTCCAACACGCCGAAGGACGCTCGCTTTGCGTTGGACGCCGACTACATGGACCAACGTGGCGAGGGCAGAGTCGGCTTCCGCGCCTATGCAGAACGCGACGCACTCGCCGACCGCATCAAGGATGGAGGAGTGGCCGCGCTTTTTCCGTTCCTTGCATCTCGCTGGAAAACAGAGAGCCAGGCTAGCGGCGACATTCAGAATCAGGAAGCTCTCCGAAGACTCGGCGCGACTTGGGTGTTGACTGCAAGGCGGCCGGCCAATCTGAGTTGCCCGTTCACCAACAGCGCACTCGCAGTTTGTATTCTCAACCCCGAAGCAAAGGTGGGGAAGCTGGATGCGAGGGCAAAGGCTGGGAAGGAATGATTCTTGCCGCCCGCAACAACCTTCATCTATTTCGAGGTTCCCATCAACTCGCAGGGTGGTTGTGGATGATAGTGGAATGAGAGCTTGCCACCGGAATACATGACTTCCGAATAGCTGAGCGAGCGCACCTCGGGCCTATGCACACAGATGCTGAATGGGCCGGGCCCATTCTCGTGGGAGCGGTGAAGCTCGCGAAGCCAGCCCTGCGTCGGCCTTCCGTTCGGGGCTGAAGCGGAGCACGCTGTGCCGCGAATCTTTTCAGCATCGACATCTGAAATCCCGGAAGAAAACCAGTGATGGCGCTCCCAGGGAAATTCCCGGATCTCGAGCATGCGTTGATTCCAGCGCCATTCCGTGATCTTCTTCTCCGTGGAAAAGATTCCTACCAGACGAAAAGGCAACGTGCCTTGTAGATCCAACTTGATCAGTTGATCGTGAACCGATGCAGAGTCCTCAGCCGCGATCACTCGGGGAATCACCTCTCCACGACTTCGCGACTTGGGAAAAAGCGATGGAGCGGAATACCAGTTCAGCAGTGCTAGGGTGATGCCGAGAGAGTTGGCCGCGATCCAAGTGCCGCCGGATTGCTCGCGCGGATAGATGGCAAACCCGCCGGTGATCGGAAGCCGCTCGGGTGGAATCGCCGGCGGCCGCGCGATCTGCTCGTCGCGGTTCATGCCGACCAGGTAACCATCCCGTTCAGGGATGAAGCTCAGTGTGCACATTGGGTGATCAAGAAACCTACTCCAGAAGACCAAACTTGCGGCTTCCTATCAAGCGGCGCGCCCATAGATAGGAATCACCGCACCAGTAACAGAAGCGCCCGCCGGTCCGGCGAGTGCGAGCAGAAGTTGCGCGACGTCGGCCGTCGGCACCCACTTCGAAAAATCTGCTTTGGGCATGGCGGCTCGGTTCACAGCAGTGTCCATAGTATCGGGAAGAACGATGTTCACGTTGATCCCCGCGTCTTTGTTCTCGAGCGCGGTCGCGCGGAACAAACTGACAAGAGCCGCCTTCGACATTTCGTAAGCGCCCACGCCGGGCTGCGGTTCCACCGCCATGCGGCTTCCGATCGCGACGATCCTGCCGCGCCCTGCCTTGCGCATCTGCGGCACCACCGCGCGCAGCATGTGGAAAGCCGCGTTCAGGTTCAGGTCGAGCATCTTTGTCCAGATCGCATCGTCCGTGTCGGCGACGAACACGCCGCCAGCGAACGCTCCGACCAGATGGATCAGCGCGTCTACTTTCCCGAGTTTCTGCACGACAGCGTCCGTTAATTTTTTCGCCGATGCGAGATCAGTGATCGCCGCTGGAAAGGCGTGGAAATTCTGGCTCTTAAAGTCGGCCTGGCTGATTTTCGGCGAGACGCCTGCCACCACTGCGCCAGCCGCGAGGAACGCTTCCGTGACGGAATTCCCCAGTCCACCGTTCGCGCCGGTGATGAGAACTACTTGATCTTTCATAAGTCTCCTGTCAATAAGAGCCGTGGAAAACCAAAAAGTCGCAATGCTTATGCACGCGGACGAAGTTCCGTGACCTGAGTTCCCTTCGCGACAAGCACCACACTCGCCATGTTAATGAAGAGTCCATGCTCCACCACGCCTGGAGTCGCGCTGAGTGCGGCCGCCAGTCGAGCAGGATCGGCAATCTTGCCGAAATGGCAATCCAAGATGTGGTGACGTTCATCGGTCGTGAACGCCGCTCCGGCTTCAGTCGTACGAAGCACGACCTTCGCTCCCATCTCGCTGATTTGGCGCGCTACCACGGTTTGGGCGAATGGGATCACCTCTACCGGCAATGGAAATTTCCCGAGCACCGCGACCTGCTTGCTTGAATCGGCGATGACGATAAATTTCTTCGACACCGACGCAACGATCTTCTCGCGCAGCAGCGCTCCGCCCCCACCTTTGATCAGGCAGAGTTGAGGGTCGAACTCATCAGCACCATCCACATCGACGTTTACTTGCTCCACCTGGCCCAGCGCGACCAGCGGGATTCCGCATTTCTCTGCTAATCGCTGCGCCGCAATGGAAGTTGGCACTCCGCGCACTTTCATTCCTGCTCTCACCCGCTCGCCCAAGAATTCAATAAAGTACGCGGCAGTCGAACCCGTGCCCAGCCCGACAATGTCGCGCTCGTTCACAAAGGCCAGGCTGGCGCGCGCGGAGGCCTGCTTTTCGAGTTCATTTTCCATTGATGTCGCCGCTCAGTGCATCACCAGATCTGCATACTCGGGGTGCTTCGCTATGTAGTCCTTCACGCTGGGGCAGATGATATCGACTTTCAGCTTCTGCTCGCGCGCCCAGTTCAGCGCGGTCTCAGCCAAAGAAGAGGACAGTCCCAGTCCGCGCAGCTTTTTCGGGATCTCCGTATGCGTCAGCTCCAGCACGTTTCCGCTCAAGCTGTATTCCAGGTAGGCAGTCTCCCCATCGCGCTCGATCTCGATGCGCCCGCTGGTCACCTCTTGTGGCGTTCGGTCGTGAGTCATTGGTTCTGCACCCTATTGCGCTCACACGAATCTAACACCGCTGCCGCCTGAAGAAACAAAACAGACTATAGTAAGGAATTCTGGCGGGGGCGCCAGCGGAAGCCTATGTCCTCCAGACCGCAGGTAAGCGCACTTGACGCCAACACGCAGATCTTCCCATCTCTCACGGCGGCGCAAATAGACCGTGCGCGTCCCTACGGCAGAGTGAGGTCGGTGAATGCTGGCGACGTCCTGTTCGAGCCTGGCGATCTGAATATCTCGTTCTTTATCCTGTTGTCCGGCCGGTTGGAGATCATCCAGCCGAGCATGGAGCAGGAGCGGCTGATCACCACCCATACCCCCGGCCAATTCACGGGCGAGATGAGCATGCTCTCGGCAGCCCGTTGCCTGGTCTTGGGCCGCGTTACCGCGCCTGGCGATGTTCTCGAGATCGAGGGCGAGCCCCTCCGCACCATCATCGCGCGCGACGTAGAGCTGAGCGAGATCATCATGCGCGCTTTCATTCTGCGCCGCCTCGCGCTCATCCGCGAGCACCTGGGCAATCTGATCCTGATGGGTTCGCGCCACTCTGCGCCCACGTTGCGATTGCGCGAGTTTCTCGAACGTAACGGTCATCCTTTTACTTACGTTGATCTCGATACCGACAAGCTTTCGCAGGAACTTCTCGATCGATTCCACATCCAGATGAGCGACATTCCCGTGGTCATCTGCAATGTGAATAACGTCATGCGGAACCCTTCCCCGCAGAAGCTTGCCGCCTGTCTTGGATTGAATCCCGAGCTGCAGGACTCCGAGACGCACGACCTGATCATCGTTGGCGCGGGCCCCGCAGGCCTGGCGGCCGCGGTTTACGGCGCCTCCGAAGGGCTGGAAACACTTTTAATAGAGACCGAAGCTCCCGGCGGACAAGCGGGCTCAAGCTCGAAGATCGAAAACTATCTCGGATTTCCGACCGGGCTCTCCGGGCAGGAGCTCGCCGACCGCGCTATTCACCAAGCGCGGAAATTCGGTGCCAAGATGATGATCGCGCACAGCATCGTGAAGCTCGATTGCGACCGGCGCCCGTATCGCGTCATCCTCGACGATGGGAGAGAGCTTACGGCGCGCGCCGTCGTGATCGCTACCGGAGCGCAGTACAACCGGCCGGAGATCCCGAACCTCGCCCGACTCGAGGGCCGCGGGATTTTTTACGGCGCTACGCACATGGAAGCGCAGCTCTGTCAGGAAGATCCCGTCATTGTGGTTGGGGGCGGAAATTCCGCCGGACAAGCGGCTGTTTTTCTTTCGCAGAGCGCGGCCAAGGTTCACCTGCTGGTCCGGTCTTCTAATCTATCTGCAACAATGTCGCGCTACCTCATCCAGCGCATCGCCGAGAATCCGAACATCGACATACACTTTGAGACAGAGATAACCGACCTTCATGGCGACGCTGACCTCGAGCGCGTCACTTGGGTGGACAAGACGACCGGCAAGAGTTCTACGCACGATATTGCTCACGTGTTCATCATGGCCGGCGCTTCGCCGCGTACCGAGTGGCTGCGGGGTTGCGTGGCTCTCGATGACAAAGGCTTCATCCTCACTGGACGCGATCTCGCAACCGTCGATCCTGCTGACGAGTCTCCACGATGGCCGCTGGCGCGTCCCCCACAAATGCTCGAGACGAATTTTCCTGGCGTTTTCGCGGTTGGCGATGTACGCGCCAATAACGTAAAGCGCGTGGCCTCAGCGGTAGGCGAGGGAGCCATCTCCGTGCATCTGGTCCACCGTACTCTTGCCGAGGTTTAAGTTGTTGTTTGCGTCAGCCCATGCCTTCAGGTGGGAAACTCTGCGTGTAAGAACGGCTTTAGCCGCTGGGTGGCAACTCCGGCGTGGGATTCGAGGCCCGCCGAGGCATCGTGCAGCCGCGGGCCAGCCATCTACTCTCAAAGTGGCTACTGCGACCCTCAAACGCTCGAAAATTGCCGACTACGGCATCATCGGCGATTGCCGCTCGGCCGCGCTTGTCTCGCGCGCTGGGTCGGTGGATTGGCTCTGTTGGCCACGCTTCGACAGCCCGGCTATTTTCGCCGCCATCCTCGACCATGATCGCGGCGGCTTCTGGTCGATTGCTCCCACCGAAGCTGCCGATACAAAACGTGAACACGTTGGCGTGTCGAATGTCCTCGCGACCACCTTCACCGCTGCGAACGGATCTGCAACTCTCACCGACTTGATGCCCGTCGCATCCGAATCCTACAAACGTAACCACCTGATGCCCGAACACGAACTGATCCGCCGAGTGGAATGCACACTCGGCGAGATCGAGATCGAGATGCTCTTCCGGCCGCGCGCCAATTACGGAAGAGATTCCGTTCGCATTCGAGACTGTGGACGTCTTGGTTTTCGTTTCGACGTCGGCCGCGGTGCATTTTTTCTGCGCTCGAGTGCGCCGATGACGAACGCTGACGATAACGCTCATCTGCGTGTCCGCCTGAAACAAGGCGAGCATCTGGATTTTTCGCTGAGCTATTCCCAGACTGCGCCCGCAACCCTCCCTGCTTTGGGGAACGAAATGGGACAGCGCATCCAACGTTCGATCCAGTGGTGGCACGACTGGGCCGAGCGTTGTACCTATCGCGGCAAGTACCGCGACGCAGTCCTGCGCAGCGCGTCGACGTTGAAACTCCTCGCATATTCGCCTTCCGGCGCGATCATCGCAGCGGCGACTACTTCTCTTCCCGAGATCCCTGGCGGAGCGGCAAATTGGGATTACCGCTACTGCTGGTTGCGTGACGCTTCTTTCACCGTGCGCTCGCTGCTCGGCCTCGGATACAAAGACGAAGCCGAAAGCTTTCTCGATTGGCTCCTGCTCGCCACCCGTCTCACCCAGCCCCGTCTCCGGGTTTTGTACAACGTCTATGGTGGCCATTCACCGCGCGAGCGGATCCTGGACTATCTGAAAGGCTATCTCGGCTCGCGCCCAGTTCGCGTTGGTAACGCCGCGCGCCATCAGCTTCAGCTCGATGTCTATGGCGAAGTCATAGATTCGGTGTCGCACTACATAGAAGATGGAGGTGAACTCGATCGCACGATGCAGAAAGCGCTGATCGGCTTCGCTGATCAAGTCGCGAGGAGCTGGCGGTTGCCCGACGAAGGTATCTGGGAGCCACGCACCGGACGTCGCGACAACACCTACTCGAAGCTGATGTGCTGGACCGCACTGGACCGCCTTATCAAGCTTGCCGAGCGGGGCGCGATCAAAAATGCGCCGCTCGAGAGCTATCGCCGTGAGCGCGAAAATATCCGACGCGAGATCGGCTCTCGCGCATGGGATCCTCGACTCAACAGCTACGTAAGCGTGCTCGAGACTGAAAACGTAGACGCAACCTTGCTTCTACTTTCCTGGTATGGATTCGAGCCGGCGGATTCGCCACGCATGCTCGGCACCTATCGCCGCGTCGTTCGCGAGCTTCGCGCCGGAGACGGCCTGCTCTATCGCTTCCCGCGCAACCCACCCGAGGGCGCGTTCGGCGTCTGCGCATTCTGGGCCGTTGAACATCTTGCACTCGGCGGAGGCACCCTCGAGGAAGCCCGCGAGCGTTTCGAGAGCGCGCTGCAATACCACAACGACCTCGGACTGTTTTCCGAGGAAGTCTCGGCGGAAACCGGCGAAGCACTTGGGAACTTTCCTCAGGCTTACACACACGTCGGAGTCATCAGCGCGGCCCTCGCCATCGAAGAGCGTGCCGCCCGTGAAGGTTCAGGAAGGGCTGCGGCATGAACTGGAGCAGCTGGCTGCTGTGGGGATTCGTTGCGACACTGGTCGAGACTACAATCAGCGCCGCGACGCAGAGCCTCGGCTTCACGCGCATGAACATGCCCTATCTACTTGGCAGCGCGTTCACTCCCGACCGCGATCGCGCTAAGCTCTGGGGACTCATCGTCCACCTGACCTTCGGTTGGGCGTTTTCGCTCATCTACGTTTTTATCTTTCAATCGCTGGGCGCCGCCGGATGGTGGCGCGGTGCCATCATCGGGACCTTGCACGCGCTCTTCGTCCTAGTCGCGGTCATGTCCGTGTTGCCGGGTGTGCATCCGCGGATGGCTAGCGAGCAACACGGCCCCGAATCGCATCGCATGCTCGAGCCTCCGGGGTTCATGGCCATGCATTACGGAGTGAGCACACCGCTCGCGGTCGTCGTATCGCACGCCATCTTCGGGGCCATCCTCGGAATTTTTTATCAAATGAAATGACGAGCTCATTCGGTTCGCCAGCAAACGAAGCGTCGCCCCGCTGCATCCATGCATTCATGGGAGAAAAATGAGACTTGGCTTCTCATCCGCGCCGGTTGATCGCGTTCGTGTGAATGCCTTCACCATTCCGACCGACTTTCCCGAGAGCGACGGCACCATCGAGTGGAACAGCACGACCATGGTGCTCGCCCAAATTTCAGCCGGGGGTAAGATGGGCATCGGTTACACCTATTCCCACGCTGCGGCAGGCGAGCTCATTGAGAGCGCGCTTGCGAAATCCGTTTACGGAAAAGACGCATTCGACATTCCCGCCATTTGGTTCGACATGGTTCGCCAGGTCCGCAATATCGGACTGCAAGGTCTCGCCGCCACTGCTATCAGCGCTGTAGACAATGCACTTTGGGATCTGAAATCTCGTTTGCTCGATCTTCCCTGCGTGAAGCTGCTCGGCGCGGCTCACGAGTCTGTGCTCGCTTACGGCAGCGGAGGCTTCACCTCCTACTCCATCGAGCAACTGCAAAAACAATTCTCAGGGTGGGCCGAGCAAGGGCTCACGCGGATGAAGATGAAGGTCGGCCGTGATCCGCAAGCCGACCCCGAGCGCGTACGTGCCGCACGTGCGGCGATCGGCGACTCGCGCCAGCTCTACGTTGACGCTAACGGCGGCTACACACGCAAACAGGCACTCTTTTTCGCTGAAGAGTTTGCGAAATCCAACGTCACTTGGTTTGAGGAGCCGGTGTCGTCACAAGACCTCGAAGGGCTGCGCCTCATGCGCGACCGCGCTCCCGCTGGAATGAATATCGCTGCCGGGGAGTACGGATACGATCCCGTTTATTTTCGCCGCATGCTCGAGGCCAATGCGGTTGACGTTCTGCAAGCTGACGCAACTCGCTGCCTCGGGATCAGCGGATTTCTACGAGCAGCAGCGCTCTGCGAAGGGCACGGCCTGCCGCTCTCCGCTCACACCGCGCCGACAATTCACGCGCACGCTCTCTGCGCCGTCGTTCCCGCATACGATGTCGAATATTTTCATGACCACGCACGCATCGAGCAGATGCTCTTCGATGGCGCCGCCATTCCGCAGCGCGGCCGCCTCGTTCCCGATCTCAGCCGCCCCGGTTTCGGGATCGAATTGAAGCAAGCCGACGCGCAACGCTACGCGGCTTAAGGAGGGAGCATGGCCACTCTACATTCCGACCTCATCAACATCGAGCCACCGCCACCGCCTCCCGTCTGGTCTGGCGACGCTCGCCCGCTCGCTGCGGCGCTAGAGAAGAACGTCAGGGGCGAAGTCCGCTTTGACGCCGGCAGCCGCGCGCTCTATGCCACCGACGGTTCGAACTATCGTCAGGTTCCTATAGGAGTCGTGATCCCGAAAAATGTTGACGATGTCCTCGCCACCATCGCGACTTGCCGCCAGTTCGGCGCGCCTGTTCTCTCGCGCGGCGGCGGCACTTCTCTCGCGGGGCAGACTTGTAACGTTGCCGTCGTGATGGACTGGTCGAAGTACGTGAATCAGATCCTTGAGTTGAACGTCGACGAAAAGTTCGGGCGCATCCGTCCCGGCCTCGTGCTCGATCACCTGCGCGCCGCCACAAAGCCCCACCACCTTACATTCGGCCCCGATCCTTCCACTCATGCCTGGTGCACGCTCGGCGGCATGATCGGCAACAACTCATGCGGCACGCACTCGCAGATGGCGGGCAAGACTGTTGACAACGTCGAGGAACTCGACGTGTTCACTTATGACGGCATCCGCTTAAAAGCGGGGTGGATGACGCAAGACGAATTGCTCGCGCGCGCGAAAGAGCCCGGCCGCATCGGCGAGATTTTCCGTGGCATTCATTCGATCCAAACCAAGTACGCCGGGCTTATCCGTGAACGTTATCCCGACATTCCGCGCCGGGTTTCCGGGTACAACCTCGACCAGCTGATTCCGGCGGCAGACGGTCGCTTTAATCTCGCTCGCGCGCTGGTTGGCTCGGAAGGAACTCTCGTCACTGTTCTAGAAGCGAAACTCCGGCTGGTGCACGACCCGCCGTTCCGCTCATTGCTGGTGCTCGGCTATTCCGACATCTACGTTGCCGCAGATGCCGTCCCGGAGATCGTGAAGTCGCAGCCCATCGCCCTCGAAGCTATCGACAACCTTCTCTTCCAGAACATGAAGAAGAAAAAGCTGCACGAGAACTATTTGTCTCTTCTTCCTGAAGGTAAAGGATGGTTGCTGGTGCAATTCGGAGGCGAGAGCCGCGAGGAATCGAAAGGCAAAGCCGAAGAGCTGATGCAGAAGCTCAAGGGCAAGCCTGGTGCGCCTTCCACCAAGCTCTATCCCGACGACTCCGACGCGCGGCATATCTGGACGATCCGCGAATCCGGACTCGGTGCGACCGCCTTCGTCCCTGGCGAGCCGGTCACCTGGGAAGGTTGGGAAGATTCGTCGGTCGCCCCTGAAAAGCTTGGTGGCTACCTTCGCGATCTGTGCAAGCTCTACGAAAAATTCGGCTACATCGGCGCGCTCTATGGACATTTCGGCATGGGCTGCGTGCACACCCGAATCAGCTTCGACCTGTTCACGCCAAAAGGTGTTGAGCACTATCGTCATTTCATCGAGGAGGCCGCGGACTTAGTGGTCTCCTACGGCGGCTCGCTCTCCGGCGAACATGGCGACGGGCAAAGCAAAGCGGAAATGCTCGGCAAAATGTTCGGCCCTGAGCTCGTCCACGCATTCGGCGAATTCAAGCAGCTCTGGGACCCCGAGTGGAAGATGAATCCCGGTAAGGTCGTCCATCCGTATCGCATTGACGAGAACCGCCGCCTTTTGAATGAAGACAAGCGCTGGAATCCGAAGACACACTTTCAATTCCCTGACGATCAGTACAACTTCCGTCGCGCCACGCTGCGCTGCGTGGGAGTCGGCAAGTGCCGCCGCACCATTGGACAGGAACCCGGCGACGACGTGATGTGTCCGTCCTTCCTCGTGACCCACGAAGAGAAGCACACCACCCGCGGACGCACCCATCTTCTGTTCGAGCTGTTGAAGGGTGAAGAACTCGAGCCCAAGTGGCACGACGACAACGTGAAAGAGGCGCTCGATCTTTGTTTAGCATGCAAAGGCTGCAAGGGCGACTGCCCGGTCAACGTTGACGTTGCAACCTATAAGGCCGAGTTCCTCTCGCATTATTGGGAGGGCCGCCTGCGTCCGCGCCACGCATATGCATTCGGCTTGATAGACAAATGGTCGCGCCTCGCTTCCATCTGGCCGGGGATGGTGAACTTTGTAACGCAAACGCCGGGCCTTTCGCATGTCGCAAAGTTCGCCGCCGGAGTTGCGCCGCAACGCAGGATCCCGCAGTTTGCGCCGCAGACTTTCAAATCGTGGTTCTTCTCGCGTGAACCAAAGCACCGCGTCGGAAAAAGAGTGATCCTCTGGGCCGACACATTCAACAACCACTTTCATCCCGAGGTCGCTCGCGCAGCGACAGAGGCATTGGAAGCGCTCGGCTTCGACGTGCACGTTCCAAGAGCGAACCTCTGTTGCGGCCGACCCCTCTATGACTTCGGCATGCTCGACCAGGCGAAAAAATATCTCCGCAACATCCTGGAAGAGCTTCGGCAGGAGATCGCAGCGGGCACTCCAGTGGTAGTTCTCGAGCCCAGCTGCGCTTCCGTGCTGCGCGATGAGATGCACAGCCTCTTCCCCGACGATCCGCATGCTCGCAAACTCGCCGAGCACACCGACACTTTCGGCGCGTTCCTCGAAAAATATTCCGGCAATTTGAACTTGCCCCAGCTTCCACGCAAGATGCTGGTACATGCGCACTGCCATCACAAAGCCATCATGAAAACGCATCAGGATGAAGCCTTGTTCAAGCGCATGGACGCCGACTACGAATTGCTGAACTCAGGCTGCTGCGGCATGGCAGGCTCGTTCGGCTTCGAGGCTGACAAGTACGACGTCTCCGTGGCCATTGGCGAAAAAACATTGCTCCCGAAAGTGCGAAATGCGAAAGATTCAGACGTGATCGTCGCCGATGGTTTCAGTTGCCGCGAACAGGTCGAGCAGCTAACGGATCGACACGCGTTGCACACCGCCGAGGTCCTCGCCATGGCTATTCGTGGAGAATTGGACGACTCGGGCAAACCAGAGGCGCGAGTCGCGGAGAAGCGTGAGCGCGAGTTGCGCGCCTCTCGCCGCAAAGCTGGCGCTGCACTCGGTATCGCAGCTGCCGCTGGGGTTGCATTGTATTTGTGGAATCGCGCGCGAGATTAACAAAGAGGTGAAACGTGAAACAAACGATTGGACAAACTGTTTGGGCGATCGCCGAAGGCTACATCCCGGGGTACAGCCACGGCCCAGAACCTGAGATGTTGAGCCACGAAACAGCGTGCATCCTCAATGCGAATGCTGCCGACGCGCACGTCGAGATCACTGTCTTCTTTAAGGATCGGGAACCGGCGGGGCCGTACCGGGTCACCATACCTGCACAACGGACGAAGCACGTACGCTTTAACGATCTCAAGGATCCGGAGCCGATCCCGCACGACACCGATTACTCCAGCGTGCTCGTTTCGGACTTGCCGATCGTGGTGCAGCACACGCGGTTGGATTCGCGTCAGGCGGCGAACGCGCTCATGACGACCATCGCGTTTCCGCAGGCGTCATAGTTATTTAAGTGCAATCTGCTTGATCTGACGGCCGACGCGGATGGTCAGCACCACCGGCCGCGCAACGGGAATGATGTGCGACTCGACCACTTCGCCATCCACCTTCACGGATTTCTGCTTGATCTTGCGCTGCGCATCGCTGGCTGAGTCGGCCAGGCCACTGCGCACAAGGACTTTGTCCAGTTTGATCGAGCTGCCGCCATCGGAGATCGGCTTTGCCGCGACTTCTCCGAACGGGATCGAGACTTCTTCCACCGTCTCCGGCGTCTCGCGTTTCTGGAACTGCTTCTCCCAATCTTCGGAAGCCTGTTTCGCCGCGGCCTCAGAATGGAAGTCGGCGACAATCTTCGCCGCGAGTCCTTTCTTCGCCATCATCGGGTGCGTGGCTTTTTTCATGATCTCGATGGCCTGCAAGGATGTGTCCGTTAGCAGCTCCCAGTAGCGCCACATCAGCGCATCGGAGATGGACATGACTTTGCCGTACATCTCCATCGGCTTTTCGTAGATGCCGATGTAGTTCCCGTACGACTTCGACATCTTCTGCACGCCGTCTAGACCCTCAAGGATAGGCATCGTGAGCACCACCTGCGAGGGCTGCCCGTAATGGCGTTGCAGCTCGCGCCCCATCAGCAGGTTGAATTTCTGGTCGGTGCCGCCGAGCTCCACGTCTGCCTCGAGCGCAACTGAGTCATAACCCTGCGCCAGCGGATACAGCAGCTCGTGCAGCGCGATCGGCTTCTCCTCCTGGAAACGCTTATGAAAGTCCTCCCGCTCCAGCATCTGCGAGACCGTGACTTTTGCCGCGAGCTT
>JBJMGI010000110.1:0-61247 GCA_045807945.1 Terriglobales bacterium | reverse complement strand
CGCAAGAGAATCCGCCTGCAGAATATGGATGGAAGCCCGGCGCCATTGTGAACCTGGGATTGAAGTCCGGCACCAACGACTTCCACGGTACCGGCTACTACTTCCACCGCAACAACATGTTCGACGCCCGGAACTACTTCAACAACAAGCCCGATTCGCAGAAGAAACTTTTGCTGCATCAATACGGGTTCAGCGCCGGTGGGCCGATCATTCGCAAAAAACTATTTATTTTCGGCGCGTATGAAGGAGTTCGTTCGCAGGTCGGGAACACCGAACAGTTGTTGTCTCCTGCTACTGACTCGCTGGGTGGCGACCCAGCAAACAGCATTCCAGACGCCGAAGCCGAAATGGCGGCTGCCATTGTTCCTATCCCCGTAAATCCGCTGAGCGCCTCTTTGCTTAGTCTGTTCCCAACTACCTCGACTGGCGTTCTGAATGTCGGATTCCCCAACCGCAATCGCAACGACAATTTCGTCATCAAGTCTGACCTTGTGATCAACGAACACAATAACGTCACGGGTCGTTATTTCTTCGGTGACAGCCTCCAGACCGAACGAGATGTTCCCGTGCTCCGCGAAGAATGGATGTCGCAATCCAAACTGCGCGCTCAGGTGGTGGGATTCAACTGGACCTGGGCCCCGAATTCTCACCTGGTGAACGAAGCTCGCTTCGGCTACAACCGTTTCTGGCAAACCATTCTCACCGCGGATCATGACAAGGAACCGTTCGCCACTTATGGCATCAACACGGGTATAACCGATCCCGTGAACTTCGGAATGCCTGAGGTTCTGATCGACGGGTTCAGTTCGCTAGGTGGTAACCATTCGTGGCCGCTCTACACCACCCCGAACACAACCTGGCAGGTTGTGGATAACGTCTCCTGGGTACACAACCGCCACACACTACGTTTCGGTGGTGAGGCCCGGTTCGGCAAGACGCAGAACCTGCGCGATCGCTACGGGAAGACGCAGATCCGCTTCCGCGGTTGCTTTGCTTCTTGTACTCCGACCTTCGAGAGCACGCCTCTCGAAGATTTCCTTGCCGGCGACCCCGGACGCGGCCGCCTCTTCCTTGGGAATTCGCGCCGCGAGGTCAGCATCAAGTCTTTCGGCGCCTTTGTGCAGGACGAATGGCGCATCAGCCCTCGCCTCACGATCAATGCCGGTGTTCGCTACGACCTGAACACGGTGATCAAGGAAGCACATGACCTGTTGGGGAATTTCGATCCCAACGTCGGTTTGATCCAGGTTGGAGTCAATGGTGTGCACGACCCCTACAACGGTGACCACAACAACTTTGCACCGCGGGCCGGATTCATTTGGGACCCATGGGGTACGGGCAAGACAGTGATCCGCTCCGGATTTGGCATGACCTACGAAATCCCTCACCTGGCGATCTTCCTCGGCCAGAACGGGGTGAACAATGCGTCAACCGCCGGCTTGAACGTGATTCCTACCGGTGCGGTGGGAGTATCCCCTTCAGGCGGAAACATCCTCGCGAGTTCCACCAACGTCTCCGGAGGAACTCTCAATTGGTCGCCCGCTGGGCCGATATTCAACACAACCACCATCGATTGCTCAGTCTCCCCCTGCGACATCCTTGGGGTTGACCGTCACCTGCGCACACCGTACGTGTTCAATTGGAACGTGAATGTGCAGCGCGAGCTTTGGAAAGATGCTTCCGTTCAGGTCGGGTACGTGGGCAGCAGCGGACACAAGCAATACAGCGTCTACGACATCAACCAGGTCGATCCGAATTCGGCCGCCGAGAACGCCTGCGGACACTGCGAGCAGGATGGCCGCCCGTTCAACGGAGCATATCCATTCCTGGAGTTCATCAACTTCATGTCCAACGGCTACGGCTCGAACTATCACGGTCTGCAGGCGACGCTGACCCAGCGTACATATAAAGGTCTGAATTTTGTGATGGGTTACACGTGGTCGCATTCCATCGATAGCGCCTCGTTGAACCGGGCCGCTCAACCGCAAAACAGCTTCAATCCTGCAGCTGAACGTGGCAATAGCGACCTCGACATCCGTCATCGCTTAACTCTCTCTAGCACCTGGGACCTCCCGGGCAAGAAAGGTTTTGCGCAGATGATGGAAGGCTGGACGATCAATAACATCCTGACCTTCCAAACCGGGCTCCCCTACACCGGCACCGATTTCGAGAACGATACCAGTCTGACGGGAGAATTCAGCGATCGGTGGAACATCTTCGGTAGCCCAAGTAATTTCCAGTGGTCGACCGCAGCCCCCGGGACACCTGGCAGCAACTTCACGTTCGTCGATTATGCGAACGGCCAGAGCGATCCTCGCTGTGACGCGGTTGCGAACGCTGGGCAGCTGGCGAGTTTCGGTTGCTACATCGGAAGAAACAACGCGGTTCTCGCTCCGCCGGATGCCGGCACCTTCGGAAACCTTGGTCGCAATACCTTCCGCGCCAAGGGTATAGGAAATTGGGACTTCTCCATCGTGAAACGCTTCAGGATCACTGAGAAGATGGGTATGCAGTTCCGCGCTGAGTTCTTCAACCTGCTCAATACCCCGCAGTTTGCGAATCCAGCTATCCTCTTCAACAACGACTTGGGGATTCCCGGCACCTTCGGAGTGGCAGCATCCACGCCGGACGTCGCCGCCGCTAACCCCGTTATCGGCACCGGCGGACCGCGCAACATCCAACTTGGTTTGAAGTTCAACTGGTAAACGTTTCGGCAGAAATGGCCCCGGTTCGCCGGGGCTTTTTCTTTTCCCAAAAGCTGACGGCGAGCGCCCGGCGGTGCTAAGGTATTGCCCACCCTCGCTGCGAGGAGGCTGAATGCGGATAGGGGTCCCGGTTGAAACGGCTGCGGCCGAGCGCCGCGTCGCGCTGGTTCCGGACAGCGTGGCGCGGTTGGTCAAGGCCGGGCACCAGGTGCGTGTGCAGCGTGGCGCCGGAGCAGGCGCATTCCATTCCGACGCCGAATATCAGAAAGCCGGCGCGACCCTCGTCGACGGCGCCGCGGTTTTCAGTGACGTCGATCTAGTTTCGAAAGTCCGCGCACCGTCCGCGCAGGAAGCCTCCGCGCTACTGTCCGGAACTGCTCTGGTTGCGTTGCTGCAGCCGGCCGCAAATGTCGAGCTTTTTTCTTCGCTTGCTTCCCGCAACGTGACCGCATTCGCCCTCGAGCTGGTGCCGCGCATCACGCGCGCGCAATCCATGGACGTACTTTCATCCCAGGCCACCGTCGCTGGATATAAAGCCGTGCTGCTCGGGGCGGCAGAGCTGCCCAAACTTCTTCCCATGCTCACCACCGCCGCGGGCACGCTCGCACCGTCAAAAGTTTTCGTTATCGGAGCAGGCGTCGCAGGACTTCAGGCGATTGCCACTGCTCGACGTCTCGGTGCTTCTGTTTCAGGTTTCGATATCCGCGCCGCAGCCGGCGAGCAGGTAAAAAGCTTGGGAGCGAGTTTTCTTTCGTCCGAAGTGGTGAGCCAGTCCGCCGAAGACAAAGGCGGATACGCCAAAGCTCAAGCTGAAGACGAGCGCCAGCGCACGCTCGATACCATCCATAAGCACATCGTGTCGCAGGATATGGTGATCACCACCGCTCAGATCCCGAACCGACCCGCGCCCAAGCTGATCACCGACGAAATGGTCGCGGCCATGCGGCCGGGTTCGGTGATCGTCGATATTGCTGCCGACACAGGCGGCAACACCACTCTTACGAAACCGGGCGAGACGGTGCGCTCCAATGGGGTCACTGTTATTGCACCGCTCAACCTCGCCGCTACCGAGCCCGTCCATGCTAGCCAGATGTTCAGCAAGAACGTCGAAACGTTTATCAATCACATCGCAAGAGAAGGTTCTCTGAAGGTCGATCTCGCGGACGAGATCACCAAAGCGATGGCAATCACCCATGACGGGGAACTGCTGCGGAAGTAGGGAGGCATATGTCGCAACTCGAGATCATTCAGCTCTACGTCTTCATCCTGGCCGCGTTCGTCGGATATCAGGTGATCACGCGCGTTCCTCCGCTGTTGCATACGCCGCTGATGTCCGCGACCAATGCTATCTCCGGCATCTCGCTGGTCGGGTCGCTCGTCGCGGCGGGAGCGAATGAAGGGCAAGCTGCCACCATCCTAGGGTTCGTCGCGGTCATATCTGCCACCATCAACGTCGTCGGCGGATTCATCATCACCGATCGCATGCTTCGCATGTTCAAGCGCACCGACCGCGTCGTGGAGAAAGACAGCAAGTGAGGACCTACTTCATCGAGACGATGTACCTGGCCTCGTCGGTGCTCTTTATCCTTGGGCTGAAGGGGCTTACGTCGCCGGAAAAGGCGCGCCGCGGGATGAACTATGCCGCCTTCGGCATGTTGCTCGCGATCGTCGGCACGCTGGTGCAGCAGGACATTGTTCGCTATGACTGGATCATTGGCGGCCTGATCATCGGCTCGATCATCGGCATTCCTATCGGACTTCTCGTTCCGATGACGGCCATGCCGCAACGCATCGCGATCTCGCACATGTTCGGCGCGTTGGCGGCAACGCTGGTCGGCGTCGCGCATTACTACGTGCACGGTTCGAGCCACGGCAACATGGTCGCGCTGGGCTTCGAAGTCCTCTTCGGCTCGCTCACTATAACCGGCAGCTTCATGGCTTTCGCCAAGCTGCAGGAATTGATTCCCGGCCGGCCGATGACTTACAGAGGACAGAACATCGTCAACATCGCCTGCTTCTTCTGCGCTGTTGCGATTTTTATTTACCTCATCATCTTTCCTGCCAACGTTCATCTCTTCTACGCGATGATCGGGCTTGGGTTGCTGATCGGCGTGATGATGGTGCTGCCCATCGGCGGCGCGGACATGCCGGTGGTGGTTTCGCTGCTCAACTCCTACGCCGGACTCGCCGCATCAGCGACCGGATTCGCCATCGGCAACAACGTCCTCATCATCGCGGGCGCGCTCGACGGCGCCTCCGGATTCCTGCTCTCCGTCCTGATGAGCAAAGCGATGAACCGCTCCTTCGGTAACGTTCTCTTCGGAGCGTTCGGGGCCGCGGCCGTGAAGTCCACCAAGACTGCCGCCGGACTAACGGTACATTCCATCTCTGCCGAAGATGCAGCCATGCGTCTCGCCTACGCGCGAAGCGTGATCGTTGTCCCCGGCTACGGCATGGCGGTGGCGCAGGCGCAGCACGTGGTGCGCGAGCTTGCCGAGTTGATCGAGAAGAAGGGCGGGGAAGTGAAGTACGCCATCCACCCTGTCGCCGGGCGCATGCCGGGGCACATGAACGTTCTGCTCGCGGAAGCGAATGTCCCGTATGACAAGCTCTACGACATGGAGCAGATCAACCCCGAGTTCCCACGCGCCGATGTTGCGCTCGTAATCGGCGCCAATGACGTCGTGAATCCTGCCGCGCACGATGATCCCAGCAGCCCTATCTACGGAATGCCGATCCTCGAGGCTGAAAAAGCGCAGAGCATAATCGTTCTGAAACGAAGTATGAATCCCGGCTTCTCCGGCATAGAGAACGAACTCTTCTACAACGACAAGACTTCGCTGCTCTTCGGCGACGCAAAGAGCTCCTTGACGAAGGTCGTCGGCGAAGTGAAAAATCTTTAGAGATGAGTCACTTCAGCACCCAGGCCAAGCTGTACGCCGAATTCCGCCCCGATTATCCGCAAGAGTTGTTTGAGTTCATCGCATCTTCGGTGCGTGAACAGGAGCTTGCATGGGATTGCGCAACTGGAAGCGGCCAGGCAGCACTTGGATTGGCCAAGCGTTTCGATCGCGTTATCGCAACCGACATCAGCGCCGAGCAGATCGCCAACGCCAAGCTGCACAAGGGCGTCGAATACCGCGTCGCCCCCGCTGAGCGGAGTGGCCTCCCGAATAGCTCGGTGGACGCCGTCACCATCACCCAGGCGCTGCACTGGCTCGACATGCCGCGCTTTTATGACGAGGTGCGGCGAGTCGCGAAGCCCGGCGCCGTCTTCGTTGCCACCGTTTACAGTGACCCCGTGCTGGGCGACGCGGCCGCTGACCGGATCCTTCACAACTACAACAAAATGATTGTCGGGCCTTACTGGCCGCCGGAACGCAAGATCGTGGATGAAGCCTATGCACACATCGAGTTTCCATTCGAAGAACTCGCCACCCCAGAGCTAAAGATGGAGCGCGAGTGGTCGCTCTCGGAGCTGGCTGGCTATCTTCGCAGCTGGTCAGCTACGAACCGCTACGTCAAGCAGAATGGGATCGACCCGGTTATTCAATTTGAAGCTGAGATGTCGCGGGTCTGGGGAGACGCTTCTGAGAAGCGGCCCCTTCATTGGCCGTTCACGATTCGTGCCGGTCGCGTCAACTGAGGAACGTTTTCCAAAGTTCGCTGAACAACTGCCCTGATTTTAAAGAATCTAAGCTGGGGTGAGGGTACTCTCGCTCGTTCCAGCTCTGTTGCTGCTCGTCGCCTCTCTTCAGGCGCAACGCAGGGCCGTTCCCGCCACCACTCTGGGGCTTCTGATCACCGTCAGCGATGAGAATGGCGCTGCGGTTCCTGACGCGCTCGTATCCGTCTCAATGCCCGGCGCGCGAGCTACATCTCAGGCGATGACGGACGCTCTCGGAAAAGTCCGGTTTTTCGGCCCAGCGTCCGGCAGCTACCAAGTGACCGTGCGCAAGGTTGGTTTTTACGAACTCCGGCAGGATGTGCAGCTGTCGGGCGCGGCCCATCTGCAAGTGAGCCTGCACCACGTGGAGGAGTACCACGAAACCGTGGAGGTGAACGATTCGCCTCCGCAGATCGATCCTGCGAAGACCGAATCCAGCGAGACGCTGACCAACCGCGAGATATTCAGCTTGCCTTATCCCTCCTCGCGGGATTTTCGCAACGTGCTCCCGTTCCTGCCTTCGGTCGTGCAGGAGCCCAGCGGAGAGATACACATCGCCGGCGGTGGAGCATCAGACAATTTCGAGCAGCTCGATGGCTTCAACATCACGCATCCGGTCACCGGCTCGCTGGCATTTCGCATCAGTCCGGACGCGATTCGGACCATTAACGTTCTCACCAGCCGCTACTCCGCCGAATATGGGAAGGGGACCGGCGGCGTTCTTCGCCTGGAAGGCAAGACGGGCGACGACCACTTCCGCTTCAGTGCCACCAACTTTCTTCCAGGATTCGAACTCACGCAAGGGTTCACACCCTCGAACATCACTCCTCGCGTGAATTTCTCCGGGCCGATTCTTCGCGGCAAAGCTTGGTGGTTTGAAGGCCTGGGTGCCGAATACGACTTCAACATCAATAAGGACCTGCCGTTCCATCCAAACTCCACCCCCGTGTGGAGGATCAATAGCCTTTCGCGAATCCAAGTGAATGTGAGCAGCAGCAACGTGCTCACGGGGGACCTGCTGTTGAACCAGGAGAGCGCGCAACGAGTCGGGCTGGGCTCGACAACGTTGCCCGGCAGCACTGTCGATCAGAACCAGTTTTCTTATTTAGCAGGTGTGAAGAATTCGCTCGCCATCAGCACGCATACTCTACTCGAAGCCGGCGTGGGATACGTCTCATTCATCAACCGGTCACTCCCGCGCGGCGATCTGCCGTACTTGCTCACTCCCCAGGGTGTCAATGGCAGCTTCTTCGAGACCACACACTCCGATTCGCACCGGCTGGAGGGTTTTGCACGGATTGTACGCAGCACCAGTGACCGCAAACATGAATTCACGATTGGCACTGACGTGGATGGGATCAACTACCACCAGACTTTTCAGCGGAAGCCTATTTTCATCATCGGATCCGCCGGGACTCTGGTTCACGAAACCACTTTCACTCCCAATGGAGCTTTTACTCAGCACAATTCCGAGGTCTCGCTCTATGCGCAGGACCGCTGGAGCGTTTCGAAGGCGTTCCTAGCCGAATATGGTGTTCGCGCTGATTGGGACAGCATCATTCACGACTGGACGGTCCAACCCCGCTTCGCCGGTACCTACACCTTCTCCGACAACAAAACGAAGTTCACTGGTGGAGTTGGCCTAGTGAGTGATCAAACGAACCTGACGGCTTTGACGCAATCACTTCAGGGGCAGCGCCTCGATCAGGATTTCGCGGCAGACGGTGTCACGCCGCTTGGGCCTCCCCGGCAGACTGCATTCATAACCGACACCCGCGCTCTTCAGACGCCCCGGTCGCTGACCTGGAGCGTCAGTTTCGAACGCATGCTGCCCCTAGAGATCTACTTTAAGACGGAGTACCAGCAGAAACGGGGCGAGAGTGCCTTTAACTTCTTCAATATCCATCCCAATCCGAACAGTTCAGGCACCTACCTTTTGCGCAGCGGGGAAAAGCGAAATTACGATGCCGCTTCGTTCAGCCTCCATAAAAAACTCACAACTAACCACGAGCTCTTTCTCTCGTACGTACGTTCGTCCGCCTGGTCAAATGCGGTGGTGCCGTTCACGCTATCGAGTCCCTTGTTCGGCCAGCAAGCCGAGGGGCCGCTACCCTGGGATGCGCCGCACCACATCGTTTCCTGGGGATGGCTCCCGCTTACCTCGAAATTTGATTTTGCTTATGCACTCGATTGGCGGACCGGGTTCCCGTTTCTGGTCGTTAACCAATCACAGCAGGTTGTTTTGCCGGCAGACCGCGCCCGCTTTCCTGCGTACATGAACCTGAACCTTCATATCGAGCGGCGATTCCACTTTCACGGACATGAATGGGCGGTGCGCCTTGGGGTAAACAACGTCACAGGCAGGCGCAACCCTGCGTCGGTGAACAACAATATAGATTCACCTGACTTCTTCACCTTCACGCAAAATCAGCACCGCGCGCTCACAGCACGCATCCGGCTAGTCGGCCGGAAGTAACTCTTACCACCGCAGCCCGATCGTCACCGGCACGATCTGGATCGGTCTACCGGCCGTATCTGCCCAGTGATAGCGCGCCTCGGTGTAGAGCTTTGCTCCCATACTGCCGAGGCCGAAGGTCAGTCCGCCACCTGCGTTCCATCCAGCGGCGTGACGTGTCACTGAGCCGATCACCTGATCAGCGGGTACGAACGCCGTGCCGAATCCGAAGAATGGGTCGAAGAAATCAACCGCCGCCGTAGTCGGCTGGGTGAATTGCACGGTGCGTGTATATAAACCGCCGCCGCCGATCAGATATCCACCGAACCTGCCGCTGGGATTGATACGCAGCGTCGGGTTCGCTGTGAGAGACCAGATAGTGCCCGAACCGCCCGGTACATTCAATTGCCGCAGAACGCGGTCGCTCACGCCCGACTGATTCACCATGTATTCGCCGACGATTCCCAGGGCGTGGGTGAAGTTGTACCCGCCGCCGGCAACGAAATTCCAGCCGGTATTCAGGCGGCTGGTGTCAGCGCCCACCATCGGAGTGACGCCACCGCCAACGTTGAAGTTGTAGTGATGCCACTGCGTGTTCTCCTGCGCGAAACTAGTGAGCGTTAGAGTAGAGAGAAGAAATGCAAAGACTAGCCGATAACGTTTCATGAATAATGAGATGAAATTCGACGCGCTCCGTCTTACGAGTGCTCGCGGCCATGTAACGTCAGGAATGAAAAACTATCGGGATGAGCCGTTTACTGCCAGCTCAGGATTTCTTTGTCACCTCTTTCGATACTGCCGCGTCTAACTCAATACGCATACTCGTCTCCTTTGGAACCAGGGAAAACAAACGCTAGCGTTCTCCCTGGTTCCCTCGGTAAGAATTGAGCGACAAAATCAAAAACCCCGCCCGAAGCGGGGTTTTTATTTGCTTCAACCTTTATGCAGCCCGATTGTCCTTGTCCAGCTGCTCTTGCTGCTGCTTCTCTTTCTCTCGCTTCACCTTTCTCGACCGCGCTACCAGAGCTGCTGTCAATCCTGCAGCAGCGGCAGCCACTCCGATTCCCGCCGCAACCTTCGGCAACGGATCAGAGACGGGGGGAGGAAGATACGTGATGCCACTCTCGTCGGCGCGTACCGGCTCGTTGACGTAGCGTCCCTTCTCGGGAACTGGGAACTGCTCAGCCAGGGCGTTCAGCTGCTCGCCAGCTTCGGCGCCAGACATCGGCAGCCCGTGCCCGGCAGCGAGTACTCTCGGAGCAAGGTCAGCCAGGTGCTCGACTGAGTGATGCGCAGCTTCCCAGTCAGATGTGAAGTAGGCAGGCGGGCGCGACACCTCTTGCTTTTTCGTCGCCATCGCCGAAAAGGAATCGAGGTCCACGGTGGTGAACGCGTCCCCGGCGATCAGCGTCCGGTCTTTCGGGCGAAAGAAGGAGATGTGGCCGGGCGTGTGGCCGGGTGTGTAGTGCACCTGCCACTCGTCGAAGTTCGGCAGCGAGTCACCCAGCTCTTCCACAAGGCCATTCAAATGGACCTTACGGTTCGGGAAAAAGCGCCCCAGCAGAGACATGGCTCCGCCCACCGTCGGGTCTGGCGGCGGGTAATCCGATTTTCCGGTCAGAAACGGGATCTCCATCTTGTGAGCGTAGATGGGCACGCGCCAGCGCTTGGCGAGCGCCGCAGCCGAGCCGGCGTGATCAAAATGTCCGTGAGTCAGAACGATGTACAGGGGAGCAGCGCCGGCCCCGAATTTAGACTCGGCGGCCTTCATGACGGTGTCGAAGTAGCCGTGCATGCCGGCATCCACCAGGATCCACCGGCTCGCGTCTTCACCTACAAAATAGAGATTTGCGATCCCCGCAGAGAGAAAGCTGACGCCCGTCGCGACCTCGTGCACCTGCGTATCCATGGCCCACCCCGTTTTCTGTTGGGATGCGCTTCGTCAAAACGCAGTTGGCGTTGTTTATGCCTGCTGATTTCAGGATTGTGGTACTTCGGCCTTCGCCTTCGCGCACGCCTTCTGGATGCGTTGCTGCTGCTCGGCAGCTAGGTCGGTGAACACGAACCAGTAGCGGAAACCGGTCCGGTTCGCCAGTTTCGCATTCACTTTCATGGGAGAGGTCGAATTCGGCAGCGTAAATTCCAGCACTGCAACATCGCCCTTCTTCAGGTTTGCGGGAATGAAGATTCCGATGCCGGTCTCATCCAGGTGGCCCACCCGGCTCGAGCCTTCATATGGCTTTTTGTTGACCTCGATCGAGCCCAGGCGGACGTCGAGTGAGAACTTCAGCCAGCGTACAGTTTCCTGTCCAGGTTCCATCGCCCCAGCCCAATCCTTCGTTTCTTCAGCTTTTATTAAGTGTAGCCCGTACGGCAGGTAGTGTCACCCGCCGCCTCATACCGAGCGCAGTCTTTCCCTAACTGAATCTAACGCGGGTTCTGTGCGCCTGCGCTAGGATCGGCTACAGTCACCGGAGAGGGTACGCTCTCAGCCTGGGGCGGATTCTCCGCGGGACCGATCTTGGTGCCGATCACTTCGCCTGAAACGATCAGCTCCACGCGGCGGTTCTGTTGCCGACCCTTCGCGGTTTTGTTGTCAGCGACAGGATCGGTTTTGCCCAGGCCCACAGACGTGATCGCATCGGCAGGAACGCTTTGGCTCACCAGATAATCCTGTACCGATGCCGCGCGCCGTTCACTCAGCTTTTGATTGTAGGCATCGCTCCCCACGCTGTCAGTGTGGCCTTCGGCCTCAAGTTTTAGACCTGGGTACGCAAGCACGATTCCCGAGATTTTCGCCAGCTTTTCGCGTGCTAGAGGACGCAACGTGTGTTTGCCCGAGTCGAAAAGAACGTCCGACATGTTCACCACTAGCCCGCGTGGTGTGTCACGCGTCTCCAGAATGGTGTTGAGCTGCTGCAGCAACCGCGCTCGCAGTTCCTCTTTCTCATGTTCTGCTTTTAAACGCGCCTGCTCGGAAGCCGCTGCTGCCTGTCGCTGGCGCTCCGCCTCTTCATTCAAGGCACGTTGTCGTGCCTCAGCTTCGGCCCGGGCCTTGTCGGCCGCAGCCATCTGTTCGAGCCGCTGCCGCTCGGCCGCCTCACGTTCAGCTTCGGCCTGCAGGCGTGCACGGGTTTGAGCTTCGGTCTCCGCGCGTGCTTTGGCCTCGCGCTCGGCAGCCCCTGCACGCTCATCCGCAAGCTGCTCTTCTTCCTGGCGTCGAAGCGAGATGGCGCGTGCATCTTCCGCCGTCTGAACCGCCTGGCGGGCGTTCATCACCACCACCTTTTTGTCGAACTTCTTGGCAGCCGCAGTCTGCTCCGCTTGTTTCAATAACCCGGCTGCGCGTTCAAAGCTGGGGGGTGCGTAGCGGTCTGCTTTGGCGAGACGGGCGATGCGGACTGCGTTTTTCGCCTCATAAAGCTCCAGCGGCAGATCGTAGTTGACGACTACAGGCTCCACGTCCGTATGATTTTTGGTGTACCCGCCTCGCTCCAGAAGTTCGTAGCGTGCCTCTATGGTTTCGACCCGCCCTCGCGTGTCGGGCCTGATCACGTTCTCCATAACCACCAGATTGCTGGGCTCTGTGACGGCAAAATAAGGCTCGGCAGTGATGATGAGCCCAAAGGCCTGCAAGTCTGTCGTGACGTCCAGTTTGCTACGGGTGCCGTTCAGCAATACCTCGCCCAGGTTGATGGCCCGCCCTTCGGGCGTCACCGCCCACAGGACGTACGTCATGTACTCAGCGCCGAACTGATCGGGCTTCGAAAGGTTGTCAAACTCTACTTCGATCTCTATGTACCCCTGTTTGCTCTCGACCTTAGCTTCGCCGCGCGCCTTCGGCATTAAGGGCGTTCCAGCGAAGTTGATTTTGGTGGCTCCGCCACGATGGCGATAGTTCACCGCTTTAGCAGTACGTTCAACGACATTCACTTTAAAGACGTACTCGGGCTCCGCTTCGTCTTGTTGGGTTTGCGCGGCCTTCGGTTGTGCCGCTGGGTCTTGCGGGGCCGCTGGAGTGGAGGTCTCCTGTGCAGCAGCTGGGATGATCAAGCTCAAGAGCAGACACCAACGGATCACGGACACACGGGCTCCTTCGAGGATCAGGCAATTTGTGACTTGCTGGCCTCAATAGAGACGAGGCATTGATCAGGAAGGGTTCATTTTACGACAATTCTTGCGAGTCCGAAATCAGAACTGGAACATGTCGAGCATGTTGTTGCTCTGCGTGTTGCGCGTATTCAGGCTGCCGAGATTCCAGTTCCACTGGATAAACCTCAGTACCGAGACGTGGTCCATCTGCACGTGGGAGATGTATCCTCGCTTCGCATAAGGTGATATCACCAGCATGGGCACCCGTGCTCCTAGCCCTTGAGTATCTACTTGCGGTGGCGAAACGTGGTCCCACCAGCCGCCGCTCTCGTCCCAAAGAATTACGATCGCGGTCGAAGTCCACTGAGGAGAATTCTGGATCCGCGTCAGCAATCCATCGACCCAGTTCGCGGCCGTAGTAATCGATCCCGAGCCGGGATGCATGCTGTGGCTCGGGTTCGGCTGCACATAGGAGAGCGCCGGGAGCGATCCGCTATCCAGCAGCGTGTACAAGTTCGTCAATGCCTGGATGTGCGAAGTGTTGTTCGTGCTGGTGAAGTATTGGAATGGATTCTGTACCTGGAGGTATCCGCCACCGCATGCACCGTAGTTTTCGGCGAACCAATCCCATGAGAAGTTCATGTTGCTCATCTGGTCGCCGACGTTTGGAAAGGTATACGGTTTCGCGGCCGAGTCGGTCTTTTGGCATGGTCCGTAATAAGGCTGAACGCCCCATACGAAGTTGTTGTCTGCCGCTGCGACCATGTAGAGACCGTCAGCCGGGGCATCGCTCATCACTGAGTTGAAATAATTGTCCGCCAGCGAATACTGCTGCGCCCAGCGCCACAACTTATCGAGCCCGGCCATGCTGTTGTCGTAATAACCCATGGAGAGCGACCCGTTGTAATAGGCGTACTTGTCCATCGCGCCGTGATCCCATACGTTCAGGTAATTTTGGTGACTATGCGGCAAGTCGCTGGTTGAAGCTGTGGTGAGCTGGTGAGGAGTCACAACGTTTCCGCCGGCGTCGGTTTGCGTGTAGCTGCTTTCCCCGGGATCGATCCCGTTTGCGCCAGGGAAGGTCCCGAATAGGTTGTCAAAGGAATGGTTCTGCAGTTGGATCACGATCAGATGTTGGATCGGCGATTGCGTCCCGACCGGCGCCGGAGTCGTCACGGTGATGAAGACCGTGGACTTAAAAACCGTGTTCGCCGCATCCAGGGCTTGCACCGCGACGCGATGCGAACCCGCACTCAGGTCAAGTGGGGTATCCACACTATTGCCGGAGATCTGATATTTCTTTATGCCGTCAACGTAAACCTGCATCAGCTTTACCGGACTCGCATTGTCCGTGGTCCCGGCCTTTACCTGTATAGGCGACGGTCCGCTCGATCCGTTCGACGGTGTGCAGATGGTAACCGAGGGCGACGCTGTGTTCAGTGTGCATGGCGCTGGAGCGCCTGTACCTGAGACGGTGATGTTGATCGTGGACTTAAAAACGGTATTGGCCGTATCCGTTGCTTGTACTGTGACACGATGAGCTCCCTCGCTGATAGCTAGCGAGGTGTCCAAATTGTCGGCCGCGACTTCGTACTTCTTCACGCCGTCTACGTACACCTGCAACAGCTTCACCGGATTCGCCGGATCGGTGGTACCGGCATTGATCTCTACGGGCGACGTGATGCTGGCACCGTTTACCGGCGAGCAAATGGTCACTGAGGGTGACGCGCTGTTGAGTTGGCAGGAAGGTGTCGCTTGGGCTGAGATGGCAAATGCAAAAACAACCAGAAGCAGAAAGCTAACTCTGAATGGCATGGGGACCCAGGGGTTCGGCCGAACTGCCACCAAATCACGCTTTTTGGCGACGCAATTGTGAGAGGCAGGTTAAAAATCCAGAGTTGCCCAATTTTAGCGGGAAAATCTGGCGCACCGAAAGCGCCGACGGTTACACGTGGGCGGTCTGGTACTCCTCGTAGGCCCCTTTGAAGTCCTCGATCTTGTCAGTTTCGAAGTGCCAGATGCGGGTCGCGACTTCGTCGATCAGGTCATGGTCATGCGTTACCAGCAACACCGTTCCCTGATAGCGCTGTAATGCGATATTCAGCGCGTTGATCGATTCCAGATCGAGGTGGTTCGTCGGCTCGTCCAACACCAGCACGTTCGGCTTTTGCAGCATCAGCTTGCAGAAGAGCAGCCGCGCGGCTTCTCCACCCGAAAGTGCCGCTGTTGGCTTGTTCGATTCGTCGCGCGCAAAGAGCATCTGGCCGAGCAGGCCGCGGATCTCTTCATTCGAAGCCGAAGGGTCCCATTGATAGAGCCACTCGAACGCCGTCGTGCCGTTCTCGATGAGCGAACGGTGGTCCTGCGGGAAGTATCCGACCGCCGCCTCGTGCCCCCAGATCACTTTCCCACCGTCAATAAAGGCACCGTCGTATCCGCTCGACTTTCGCAGCTCCGACTCGGGCACCGTCGGCGAATTCGCGAGCAGGGCATTCAACAGCGTCGTCTTGCCGGCGCCGTTGCGGCCCATCAGAGCGATCTTCTCGCTGCGGATCACGCTCGCCGTAAATCCGCGGATCACATCAGTCTGGTCGTAGGACTTCTCCACGCCTTCAAGTTCCAAAACGTGCTTGCCAGAGGGCCGCTTCATCTCAAACTTGATGAATGGGCGCTGAATATTTGATTTCGCCAGCTCAGTGAGCTGCAGCCGTTCAACTTCCTTGCGGCGCGATTGCACCTGGCTCGAGCGCGTGCCTGCCGCGAATCGAGCGATGAATTCGTTCAGCTGTGAGATCTTCTTCTCGCGCTGCGCGTTCTGCGATTCGATCTGCGAACGCACCTGCGTCTTCATGACCACCATGTCGTCGTAGCCGCCGGTGTAGGTAATGATGGTCTCGTAATCAATGTCGGCGATGTGCGTGCACACGCTGTTCAGGAAGTGGCGGTCGTGCGAGATTACGATCAGCACGCCGTCATATTTATTCAGAAACCCTTGCAGCCAGTGGATCGAGTCCAAATCCAGATGGTTCGTAGGTTCGTCGAGCAGCAGCGCCTGCGGATGCCCAAACAGCGCCTGTGCGAGCAGCACCCGGACCTTGTCTCCACCGGGCAGCTCGCCCATTTTTCGCTCGTGCATGTCGTCGTGAATGTCGAGCCCTTGCAGAAGAATTGCGGCATCGCTTTCGGCGGAGTACCCATCTTCTTCGCCCACCACGCCCTCGAGTTCGCCAAGACGCATTCCGTCGGCATCCGTCATGTCCGGTTTTGCGTAGATCTTTTCGCGCTCTTCGAGCGCAGTCCACAGGCGTTTGTTGCCCATGATCACGGTGTCGATCACGCGATAGGCGTCGAACGCAAACTGGTCTTGCGAGAGCACGCCCATCTTCTTGGGGCGCACCACGTTGCCTTTTTGCGGGTCAAGCTCCCCGGTCAACACCTTCATGAAGGTGGATTTGCCCGCGCCATTGGGGCCGGTCAGGCCGTAGCGCTTCCCAGGCGTGAACGCCGTGCTCACGTCTTCAAACAGGATTTTTGCGCCGTAGCGCATGGATACGTTACTTACAGAGATCATTTGTTTTTGTGTCTACGAACTAAGAGAACTGCGGAAAAAGCCGGAGAGGCGAAGCGCAGCTAACCCATTTAGGATAACACGGCTACGACGTTGGTTCGACCGGTGGCAGCTCGTCTTTTGGCTCGAGTGAGGGCAGCTCCTCTGCCGTGCTGGCAGTGGCAGGCGCTCCGGCGGCAGCCGCGGTTTTCTTCGGGCCCTGGGCCGGCTGGTTCTTCGAAAGGGCGCGCAAAACTTCAGGCGATAGTGGGTCGTGCGACGCCGCGTTGCTAGCGTATTGCTTCAAGCCTCGGCGCCCGGCCTCGGTCAGGTTCGTAGTCAGCGTCTGCAGAGCCGCCCTACGGACAATCAGGTCGAGTTCCGTATCCGAGACAACGTGGGCCAGGGTCTGCGCCGCTTCATCCGTCGGGAAAATGCCGAGGGTAGCGATTGCTTGCGTGAGCAATTTTGTTGGTGTACGGCTGTCGTGGAAGATGAATGCACCCAGGCCTTCAACGCAGGAGGGATCTTTTGCGTAGCGAAGATCGTTCAACATCTCTTCCGCGGTGTGGGGCTTCATGTAGGGAAGTGCTCCGGCGATGGCGGCGGCGCGTCCGGGAACGCGCGCGTCCTGCAATACCTTGATCGCGGCCTTCTGTACGCGCTCGTCAGGATGGCGAAGCGCGGGCGTAACGTCCTTCAGCAACTCCGGATCCCTCACTTCGCCCAGCAGCTTCACGGCGTTGCGCACCACGTACCATTGCGGATGCTGTAGCATCACCCGCGCCGCTTCCAGCGCCGCCGGTCCGATGCGTCCCAGCAACCGCATCAGGCCCAATCGGAGCTGGGTATTCTGTTCGTGCTCCAGCCGGTGAAAAACTTTGTTGATCCCCGGTGCTCCTGACCAACGCAGCAGGGAAGCGGCCGTCTTCATCCACGGTGCGTTATCAATCTTATTCACGAATATCTCGATGATGCGATCCACCGTCGATGGGTTCATCAACGTGGGCAGCGCGTCAATGCAGCACTTCGCGTGCAATTGAGGATCGCGCGACGCGCTGGTGTCGATTGCAGATCCTACGGCGAAGATCAGGTCAAAGTCTTCGTATGCTCCAATGATCCGAGTAAGTGCAGTGAGCGCATTGATCACCTGGAAGTGCTCGAACGATTCCACTTTTTCGCGCAGCAGGTGGGCGCTCAATAGTTCCGCTGCGCGGTTCCAGAACTCGGCGTGGATGCCGCTCGCGATTCGAAACAGGTCGGGGATACGGCTCAGCTCATCTGGCCCTATGTGATCCGGATCGTTGAAGATGTCAAAGTAGTGGTCCGCGAGCTGGTTGGCTTGCTCGGCCTTGTTGCTCTTGATCAGCTCCTTCATCAGGTCCAGCATGCGGCGGAACTGATGAGGGTTGTAATGGTCCACCTTCAGCAGCGATTCCAACTTCTGCTTGTTGGTGAGCGTGATCCACTTCAATTCTTCCTGGATGCGCTCATAGCTTTGCTTTGGGATCAGGTTCTCTTGCGCCATGTCGGCGAGTTTGCGGCCTAGCCGCACGCTGGATTGCGTTGCCTGTAGAGCCTTCAGCAGCACGCCAATGACTTCGCCTTCCACCACCACAGACTTCGGGCCCATTGCCGCGTTGGTGAGGCGGTTCACGGCCCACTTCAAAGTCGTGTCTTCGAAAAGCTCCACTGCCATCTGCTCGCGTGGAAGTTCGCGTAGCTCCTCCTGTCGCGCGGGGGGAAGTGATGCCAACACCGCGTCGGGCCTCAAGTCCCGTAAGATCCTGGCCAGCTCTGTATGGGCTTTGGGCGGGGGCGCCTCTGTCGCCTCATTCAGCTTTTCATCCACGATGGCGAAGATTTTTTCCGGACCATCCGTGTAAGGCCTTGGTGGGGCCTCGAATCCGCCGCCGGTGCCTGGGCCTTGACCCGGACCGAATCCAGGTCCTAGCCCAGGTCCCAGGTTCCCCGGGCTGCCGCCTGCGGTTCCAGGGCCTCCGCCACTTCCGCCGCCCGGGCCGTAGCCGCCGCCAGGCCCGCCCGTTCCTCCGCCCGCTCCTCCAGACCCATAGGCAGGCATCTGTCCGGTTTCCGCTCCGGCGGCTGCACTTTGCATCAGCCGTTCTCCAAATGCAGTCTGGAATAGCATGTCCATAGGGTCGGGGCCGGTCTTGAGTTCTTGCATGGCCTTCGACATCAGAAACGATTCCGAATCGGTTTCTATGAGAGTGTCGCCATCGGCGGTGCGCGTTTGGTTCTTAGCGGCAGGGAACACGCGCAGGAACTCAACCGCATTCTGGTCGAGCCAGGGGAGCAGACCGCCCATCTCTTCTAACTGTTTGGTAGGAACCCCTAAGACGGCGGCAGCGCGCTTGTAACCCGCCAGGGTGAGGCCTGCTTCAAAAGTGACCGCGCCGATGCCCCGTTTGAGCAACTCATTTTCGAGCGACTGCAGCCCGCGGTCAGCTTGGGTGAGAACGTTATTAATCATGATCCTGCCGTCTACGAACCCCAGAGTAAAAGTGCGGGTCTGCTTCAGCAGGGCATTGAGCATTTGGTAACTGTTGTCAATGGACTGGGCTGCGCCCTTGTGCTCGGCCGAAAACATGATGACGGTTTTCATCACCATCTGCAGCGACTTGGCGTAGCGCAAGCCCTGCACCTTCAATGTTTTTTGGTCGAGTGCCATTTCCGCGCCAGGTGGGGGGAGGCAATGCTGTTTATAGCACGAAACGACTAAGTGATTCTATGAAAACAAGGGGATTTACGGCCTTTTTGTGGTCTTAAATCCCGTTCCGATATTGCTCATTAGGTAACTACTAGCGACGTTTTAGAAGTTGGCAAATGCCAGATTCAGCAGCGTCTGCTGCTCCATCTCAAACGCCTTATGCGAGCCTGTCGCGGGCGAGGCCGATGCGGAACGCTTCACCGAGCGAACCCGCTTGTCTCCGACGAGGTGCCGCAGCTTCGGCATTATGAAGTACTGCCCGCCCATGTTTGCCGGCTCTTCCTGCACCCAAACCACCTCACGTGCATTTGAGTGCCGCTGTATTTCAGCCTCCAACTCCTCGGCCGGGAACGGATAGAGCTGTTCGAGGAACACGATCGCCGTGGAAGTGTCTTTTCTTCGCGCTCGCTCTTGCCGTAGTTCGTGTCCGATTTTTCCCGTGCAAATCAATACCCGCGTCGCATTCTGGATCTCGCGTTCCGGGATAACCTGCTCGAAGCGCTCTGCTGTCAGCTCTACAACCGGTGAAGCCGCCGCCGGGTGGCGCAGCATGCTCTTGGGAGTGAAGACGATCAGCGGCTTGCGCCACTTCATCAGTCCTTGTCTGCGCAGCAGGTGGAAATACTGTGCCGCCGTTGAAGGCTGGCATATCTGCATGTTGTCTTCAGCCGCGAGTTGCAGATAACGCTCGATGCGCGCGCTGGAGTGCTCCGGCCCCTGGCCTTCGTACCCGTGCGGCAGCAACATCACCACGCCCGAGAGCAGTTGCCACTTGTCTTCGCCCGCGGAGATGAACTGGTCGATCACGATCTGCGCACCGTTCGCGAAATCGCCGAACTGCGCCTCCCACATCACCAGCGCGTCCGGATAGTCACGCGCGAATCCATACTCGAATCCGAGCACGCTCGCTTCGGATAACGACGAGTTCACGATCTCGACTCGCGCCTGGTTAGGAGCAACGTGCGCAAGAGGCATGTACTCGCTTTCATTTTCAATATCAACGAGAGCCGAGTGGCGCTGATTAAAAGTTCCGCGCCGCGTGTCCTGTCCGCTCAACCTGACAGGGATGCCTTGCTTCAATAGCGAGCCCATCGCGAACGCTTCGGCCATCCCGTAATCCAGCGGACGCTTTCCGCTTCCCATTTCTTCGCGCTGTTCTAGCAATTTTTTGATCTTGGTATGGATATGAAAATCCTGCGGATACGAAGTCAGCGCTTTCGCCAGCGACTCGATCTCGCTCTGCGAGAGTCCGGTGCGCACGTCGTATTCCGGCTTCCACGGCCCGCCGAAATATGGTGACCAATAGTCGGGAAGCTTTGCCAGCACTGGCTTCTTGGTCATCTTCTGCGCTTCTACCTGCGCGTCTTCTATCTCTTTGCGCAGCGCCTCAACCATCGGCCCTGCATTTATCCCGGTGCGCTCGGCGTAGTTCTTCCACGTCTCCGGGAATTCTTTGATCTTCTTGTAGAGCAGCGGCTGCGTGATCGTCGGATCGTCAACTTCACTGTGCCCGTGGCGACGGTAGCCGATGATGTCGACCACCACATCGCTCTTGAACTTATAGCGATACTCCAGCGCGATTCGCGCCACGCGCACCACCGCATCCGGATCTTCCGCGTTGACGTGGAATATCGGAATCGGCTGTCTGCGAGCAAGATCGGAAGAGAAGCGCGCTGAGTGCAGATCTTTCGGCTGAGTGGTGAAACCGATCAGATTATTTCCGATGATGTGAATGGTCCCGCCGACGGTGTATCCCGGCAGGTCGGCCATGTTGAGCGTCTCCGCCCAGATGCCTTGACCCGCGAAAGCCGCGTCGCCGTGTACTTCGACCGGTACGTAGTAATCCGTTCCGTTCTCGCCCGCCCTCTCCTGCTTAGCGCGCGTGCGTCCGATGGCTACCGGATCCACCGCCTCCAGGTGCGATGGATTCGATACCAAGTGGATGTTCACCGCTTTGCCATTGCGGGTGGTCTGCTGGCCAGTAGCGCCCTGGTGGTACTTCACATCGCCGCTGCCGAGAACGCTGCGCGGGTCAACATCTTCAAATCCCGTGACGACATCGAGCGCCGATTTTCCGACCGTGCATACCATGACGGTCAATCGTCCACGGTGGCTCATCGCGAGCACGATCTGCTTTGCTCCGTGATCAGCCGCTCCCGTAACCACTTCATTGAGCAGCGGGATCAGCGAGGCCAAGCCTTCGAGCGAATAGCGTTTGGTACCGAGATAACGAGTTTGCAGCACTTGCTCGAACAGCTCTGCTCTCACCAGCTGCTGCAAGATGCCCTTCTGGTCAGGACGCGGCGCCGGCGCCTCCATCTGCTCGGCGATCCAGTGCCGCCGGACTGGGTCAGCAATGTGAGTAAACTCAACTCCGATCGAGCTGCAATAGATCGCTCGTGCCCGCTCGGCCTCTGGACCACTGAGTTCGAGCTCCGGCACTCGCAAAGGCGAGAGGTTCCCCAAGGGGTCAAGGTTCGCCTGCAGGTATCCCCAGCGGCGAAACGCATCCCAAATCGCCTCGTTGACGACAGCTGGGCTTCTCTCCTCGATCTTTTTACTGAGTTTTGGCGGAGCTTGGACGGCCATGAACTTGGATTAGTCCTTTTGAGTTGGTCAAAACGTTAATGATACCTGACGTTGGTGGCTTTTGAACTCCTCCTCATTAGACGAGCGCAGTGGCCGTTCCGATTCTGGCCCGTCCGAGCAGTAGGCCCTGCAACATCAGGAGCAGAAACACGCTTCCACCACCCTGTAAACTGTGGCCGTGCCCCTGAGCGAAACTGTGACGCAGCCCGACGTCGCTGCTGTGCCTCCGCCGCGGAGTTCCCGCCGGCCTTGGCTCATTCCCACCGCTCTCCTCATGATCTACGCCGCGCAATGCTTTTGGTTCATCGGCACGCAGTCGTTCACGATTGACGAGCCCGGCCACATTGCCGCTGGGTTGGCCATGTGGCGACACGGCCGCTTCGTCATGCTCAACGATCAGCCGCCCCTCGCGCGCTTGATCTTCACCGCGCCGCTCGCTGCCTTCACCGATACGAAAGTGGATAATATTCACGAGCGCCTTTTCATTAATGATCCTTCGCTCGTATGGTGGACGCGTCCTCCGGTCCTGTTGCTCGGGATCTTTTTAGGAATTGCGGTTTGGTTTGCAGCCCGCGAGTGGCTCTCCGAAGGCGCGGCCAATTTCGCTCTCGCCCTGTTCGCGTTCAGCCCCTCGCTGATCGCCCATTTTTCCCTTGCGACCATGGATGGCTCAGCCGCGCTCACAATATTCCTGGCCGTCTTCCAACTGGCGCGCTGGCGCAAAAATCCGGACAGGAAACAAACGGCGCTTCTCGCCGTTGCGCTCGGCCTCATGCTGATGGCCAAGTTCTACGCGCCGCCGCTGTTCCTCGTCGCGCTGTATTTAGTGACGCTGAAAACAGCTGACGGTCAGAAGCACTCGCGCGGCTGGCATTGGAAACACGCTCTCGCTATCGGCGCGTTCGCCTGGTGCGTGGTGTGGGCCGGATACTTCTTCCACGTCTCCACCGCCTGGATCAAAGACCACAACCTCACTATCCACATGAAGAATCGCGAGGCCGATTTTGTGCTGCCGGTGAATTTTTCGATGCCGGGGAAAGTTCTTATTCCCGGCGGCGAATACATCGATGGCATGTACAAGGTTTTCCGCCACGACCTCGCCGGGCACGAGAGCATGCTGTTAGGTGAAGTGTCGCGTACGGGCGGATGGAAGTCTTATTACTTTTACGTGATAGCCCTGAAATGGCCGCTCACCGTTTTAGTCCTCGCTCTAGCCGGGCTGCTCGCGGTTATTCGAAAGCGCGTGCGCGCGCCTGAGGGCTGGCCATTCCTCGTCGCCATCCCCGCAGTGTTTTTTCTCATGGCCATCTTCTCGCGGATTCAGATCGGCGACCGTCACATCCTGCCGCTGTATCCATTTGCATTGCTGCTGGCGGCTGCCGCATGGCAGTCGCTCTCTAGCATTCCCTGGGCGCGCATCGTTTTGCTCGCATTCCTGGTTGCGAACGCGGCCGATTGCCTGCGCTTCGCTCCCGACTACCTCTCCTATTTCACGCCGGTCGTCGATCAGACCAAGAGCTATCGTCTGCTCACGGACAGCAACACCGATTGGGGGCAAGGACTCATCGCGCTGAAAAAATATCAGGACGCGCATCCTAACGAGACCATCCATCTCGCGTACTTCGGCAGCATTGACCCTGCGGTCTACGGCGTCCGCTTCGTTGAGCTACGCCCCTTCGATCATCCCAGCGGCACAGTTGTGGTGAGCGTTTCCCACTTATCCGGGCAGTTCCTCACAGACGTGAACTCCTACAAATGGCTTTTGCAGTACAAACCGAAAGCCATCCTCGATCACACCCTTTACGTCTTCGACGTGCCGGAGCCCCGCCCGCAATGACCGATACTGCGGCGGCAACAGCAGAGAAGAAGCGCGTCTGGATGATCGTGCTCATCGGCTTCGCCGCGCGTGTCGCCGTGATGACCTTAGCCCACACCTACCGCTTCTCGCCTCGCAACGATCACTTTGGCTTCGGATGGGAGACCGGACGCATCGCCCGCGCCATCGCACTCGGGCAGGGCTTCAGCAATCCGTTTCACGGCATCACCGGCCCTACCGCCTGGATCGCGCCCGCCTATCCTTACTTCCTGGCCGGCGTCTTCAAGGTTTTCGGCATTTACTCGAACCCGTCCGCATGGGTGGCGCTCACAGTGAACAGCCTCTTCTCGGCGCTCACTTGCGCGACCATTTATTACATCGGCCGGGAAGTGTTCGGACAGAAGTCGCGCCTCCCACTCTGGGCTGCGTGGGTTTGGGCGCTGGTACCGTCACAGATGTTCTGGGCTATACGCTTCGCATGGGAGACCAGCCTCTCCGCGTACCTGCTGAGCGCAGTTGTCCTGCTGATGCTCCGGCAGGAGCGTGATGCGCGCCTGTCAAACTGGCTCGCCTTCGCGGCATTGTGGGGAGCCATTGCGCTCTCCAGCCCAGCGCTGCTTTCATTGCTGCCGTTCTTCGGAATATGGTGGCTGTTGCGGCAGCCGGCGCGCACGGTAGCAATTCGCCACGCAGCCATTGCAGCCCTACTGTTTGCCGCCATCAACGCGCCTTGGATGCTGCGCAACTATCACGTCTTCGGCAAGCCAGTCTTCATCCGCGGAAATTTCGGTGCTGAGTTCCGCATGGGCAACGGTCCCGGCGCGGAGGGCACCTGGATGTTCTGGCTTCACCCCACGCAGGACCCGGTCGAGTTCGAGCGCTATCAGCGCATCGGGGAAGTGGCGTATGTCACGGAGCGCAAACACGAAGCCTTGCAATGGATAAGCGAGAACCCAGCGCACTTCGCTCAGCTCACCGCCAAGCGCGTCCTCTTGTTTTGGGCAGGCATTCCGCGCAGCGAGTTGTGGGGCGGCTTTCAGGTCCGCGATGCTTCGGAAGCCGCTTTCTTCTCCTCCTCAGCGCTGAGTTTCGTAGGACTCGTCTTGGTGCTGCGCCGCCGCATTCGCGGCCGCTTCATTTTTGCAGTTTCGCTTCTCGTCTATCCCGTGATTTACTATCTGACGTTCCCGCACGAGCGCTATCGCCACCCCATCGAGCCCCTGATGGTGTTGCTCGCGCTGTACCCAATCGCGGAAGCTTTGGAAAGTAGACGCAAACCGACATCTTGACGCCCACAACCTACACCTCGCCGAAGAAGATTTCGATCATCATCCCCGTCTTCAATGAACGGAACACCATCGAGAACGTGGTCGCGACCGTATCTGCCGTAAGTATTCCGCTCGAAAAAGAGATCATCATTGTTGATGACTACTCGAGCGACGGAACGCGCGAGCTTTTGCCTGGGATCGAGACCACCAATGCTGGACGCGTCCGCGTGCTGCTGCATGATAAAAATCGCGGCAAGGGATACGCCATCCGGACCGGGCTTGCGAAGGTCACCGGCGACCTCGTGCTCGTGCAAGATGCCGACCTGGAATACGATCCCCAGGATTACCCCATTCTGCTCGCTCCCATTCTTGCCGGCCGCGCCGATGTCGTCTTCGGTAATCGCTTTCATGGCGGACAGCACCGCGTCCTCTACTTCTGGCATTTCCAGATAAACAAGTTCCTCACGTTCCTTTCGAACCTGCTCACGAATCTGAATCTCAGCGACATGGAAGTCGGCTACAAGCTTTTTCGCCGCGAGATCATCCAGAAGATTAAGCTCACGTCGGACCGCTTCGGCTTCGAGCCTGAGGTGACCATCAAAGCAGCACGAGAGAAGTGCCGCATCTACGAAGTGCCCATCTCTTACCACGGCCGAACCTACGAGGAAGGGAAGAAGATCACGTGGAAGGACGGCGTTGCCGCCCTTTACTTCCTTTTCAAGTACAGCATCTTCGGCTGAGAGCTGCTCGGCGCTCCGCTTGGCGCATCCTGTCCACCTGCTGCTTTATAATTAACGTTTCAGCATCACCCACCGGAGCCCTCTGAATGATCCGTTTTCTGCAAACCCCGACGCCGATGAAGCGTTTTGTGCTCGGCGCCATCCTCATCGCCTTCTGCTTGTTGATGGTCGTGTCGCTCGTTCCCAATCTTAACCAGTCGCTGCTGGGGAATCCGACCACTCCCGGAGTTCTGGCGAAAGTCGGCGATCAGGATGTCACGCAAGAAGAAGTGCAGCAGCGCGCCACCCAGGTTGCGCAAAGCCAGGGCTATCCCGCGCAATTGATCCCGCTCTTGATGCCGCAGGTGTTGAACAGCGTTATCGCCGACAAAGCTGTGCTCTCAGAAGCCCACCGAATGGGCCTCAAAGTCACGGATCAGGAAGTTGTCGATATCTTGAAGCACGGCCAGCTTGGTCAGGAACTTTTCCCCAATGGCCAATTCGTCGGCGACGACAAATACGACCAGTTCATAGCCGACAATTTCCGCATGTCGAAGCCGCAGTTTGAAACCATGGTGCGCACCGTTCTGCTCACCGGCAAGCTGCGCAGCATGATCGAGCAGGGCGCTACGGTCACCGACGCCGAAGTGAAACAGGCCTTCGAAGAGCAGAACGTAAAGGTAAAGCTCCAGTACGCGGTGCTCACGCTGGAAGACGTGCAGTCGAAGGTGAAAGTCACCGAGCCTGAGGTGAAGGCGTACTTCGAATCGCACAAGGGCGTCTACCAGGCCGGCAACTCGGAAAAGCGCAAGATCACCTACGCCGTGCTGCCCGCCGACAAAATCGCTGGCGCGCAGATCAAGGAAGGAGATATCGAGGACTACTATCACTCGCACCGCGATGACTTCTTTGTCCCTGAACAGGTGAGCGTCAGCCATATCCTGTTGAAGACTATTGGGCCGGATGGGAAGCCCGATCCGAAGCTGGATGCTCCCGCTAAGGCGAAAGCTGAAGGCGTGTTGAAGCAGCTACAGTCCGGCGGAAACTTTGCCGAATTGGCGAAGAAGAATTCCGAGGACAACGCTGGTCCCGCAGGCGGCAGCGCCGCGAAGGGCGGCTCGCTGGGCTGGCTCCAGAAGGGCCAGACCGTTCCTGAATTCGAGAAGGTCGCATTCAGCCTGCCAAAGGGGCAAACAAGTGACCTGGTGAAATCTGAATACGGATACCACATCATCCGCGTAGACGATAAGCAGGATGCGCACGAGAAGCCGCTTCCCGAGGTGAAGGCGCAGATCCAGGCGACCCTCGAAAACCAAAAGAAGCAGCGCGCCCTCGAAGACGCCGCAAACAAGTTGCAGAACCAGGCCCGCAGCTCGAGTGTGGAAAAGGCAGCAGCTGCGGAAGGCGCTCAGGTCTTCCATAGCGATTTCTTCAGTCCAACCGATTCGATTCCCGGAGTTAATTATTCGCCCGGATTCATGCAGGCCGTTTTTAACTCCGCTCCCAAGTCCCCGCCAGTAGCCGTTCCAGTTCAGAATGGCGTCGCAGTATTTCAGGTAACGGATGTGCAGCCGCCTGCGCCTCCACAGTTCGAAAAATTCCGCGCCAAAGCCGAGTCTGATCTCAAGGCAGAAAACGCACGCAAAATGCTCGGCAGCCGCATGCAGGAACTCTCGGACCGCGCTCGCGCTAGCCACGATCTGGCAAAAGTCGCGAAGGAACTCGGCGCCACCGTCAAGACGAGCGAATTCGTGGACGCCAAAGGTCAGGTGCCTGATATCGGCTCGATGCAGCAGGCGCCCGAAGCATTCGACATGAAGGTCGGCGACGTCAGCGCGCCGCTCCCGTTGCAGAACAAGGGAGTGGTCTACGGCGTGACCGAACGCCAGGAGCCTTCAGCTGACGATTACGCAAAAAAGAAGGACATCACCCGCGACCAGATGCTGCAGCGCAAACGGCAAGAGATGTTCGCGCTATTCAGCGCCAATCTCGTCCAGCAAATGGAAAAGAACGGCAAAATCAAAAAGAACCAAGCCCAGATCGACGCGCTTGGCAAAAGGGCGACTGCCGGCGGTCTCTAGTGGCGGGTGAGGCGGGCTATCAGTGCGCTGGTTGCGGTGAGTGGAACGACATCACCATCGACGACGGTGGCGGCCCCGCGCAGCAGTACGTGGAAGATTGCCACGTCTGCTGCAAGCCCAACCTGCTGAAGATCACCTTCGACCGCGAGATCGAAGACTACGTGGTGACGGCCGCGCTAGAGAGCTAGCAATTGTGTGGCACAGCCGGCCTCGGCTGCGCAATCAAAAATCAACCATCAAAATGTAGTATGTAACGCATGCCCTTCGACCGCGCCTCTGGCATCCTGCTGCATCCCACATCGTTTCCCTCGCGCGGCGGGATCGGCGATCTTGGTCCGGCTGCACACGAATTCATAGATTTTCTCGCACGCTCGAAACAACATCTCTGGCAGGTGCTACCGCTGTGCTCACTCGGGTATGGCAATTCGCCTTATTCGGGCACGTCAGCCTTCGCCGGAAACGAGTTGCTCATCAGCCTCGACCGCCTCGCTGAACGCGGATGGCTTGAGCCGGCGCGCCTGAACGAGCTCCCGGCAACAATCGAGCGCATTAATTATGACGAAGTGCGCGCCAGCAAAATGCCACTGCTGCATTCGGCCGCAGAAAAATTTCTCAGCGACGCGCATGGTTCGCCGCGCGATCGCTTCGAACGCTTCTGCAGCGAGAACGACTGGTGGCTCGAGGACTTCGTGCTCTTCGCTTGCTTGCGTGAGCGCTTCGACGGTGCGACTTGGAATACGTGGCCGCGCGAGCTCGCTGCACGCCAGCCTGATGCGATCAAGAAAGCGCATGACGAGCTCGCAAAAGAGTTGCAGCTCCATCGCATCATCCAGTTTTTCTTTGCTGAGCAGTGGCACGCGATCCGGGCGGCTACCGCGCAGCGCGGCATCAAGATCGTCGGCGACATCGCCATCTTCGTCAGCTACGACAGCGCCGACGTGTGGACGCATCCGCACCTCTACTACTTAAACCCCGACCTCAGCCCCACCCTGGTCTCCGGCGTGCCGCCTGACGCTTTCAGTGAGACCGGCCAGCGTTGGGGCAATCCGCTCTACAACTGGGAGGCGCTGAAGAACACCGGCTACGATTGGTGGATCAAGCGCATGCGCCAGGCGCTGAATCATTGCGACATCATTCGCATCGACCACTTCCGCGGATTCGAAGCCTACTGGGAGATTCCCGCCGCCGAGCCCACCGCGATCAACGGGCGCTGGGTGAAAGGTCCCGGCGCCGAGCTATTCCACGCTCTGCGCACCGCATTAGGAGAATTGCCGTTCATCGCCGAAGACCTTGGCATGATCACCCCCGAAGTGATCGCGCTGCGCGATCGCCTGCGCGTCCCCGGCATGAACGTGTTGCAATTCGGATTCGGCGACAAGGGCGCGCACATGTATCTGCCGCACCGACACCAGCGCAACAGCATCGTGTACACCGGCACCCATGACAATGACACGACTCTCGGCTGGTGGAAGAAGCAGGCGAGCGAAGCCGAAAAATCTGCCGTGCGCGCTTATCTCGGGAACGTTGATAACGATGTTGCATGGGCATTCGTCCGCGCTGCCAACGATTCCGTCGCTGATCTCTGCATTGTTCCCATGCAAGACGTGCTCAACCTGGGCAGTGAAGCCCGGATGAACATTCCCAGCAAACTCGATGGCAATTGGGGGTGGCGTTATCAGCCGGGTTCACTCACGCCAGAGCTGGCCGCAAAGCTGGCGCTATTGTCAGAGACCGCGGATCGCGACCTCGCCTCACCGGCTCAGCAGCAAAGCAACGGGGAAGCTGGCGAAGACTTCGCGGCATAGCAAGCTGCGCGAAGATGTCGTACGCACAACTTCTCCCGTAAGCAGGTTCACGAATTCGCCTTCGATTCCGGGCGGCAGGGCGATCTCTGTGTCGCCCCAAACATCGCCCAACGGCATCTTCGGCTCTCCGCGCATCAGCGTAAAGGCGAACCGCGGAGCCAGGCTGATCGCCGCTTCGAGCGTCCTTGGGTTGTATCTGGCGAAGCCAGCCACGTGCTCGCGGCCCTTCCCACGCCCGTAAACGGGAAGATAATCACCCGACCGGAACAGCTCAGCGTGCGTACGACGTGCACCGAGCGCTCCCATCGTGGTCCACAACTTTATACGGCCGTCTTGCGGATTCGCGGTCAGCTCCGCCGCGAGCGAAGCCAAATCGCCCGTCGCGGCCCTTGTCTGCAATTCCTCTAACAGCTTCTTGCGCCGGGCAAAATCAACCGGACGCCGGTTATCCGGATCCACAAGACTGAAATCCCACAGCTCCGCTCCTTGGTACACGTCGGGAACACCCGGGGCAGTAAGCTTCAGCAACGTCTGCGTGAGCGAGTTGATTGCTCCAAAGAAAGCGATTCCCGGAACGAACGCCTGAATATCCTGTACAAACGGATTCACCCGCCCGTTCGCCGACTTCGGCTGCAGCACCGAGTCGATGAATCCGGTCAGTGCCTCGATGTATTCCGGATTCTGGTTCACCCAACTCAGGTTGACCTTGGCTTCGTGCACTCCCTTCGTCATGTACTGCTGTATGCGGGCGACGTACTCACCGCGGTTTGTATCATTCAGCTCCCAGGGCCAGCTGCCGACCAAAGTTTGGTACAGCAGGTACTCTTCGTTCCCATCCGGCACACTCCGCCCGTCGCTGGTCACGCGTTTCTTCGCGCGATTCAGCCTGCGCCAGCGATGCACGTGCGCCGACCACGTGCGCGGCATCTCCGACAGCACATCTAGCCGCGCGCGCACGTCTTCACTGCGTTTGGTGTCATGCGTAGATGTGCTCAGCATCCCGCCCGGCCACTGCTGCTGCCGCTTCATGTTTGCAGAGTGAAATTCATCCAAAGAAGTGCCAAATCTCTGCGGAGATCCCCCGACTTCATTCAGCGCGACGAAGCGGTTATAGACATAGAAGACGGTGTCCTCAAATCCTTTCGCCATCACCGGTCCGGTCAATTGCTGGAAGCGCAGCGTGAAGTAGAGCTGCCGCCGGCGCGTGTCAAGTTTGTCGCGCGACTGTCTTTGCAGCAGCAGGATGTCGCGCAGAAAGTCGAAGACCTGCGCCGGCATCCCCGGGTTCCGCCGCTTAGCACGGACGATCGCGCGCGTGATGTGCATGCGATCGCTTTCGGAGATCGTGCCGCGCTCGTCCACGTACGTTCTGTAAACAGGGAAGCACGCGATGCACTCTCGCAAGCTGTCGCGCAGCATCTTGGGAGTGAAGTCGCGCGCGTGTCGGTCCATGCTGCGTAGGTCTTCCATCAAATGCGTCAGTACGTTCAACTCGCCGGAGAGGGCGACATCCAAGATCAGCTTCTTGCTCTCGTACAGCATCGTCTCCACGTCGTCGCTGATTCCGGTGAAGCGATGGAACAAGTTTGTGAATGCGCGCTCGGCTTTCGGATCCACAAAGATGCCGTTCAGCAGCGCTCCGAATTCGTATCCAACGGTGCCTTCCACAGGCCACTCTTGCGGTAACTCCTCGCCCGGCTCGAGAATTTTTTCCGCGTAGATCGAGAGCGGCGGTTGCCGCAGCCACGGATGCGACGAGTACAGCTCCTGCAAGCTCTCTTCGATACCGTTCTCTGCGACGGGGCCCGCCGGCTCCGGCCCTGAGATCTGGCTGGCGGCGAACAACATCTGCAATCGCGTGAAGTACTGCACGGGGTTAAACAATCCATCAGGATGGTCCACCCGCAGCGCCGTTACCCGTCCTTCCGCCATCAACCTCCGCAACAGTCGATGCGTGTGCGCGAAGACGTGCGGATTCTCCATTCGCAGGCCGATCAGGTCGTTGATGTCGAAGAAGCGACGGTAGTTGATCTCTTCCGCAGAAACTCGCCAATGCGCCAGGCGATAGGGCTGCGCCTCCAGCACGCGATGCAGCAGATCGAAGCTGTGCGGCTCCCCTGGATATCCGTTGCCGATGAATAGCGCCGCCTCTATCGCACGCTGTCCGATTTCCATCGAAACGATCTGCTTAAACCAATTCTTCAGAGCAGGAAGTTGCTTGCGTCTCTGCTGTGCGAATTCGGCATCGCTGGTCGAGTGCGGCGCAAGCTCGCGGGCGGCGATCATCCACGCGTCCAGTTCCTTCGTCTCCGGCATGGCTTCGCCGTGCTCAGCACGCATTTTCGATAGTGCCGGCTCGAGCAGCAGGTTGTAGGAGCGCACGTCGAGAGGGAAGCGCTTGTCGTAATAAGCGATGTAGAACTCGCCATCGAATTCCAGCTTGATGCGTCCGCTCTCCAGCTCTTCGCCGTATTGCAGCCCCAAAACCGGCAACAAGACTTTGTTTTCCAGCTCTGGTTTTAGCGGAGACCAATCAATGTCGAAGTACTCGGCGAATCGCGACGAGCGCCCGTTCGCCAACACATCCTGCCACCACGGATTGTGCTCGCCGATTCCAACGTGGTTCGGCACAATGTCGAGCACCAATCCGATGCCGCGAGCCTTCAGCACGTCTGTCCATGCGCGGAACTCTTCATCCGTCCCAACTTCCGGATTCAGCTTGTTGTGGTCGGTGATGTCGTAACCGTGGGTCGAGCCGGCGCGCGCTTTGAAAATGGGCGAGGAATACAGATGGCTGATGCCGAGCGCGGAAAAGTAGTCTACGAGCTGCAGCGCGTCAGCAAATCGGAATCCCGCGTGGAACTGTAAGCGATAGGTCGCGAGTGGCCGGTGCCGGGCATCGCGGGCGGCCAGGCGGTCGAGCGCCTCCGAGTAATCCACCCGGGCCGCTGTTGCAGCCGACATAATGGGGAACCTGCGCATCGCAACCATTAGATGCGAGCTGCCGAAGTGCTTCTGGCCGCCTTTGCAGGCAAAAGGACATGCCCAAAAAAAGAACTCCCCGCGGCCGTTTAGCTGCGGGGAGTTTCAAACCTCATGATTCCGTTGGTCCCTCCGGCACGTTTCCCCCAGGAATTTTTTTGGCCGGTTGGCTTCGCGAATTCGTTTCGGTTTGGGCTAAGGTGAGTGGAGTATGGAGGTACTCTGGATTGTCACCTATTGAACGAATGACTTAGGATGCATTGCCATTTCACCCTAAGGCGAAACTAAGGCCTGCGAATGACGCCCGAACTCAAATCCCGCATCCAGATTTTTCTCGTCGTACTGCTCGTACTCGCCGCGGGACGGGTGGCCTACATCTTTCACGAGCGCAATTCTGCCGCCAACACCCGCAAGGCTGAGGATGAAAGCCGCGCGCTGACGTCCGACGAGTACGTTGTACCGAAGAAGTTCTACGCACACGATCTTGCCTCAGCGAAAGCTCTCGTCGGAAAACCGGTTTGGGTGAAGCAGGGCTACGGAAATCTCGTGTACCCCGTCCCAAACAGCGCTCCAGACCTGAATCGCGGAACCGCGTCGCTGCTCCCGCTGGAGCGGCTGCAGGTCAAAGATGTGACGTTGCGCTCGGCTCCGGCATCGTGGAACGCGCCTTCCGGAGAATCTGAGCTGCTGGCCATCTGCGCACGCCCACAGGGCAGCAGTGTCGCCGTCCCTATCGGTTCGGCTCGCAACGGCGAGTTCCATCTGCAGGTGAACGACATTTTCTACATCCAGGATCCGCACCAGCTCTATGCGCACTGGGGCGAGAACACCTGGAAGTCGATCGATGCCCACCAGGCCAAGCCCGGGATGAACGAACTCCAGGTGAACTTCGCCCTCGGTGCTCCGCAACGTGCCGGCGGCGGCGACTACGGCGACCGCACGCTCGTCTACTCGAACGGCGGCTCACCCGTCAGCGTCTCTTTTTCCAACGACAAAGCTACCGAGATCACCCCCGTTAGAAAATAGTGTGGGCACAGCCGTCCTCGGCTGTGCGAATGGCGCGAGAAACATTACAATTCCCGCCATGCGAAAACTCATCGCGCTCATCTTCCTGCTTGCTTCCTCTGCCCTCGCGCAAACCGCGCCACAATTCGACGTCCTCGTCCGCAACGGACGCGTCTTCGACGGCAGCGGCAATCCGTGGTTCCGCGCCGATATCGGCATCGTCGGCGATCGCATCACGTTCATCGGCCCTGCCGACGAAAAGGCCACCGCAAAACAGGTGATCGACGCCAAGGATCTGATCGTTGCGCCCGGTTTCATAGACATGCTGGGCCAGTCCGAGACCACTCTTTTCGTCGACAAGCGAGCGGTGAGCAAACTCACGCAGGGCATCACCACCGAGATCACCGGAGAAGGTGATTCGGTCGCGCCCACCAGCGCGGCCGTTCTCGCCGAGGACAAGGAGTACTACGAGCACTACAAGATCAATCCTGATTGGCGGTCACTCGAACAGTATTTCAACCGCTTGGAAAAACTGCAGCCGGGGATCAACTTGGGAACCTACGTCGGCGCGACGCAGGTCCGAAAGCTCGTGATCGGCAACGACAATCGTCCACCGACAGCCGATGAACTCAAGAAGATGACCGACATCGTGGACGATGCGATGTCCGACGGCGCAATGGGCGTCTCCTCCGCCCTGATCTACGCGCCCGCGAATTACGCCAAGACAGACGAGCTGATCGCGCTCGCGAAAATCGCCTCGAAGTACGGCGGCATCTACGCCACCCACATGCGGAACGAGGGCGACACGGAAATCGACGCTCTCAACGAAACGTTTCGAATCGCACGCGAGGCCAACATCCCCGTCGAGATCTTCCATTTTAAAAGTTCCGGAAAGGAGAACTGGGGAAAGATGCCGCAGATGATCGCGGCGATCGAGAAGGCCCGCGCCGAAGGTCTCGACATCACCGCCGACCAGTATCCCTACACCGCAGCCGCGACTTCGCTCGACGCGATTGTCCCGCCCGAATACAAAGCCGGTGGCCGCGATGCCTTCGTCGTGCGTCTGCAGGACCCAAAACAACGGGCTGAGATCCGTAAGGCTGTCGAGAGTGGAGAAAATTTTGAGAACTGGGTACGCGGTACCGGCGGCCCGCAGGGGATTCTGATCACCGATGTGCTGCAGAACGATTTGAAGAAGTATCAGGGCAAGACGGTCGCCGATCTCGGCAAAATGATGAACAAAGATCCGCTCGACGCCGCCTTCGACCTGATCGTGCAGTCCCACGACAATACTGGCGCCGTTTACTTCAGCATGAACGAGCAGGACGTAAAGCTCGCGATGCGCCAGCCGTGGGTGAGCGTGGATAACGATGCCAGCGGCGTGAGCCCAGATGGAATCCTTGGGGAATCCAAGACTCATCCTCGGGCTTACGGAACTTTTCCGCGCATCCTGGGCAAGTATGTTCGCGATGAGAAAAATCTCACGATGGCAGATGCCATCCGCAAGTTCACATCGCTTCCGGCGCAACGCATGAAGCTGCGCGACCGCGGACTTATCAAGCCGAACTATTTTGCCGATATCACCATTTTCAACCCCGATACGGTCAAAGATGTAGCCACTTACGAAGATTCCAATCGTCCCTCGCAAGGGATCGAGTACGTCATCGTTAACGGCGTCATCTCAATAGACCATGGCAAGCTCACCGGTCAGACGGGCGGGCGCCCCCTGCGCGGCCCCGGCTATGCTGCTGCTGCGATATCGGAAAGTGGATTGGAGCCGAAAGGGAAGCTGCGCGGCTACGTAACCGACGGACAGGGCTGGCCGCTGTTGCGCGCGACTCTCACACTCATGGATGCAAATGGAAAACCCGTGAGCACAATGGGCAGCAAGCGCGAAGGCAAGTACGAGATTCCGCTCGATCAGCCATGCAAGGGATGCAAGCTCCGCGCCGAGCGTGCCGGGTTCACCACGCAGGAGCGTGCGGTCGACTACAACGGCACCAACACGCTCACCTTTACTTTCGCATTGTCGCGGGTAAAGCAGTGACCTTTGCGTGCTAAGCTATCGCTCTCAACCGGAGATTTATTGAATGTTGTGGGACCTCACCTGGGCCTTGCTCGCCGTCGCTGTCACTTTTTATCTGTTCGCGAACGTCGTTAGGCAGGGCCGCTCCGTCTCCTGGTGGTACATCCTTTTTTTCTTCTCGGGATTTCCCGCGCTCCTCTATCAGATCGTTTGGCAGCGCGCCTTATTCACTTTGTACGGAGTGAATATCCAGTCAGTCACGATGGTGGTGACGGCCTTCATGGTCGGCCTCGGCCTCGGCAGCCTAGCAGGTGGTTGGATCTCGAAGAGCCGCAGAATCCCACTGCTGTTGGTTTTCGGACTGGTTGAACTCACCATCGCACTCTACGGAATGGTTTCGTTACGCATTTTCCACTGGGCAGCGATCTACACCGCCGGAGTTCCTGCGCTCCAAACTGGGATCATTGCCTTCGCGTTAGTTGCCGTTCCCACGATGCTGATGGGCAGCACACTGCCATTGCTTGTCGCCCATACCGTTCGCATCTCCGGCAACGTCGGAACCTCCGTGGGTGCGCTCTATGCCGTAAACACGCTGGGCTCTGCCACGGCTTGCTTCCTCGCTGGCATCTTCATGATGCGCAACTTTGGCGAGTCCGGATCGGTGCGTCTGGCGGCTTTACTGAACGCCCTCGTTGGAGCCACTGTGCTGTTGTGGTTCGCTGCTTCGCGGAAAAGGGAGCAGGAGCTAACTGCTGCCGCGGCCGCGGTCGGCTCGAGCAGCTCTGGATCCGGCTCGCTTCATCGCGACTCGTCGCCTCCCCCCAATGCAGGCCCGGTCTCGCTACTGAATTTTCCTTTTGCGATGGTGATCGTAGGAGTCTCGGGTTTCATCGCTCTGGCGTACGAGATCGTTTGGTATCGGATTTTTTCGTTCACTACGGCTGGGATGGCGAAGAGTTTTGCCTACCTACTGGGTGCATATTTAGTCGGCATCGCGCTGGGATCGCTTGTAGCCGAGCGGCTTTGCCACGGCAAAGCAGTGCCGCATCGTTTTCTGCGCTGGACAGCCATCTTCGTGCTGCTTTCGAACGTCGTGAGCTTCTTAGTTGCGCCGTTGCTCGCAGAGATCGTTCGCCATAGCGCCTATTACCGCGAACTCCCGGTCATCGCTCTGGCCGCCGGGCTCCTCGGTGCAACATTCCCGCTCATCTGTCATATTTCCGTTCGACCAGACGAGAACAGCGGTGCGCGCCTGAGTTACCTGTACCTCAGCAATATTGTCGGCTCTGCGTTGGGCAGCTACCTCGTCGGATTCGTCCTTATGGACTATCTCCGTCTTCGCGAGATCGCGATCGTGCTCGCGCTATTAGGGATATTCCTGGCCATCGTGCTCACCGTCCCGGCAAAATTCACGAAGCCAAAGTTCTATGCCGCGATCACCGCGTGCGCTATGGCTGCGATTGCGGTCTTGATCTTCGCCGGCCCGCTCTTCGATGGGATTTACGAACGATTGCTGCTGAAGGATAAATATGCTCCAGGAATGCGCTTTTTCCAGGTCTCGGAGACAAAGAGCGGTGTTGTGGCGGTGACCCGCGCCGGCATCGTTTTTGGCGGCGGCATTTACGACGGTCACTATAATCTCGACCTCGTGCACGATAAGAACGGTATCCTTCGCGCCTACTTCATCCCCGCAGTCCATCCGACCCCCGAGAACGTGCTTATGATCGGCTTCGCCTCGGGTTCATGGGCGCAGGTGATCGCAAGCTATCCCAAGGTGAAGCACTTCACCATTGTGGAGATCAACCCGGGGTATTTCGATCTCCTGGGCGAGCACCCGGAAGTTGCGGGTGTAGTCAGGAACCCGAAAGTGGACATCGTGGTCGATGATGGGCGTCGCTGGCTGATCCGAAACCGCGACGCAAAGTTCGATCTCATCGTCGCCAATACCACCTACAATTGGCGTGCTCACGCCACCAATCTTCTCTCTGCAGAATTCCTGAGCCTAGTAAAGTCGCACCTCAACTCGGGCGGCATCTTTTATTACAACACCACGGAGTCGGACGAAGTTCAGGCGACCGGCGTCGCGGTTTTCCGTTACGGGTTGCGTGTTTCAAACTTCTTGATGGTGAGCGATTCACCTATCTCCGTTGACAGACAGCGCCTGGAACAGGCGCTTGTGCATTACAGCATCGAAGGCCATTCGGTCTTTGACCTGTCGCGCGAACAAGACCGTCAAGCGCTCGATCATTCCTTGCGCCTTACAGCCAGCATCGGCCCTCCCACTGGGAATTTGTATATGTTGGAGTTCGCCGACAGCATCCGCGCGCGTACGGCAGGCGCTCGCTTGATCACCGACGACAATATGGGTTCGGAGTGGAGCGACAAGGCTGGTATCTGGTGAAGCTCACACCAGGTGCATCTTCCACGCGGTGTAGCTGAAAACTTCTTTCATCTGGATCCGGAATTTCTGCCACCCACTCAACGGACGGTTCTCCGGACGTGGCGCGCCGTAAACCGCGACACCCTGCCGTTCCATCATCCGCTTAATGCGGAAGAGATGATATCCATCGCTCACGGCGACGCAGGTGTGCATGTTGTTGCGTCGCATGATCCCGGCAACGCGCTCGGCGGATTCACTGGTGTCGTCGCTCTGCGTCTCTGCGATCAGACTTTTATCCGGCACTCCGCGCTCGATCAGATATTCGCGGCCCACTTCGCCTTCGCTGTGCACGGGGTCGCCGCCCGAGCCGCCGGTCGTGATCACAATGGGAGCTATGCCGCGCGCGAACAGGGTCTGTGCGTGGTCAAGCCGTGCGCGGTAAACGGGCGAGGGTTTTCCCGAATACTCCGCCGCGCCAAAGACGACAATCGCGTCTGCCGGACGCGTTTCGTCGGAGCGTGATTGATACACCACGCGCGCGTACTGGATCCCCAGATAGAGCACGCAGGCTCCCAACAGGTACCAGATCCAGCGGTATCCGGTTTTCGCACTTGACGGGGTGGCTGAGGTCAGTTGCATCCTTGGGAGGCCAGATATTCCACGATGTCCTGCAGCTTGATCGCGCCTTCGCGCTGCAGATGCCACTCGCCGGATTCGTCAGAAAGATCGATGATGGTCGAGGCCACTTCGCGCGGTGATGTGCCACCATCCACGATGATCGGAATGGCCTGCCCGAGTTGCTGGCGCACTCCGTCGGCAGTTGTGCACTCGCTCGCTCCACTCACGTTTGCCGACGTAGCGGTGATCGGGATACCCGCCGCTTTCATGACCGCCATTGGGATCTTCGCCGCGGGAACGCGGAGCGCGACGTTGCCCGAGTTCGCCGTCACCTTTAATGGAAGGCGCGAAGCCGCGGGCACGATGATCGTCAGCGGTCCCGGCCAGTATTTTCGTGCGAGTAGATAAAAGATCTCCGGCAGCGGACGCGTTAGCTCTTCCGCCTGGTCCACGCTTTCGATCAGCAGCGACAGCGGCTTGTTCCGTTGGCGTGACTTCACGTCGTAGATTTTTTTTACCGCGCGCAGGTTGAACGGGTCGGCGGCCAATCCGTAGAAGGTGTCGGTGGGCATGCCGAGCACCTGGCCGGCTTTGATCCGCTCGGCGACGTAGGTGATCAGTGAGGCTTCGGGTTGTTCGTGGTTTATGCGGACAATCTCAGCGGACAAGAGTTTTCCTTGCGATCGGTTTAGGACGGCAGAAACTTACTCCAATTCTAATTAGGTAGCAAGGTGAACTCCAAGTCCCGGGCTCCGGCGTCGAAAATGTATGATGACTGCGCATGCCCGCTCCCGTAAATACGCGTCTGCGGCCCGTCACTAGCGCTCAAAACAAGCAGGTTAAGGACCTGCGCAAGGCCTTTTCTCAGGGCGAGCTCACAGAGGACGGACACTCTGCTATCGAGAGCGTGCGGACGCTCGAAGAAGCGATCCGCAGCGGACTCAAGTTCCGGACTGTCTTTTTCAGTGAGTCGGGGAAGTCGCGCGCCGAGCGTCTGCTGCCGCAATTGGGCGCGCACGTCGAGGCTCTGCTTCTGCCGGACAGCATCTTTACCAGTGCAGTGGATACCGAGTCACCGCAGGGCGTTGCGGCTCTGGTCAAACTAAAAACTCACACCCTCGACGATCTTTTCCGTGCCACCGCTCCCTTAATCGTGATCGCCGCCGGGATTCAGGATCCGGGGAATCTTGGTACCGTCATCCGCTCGGCAGAGGCATTCGGTGCCGCCGGGGTGATCGTGACCGAAGGAACGGTGAGCCCGTTGAACTCGAAAGCAGTGCGCGCCTCCGCCGGCTCGCTCTTTCGTCTGCCGGTCGTACACGCGAAGATAAAGGACCTTCTGCCAATTTTGGCCGAGCGCGGCGTCTGCCTGCTCGGAACGACATCTCACAAAGGAGTGCCACTTCCGGCCGCCGACTTCAAAGCCGGGGTAGCCGTCTGCATCGGCAACGAAGGCGCCGGTCTTCCCAAGGAGCTGCTGGCGAAAGTGGATTTGAACATCGTGATTCCTCATTCAGAGAAAGTCGAGTCTTTGAACGCCGGTATCGCGGCCTCGATCATCCTGTACGAAGCAGCGCGGCAACGAGCGCAATGAGCCTATTCAACTCCATGCCGAACCCTACTGCTGAGGCACAGCGTCCGCTCGCCGAACGAATGCGTCCGCGCACGCTCGACGAGTTCGTCGGTCAAGAGCAGATTCTTGGTCCGGGTAAGCCTCTGCGCACGCAGATAGAGCGTGACGACCCCGGGTCCATGATCTTCTGGGGCCCGCCGGGAGTCGGCAAGACGACTCTGGCGAAGATCATCGCCAACATGACCAAAGCGGAGTTCATTGAGTTCTCCGCCGTCATGTCCGGCATAAAAGAGATCAAGGCTGTCATGGCTGACGCCGAGAAGGCGCAGCAGTTCGGCACGCGAACCATCGTCTTCATCGACGAGATTCACCGCTTCAACAAAGCCCAGCAGGATGCGTTTCTGCCGCACGTTGAGAAGGGAAGCATTCGCCTTATCGGCGCAACCACTGAGAATCCTTCTTTCGAGATCATCTCCGCGCTGCTATCGCGCACGCGCGTTTACATATTGAAGGAGCTGACAGAGGCGCAGATCGTTCTGCTGCTTCGCTGTGCGCTGCAGGATAAAGACCGCGGTCTCGGAAATCTAAACGTCTCCGCGAGCGACGAAGTTCTGCAGCGCATCGCAAGTTTCGCCAGCGGCGACGCGCGCACCGCTTACAACGTCCTCGAAGTCGCTGCGCAAACGGCCGCAGCCCGCGCCGGGCAATCGCAACCGGTGATCACCGAAGAGCTGGTGCAAGACGCGGTTCAGCGGCGCCTTCTTCGCTATGACAAGCAAGGCGAAGAGCACTTCAACATCATCTCCGCGCTTCACAAGTCGGTTCGCAACAGCGATGCCGACGCGTCACTCTACTGGCTTGGGCGCATGCTTGAAGCTGGCGAAGACCCGCTCTATGTTGCGCGCCGCATTGTTCGCATGGCTGTCGAGGACATCGGTCTCGCTGATCCGCAAGCTCTCGCGCTCACCATCGCCGCGCGCGACGCCATTGATTTTCTTGGAATGCCTGAGGGCGGGCTCGCTCTCGCCGAAGCTGTTGTCTATCTTTCGCTCGCGCCCAAGTCGAACGCGCTCTACACCGCTTACAACCAGGTCCGGGGGGACATCGAGAACACGGCGGCCGAGCCCGTCCCACTGCATCTTCGGAATGCGCCCACAGGTTTGATGAAGTCGGTCGGCTACGGCAAGGGATATCAATACGCGCACGATCTCGAGTCGAAAGTCGCGGCCGACATGCAATGCCTGCCTGACAATTTACGCGATCGCGTTTATTATCGTCCCACCGCAGAAGGACTCGAGCAGGACTTCGCCGAACGGCTGAAGCGTATCCGCAATCTGCGCGCGGGCGCAGCAAAGAAGAAGGACAAGGAGCAATCTTGAGAAAACAGTTGATGATCCTGGTGGCGGCTCTCGCACTGTTCGCGATGGCCGGTTGCAACGGGCAATGGGCAAGCAATGGCGGCTCCGGCGGCGGGCAAGGGCGCAATCGCCCTCACGCCACCGAGGACGAGACCCGCCAGGCTTTTGAAAAAGTCATGAGCTTCTTCGGCGCAAAAGATTTGTCCTCTCTCGATAGCATGATGTCCTCAAGCGCCATCTTCATCGACCCGCCTGCCGGGCCCGGCGTTTTCTCCTGGGCAGAAGCCAAGCCCATGATGGAAAAATCTTTTTCCGGCGCAGTGAAATTCAATTTGAGTAATGAGTCTGGCTACCGCATCGGAGTCGAGCGCGATCTAGGATGGATCGCCACCGTTTACCACATCCGCATCCCTAACGATAAAGGTGGCTTCTCCCAGAGCGACGGAGCGATGTCTATGCTCTTTCAAAAGACTGAGGGTGGATACAAGGTGTTGATGCTGCATGCTTCGCGATTCCCGGCAGCAGCCCCGGCGGAAGCGGGTAAATCAGCAGCCGAGCCGGTGAAGAAAAAATAGAAAATTTTCCCGAGAGGAGGTCTCGAATCTGAAACTGTTGCTTTATGTCTTGGCAGGATTCGTGTCTATCTTCTTAGCAGCTCTGGTCATCACGCACGGGAAGGCGCCGGCAAGCAGCCCTCTCATGTTGTTCGCTTTTGGAGCGCTCTTCGGCACCGCGCCTCTAGGAGCGTTTTGGATGGCATATATGTCCATCCGATACGAGAGCATCCTTTCCCGCTGCTGCTCCTTGCTCTTTTCATCCCATTCGCTTTTTTGTGGTACTACTTCGAACGGGTTCGCGCGGGAAAGTTGACCAGAACCGGAACTCAGTTCAAACGGTAAGATCTTGTTCACTGCAGTTGTTAGTTCGTACTTCCAGAATAGTGCTGCTATTGCCGCGCCCGGTGCTCTTTCAGAAGGCAGCGGTCCTGGACAACGAATATTCCCGCTTTCCGCGCCTTCTCCGCGGCGGCTTCGTGCATAACGCCTTCCTGCATCCATATGGCGGCGGGCTTCAGCCGGATGGCTTCATCCACCACTGCGGGCACGAACTCAGAGCGCCGGAAGATATCTACGATGTCGATCTTCTCCGGCACATCGGCTAATGAAGAATACGCTTTCTCGCCGAGCGCACCGTTGATCTCCGGATTGACAGGGATGATCTTGTAGCCGTGAGACTGCAGGTAGGCGGAGACGCCGTAGCTCGGGCGCATCGGACTCGACGACAATCCGACTACCGCGATGTTCTTCGATTTTTTCAGCAATTCGGTTATCTGTTCGCTTTCGTTCATCGGCATGTCTTACAGATGCTCCTGCTCGGCGCCGTGTAGCGCCTTTCTTTACTTCCCGGGCGAGGACTTTTCCTTAAACCGTTTCATCGCGAGCTTGCGTACTGTATCGGGGACGTTCTTGTTCATGGAGAGGTTCTTCAGGTCGTTGACCATAAGGTTTCCCATAAGCGTCAACGAAATGTCCATCGGCGTTCGGGGATTGTTGGCGAGCGCCTTCATTACAAGGTAATTTTTTTTGAATTTCGGAGCGCGTGCGATATCGCGCAGCACTTGCTCCTGCACGTTCTTCATCCCCGCGAACGTCTCAATCTCAGCGTCCGTCACCTTCGGCGAGACCAGCACCGCGGAAGAGACCAGCTTCGAGCCATCGCGGATCAGGATGGAGCGCTCTTCCTTGTTGCCTTTCATTGCCAGCTGCACGCGTTGTCCAACCGTGAGTCTGGCGATCTTCTGCAGGACTGAGATGCGCTCCGTGGTTTTTTTCTCCGCTTCACGCATCAGCATAGCTTTGGCATGCTCGATAGCGTCAGGGCTGTTCGGGTCCATCGCCAACGCCGGAGCTGCAGCAGATGCTTCGCTCGCGGGCACAGCCGCCAATTCGCTCTCTGGAACAGCTGCTGCGATGGTCGCTTGTGCCTCCGCTGCTGAGATCGGTTCGGCAGCTGCCTCAGGTTCCATCGCTGACTCGTCGATCGGGCCCAGCACCGTGAACGGTTTCGCTGCTGCCTCTTCCGCGGCGATCGCGGCGGCATTATCTATCTCGTACTGCGAGGGTCCTTCTTCTTCAGCAGGAACTTCCTCCACCGGTTCCAGCACGGCATGGATCTGTACCGTGTCGAGGCCCACGTTGCGCAGCGCCATCTCGATCTCTTGCTTTTCCTGATCAGTGATCTGGGGATTCGTACCCAGGGCGTGCAGAATGTCGGTGGAGCGCCGCACGCGGGCGCTCTTCAGCATCATCTCCACGATCTCGCGCGATTGCGTCTGCGCGAGTTCCATGAGCGCTGATTCGCGTACCGCAGGATTTTCCAGCAGGGCAGGCACCAGCTTCGGGCGACGGTTTTTAGGATCGAGGAAGTAATTCGTGACTTCGAAGGGAGTCTGCGGATCGGCCAGCACCTGCGCGCAGCTTTTTTCGTCCCAGCCGGCAAGCGTCATCGCCGCGTCTTTGGCGAAGACCGGGTTCGTCGTAAGGTAGACCAATATTTCGAGTATCTCGCCCGCCGGCAGCGTGAGGGCGCCCTTCGATGCCGAGCGCATCACGTTCGAGGGCACCGCCGACTGGCGGATCAAATCGATCATTCTGGCCATGGGTCTGCTGTTTTTATCACAGCCGTCCTGCAACGACTAGCGAGGAATTGGAGTTCGGCCTAGCTGATGACATCCGGGCAGTGTCATTCTGAGCGAGTCCGGCGAAGTGGACGAGTCGAACAGTCCCTTTGTTGGTAACAAAATTCAGAGAGACCTTGCGTCAACAAGCGGCATTCCGCTTGCTAACGAGCGGAAATCAATACTTTGTTTTTGGTTTTAGCAGAATGTCGGCCAGATCCAGGATTCGCTGAAAGTGCCCCTCATCGCTGCGCTTACGGGGCAAGGGAATCAGTCTGGGGCCCTCATCACGCGCCAGAGGCTCGGCAATAGGGACCTTCTCAATATTCGAGCCCTTCTTCGCCTTGGAGCGCTTGGGCTTCATTCCTTCGATTATAGGCTGCCCCGCGGGCGCGTGGATATCGCCAAGGAACTAATTTGGACGACCTTGCGGCCTCTTTTCTGTGGACATTTGCCGTGATTGGTTCTGGGCTAATCCTTTTCCCTCAATGGCCGCATTCACGACTTCGATCAATGATTGCGGGCCGTCATAAGAGTCGATGGAGAACTCCGCCTCCGGCAATGGCGGATCGTTGTGTCTGCGGATTGAGAGCACCGAGGCGCTGCACCCCTTGCGCAGGGCCGATATCAGAGCCGTCTTATCCTTGCGGGGCATGGAATGCCCCATGATGATCAGAGCGAAGGAGGGGTCTTTCTCGCAGTGCTCCATCGCTTCCGCAAAGCCGACAGATGGCGTTACTTCGAAGCCCGCCTGCTCCAGGATCATCTTGCGCGTGATCAGCAGCGATTCATCGTACGAGATGCAGAGGATTCTTTTTTTACTGGTCATAGGAAAACCCCTTCGAAGCCGTTTTGTCTTTGCCGTCGTTCCTCTTGCTAGTTCGCGTCGGTCTTCCACACGTACAGATGTGTCGCATCGCTTGCGGTCGCGACCGTGAGGTTCTGCTTGGCGGTGGCTCGATTCAGCGCCGAGCGCAGCTTCTCTTTTGTGGTCCCTAGCCCTTTGAGCGGGATCTTCATCGCCGACCCTTCGTCCAATTCATCCAGATCGCTCAGGATGGATGCGATCAATGAATGATGTTTCCCGTTACGGCTGTGAGGAACATCGGATATGAGAGTCACTGAGTATTTCGGAATATTTTTTCTTTTGACAGGCATGATTTCCTCGCGAAAAAATCGCCGATTCAGGTGCTCTGGTGAGGAACAAATCTAGCACCGTAAAAGTACCGATGCAAGAAATTAACGTATCGTTAACGTAATTGTTATTGTGTGCACTAACGAACATTAGCTCTCGCCATTAACGGCTGGCAGTAATCGTTTGAAAATAAAGCAAATAGCTCCCCAATGCTGAACTATCCCCCACCTAAGATTGTTTTAAAGAATCTCCCCGAACCAGGCCCTCATTGCTAGGCTGTAAGTGGAAGTGAGCATATGAGTAACGGAAAAATCACCAGGACCGTTTTTGAGATCATTCCGATCGAATCCATTCCGCTGCATGCGGTAAAGGGATCGAAGTTTGGGAAGCGAGCTTCCAGGCGTCGCATTTCCACCCAACCGGTGCCGAAGCGGAAACGCTTGAAGGTGCTGGTTGTGGATGACAATGAAGCCATCGCGGTGTCTTTGGCGAAGCTTCTACATCGGAATGGCTACCAATCTTTCGGGGCAAATAATTCTGACGACGCAATCGCCGCTGCGGAGACGTTTTCTCCTGACCTTGTCCTCAGCGACGTGATGATGCCCGGTGTGAACGGAGTGGATACCTGCATGCGCATCAAGAATGAGCTGCCTGCATGCCGCATCCTGCTGCTTTCCGGCGAAGTTTCTGTCGCCGAGTCCCTGATGCAAGATTCACGACGGGCAGGCTACAACTTCGAACTGCTGTCCAAGCCGGTTGAGCCGCGCGACCTCGTAGCTAAGATCAAGACTTTCTTCACCGGGCCACATACACCGCTTGGACGAAACGAGGCAAGAGCATGAGTTCGCAGCAAGTCGGAGTGAACGATGGTTCGCGCCCGGAATTACGCAGCAATACTTTGCAATCGTGGAAGGAAATCGCAAGCTATCTGAAGCGCGGCGTGCGCACGGTGCAGCGCTGGGAGAGAAACTCTGGGCTACCGGTTCGCCGGCCTCGTCCTGGGGATCGCAGCCCGGTCTTCGCTTTTCCAGAAGAGCTGGACGTTTGGATGCGCTCTCGCAAGCGCGCCATGGGGCCCACGATCGCTATCTCTTCTCGTCGCGACGGGCAAGCAGGTAGCTCCGAATAAACGGCGCCAGATCGCCGTCGAGAACGCGGTCCACATCGCCCACCTCGAACTTGGTGCGATGGTCTTTGATCAGCCGGTAAGGGTGCAGAACGTACGACCGGATCTGCGAACCAAAATCAATATCCAGCTTTGAGTCTTCCAGCTTCTTGGTCGCTTCCTGCTTTTTCTCCAGCTCGAACTCGTAGATCTTCGACTTCAACATCTTCATCGCGCGTTCTTTATTCTTGTGCTGCGAGCGCTCGTTCTGGCAACTGGCGACGATCCCGGTGGGGATGTGCGTGATGCGCACCGCCGAATCGGTGGTGTTAACGTGCTGCCCACCCTTGCCGCCCGAGCGGTAGGTGTCTATCCGTATGTCGTCGGGCTTGATGTCGATCTGGATCGAGTCGTCGATCTCCGGAGCCACGAAGACGCTGGCGAAAGACGTATGCCGCCGCTTTGCCTGATCGAACGGGGAGATGCGCACCAGCCGGTGCACGCCGACTTCGCTGGATAGCATTCCGAAGGCATACCTTCCTGTGACGGTGAACGTCGCCGATTTCAGCCCCGCCTCTTCACCCGGTTGATATTCGTTCACCTCAGCTTTGAATCTCTGCCGCTCCGCCCAACGCAGATACATGCGCAGCAGCATCTCCGCCCAATCCTGCGATTCTGTTCCGCCAGCTCCAGGATGAATGGTGACAATGGCGTTGCGTTCGTCGTTCGGACCCGAGAGCAGAACCTCGGTCTCGATCCGCTCGGTCAGCTCGCGCAGGGAATCGAGGTCGCGCTTGAGATCGGCGGAGACGTCCTCACCTTCGCGTCCAAGATCGAAGTAGGCGGAGACATCGCCTACCCGCCGCTCGAGATCGGTTTCGGTGGCGAGCAGGTCTTCAAGCCGCTTTCGCTCGCGCATCACAGTCTGCGACTGCTGTGGATCAGACCACAGGTTCGGGTCAGCGACTTTCTTTTCGACTTCTGCTAGTTGCGCGCGGAGTTTGGGCGCGTCAAAGATAGCTCCGCAGGTCGGCGATCTTCTGCCGCACGGGAGCGTACTCGCGTTCGAGCTCTTCGATGGAGAGAGTGGTCATGAAAGTACAATTTTAACAAACTGCTAGCGCAGCACCCCACCTCTTACCCTGAACCTCACCAGCAGCGCAATCGCCGCAACCACCGCGCACAGATACGCGAACCAATCTCCGTGCTTGGCATAGAACGTTGGCTCGGAGATGAAGGCGTAATGCCCCTCCATCCCGCGGCGCACATTCCGAGGCGCCTCATCCACCAGCCTGCCGAAAGGATCGATGGCCGCGGTGAAGCCGCTGTTCGTCGCCCGCAGCACCCAGCGGTTGTTCTCGATAGCGCGCATACGGGCTTGGTTCAGGTGCTGACCGGGAGCGCCGCTCTCGCCGTACCATCCGTCATTCGAGATGTTGACCAGCACTTCGGCCCCACGCTTCGGAAACAGCCGGATCTCGTCCGGAAATATCGACTCGTAGCAGATGAACACGCCGACTTTGTGGCCATCGAGTTCGAAGATCGTGCGCTCGCGGCCGGGACTGAAATCGCCAACCTCTTTCGTGATCTTGCCGGCAAAGCTAAACAAACGCTTGAAGGGAACATATTCGCCGAACGGCACCAGATGGATCTTGTCGTAGCGCAGTCCCAGGCTGCCATCCGGCTTGGTGAGCACTGCGGAATTCAACAGCGCGGAGACAGCATCTCGTCCTTCGGGATGGTCCACGCCAAGGCTACCGGCAAGCACGTAGGCTTTTTGACTCTGGGCCACGTCGGCCAGCGCCTGCCGGAATTTGGGATCAGGAATGTAGAACGGTGCGGGCGACTCCGGCCACACGATCAGTCGAGGCGCGGGATGCGGCTCGCTGTTATCCACGAACGTGCTCGCGGACTGCAGGTCCTTGATGATTTTGTCGAAGTAATCGACCGTCCATCCTTCGTTGAGCACTGGGATGTTCGCCTGCACCAGCATCGCCTTATGCGTCCAGCGCGAAGGCCGCGGCTTGATCAAGACTCCCGCCTGGAAGATGATGGCAGCCACCAGCGCCACTCCCAGCAACTCATGCCGGCGTCGTGCGTGGGCCAGCAACGCGGCCGCGAACGCGGTGTTGACCAATGCGATCGCGAACGAGACGCCGTACACACCGGTCCATCGTGACACGAACGCCAGGGGAATATTGCCCACCTGGCTGGTTCCCAGCAGGTCCCAGGGAACTGCGGTGATCTCGGCGCGAGCGAGTTCGATCGCCACCCACAAGAACGGTATCGCGTAGAGCGCCCGGCGCATCGCCCTCTGCCGCGTCCGCGGATCGTTGAGATCTCCTCGGGGCTCCGCAATCCTCGCAAGCAACGCCGCGAAGGTTCCGTGATAGAGCGCAAGGTACAGAGCGAAGAGCAGCACGACGGCGACTGACACAATCGGCGACAATCCGCCGTAAAGATGCATCGTGTTGTACATCCAGTAGCAGCTGCCGAGATACCACACGATGCCGCACACGTATCCCAACCAGAACGCCTGGAATCCAGTGATCGCACTCACGCTCTCGCCGGAAGCGCTCAGCACTTCGCCATTCACCGAACCGTTTCGCAGGATCGCGATCAGCAGCGGTGCGAGCGCCACCCAAGCGAGGAATGCGAATGAAGGAGAAGGGAAGATTAAGACCTGAAGAATGCCCGAAAGGATTGCGAGCAGCCAGGCTTGCGAGGGGATTCGGCGCACCGAGTGAGTTTAGCAAACGTGCGCGTTGGCCTCCGTTGACGCTCCCCAACCGCAAGCGTAGACTCGTCATTTGGCAAGCAAGAGCGCGCAAACCACCGCTGGCTTGAATCCTCTCTAATGTCCGCCGGCTCACAAGCAATTCCGCCAGGGTCTTCCAACCGAGTACGAATCGTCGTAGCCAGTTCGGTGATGCTCACCTTCATCTCCTTCTGGCGCGCGGCGGCCATCGTTCTGAACGACCTCGGCTCCTCCGCGTTTTACGCCGTGGGTATCGCCGAAGAGGCGGTAGGGAAGGCGGCGCCGTGGTTCATCCTGGGCGTAATGTGTTTTGCGGTAAGCGTGCGCATGGTCTACGTGGAGAGCTGCTCCATGTTCACCCGCGGCGGCGTGTATAGGAACGTTAAAGAAGCACTCGGACCGACGTTCGCCAAGATCAGCGTCTCGGCGCTGATGTTCGACTACATCCTCACTGGCCCGATATCCGGCGTCTCGGCCGGCCACTACGTCAGCGGACTCGTGAACGAGTTGATCGATGCCGCGCACAACCGCTCGATCGGAATGTCGCTGGGTCACGTCCCGGCTAATTTTCTCGCTATGCTTTTCGCGCTGGCGATCACTCTTTTCTACTGGTGGGAGAACACCAAAGGCATCGAGGAGTCGAGCGACAAAGCCCTCACGGTGATGAAGGTCACCTCGACCATGGTGGCCATTCTTCTGGTTTGGTCGCTGTTCACTCTGACGCGCGGCCATTACACACTGCCTCCGCTGCCCACGCCAGAGAACCTGCATTTCAGTCGCGACGCTCTCGGATGGCTGCACGGCCTCGCTCAACCCATCCATCCCGATAACCCTCACAGTCGCTGGGAGCTTGCTCGAGGGTTCGGCCTGCTCGGCATCATCATCGCCTTCGGCCACTCCGTTCTTGCGATGAGCGGCGAAGAATCGCTCGCACAGGTCAACCGCGAGATCGAGCATCCCAAACTTCCGAACCTGAAGAAAGCCGCGGTCGTCATAACCGTTTTTAGCTTCGTCTTCACCGGCATCTGCTCGCTGCTGGCGGTGATGCTGATTCCCGACGACGTTCGCGCCAGCTACAAAGACAACATGATCAGCGGCATGGCGGTTTATCTTGCCGGCCCTTACGTCCTTAAACTGATATTCAAGGTCTTCGTCGTCTTCGTCGGGTTCCTCATTCTCTCGGGTGCGGTGAACACGGCCATCATCGGCTCCAACGGCGTGCTCAACCGCGTTTCGGAAGACGGCGTCCTCACCGACTGGTTCCGAAAGCCACACCGCCGTTTCGGGACGAGTTATCGCATTATCAACCTGGTTGTTGGACTGCAACTGTTCACCATCATCGCCAGCGCCGGCGATGTCTACACCTTGGGCGAAGCGTACGCCTTCGGCGTGATCTGGAGCTTCACCTTCAACAGCCTCGCGGTCCTGGTGCTGCGGTTCAAGTACACCGGCGAGCGCGGCTGGAAGATGCCGCCTAATCTCAGGATTGGCGGGGTGGAGATCCCGCTCGGCATTCTTTCCGTGCACCTGGTCCTGCTCTCTACCGCCATCGTGAACCTCTTCACCAAGAGCGTGGCTACGGTCGCCGGAATCGTTTTTACAGTGGCATTCTTTTTCGTCTTCTACGTTTCCGAGCGCATCAACAAGCGCAAGCATGCTGCGGCAGAGCACGAGATGCAGGAGCACTTCCAGCTTCTGCACCAGGAAACGATTGACGGCAAGGCTGTCGGGATTCGCCCCGGAAACATTCTGGTCACCGTGCGCGACTACAACACCCTTAGCCAGCTGCGCTGGGTCCTTGAGCGCGTCGATACGGATGAGACGGATGTCGTGGTGCTCGCCGCCCGCATGCAGGGGCCCGGCGTCGCCGAAACCGACCTCAGGATGGAACAGATTTTCAGCGAGTTCGAGCAGACGCTCTTCACCAAGGCGGTCGCCATCGCTGAAAGCTTCGGAAAAAGGATCGAGCTGCTGGTGGTTCCTGCGCGCGACGTTTGGTCCGCGATCGTGCAGACCTCGAATTCCATTCACTCATCGGAAATCGTTGCCGGTCTTTCCAGCAAGATGACCGAGCAGGAGCAAGCTTTCTTCCTGGGCCGCGCCTGGGAGGCGATGCCAGAGCCCAAGCAGCAGTTCGTCTTCCACGTTGTGCGGCCCGATGATTCCGTCTACACCGTGCGCATTGGCCCGCACACGCCCGAGCTTCGCGCCGAGGACATCGCTCTTATCCACCGCCTCTGGCTCGATGCCACCAAGCACATTGACGCAGACCAGCTCCACCATTCCGACGTTTTATCCACTGCGCTCACCCAGTTTGCCCAGCTCTATGCTCGCGACCCGCAAGAAGCGCGCAAGTTGTTGCGCAAAGGCGGACGCTCTGACAAGCGCTTCGGTTCCGGGGAAGCTCCGCCTGATGAGGGGGATGGCACCGGCATCTTCAGGGCCCCGGACGTTCCAGCGCAGACCTCGGGTGCCGGCAAGAAAAAAGACCCGCCCATCCTTGGGCCTTCGTAAATCAGGAATCTGTTTGCCTGCATCTCACCCAGAGGAATAAGCTAGCCCCATGGCCCATGCTCTGCGCACCTCGGTAGAGGATTTTATCGAAGGGCTCAAGTCCATCGAGCAGGGGCTCATCACGCGCGACTTGGTCTGCGACTACGTCAACAGCATGCGTCTGAGCGCAGAGGCTCTCAAGCCTTACATCTTCTTTAACAAAGACAATTACACCCGCAATCTCATTTATCGCGACCCGCGCTTCGAGATCATGACCATCTGTTGGCTGCCCGGCCAGCGCACCGTCGTGCACACCCATAATGGCTCGCTGGGGTGGATGTCGATGGCGCAGGGGGGAGTGGACGTCCACAACTATCACTACTTGAAATGTAACAAGCCTGAGAACCAGAACGTCGTCGGTCTCGACTGCCTCGCCGGCGCCACCCAGATCGACATGGAGCGCATCGGCACCATGCACTGCGTTCCCGGCGGCGACGTCAACACGGTAGATAAGCTGCAGACCATCCACCAGATCGAGAACGCCGATCCTGCCCGCGCCGGCGCTGTCAGCCTGCACGTTTACTCCCCGCCCATAGACTCCTGCGTTGCCTTCGACCTGGAGCATCAGCGCTGCTTCCGCCGCAGCTTGCGTTACACCACTGAGTACGGCCATCCCAGCAAAGACTAGCCACTAGCCACTGACTGCCGCCTACCTGCATCGAATCTGGTATGCCGGAAAGACGGGGAAAGCTGCTGCTGGTGCGCGAAAAAGAGGCGGAGGGCCGCACGCGCGAGATATTCGCCGAGATCAAGCAGGCGCTCGGAATTCCCTTTGTTCCTGTCCTTTATCAAGCCCTCGCCGCACACCCGCAGTTCCTTGAGCACCACTGGCGTGCGTTCTCGTCTTTGGCGGCGAGCCACCAGTTCTTCCAGCTTGGCGACCGGTTGCGGGGCGAGTCCTACACCCGGATGCACAACTACTTCCAGATCAATGATCTTTGCGAGCCGCTCACCGAGATGAGCTTCAGCGAAGGAGCGAAGCATCAGCTCGGCGATGTCATCGATCTGTTCAACTACACCAATCCCTTGCTGCTGGTTATCGTCTCAGCACAGCTCCTCGCCTTTGAGCAGCCAATTGGGTCTGACGCACAGGAGCAGGACACGCGCGCCGATCACCCCTGGTTTCACGAAAAGCCCACTCTGGTGGAGGAGAACGTGGCCGCGCCTCCGGTAAAGAAGATTTATGAAGAAATGAAGCGCACTCTGAACCTTCCGGTGGTCAACACCGACTATCGCGCTTTCGCCCGCTGGCCAGATTTCCTGCGGGAATATTGGAAGGCCTTGCGCCCCATCGTGCAGGCGCCGTCGTATCGCGAGCAGCAGCGGGCCTTGTGCGAATCGTCAGAAGCTATGGTGAAAGAACTAAGAACGAAGATCGATTTCAGCCCTGAATGGATTGAATCCGTCGACGTTGATGAAAAACAGCTCGAGTCCGCCCTACGGATCTTCGAGATTTTTCAGAACATTCTCAGTGGACTCATACTGAACGTGGCCGCTGCCAAGATCGGGTTCGAGGGCGGCACCGCGAAAGCCACATCTGACCGGGAATTCGCCGCTTAGTTTTTGTGTGGCACAGGCGTCCTCGGCTGTGCAATGTGCTCGCGCACAAACCCCACCAACTCCGGGGTCACATACTCGGGAGGGGTGATCGAAAAAACCTTGTTGCCGCGCAACAGCTTCAATGAGACATCTTTCCATTCCGGCGTTCCAGGACCAGCATGCACGATCACCGCATTAGCGCGATCGAGGAACTCGCGTGCGGAGTCTTTGAAGTCCGCGGTATGGAAGTCGAGCACGGGAATGTAAAGGTCCGGCCGCAGGAATTTCATCACGCTGTTCGACTCAATGATCACGTTTTCCGCACCAGCTAGCCGTGAGCGCACATCAGGCATGGCTTCAGCGAGCCACCCTTGTTTTGTCCGCACCCAAAGGGAGCGCTCAGCTCCAGCGATAAGAAACCGCGAAGTATCTGAATCCCCGGCACGGCTCTTTTCTTCGGAGATCGCCTGCGTGTGTTCGTCGGTAGCGCAATCGCAGTTCTCGCCGTTAACAGAACAGACGCCATGCCCGAACTGCGTGATCTTTACCGCCGTCCAATGCAGCTCCGGCATGGCCGCGATCAAGCCGGCGACCACGCTCGTCTTTCCCAAGTTTCGCGAATGTCCGCCAATGACCACCGTCGCCATGTGTCTACTTCTTTTTCGCGAGCCGTGCCAAGGTCGCCAGCTCTTTTAAGTATTCGCGGATCGGTCGCGCCGGAGTACCCCAGAATACGACGCCTTTGCCGCGTATCACTTTGTTGCTGGGAACGCCGCATTGCGCTCCGAGAATGGCACCTTCTTCAATGCGCACGTGGTCTGCGATCCCAACCTGCCCGGCAATGATCGCGTTCTTCTCGATGACCACGCTGCCCGAGATCCCCGTTTGGGCGGCGATCACCACGTTCTCTCCGATGGTGACGTTGTGGCCGACGTGCACCATGTTGTCAATCTTCACGCCACGACCGATCACGGTTGCGTCCAGTGCTCCGCGATCGATGGTTACGTTCGCGCCGATCTCGACATCGTCTCCGATCTCCAAGCGCCCGATCTGCGGGAATTTTTCGTAACTTCCAGTTTCTTCGTCGCGCACGTAGCCAAAGCCATCGCTACCCAGCACGGCGCCCGACTGCACTTCCACGTTGTTCCCGAGAGTGGTGCCGGAACGTATGGTCACGTTGGCATGGATTTTGCAATTGTTCCCAATGATCACATCCGGGGCAACGGTGGACCGCGCTCCAATGTGAGTCCCGTCGCCAATGCTTCCGCCAGCGATCACGCACAATGGGCCGATGAAGACCTCTTTGCCCAGCTTTGCCTCCGGTGAAACGATCGCAGTCGGATTGATTCCCGCCGGCGGCTTCGCGGAAACCAGCATCTTCGCCGCGCGCGCAAAGGCCAGTTTAGGGTTGTCGACGATGATGACCGGCTTACCAGGCTTGTGCTCGCGTGCGAACTCTCCCGCAATGATGGCGGACGCCGAGCTCTTCAAAGCTTGATCTAACGCCTCGGGATCCGCTGCATAGACCAGGTCGCCGGGGCCGGCAGACTTCAGGCTGGCGATGCCATTCACATCCGCGTCGCCGCTTATATCGCCCTGCAATGCGCGCGCGATTTCGCTAAGTGTCATCGAGATGAGACTACATCATTAATAGATCGGCGGCTGGCCCTCAGGCCTGGTCTTCCACCGCCTATGCACCCATAACCACTGCTCTGGGAATCGCCGCACGATACCTTCAATCGCTTTCGTGAATCGTGCCGTATTTGCGACGGTATCAGCGTCATCATCGCCGGTGCGGACCAACTCCAACGCCGGTTCAAACCGCAGCCGGTATTTGCTGAGAACCGAGTCCCAAATCATGAAGGCGGGGATCACGGCCGCATCGGTCCGGGCGGCGATTCGCGCAATACCGCTCGCGGTGCAAGCCGGAGTGCCGAAAAAATCTACGAACACCCCTTGCGGGGGCGTCATGTTTGTATCCATCAGAACGCCCACCGCCTGGCCATTCCGCATCGCCTCGATCAGTCCACGGGCAAAGTCGTCTTTGTCATGCGTCTGGTTACCGTGGAGGTTTCGATAGCGCTGGACGAGCCGCTGCACATACGGGTTGTCCAGGTCCCGCACGATAATGTGCATTGGATATCCATAGAGGGAGTGAAGGAATGAGCTGATCTCCCATCCACCGAAATGCGCCGTCAGAAAAAAAATCCCTTTGCCCCGCGCCTTGGCGGCCTCGTAATTCTCGAATCCGTCGTAGCTGAAAAGGTTCTTTGTGTTCTCGCGCGTGTAGCGGGGCAACAAGCAGAACTCCGCGAGCTGCCGCCCCAGCGAGACGTAAACCCCTCGCAAGATTTTCTTCCGCTCACTTTTCGTCTTCTCGGGGAACGCCAATTGCAGGTTGCGCATGCCCACGCGTCGTAATCTCGGCAGCAGCAAATATGCCTTGTAGCCGATGAGAATGCCCACTGCGCGAGCAAGTGGGCGCGGCAAGATTCCGATCCCATGTACTAGCAGCCACACGGGTGCGTACTCGAGTTTGTAGCGCAGCTTCATCCAGAGGCGGATTCAGTGTAACCCGCACCCATTACCTTGCACGCAGAGACGCGGCATGCCGCGTCTCTGGTTCGGCAAAGACGCGTGCTTCAGCTATTGCCCCTGAGGAGTCCGCCGTAGCGGGCGACGAAGAATCTTGTTGGCTATAATGGCCGCCATCACTTACGAGGAAACAAGATGAAAAGTATTTTGGTGTCGATCGCCTCCGCATTCATCATCCTGACCATTGCCGCCTGCGGCGTCACGAAACCCGGCTCTATGGAGAGCTCCGTAGCAAAGACCATCAAGAGTAAGGTCACGGTCGGCGGCAAAGACGACAAAAATCCCATCGCGTACTCGCCTGACGCCGCCAAAGAAGGCGGGGAGCACTTCCAGCACCACTGCCAGATCTGTCACGGACTGGATGGCCAGAATACCGGAGTCCCTTTCGCCGAGCAGATGTCTCCACCTGTCGCCGACCTCGCCTCCAAAGACGTGCAGGACTACACCGACGGACAGCTGCACTGGATAATCCAGAACGGCATTGGCCCCTCAGGTATGCCTGCTTGGAAGGGAATTCTCGAAGAGGAGGAGATGTGGAAAATCGTGCAGTACATGCGCCACCTGCCGCCCAAAGGCAGCCTGGGCGCGCCCGCAATCTTTAAGGAAGAAGAAGAAGAGCACAAAGAGATGGAAAGCGGCGCGAAGCCGCACGAGCACCATCATCACTGATTCGCTTTTGCAGTGAGCTGCAAAAAAAAGACGCCAACGCGGCGTCTTTTTTGTTTCCAGCAATGTCGTACCTATTTCATTTGCGGATTGGGAGCAGGCGCTGGCTCCGGCTTAGCCTCGGAGGTCGGAGCCGCGCTCGGAGCAGGCGCAGTTTTCGCTTCCGCTGGCTTTTCTGTCTCCGCACCGGCGCCGGCATACTTCGCGACCGGCGCTAAGAACCCTTGCGAATCCGCCGGAGCGGCGATATTTCCAGCGAGCGACGTGCTGTAAGGCACCATGCGTCCGTAGAACGCACGCGTGTCGTCGTTGTCCTGGCGAATGGACGAACCTTCTAGGCTCACGCCCGCGAACAATCCGCGCGCTCGCGAATAAGTCAGCACTTGCGCGCGCAGCTTCCAATCGGTCATGCCCTCGGCATGGCGTCCCACCGGCCCCGCTGCCGCCGAAACGTCAGCGCCGAGCTTGGCTTTGTTATGCAGCATCGCGGTCATGCCCTTGCTGTTCATGATGACCATGATCAGGTCCACTTCTTGCGCCCCGATCTGGAACCCAACGCTTCCGCCTTCCATGCGGAAGAAGACAGGTGCGCTCCATCCGGAGGCGAGCCTGCACGTCGCTACGCCTTTGCCGTACGATCCGCCAACGATGAACCCGCCCTTCTTCAGCGACGGGACGATTGCAAGGCAGTCGGCCTTGCCAATGATCTCTTCCGGAATGCCCTTGTCTGGCGCTGCCATGATGTCGTTCAGGATCTCGCCCGCGGCCCTCAGGCGATCAACGTCGCCCGAGCGGCGATCGGAATTATCTTTTGCCCAAACGGCGGAGCACAGCAGTACTACCACGAACAGCTTTTTCAGCATGGGGGAGCCTTTCGTTTGTGAGTTTCTGGCTTAGATGCAGAATAACTGAATTTTCCGGCTGTGGGTTGTGGTTTTAGAGTTTAGATTCTGGGGTTTCTGCTTAGCTAGGGGCTAGAAGCTAGCGGCCGCTTCTAAATAGTCAGGGGGTTGTGACCGGTGACCCTCGTTACCAGTCCCAACCCCCATCTCCCAGGTTCTGTGGTAGGTGAGGCGAGGATACGGTCGCGCTCACACTCGCGCAATGTCACCGAAGGTCATGGACACGGCCGCCAAGGGCAGTGTCCCTAAGTACCGTTACTTTGCAGTTACCAGGTTGTGAGTAATAGCGTGAACGCTCAGCGCGATGCGGTTTTGCACGCCGACCTTGCGCATAAGCTTGGCGACGTGCGCCTTCACTGTGCGCTCCTCGATCCCGAGCACGCTGCCTATTTCTTTGTTTGAGCGGCCGGCGACCAGCAGCTCCAGCACTTCCTTTTCGCGGTCGGTGAAAGTCACGCGCCCGGCGGGGAAGATGCGTCCTGGCGACGACGTCACGCGCTCAATGAACGTCGAGAGCACGCGTCGCGGCGCCCACACAGATCCCTGATGCACGATCCTCAGCGCCTGGACGAACTCGGTGGGCGTGGCGGCTTCGTCCACATAGCCCTTCGCGCCCGCTGCCAGCGCCTTCAAAATGGTTTCGTCATCGGCGCCGCGTCCGGTCACGATGATGCGCAGGTCAGGACGCGCAGCCTTGAAGCTGGCCATCACGTCGAACAGGTTTCCGCCGTCGCGGCTGCCGAGCATCGCGATATCCGCGTCTTGATGCCGGGCCACGTCGCCCAGCGAAGACGCGATAAGTTCGAAATCACTCTCGTCGTCGAACAGCGCGCGAAAGCCGACAAATCGTAGCGGGTCGCTTTCCACCACAGCGATTCGTATTTTCGGTCTCTTAGCCGGGGCCGGTTTCATTTTGTCTTCCTTGTGGAACCTGCGTAGCATATCCTTAATTGGCTATTCTTCAAAGCATCTAAAGGGTTTAGTACTTATGATTGCTAAGCGATTCGCTGTAGCGGTCTTGGCTCTCGCGTGCCTCTCGGGGCCGCTTCTAGGGCAAGAGACCTACAAACCGATGTTCAAGGGAGACCCGGCGCACTCCCGCCCCGAGGCTGGCGCGCTCGGGTACATGCGCACCGTCGTTGACGCGCAGCGCGCTTACAAGAAAAAGCACAACAAGTACGCGACGTCGCTGCAGCAACTCGTGCACAACGGCTCCTTCACCCCGCGAATGGCGAAGACCGATCGCGGCGAGTACACCGTCGCCTTCCACGCTCCAGGCAAAGACCGCTACGCCGTGCAGCTCACGCCCAAGACGTTCGACGCCGAGCATCGTGCGTTTTACGTTGATGAAAAGGGAATGATCCGCGCAGAGTCCGACAAGCCCGCTACTGCCGATTCGCCTGTCCTGCGCCCTGACCAGTAAAAGAGTTTGCCGACACTCCTGCCGCGGCATTCGGAGTCACAACTCCAGGCATGAACGTGCGCCGCAGGTTGTTCATGATGCGCGCCAGGATCGTCTCCCGCGATGGTCCAGGGGCCTGTACTTCTCTTGGTTTGGGGAAGACGGCCGCGAACGGAACCTGTATCGGCTGCTTCAGCGCCGCGAGTTCCAGCTTATCGGCAACGTCGTCGCTCGCGGCTGAGTCATCTGCTACTTCCACCGGCTTGTTCGTCGCAGCAGCTTCCAGCCGATTAAACCCGGCGAACGGATTTCCTGCCTGCGCGTCGTGATATCCCAGGATGTACCCGTTCTGATATCCGGTGCGGTACTGGTCCTTATCGCCATCTTCGTAGCCGCGCGACGCCGCGCGATATTCCTTCACCTTCTTGAAGTCCGGCTCCGGACGCTGTAAGTGGAAGTCAACGTCGCCGGCCTGAAAGCCGTCTTCGTATCCATGGTATTGGCCGTGCTGGTAAGGATTCGCTTCCAGATACTTCAGCAGCGCGTGATCGGTGATGGAGTTGTCGTCAGTGCTGACCGGCTTGGCGCCTTTTTGCGCAAACCCGGAACCAATTGCCAGGAAAAGTACCAAAGGAAGAACGGGGGCCCGCACGACTTACTCCTCACCAGGGGGGAACAACTTCCACTGTCTGACTACATCTGACGCTTCTACTCACCTTTTGGATGCCGCGCCACCTTGCGGCAGCAACCAGCTCCGGACCAGCATCGAAAAGTGTAGGTAGTTTGTGTGGGCGCGGACGCCTCGTCCGTGCCGATTTTCAGGAGCTCTAAATGGCCGCTTCCGTTTGGACCGGGTTTCTCACCTTCGGACTCATCTCCATGCCGGTGCGCTTGTTCAGCGGGGCGCGCGGCACCCGTGTCTCGTTCCACATGCTGCACCGCGAGGACAACGTCCGTATCAAGCAGCAACTCTTTTGCCCCGCCGACGAGCGTGTCGTCGAGCGCAGCGAGATCGTCAAGGGCTTCGAGTACCGCAAGGGTGAATATGTGGTCGTCGAGCCGGAAGAGATCAAGAAGATCGAGCCCAAGACTGCGAAAGCTATGGAGATCCTCGAGTTCGTCAAGCAGAGCGAGGTCGATCCCATCTACTTCGAATCTTCTTATTACCTTATGCCCGAAGAAGCAGGCCGCCGTCCCTACGCGCTGCTCGCCCGCGCGCTCGAAGAGACCAAGTATCTCGCCATTGCCAAGCTCACCATGCATAACCGCGAGTACACGGTGATGCTGCGGCCCTCCGAGGGCGGCATCATGCTCCACACCATGTACTACAAGGAGGAGGTAAAACGGCTCGACAGCTTTGGCAAAGTCGATGTCCAGGTGAAGGAAGCCGAGGTCAAGGTGGCCCACCAGCTCATCGAGGCCCTCGCCGGCAAGTTCGAGCCGGAGAAGTACCACGACACCTTTGAGGACAACGTCAAAAAGCTCATCCAGGCCAAGCTCGAAGGCAGGGAAGTCACCGAGGTCGAGAAGCCACGCAAGATGGCCCCGGTGGTGGACCTGATGGCCGCTCTGAAACAGAGCTTGGAGCAGACCGGGAAGAAGCCTCCGCGACGCGCCGAAGCCGTGTCCGAGGTGCACCTGGTACCCAAGAAATCGGCGAAGAAAAAGTCCAAAAAGGCCGCCTAACTCCTTACGGCGGATCACGCTTATCAAGGCGGATAGAGCCTTGGCGGGGGACTCAATAGGGCCTCAGTCCCTCGAAATTGCCCGTTTCGCGTCTAAACCGTACAATAAGTCTCTCCTCCTATTCCTTCCATTATTGGAGTACGAATGACAGGTAGTTTTGGCCGGGCATCGCGCAGGCGCGCTGTGCTATTCAGTTTGGGAGTGCTCTCCATAGTTTTGGCCGGATGCAGCCAGAGCTTCCGCCAGATCGCTATCCCGCTGCCCACGCAAACGGGTGATCCGGCGCCCCTGGATCGCGCCCTGTTCGCCGCAAGCGCTAACGGCCTTGCTGCGGGCTCGGTGACGATGGTGGATGTCCCCGGCGATACCAACGTCGGCGTGCAGCAGGTAGGCGTGGATCCGGTAATGATCGGGCTAACCTTCGGTGGCGGACGCGCCGTGGTCCCGAACTCCGTCGACAACTCGGCTAGCAGCTTTCAGACAGGCGTCCCATTCGGCACGGTGAGTACGACTTCGCTGCCGAACGGCTCGGGCGCGAACTTTGTGGGGAGCCGCCAGAACGGAAAGTTCTACATCACGCTGAATTCTTTGGATTCGCTTGCAGTGGTGGACTTCTCACTGTCGGTGGTCAAGGCAGTCCCACTGACGGGATGCAGCGGACCGCAGGCCATTTCGCAGGTGCCGGGCGGCGGAAGCGTCTATGTCGGTTGTGCCAACGGTGAAGTGGTAGTGGTTACACCTTCCGACAACGTGGTTGTTGATAATTTTTCCGTCGGCGGCAACATCACCTGGCTCGATACCAGCTTTGATGG
>JBJMGI010000109.1:0-44411 GCA_045807945.1 Terriglobales bacterium | reverse complement strand
AGTGTAGAGGTGCGGCACGCCTTCGTAGTTGCCGAGTTCGAGGCGCTTCGGGTCCACCAGAATCAGGCGGCACTGGTCCGGCGTGGCCTTATACAAAATGGACATGATCATCGCGTTGATGGCGACAGATTTGCCCGCGCCGGTTGAGCCGGCGATCAGCAGGTGCGGCATGCTCGCGAGATCGGCGGTGATGATGCGGCCGTTAATGTCTTTGCCCATCGCGAGTGTGAGGCGCGACTTCGACGCAGAGAATTCTTCCGCCTCAATCACTTCGCGCAGCCAGATGGTCTCGCGATCGCGATTCGGGACTTGAATGCCGACTGTCGCCTTTCCTGCCATGCGTTCGATCAGCACACTTTCGGCGCGCAGGGCGAGACAGAGGTCTTCCTGCAGACCGGTGATGCGGCTGTACTTGATGCCGGCCTCGGGCTTCATCTCGTAGGTCGTGACGACCGGGCCGGGATTGATCTGTGTGATCTGCCCGTGCACGTCGAACTCAGCGCACTTCGAGACCAGCACCTGGGCAAGGTCTTTCAGCTCGTCTTCATCCACCGCGTGCTGCGCGTCAGGACGGTGCAGCAGCGCAGTCGAGGGCAGCTTATATCCGCCCGCGACTTTCGGCATTATGGTCTTGCCCTTGCGCTCGGTATCGGCGCGCGAGCCTACTTCTGGGCCGCTGCTCTTCGCGGCTTCGACGGGAGAGTGTGATTCCACTTCTTCCATCATGCGGTCGATGCCAGTCTTCACTGCAGCGGGACCGATAGGGGCGGGAGCAACGGGGTGAACCCACGGTTTCTTCTGGATGAGCTGGGTAGTGAGCACAGCTTTGCCCGACTTCGCTTTGGCCTTTTCTTCGGCGCGTCGTGCGCGTTCAGCTTTTTGCGCATTGATCCAATCAACAAAGCGGTCACGCGCGGCGAACGCAAAGGCGAAGCGCGTCTCCATCCAGAGGCGCGCGGCGCCGAGAGAGAATGCCGTCGAAAGATACAGCGCAGCAGTGATCACTCCGGCGCAGACGATATAGGCGCCGACCAGGTTGAAGTAGTGGATGAGCGCGTCGCCGAATACACGTCCGACGAGTCCTTCGAGGGCGGCCGCATGGCGGAAGCGCAGGTGCCAGGGCAGCAGCGCGAAGAGGGCAGGAATAAACAGCATGAGCGCAAAACCGCCGATGCATTTTGCGATGGGCGAATCCACCGGACGCGACTTATACCAGCGCGCCGCGAGCATACCGATCATCACCGGCAGCAGAAAGATAGTGACGCCCGCGCCTTGCAGCAGCAGGTCGCTCGTCATCGCGCCGACTACGCCGATCCAGTTGCGAGCAGGCGAAGCATCCGGTGAGGTCGCGGCCGTGTTCCAGGAATTATCGAGAGGGGAATAGGAAACCAGCGCAAGCAAAAGCAGCACCGCCGCAGCGAACAACAAGAACCCCACCAGCTCGTTGAGCCGGCGGTTCTTGGACGGCGTGAATACGCGCGTAAAGATTTCCATTTGGGCGTCGCGGCACTTGCGTGCTCGAAACACACCAGAGCCCCATAATTATGGCAGAAAAGCTGGAGTTTTCCTTGAAATTTTTAGGCTAGGTGCATCAGCCGTTACATGAGCCGCGAGAGCCAGACCAGGACCACGATCCCAGCCAGGATGCGGTAAACCGCGAACGGGATGAAGCCGTGTCGCCGCACCCAGTGCATGAACCAGGCAACCACGGCCCAAGCAACGAAAAACGAGACCACAAAACCGATCAGTAGGATGGTCCACTCGTGCTGGTTCATCGCTGACATGCCGCCATGCCGCAGAAATTTCAGCAGGTCGTAAATAGTCGCGGCGGCCATTGTGGGCATAGACAGGAAGAACGAAAATTCCAGCGCGGCTTCACGAGACATTCCGGCAATCTGTCCGGCGGCAATGGTCGACATAGAGCGTGACGTCCCCGGGAAGACCGCTGAGAGTATCTGGCACGCGCCGATCCAGACGGCCTGAGGGAGCGACATCTGTTCCATGTGGTCGATGCGGAACTTCTTCGCATACAGCGCGTCGACAACCCACATCACGATGCCGCCGATGATCAGCGCCCATGCCATCAACGCGAGATTCTCGAGATGCTTGCCGATCAATTTAGTCAGCAGGAAGGCCGGAGCGGCAGTCACGACGAAGGCGATCATCACCAGCGTGAGTGGATGCGTCAATGCCGTTCGGTCGCCGCGTTCGCCGTTGGGAAATGTCGAAAGGAACTTTGCAATTCGTTTGCGGAAGTAGATGGGAAGGCAAAGGATTGCGCCCAATTGGATGACGATGGCGTACATCTTCCAGTAGCCGCTACCGAGGTCGAGCCCGAAGACCTGCTCGGCGATGCGCAGATGAGCGGTGGAGCTTACTGGAAGAAATTCCGTGAGGCCTTCGATAAGGCCGAGAATGGCTGAGAGTACGTAGTCTTCCATCGCGAACTAATCTATCGCATTGCCATAGGTCGCAATGTCGTGCTGCACCTTGTAAAGCAACTCTTGCGCGCGTTGCGCGTCATCAGTGTCGGGCTTGGCATCAAAGGCACGCTTGGCAAGGTCCATAGCGCGCTGTTTCGCGGTTGGGACTTTTCCCGGTTGCTCGTCGGTTGTATAGATCTGGATGAGCGCCGCCTGCCGGCTTGCAGCTTTTAACAAAGCTTCCTGAACCTTGGGCGAGTTCGGATAGTTCTTTACATACTCTTCGTAGATCGACGTTTCTTTTTCCGGACAGCTCGGCTTCCCAAGCCAATCGCCACAGAGCTTGTTCTCGATGAAGTGATATTCGGCGAGGTCGGCCCACTTGCTGTGGGGGAATTTCTTGATCACCTGCTTCATTTCGTCTTGATCAACCGTGGAGCGCAGGTTACTCGGCAGCTCCTTAGTCGAACGGCGCGACCAAACGTCGGAGGACTCCATCTGCCAGCGGATGTCGGCGGCGCGATACAGCGCCTCGCCCGCGAGCGGCGAGTTCGGAAAATATTCTTCAATGTGCCGATAGAGACGATACGCGTCTTTCGCGGCGTCTTTACGCCCACCGCGATGGCTGGCTTCGGCTTCGGAATCTACAGCTTCGCCGAACAGAATGCGATCGCCATTGGGAGTGCTGGGGAAGATGGCGCCTTTGTCGAGCATCCACCCGGTGATCTGTGCGCCTTCATCCAGCAGCAAGGTCACGTGCAGGAATTTTTGATTGCGCTCGAGCAGCGCGGCCTCAATCCCGCTTTGCGCGATCGTGAGGCGCTGCGCGGTTGTGTCTGGCGCGATATAAATCGGCGTCGGACGCATGAGCACGCCGATCTCGGCGGTGAAGGCAGGGAGTGCCGACATCAACAGAATCGCGACTACGAACCTACGAAGCATTCAAAACTCCTATGCGCCTGACATCACACTGGCGAGCATCTCGGGTGAGAGATTTCCGCCGCTCAGGATGGCGACTGTCTTCTTGGATGCGGGCAGCTCCCAAGGATGAAATAGTTGCGCCGCCGTAGTGACCGCTCCGCTCGGCTCCGCGATCAGACGCGCCGTCTGCGCAATGTGCCGCATGGCGGAGCGGATCTCATTCTCAGTCACGGTAACGATGTCATCCACATACCGTTGAATGTGCTGGAACGGAATATCGCCAACCGGATTCGCGCGCAGGCCATCGGCAATGGTGCTGCTGACCTTTTCCGGCGGCCAACTCACAATTTTTTTGGAGCGCAGGCTCTCCTGCGCGTCAGCGGCGAGTTCTGGCTCAACTCCGATCACTTTCACTTTAGACGACGATTGCTTAATGGCAGACGCGATGCCGCTGATCAATCCGCCGCCGCTCACCGGGACGAGCACCATTTCGACGTCTTTCATGTCTTCGAGGATCTCGAGGCCGATGGTGCCCTGGCCGGCGATGATCTTTTCGTCGTTATACGGCGGCACGGGAACGTACCCATGTTGCAGCGCAAGCTCTTCGGCTTTGGCGATACGGTCGGCGCTGGCATTGCCGACAAGAACCACCTCCGGCCCATAGGACTTCGTTGCTTCAAGTTTCACGGGCGGGATGTTGCTCGGCACAACTATCGTTGCCTTCACTCCGAGAGCCCGCGCTGCGTACGCAACTCCCTGCGCGTGATTGCCGCTGGAGTGGGCGATCACGCCGCGCTTGCGCTCCGCGTCGGTGAGCGAAGCGATCTTGTTGTACGCTCCCCGAAGTTTGAATGAGCCGATGGGTTGCAGCGATTCCGGCTTCAGGAAGAAACTATCGTCGGTGCCGCAGCGGATCAGGAACGTGCGCGCGGCGATGCCCTTGATGGCTTGCTGTGCGGCTTTGATATCGAGAAGAGTGACCATGGGTTCGGAACAGAAGATTGTACAGCCAGCACCAGCCTCTATTCCTCTGCGGCTTCTTTGAGGATGTCTGCAATGTAGTTCACTAAATCCATCTCCTGCGACCAAGGGATCTTCGCGCCGGGTTCCACATGGACAATGGCCGGGCTGAGGACCTTGGCTTTCAAGAGGTGCGAAGGAATATCCGACGCAAGCCAATCCTCTTCGCTCGGCGGGATCACGTTGTCCTCAGTGCCATGCAGCAGGTAGACGCGCGCGTGCAAGCCTGAAAGTCGGCCGTGCGGCGAGACAGCGGCCATCTCGTCGCGGTTTTCTTCGACGATTCGCAGAAAATCAGTGATGGAATCGCCAAATCGGTGAGCGCGCAGCATCTCAAAGCGCGCGCGTGCCGGCGGGCTTAACTTTGCTTCGGAAATCTTGAGACGGTCGCTCTCACCCATCAACCAATCGCGCAGCGCGGCGCGGGCATTCTCTTCTTCGCCGGGAAAAAACTTGTCCGCTTTCGTGTAGGCGAGAACGCCGCCGCCGTATTCGTGGGCGGGCATCAACACAATTTTTCTATCCACGGTTGAGATCTGATCGGTGAAGAAAAAACGCGCTACGCGGAGCAAGTCATCCTGCGCGCCGATCGCTGCGACGAATCCGATGTCGTTCGCGTACCGAGGGTCTGCGGCGGCGAGCAAGGCGAGGCCCCCGGCGAAGCTGAACCCGATTACCCCGACAGGGCCGCGGCCTATCTCGCGATGCAATGTCTGCGAAGCCAAACCTATAGTCGGAATGGAAGCAGGGGAAATCTGAAAATCCGCAAGCTCTTTTATCGGCGGAGTGAAAACGATGACGCCGCTCGCGGAGAGTGCTCGCGCGAAACTGACCAGCCGCGGCTCGTCGATGCCAAGCCAATGCACCCCGTGCAGAAGAACGATTCCCGGCGCATGTGCGATATCGAGAGGTGAGTAGATGCGTCCGCAAAGTTGTCCGTGTTCATCCGCGAAGCAGAATGGCTTTTCATCGATTGCGTGGCGTTCAAAATTCGCCAGCCTGCCGGAATCGCGCGGATCAGCGAATCGCGCGAGGACGGATGTGGCGCGGAGATGACGGTTGGCGCTTGGGATGGCAGCGGCGATTCCGATCGCCAGAACGACTCCCGCAATGACTGTTTTCCTGCGCCTCAAAGATCAGATCTCTAGGATCACGGGCATAATGAGCGGCCTGCGTTGCGTGTTCTTGTTGATGTACCGCTTCAGGTCCTGGCGGATCTTTTCTTTGATCACGCCGTAGTCGGCCTTCTCTTCGTTGCTCGATTGCTCGAGCGTGCGCTTTATGACTTCGCGCGCCTCGTTGCGGAAGCCGTTCTCGCTCGCCGCGTCGACGCCTGCGAAGCCGCGCATCACGATCTCGGGAATCTCTTCCACCGCACCGGTGAGTTTATTGATGGCGATGATGGGCAACACTATGCCGTCTTCACTGAGGTGGCGGCGATCTTTGATCACAACATCGTCGACAACGTCGCCGATAGAACCGGAGTCGATGCAAACGCGTCCGACGGTGACGGTCCCCGCTTTGCGCGCGCCAAGCTCGTCGAACTCCAAAACTTCGCCGCTCTCCATCTGCATCACCTGCCCGACAGCAGGATGCATGGAGGCCGCAAGCTGCGAGTGCCGGCTGAGCTGGCGATACTCGCCGTGGATCGGGATGAAGTATCGTGGCCGCACGAGATTGATGATCAGCTTGAGCTCTTCCTGGCTGGCGTGTCCGCTGACGTGGATGGGGGGCGACGAGTAATCGTCGTAGATGACCTTCGCCTGGCGGCGGAACATGTGATCAATCATCCGGTAAATACTTTTTTCGTTCCCGGGAATGATCCGCGACGAAAGGACGACCGTGTCCCCGGGCTCAATCTTGGCATGCTTGTGGTTGTCCACCGCTGCGCGCGAGAGTGCCGACATCGGCTCCCCCTGCGTGCCACTGATCAGAATGCAAACTTTGTTAGCAGGGAAATCCTTGATCTGGCCGCCGGTGATGAGGACGCCTTCCGGAATGTCGAGGTAGCCGAGGTCCTGAGCGATTTCGGTGGAGTTCGTGATGGAGCGGCCGATCAGCGCGATCTTGCGGTTATAAGAAAAAGCCAGCTCCGTTACCAGCTTGATGCGATGCACCGACGACGAAAAGCAGGAGACGAAGAGCCGCCGGTCAGCCATGGCAAACACTTCTTCAAACTTACGACGTACGGCGCGCTCGCTGGGGGTGTATCCGGGGCGCTCGACGTTAGTGGAATCCTGGAACAGTGCCAGCACACCCTCTTTGCCGTATTCGGCGAAGGCATGCAGATCGAAGAGGCGGTTGTCGGTCGGCGTGGGATCGACTTTGAAGTCGCCGGTGTGGATGAGGACGCCGAGTGGCGTGTGGATCGCAAGCGCGACGCAATCCACCACGCTGTGCGTCACCTGAATGGGATGGATGGTGAACGGTCCAAGCTTGAATCGCTCGCCCGCCTGGATCTCGTTCATCTCTGTGTCATCGAGCAGGCCGTGTTCTTCCAGCTTGCCCTCGATGAGCGCCAGCGTGAACTCGGTCCCGTAGATGGGGACGTTCAACTCGGAGAGGATCCACGGCAATCCGCCAATGTGATCTTCGTGCGCGTGGGTGAGGATGATGCCGCGAACCTTCTCGCGATTCTCGAGCAGGTAAGTGATGTCGGGAACAACGATGTCCACGCCCAACAGTTCGGATTCGGGGAACATGAGCCCGGCGTCGATGACGATGATCTCGTCAGCCCAGCGAATGGCCATGCAGTTCATTCCGAACTCGCCAAGGCCACCAAGGGGGACTACGTGAAGTTTGCCGCTAGGCATACGTATTACTACACAGTATCCAGTATTCCGGCAGACGTAAAGCCGTGCTCTGGAGGGGCTTGCAAAGCCGTTGACAAGCAGGGAACGCCGGTTAGTTCCGGGTACACATTCTGACGCTTTGAAGGTATAGTCTCCGGACTAGCCCCAGGAAATCAGGCTCTTCTGGACGTTTGCGCCTTCCGCAGTTGCGGACGGCCAACCCTGGCCTTGCGTCGGAAGACTCGCCGAGGAAAGTTCTGAAACTTGCTTCCATAATCCGCTGGGTCGTTTGTGCCGCGATGATGTCGGCCTGCATCTGCGTCGGGGAAGTCTCCGTCCCTGAGCGGCCGCGCTACGCCTTCCAGCATTACGGAGAGGAATTCGGCATCGGCAGCGTCACCGTGAACACGATGGCGCAAGACCGCAACGGATTCATATGGTTCGGCGCGCAGACCGGGCTGATGCGCTTCGACGGCGTCAATATCAAGTATTACGGCAAAAAAGACGGACTGCCGGGCGCATGGATCGACCAGCTACTGGTCGCACCGAGTGGGGAACTCTGGGCGGCGGTGAACAACAAAGGCATCGTCCGCTTCGATGGACTCCGCTGGTCGCAAGTGCCGATGCCCAAAGGCGAAGTCCCTACAGGCGTGCAGTCGATTGCGGTGGACGCGCGCAATCAGGTGTTCGTCACCACTGCGAGCGGACTGTTCCGAATCGATCCCGACAATCCGCAACTGAACTGGACGGTGTGGAACAAGTCGAATGGACTGCCTCAAGACCGCGCGGGAAACGTCTACATCGCGCCGGATGGCACGCTTTGGTTCAGCAGCGCACGGCAACTCGGGCGCATGCGGAGCCCGAACTACGAGCCGGAGATGTTTCCAAAGGGTTCAGGACTTCCAGACGAAGACATCGTCGCTATCCTGATGGATTCCGATTTCGTTTTATGGGTACGAACGCAAAAGCATCTTTGGCGGCTTGAACCCGGTTCCGGGCGATTTGTCGAAGACGGCTTCTCCATCCCGAGTGCGAACGATTCCGGGATGCCCTCGCTCGATGAGTCTGGACGACTGATGGTGCCCACCGTGCTGGGTCTCTACCGCAAAGTAGATGGTCAGTGGCAATCCATTACGAAGAAGCAGGGCGCAAGCAACAACGGGATCATCTCCGCGATGCAGGATCGCGAAGGCGCCATCTGGCTCGGCCTGAGCGGTACTGGTATCGATCGCTGGCCCGATCCGAGAGCATGGTCGGGATGGACCGAAGAGGAAGGACTGCCCAACTCCGAAGTCTGGGGCATATTGCGCGATCGCAAGCAGCGCCTTTGGGTGACGACGAGCAACGGAATTGCCATGTGGGCGCCGGAGCAGCATCAGTGGCGAACTTGGACCGAACGGGATGGTCTGGCGGGTGGCATCACCCGCGATATGGCACTCGCAAGTGACGGGGCGGTGTGGGCGCTCTCCGTCCCAGGCGGTTTGAACCGCTTCGATCCTGAGACGCTCGCGCCGCGAAAGATTCTTATAGTCCCCAAACCGCAGTTTCAGACCAGCACCATCGTTGCCGGCCCAGACGGAAAGATTTGGATCGGCGGCAGGGATTACATCAAGAAGGTCAGTTGGAACGGCGGCCCGGTTTTCGAGGATGTTCGCTTGCCCAAAGACATGGTGGGCTTCACCTCTGGCCTGCGCTTCTACGGAAACGTGCTCTGGTCCGGAGGCGCGAAGGGACTGGCCCGCTTCGACGGGCGTGAGTGGAGAAAATTCAGCGTCGACGACGGGCTGCGCTCGAATTCGATCCTCGACATGGCTCCGGAGAACGCAAATACCGTGTGGGTGATTTACCAAGACCCGGGGCAGGGCGTCACGCGGTTGCAAATGTCTTCAGCCGGAATATCGACCAAGCACTTCACGAAAGCGGAAGGCATGGCCAGCGACAACGGATTTATGATCGGCCGTGATCGCGAGGGCCGGACCTGGGTTGGCGGCGAACGCGGGATTTCGGCGATCTCTCCCGATGGCTCGATCCAGCGCTATACCCGCGCCGACGGGCTGCTGTGGGACGACATTGATACTGCCGGCTTCTGGGAAGAACCCGACGGGACCTTCATGTTCGGCACCAGTCACGGACTCTCCCGGTTCGATCCGCGTGTAGCGCGACGCGACGCTTCGACGCTGCCGCTGTTCGTGACCAGCGCAGTGCTTGGCGGACGCGAACAGCTGCTGGAAAAAGAACCGTCAGCGAGTTATCACCAAAGCATCAATCTGCAATTCGCGTCGCTTACATTCCGCGACTCGCCTTCTGTCGAGTGCATGTATCGCCTGAACGGTTTGGAATCGGAATTCACTCAGACATACATGCGCCAGGTTCGCTATCCGGCGCTGCCTTCAGGCAGTTACGATTTCGAGATCAAGTGCGTTTCAAGCGCCGGCGTCTGGAGCCAGCCTGCGCACTATAAGTTTGCGGTGCAGCCGGCCTGGTGGGAGCGCTGGTGGGCACGCCTCATCCTGCTGTTCGTTTTGATCTTCCTGGTCCGAAGCGCGACCGATCTACGTACCAGCGCGCTGGAGAAAGACCGTCGGCGCCTGGAACAAGCAGTGGAAGAGCGCAGCGCGGCCCTAGCCGAGGCGAACCGAGAATTGCAGGAGGCGTCGCTTACTGATCCGCTTACCAAGACCCGCAACCGCCGCTACTTCACTACGATGATCGATTCCGACTTGATCCAGGCGGTACGCGCTTATGAACGCGCGCAGGATGGCGAGCCCGCTTACCACCGCGACCTCATCTTCTACCTGGTTGACTTTGATCGCTTCAAAGAGGTCAACGATAAATACGGACACCAGGCGGGCGACCGCTTGCTCGTGCAGATCGCGGAGCGGCTGCATAACATCCTGCGGCACTCGGACACGTTGGTCCGGTGGGGCGGGGAAGAGTTCCTTATCGTTTGCAAGTCCGCCGACCGCACTGGCGCAGACGTGCTGGCGCATCGCATCCTGCATGAGATCGGTTCGGTGCCGTTCGACATCGGCGACGGTAACCAGATCTTCCGCACCTGCTCCATTGGATGGGTCCCGTTCCCGTGGATCATCCAGTCGCCCTCGGCATTGAAGTTTGAAGATGCCCTGCACCTGGCGGACAAAGGACTTTATGAGGCGAAAAACTCCGGAAGGAACCGGGCATTCGGAGTGATGCCGGCCGAGAACGTCGATGCTGTGATCGAGGCCGCCATGAAGCAGGACCGTCCGGGGATGCTGCAGATCGAAACAAAATACTTGAAGATGATCAGCAGCCTGGGTGCTTCCGTGGACACTAAAATATCGAAGAAAGCTACGACGACCAGCTAGACCTGCTCGGCTGAAGCGAGGGCCTTCGGCTGCGGAAATTCACCTTCCCAGCGCGCGATCACAACCGTAGCCAAACAATTTCCCAGAACATTCGTGGCGGTGCGCGCCATGTCCATGAACTGGTCGATCCCCAGGATCACCAGCACAGGCCATGCGGGTAAGTGAAAGGAGTCCAGCGTTCCCATCAGGATCACCAGGCTCGCGCGCGGGACCCCGGCGACTCCTTTGCTTGTCAGCATGAGAGTGAAAACCATAAGCAGTTGCTGGCCGAAGCTCAAGTGGATGCCGGCAGCCTGCGCCACGAACATCGCCGCGAGCGAAAGATAAAGCGTGCTGCCGTCGAGATTGAAGCTGTAGCCGGTAGGTAAGACGAAGGCGACGATCTTCTTGGGGACTCCCAGCGCTTCCATGTTCTCCATGGCGCGTGGAAGCGCCGCCTCTGAGGTCGCGGTGGCGAAAGCGATGGAGAACGGTTCGGCTACCGCGCTCGCGAAACTCTTGAGAGGAACTCGGGCCAGGATCGCTATCGGTAACAGCGCGCATCCCACAAAGACGATCAACGCGCCGTAGAGCGTGAGCAGGAGCTTTAGCAGGTTCGCCATTACACCGAAGCCCATCGTTCCAACTGTGTAGGCCATGGCTCCGGCGACGCCTATCGGGGCGAACAGCATAACGATGTTGGTGAACTTGAACATCGTCTCGGAAAGACTTTCACAGAACGCCAGCATGGGACGGCGCTTTTCTTCTCTCACCATCGACAACGCCACGCCGAACAGAACGCTGAACACGACCACCTGAAGAATCTGGCCTTCGGCAATGGATTTTGCGATGTTTTCAGGAAAAACGTGCAGCAAGATGTCAGTCCACTTTTGTGGTGCGGCGATCACCGCGCTGGCTGCGGCTGCGGCATTCTGCGGCGGAGAGACGCCGGCGCCTGCTTGCGTCAGATTGATCGCGCCGAGTCCAATGAAGAGCGCCAGCGTGGTGACCAGCTCGAAATAGACGAGTGCCTTGATGCCCATCCGACCCACTTGCTTCAGGTCCGGGTGGTTCGCGATGCCGACCACGAGCGTGCTGAAGATCAGCGGAGCGATGATCACCTTCACCAGGTGGAGGAAAATCGCGCTGAGCACCTGCAGGTTAGAAGCCGCCGTCGGCCAGTCGTGACCCGCTTCGATACCGAACAGCATTCCGGCTACTATCCAAACCGCGAGCGACCTTCTCACAACGGCGTAGTAAACGAACGCCAGGATCGCGAGCCAGCGCGCGACCATGAGAACACCCAGGTACCGCGATACCTTCGGAGAGTAAAGTGTGAACCCGCCAAGGTTCACATGCGCGTATTCTTGAAGCATCCAGAGCACGACCCCGATACCGGCGAACACCAGGAACGGAATGACGGCTTTGTGCTTGTTCATGGCCAGGCTCAGCGCAGCAGGTTCTCGAGTTCTATGGAAGCGTCGGTTTTGTCGTCGCGATACTTCACGATCACCGGGGTGTAGAGCGAGATGCCCCACTCGGCGGCTTTGCCCTTCGTCACTGCCCGGGAGCCAGGTACCACGACCGCGTTCTCAGGAATCACCAGCGGCTCGTCCTTCGTCGCACGGATCACCTGTTCGCGGACCAGGTCGTAAACGGGAGTAGAACGAGTGAGAATTGTTCCTGCTCCGAGCACCGCGCGCTCTCGCACTTGCGTTCCTTCGTAGACGCCACAATTTCCGCCGACCAGAACGTCATCTTCCACGATCACTGGTGACGCATTCACCGGCTCAAGAACCCCGCCGATCTGAGCAGCAGCACTCAGGTGAACACGTTTTCCGATCTGCGCGCAGGAGCCGACCAGCGCATTGGAATCCACGAGTGTCCCCTCATCAACGTAAGCGCCGACGTTGATGTACATAGGGGGCATGCAGATCACGCCTTGAGCGACGTAGGCGCCTTCGCGGATCGAAGAACCACCGGGGACGAGCCGCACGCCGGAGTTTGTGGACAGCCGACGCGGCGGGAAGGTGTCTTTATCAACGAAATTGATCGCGCTACCGTCATCGAACAGCTGCAGCACGCCTATACGGAAGCCCAAAAGGATTCCGCGTTTCACCCATTGGTTCGTATGCCATTTTCCATCTTGTCTCGCAGCAGCGCGGATCTCCCCGCGGGTGAGAGCGGCGCGGAATTCCAAGAATGTAGCGCGGGCTGCATCACCGCGGAGCTCCTCGGCAGGAGCGCCGGCAAGCTTTTCCATCCGCTGTTCAAGCTGGTGCATCAGAAGCGGAAGTATATCTTACGGGCCTCAGGTTTCTTTGATGAGCTCTGGCGCAAACCCCTTCGCGAAATCGGCCATCCGACTCTGTAATGGCTACTCTGGCTTCGCTGCTGGAAAATACCCTCGTGGTGGTGGCGCATCCGGACGATGAGGTCATCGGGTGCGGGGTGCTCATGCAGCGGATGGAGCAGGTGCGCGTGGTCTTTGCGACCGACGGCGCGCCTCTCGACAAAAAGTTTTGGCCAAAGCACGACACCCGCGAGCAGTATACCTCCGTGCGCAAGCTCGAGGCCTGCGACGCGCTCGCCTATGCGGAAGTGGATCGGATCGAATACCTGACCGACAGCGAGGGAACCACCATTCCCGACCAGGAGCTCTTCCGCAATCTGGACGCTGCGGCCGAATCGCTGCGTCGAATGGTGGAGAGAGTCTCGCCGAAAATATTATTGACCTTGGCGTATGAAGGCGGTCACCCCGACCATGATTGCTGCAACTTTCTAGTCCACCACATCGCATCCCAATCTGGAGTGCTCGCGTGGGAGATGCCGCTCTATCATCTGGGGAACGGCGGCCTCGTGCGGCAGACCTTCCGCGCCAAGGACAATACCGAGCTCATGCTCGACCCCAGCTTCAACGAGAACAAGACCAAGCAGCTGATGACGGCTGCATATTCCTCCCAGGCCGACTTCCTTATGACATTCTCTTCTTCCGGCGAAAGATTCCGTCCTCTGCTTGCTGATCGCTACGATTACTTTCATCCGCCGCATGAGGGGCAGCTGAATTACGAGTCCTGGGGATGGCCCATGACCGGGGCCGACCTATGCAGCGCATTCGCGGACTTCCTGCACGCGCGATTGACCGCAGACAGGCGGAGCGCATGAGACGTCCACTTCGTGTTCTCTACGTTGCGTATCCGCTGCTCCGTCTGTCTGACGAGATCGCCGGCGGCGCGGAGCAGGTGCTGCTCACGCTGGCGCAGGAAATGTCGTCCGCAGGTCACGACGTGACCATAGCCGCGGCAGAGGGCTCCACCGTCCCCGGCCGGCTGCTCGCGACGGGAGCAGCAACCACCCGCAACGACGATTACGAGCGCCGCAACGCGGAGCATGAGGCAGCCATCCTTGATCATCTTGTGAAGCACGAGTACGACATCGTTCACGACATGAGCGGCAGCTTCTGGCAGCAGATCCCGACGTTGCCTAACCGCTTACTTTCGACGCTGCACCTTCCGCCCGAGTACTACCCGAATGGTTCTTTCCCGCGTCCGCCGGACGAGGTGCTGTTCAACGGAGTCTCGCAATCGCAGGCCCGCCGCTTTGCCACCGAGGTCGGAATGCACGGCTTGCGAGTGCTGACCAACGGGGTGAGGCTCGAGAGCTTCCCCTATTGCGATAGCAAGCAGGATTATTTGTTGTGGCTAGGGCGCATCTGCGAAGAAAAAGCGCCGCATCTCGCCTGCGATGTCGCCGACGAACTCGGCATGCCGCTAGTCATCGCTGGAGAGGTTTATCCGTTCTCCTATCACCTTCAATACTTCGAGGAAAAACTGCGTCCGCGGCTCTCGTCAAAGAATGTGCGATTTATGACTTCTCTCACGCGGGCGCAGAAGCTTGAACTTCTTTCCCATGCCCGCGCGCTGCTGATCACCAGCCTGGCGGAAGAGACCAGCAGTCTGGTCGGTATGGAAGCCATGGCGTGCGGCACTCCGGTGATCGCCTTCCGCAAGGGCGCGCTGCCTGAGGTGGTGCGCGACAGCGTCACGGGATTCATCGCAGACAATCACGAAGGGATGCTGGAATCGGTTCGTCACATTGAGTCCATCGCACCCCTCGTTTGCCGCGAGCACGTTGCACGGCATTACTCTTCGCGACGCATGGCGCGCGAGTATTTGAACCTGTATGCCGAGGTAGCAAAGGAACGGCAGACGCATCACGCAATCGAGTGGCACATGGAACTCGTTCCGCAGATGCCGTGAACCGAGTGGGATAAAGTAATGGCGTGAGTGCAAGTTCCACGCCGGCTCGGCAGACGCGTTTCGCCTGGGCGCCGGTCACGCTAACAACGCTCCGATTAATTCTTGGGCCAGTGGTACTTGCCCTGGCGTGGAAGCACGTCCCAGGCGCATGGATCGCGGGTTGCACCTTCGTCGCGATCGTCTCTGACATCTACGACGGCATCATCGCACGTCGGCTCCATATTGATACTGAGACACTGCGACGGTATGACAGCTTTGCCGATACAGTCTTTTACATCGGTATAGCGTGGGCGGCGTGGCGGCTTCATCCCGAGGCCATCGGCGAGAACGCGTACCTGTTGGCGACGATTTTTGCTCTCGAGATTGCCCGTTATGGATTCGACTTTGCAAAATTCCGCCGCGAAGCCAGCTACCACATGTATTCCTCGAAGGTATGGGGACTGGTGCTCGCTGGCGCCACTATTGTCCTTTTCGCCTTCGGCACCTCGGGCTGGCTGTTTCGCATAGCGCTGCTGTTGGGGGTTGTTTGCGACCTCGAGGGCCTCGCCATCTCCATGGTGCTTCCGCGCTGGACCCACGATGTCCCAAGCATCGCGCACGCTTTAAAATTGCGGCGGCGGACACAGGAATGAGCTAGCAGGGAAGACATTTTGCGCGAAATTCCTTATCCTTTGGGAGCATGAAGAACCTTCGCGGCTGCGGTACGGCTCTGGTCACTCCCTTCCGTAAGGACGGCTCCATTGACGAGCGGGCACTCCGCTCCCTCGTCGAGTGGCAGATCGAATCGAAGATCGACTTCCTCGTGCCGTGCGGGACAACCGGCGAAACTCCCACACTCTCGCGCGAAGAATGGCTGCGAGTCATAGATATTGTCGTCGAGACCGCCGGCGGACGCGTTCCGATCGTTGCCGGGGCGACTTCCAATGCGACAGCAGAAGCTGTGGAGAAGGCGAAAACAGTCGCCACGAAGAAGGGCGTTGACGCCGTACTGACAGCGTCGCCTTATTACAACAAACCTACCCAGGAAGGGCAGTACCAACACTTCAAAGCTGTCGCCGAGGCGATCGATAAACCAATCGTCCTTTACAACGTGCCGGGACGAACCGCGGCGAACATCGAGCCTGCAACTCTGGTCCGGCTCGCGAAGGTGAAAAACATTATCGCCGTGAAAGAGGCGAGCGGGAATATCTCGCAGATCGCCGAAGTCTGCGCCGCGGCCCCGAACGACTTCCTGGTTTTTTCCGGGGACGACGCTATTACCCTTCCCGTGATCGCACTTGGTGGCGTGGGAATAATTTCCGTCGCGTCGAACGAGATCCCGCGCGAGATGGCGCAGATGACGCGGCTCGCGATGTCTGGCGATTGGGAAGCAGCGCGCAAGATACAGGACAAATTCATCGCTCTGATGCAGGCCAACTTCATCGAATCGAATCCGATGCCGGTGAAAGCCGTGTTGGCGATGATGGGGAAGATCGAAGAGATCTACCGGTTGCCGATGGTGCCAATGAAGAAAGAGACCCGAACGAAGCTCGAGGGGATTGCTACTGAAGCCGGGCTGCTGGCGCGCGCGGCCGCGCACTGATCATTTCTTCAGCGCGTCTTTGAATTCAAAAAATCCCTTTTTGCCCTGCAGCCATTCGGCAGCGATCACCGCGCCTTCAGCGAAGCCGCGCCGCGATTTAGAGTCGTGCACCAGCATCATGGTGTCATTCGGGGAATCGAGCATGATCACGTGCTGGCCGGCTGCATCCCCCTCGCGGATGGACGTGATCTCGATATCCTCCGCTCCGAGCTTTTGCCTGATTGTGACAGCGGTGCCGGATGGCGCATCTTTTTTCTGCGTGTGATGGCGCTCGACGATCCGCGCGGAGTAGCCCTGCTTCATCGCCGCGCCAGCCGCTGCTGCGATGTCAAAAAAAATATTCATGCCAACGGAAAAATTCGAGGCGTAGAGGAACCCGGATCCGCTGTGCTCTACCAATTCCTTCACTTTAGGAATCTTGTCGTACCAGCCAGTCGTTCCGACCACCATATTCGCACTCGCCTGCGTGCAGGCGATGATGTTAGGAATCACAGCAGCGGGGGCAGTGAAATCGACGACGCAATCGAAGTCGCGAAGAAATTCTTTCGTCAGGGCCGACGCGCCAGTGTTCTCGTCGCCGCCCAAGGAGCGCACCTTGTGCCCGCGTGCCGCCGCAACCTCGGCGACCAGCGATCCAGTTTTTCCGCGACCTAGGACCAGCAGGTTCATGAGCTGACTCAGTCGAACGTTTCCGGGTCTACTTCGGCAAAAAACCTCTGATGCAGCCGGCGCACCACGTCGGGCACGTCGCTCTCATCGACGACGAAGCTGATATTGATCTCCGACGCGCCTTGCGAGATCATGCGTACCTTCACGTCGGGAATCGCGCTGAAGACCTTGGCTGCGATGCCCGGCACCGCGCGGATATTCTCGCCGACTAAACAGATGATGGCTTTGCGGCCTTCGTACTTTACATCGCCGAGCTTGGCGAGGTCTTCCGCCATTGCGGGGATCGCGTCGTTGGAATCAATGGTGAGCGAAACACTCACCTCGGAGGTCGACACCATGTCCACCGGGCAGCGATGGCGGTCGAAGACCTCGAAGATTGCGCGCAGGAAGCCGTGCGCGAGCAGCATGCGTGCTGCGACGATGTCCACGATTGTGATGCGCGTCTTGGCGGCGATCGCCTTGAAAGTATTCTTGCTCGAAGGAGCGTGCGCCGCGATTCGTGTGCCTTCGTTCTTCGGATTGCGCGAGTTCAGAACGAAGATGGGGATGTTTTTGTGGACCGCCGGCAGCATGGTTGCGGGATGTAGGACTTTTGCGCCGAAGTAGGCTAGCTCGGCGGCTTCATCGAAGCTGATGACCTTGATCCGGCGCGCGTCGGAGCAGATGCGCGGATCGGTCGTTCTCATGCCGTCAACGTCCGTCCATATCTCGATGCGTTCTGCGTTCAGGCCGGCGCCGATGATGGCGGCAGAAAAGTCGGAGCCACCACGTCCGATTGTGGTGATGATCCCGTCCTTCGTCGAAGCAATGAACCCGCCCATTATTGGCACCCGCTTGTGTTCGAGCAGCGGCTTTATGCGCTCGGCTAGCTTCTTGTCAGTTGCTTCGAAATCAGGGACGGCTTTGGTGTGCGTTGCGTCCGTCACGATGCACTCGCGGGAATCCACATGCGTTGCGTTCAACCCGCGTGCGGAGAATGCATCTGTGATGAGCTTGCTAGAAAGCCGCTCGCCGAAGGACGCAATGTGGTCGTAGGTGCGGGGCGTGATCTCGCCGACGGCGACTATGCCGCGCAGCAACTCATCGAGCGCGTCGAAATCCGCTTCCAGTTCGGAGTGGAGTTTGGTGAACGTTCCCGCGCCGAGAAGATCGCTGGCCGTCGCGAAGTGCCGTTCACGGATGCCTCGCGAAAGCTCTAAGGCCTTCTCACGGTCACCGGAACCGGCAGCGCGTCCCATCGCAAGCAGTTGGTCGGTGATGCGCGCCATCGCGCTCACCACCACTACCGGATTTTGCGGCAGGCGGTCACGAACGATAACGGCTGCGCGATCGATCGCGGCGGCATCTTCGACGGACGTCCCGCCGAATTTCATCACGATCATGCCGGAGCTCCAGGTCGGCTCATCCCGGCAGGTATCCGTGTGAGTGAAGCAACTCGGCGTTCAGCAGGGCAGCGCCCGCCGCGCCCCGGACCACATTGTGCGAGAGCACAGTGAATTTCCAGTCGAGCAGATTGCATGGGCGCAGCCGGCCGATGGAGACGGTCATCCCCGCGCCGGCGTCCACGTCGAAGCGTGGCTGCGGCCGGTCTGCCGCGCTCATATAGACGATGGGCCGCTCGGGGGCATTGGGGAAGCGCTTCTCCTGCGGTACCGCGCGGAAATCATTCCAGGTTGCGATGATCTCTTCCGCAGTCGCCTTCTTCTTCAGCTTCACCGAGACCGATTCCATGTGCCCGTCTTCCACTGCAACGCGGTTGCATTGCGTGCTGATGACGAAATCGCCGGGAACAACTCCATTGCCGTTCAGCGACCCCAGCATCTTGCGCGTCTCTTCTTCCATCTTCTCTTCTTCGCGAGCGATGAAGGGGATCACGTTCCCGAGAATGTCGAGGGAAGCCACGCCCGGATATCCTGCACCGCTGACCGCCTGCATGGTCACTGCAAAAACTTTTTCCAATCCGAATTTCTGCTGCAAAGGAGCAAGTGCGAGCACCAATCCCATGGCCGAGCAGTTCGAGTTCGTCACGATGAATCCATTTGAGGACTTCCGCCACGTTTGTCCATCGATCAGCTTCAGGTGCGTGGGATTTACCTCGGGAATGATTAGTGGGACGTCGCTCTCCATGCGGAACGCGCTCGAGTTGGTGATGACCGCGCACCCCGCGGATGCAAACGCAGGCTCCATCTCTTTCGCGATTGGGGCATCGAGCGCGGCGAAGATCACCTTGGGCGCGCCCTCGGGCTTCGCGGGCGAGACCACCATTTCAGCAATGCGCGACGGCATCGGCGTGCGCAGCTTCCAACTCACGGCGTCCTGGTAGCGCTTGCCTGCGGAGCGGTCGCTCGCGGCGAGCCACGCCACCTCAAACCAGGGATGATGTTCCAAAAGCTGCACAAAGCGCTGACCGACGACGCCTGTCGCGCCCAGAATGCCTACGGGAATCTTTCGTTCTGCCATGGGAATAGATGAATGCGTGCCGAAATTTTAGCATCCGGCAGCTTTGACGGTTTGTGGTGCGCGCAAAGGGAGTTTGGTATCCTCGCCCGCCTGGAGAAAACTGATGCCCGAGATGCGCCAGAACCGCTTCACCAAAGAGTGGGTGGTGATCGCGACGGAGCGCGCCAAGCGTCCGGAAGAGCTGAAGACCAAGCGCGCGGATGTTAAGCCGCTGCCGAAATATTCGCCGACTTGTCCATTCTGCCGGGGCAACGAAGCGATGTCGCCCAGCGAGATCACGCGTTTGAATGGTGCGGACGGGAACTGGCGCGTGAAGGTGCTCCCCAACAAGTTTGCAGCTCTATCCCGCGAGGGCGAGCCCACGCGTAAAGTCGAGCGTTCCAAGCGAACGATCAACGGAGTCGGCATCCACGACGTAATCATTGAGACGCCCGACCACTCGATGACGACGGCGCTTCTCTCGGACGAGGAAGTGGCCGACATCCTGAAGGTATACAAGCAACGCTATGACGAAATCAGCCGCGATCCGCGTATCACGCAGATCACCATCTTCAAAAATTACGGTGGCGCTGCCGGGGCGAGCTTGGAGCATCCGCATTCGCAGCTGATCGCCTCACCAGTGATCTCGCACCAGGTTCGTGACCGCATGTACGAAGCTTTGCGCCACTACGACGAGTTCGGCGAATGCATCTTCTGCCAGGTCAACGAAGAAGAGATCGATGAGAAGACGCGGGTGGTCATGCTCACCAACCACTTCCTGGTGCTCGAGCCGTTCGCCTCCTCCACGCCATTCACGACGCACATTTTCCCGCGACGCCATATGGCAAGCTTCGGCGAGATCAATCCGCAGGAAATAGCCGACTTGGGCCACACGCTACGCGTGTTGTTGGGAAAACTTTATGTGGGGCTGGAAAATCCGGACTTCAACTACACGGTTCGCACGGCTCCGGCTGAGAACGCGGGCGCGAAGTACTACCACTGGTACATCAGTGTGATTCCGCGATTGACGCGAGTGGCCGGCTTCGAGCTCGGCTCAGGAATGTTCATTAACACGGTGCTGCCGGAGATGGCAGCCGAATTTCTGCGCGGGGTGAATGCCGATCAGAAGATCGTCGGCGCGGCGGGATAGTTCAGTCGCGCACGATCTCGGTGTGGTCGGCGGGGATCTCGATGCGCATCAGCTTGAAATCGTCCATCCACAAATGCCACTCGAAGTTTTCGGCCTTCAGGTTGAAGCGGCCCATCTGTTTCTGAGCGCCCTTCAAGTCCACCGTCTCCATACCTTTAAATTCGATAGTCACCGCGAGCGAGGTCTGCTGCTGCGGGATCAGCACTCCGAACTGACTCGGCTCCTTGCACGCCAGACCCTGCGGGCTTTGTTGACATCCAGTCGCGAGAAAACGCCAGGCAAGGATTTCGCGTTGCACGAAGGCGTAGTCATCGAGGATGGGCGTAGAAAGCGGCAGCAAATACTCGCGCGAGATCGGCTTTGCGTCGCCCCCAATTAGGATCTGCTGATGTAACACCTGATCGCCCGGTTCTACCGAAGTCTGTGACTTGCCGGTGCCGTCTTTCCACGCATAGTGCCGCAGATCGCCGGTAGGCGTGAGCTGCCAGTCTGAGCTGATAGGTGGATGGCTGCCGTCTTGCAGGCGGAACTCAGATGTAGTCGTGCTCCCTTCGCCATTCTGCTGGATGTTGAAGGTCTCCGTGGCAACGCGCCTGCCGTTCACGAACACACCAAACGTGCCGGAATCGACCATCTTCGTTGACGTGTCTGGCTTATCTTTTTTGCTGGCGCGGGCAGAGAAGGCGAACGCAAATAAAACGAAGGTGAACAAGAGAGCTGGTCGAAGAAAGCGCATCACTGGTGTTCCTCCGCGAGTCGTAACGAACGTTGGATATTGCTGCAAACTTCCTGGACTGAATTTCCTGAGGTGTCGAGCCGTGTGCCCAAAGCCGCATAGTGCGACTCGCGCGAGCGGTACAGCTCCTCGAAGGCGTTGCTGTCTTTCAGAAGAGGTCTATCGATGCTCTGTGATTTGCAGCGCGCGAAAAGTTCGGGGACGGGGGCGTCGAGAAAAATAACTGGAAAGCCTGAAGAGGAGATAGCGTCGCGATTTTCTGGTGGAATGATTGCGCCGCCGCCCAGCGCGAGGATGGTGTTGTTCGAACTCGCCTTGAGTTCACGTAGCAGCTGTTGCAACGCCGCACTCTCCCTTGCGCGAAAGCCTTGCTCGCCCGATTCACGAAAAATTTCGGCGATCCCGCGGCCTTCCCGGGCGACCACCACTTCGTCAAGGTCTAGAAAACGCCATCGCAGCCGTTCTGCCAGTGCCTTGCCGACGCTGGTTTTGCCTGCGCCCATAAAGCCGACAAGCAGAACGACGCGATGCCGCGCATTTGGCACCGCAAACTTATCGTCTTCTGTTGTCGTCAATCGAAAAGTCGCGCTTTCAGCGCTTCTTGACGCGGATTGTACCACTGAAGGAATGGAGCTGAACCGAGGAGGAACCAGAGTTAGCAAAGCCCTGGAACGAGCGTCCGACCTTCGGCGTGAAGTCGGAGTGGCTTCTTTGTTGCAGAGGAAAATCGTTTTGCACGCTGCCGTTCACAGACTCGGCTCTTACTTCTACCGAAGCGCTGGCCGGGAGCGAAACGTCGATGGGACCGGAATGCGATGACAAACGGTAAGCTCCGCCGGCACCGAAATTGCCGTCGTAAGTGATGGGGCTGCTGGTGGTGTTAACGGTGACGGAAGGGCCGTTCACATTGTTCAGCGCGACCTTGCCGCTGCCAGTTCCGATCTCAACGTGCCCGCCGCTGATGTCCGCCAGTGTGATCGGGCCGCTCACTGTGCGAGCGTGAACGTGAGCGTTATTGATATTGCGCGCTTCGATCGACGCACTGTCGCCGCTCAGAGTAACGTCGCCATTCAGATGCTCGGCTCGAATGCTGCCGCTGGCTACTTGAGCTGAAACCGTTGCGCCGTTCGGGACTTGAATCTCGTAGTCCACCTTACCGTCGCTGTCGTTACCGTCTTTCAAGAAATGAGTGCGAACTTCGATGCGATCGCCAGACTGGCTGCTATCAGCCTCGACGTTATCGGAGTGCGTTGTAGCGGAGACGATGACCTGGTTGCCGCTCGCTGGTGTTAGAACCACAGAGCCAAACTGGTTCACGACGTTAATGCTGGCGTTTTCGCCTTTGACCGTGTACTTGAATTCTTTACGATTGCCGGCCGCGAGCGCGTACGTGCTGAAGATGGCCACGCATACTGCCAGGCGTTTTGCGTTTCTACGATTCATGATGCCTCTCCCTGCATCCGCTCGTCTCATTGCGACGGTGCGGGGCCGCGCTCACAAAGCCGCGGCAAACGATCACTGCCAATCTTGTGTCGCCATCTCGTACAGCAACTGCTTTTGCTCGTTAGCACGCATCAGGGCATCGCGCGCGTCCAGATCATCAGGATGCGCATCGACCCATTTCTTCGCGTCGGCGATGTACGCATTCACGTCTTCCAGGTTCTTGCGATAGGAATTGGTGGCAGCGTCGCCGCGGGTGGATACGGAACGGATCAGTTGTTGGTCGTCGGGCTCGAGTGTACCGGAACTCGCCACCATGCTGTTTCCCATGGTGACAGCTGGGGGAGCAGTGTTGCGCGAGTAATAGCCCGCAACAATCGCCACTACAATTGCGGCGGCCGCAGCCATCATGGGCCACGCCAGGCGCGAGCGCTGCGGAACTAGAAAGGGTCGAGGGTCGGCCGGACCCCCATGGGCCGGCCACAGTCCTTCTTGTTTGAGGGATTTTTCGATACCGTCCCACACTTTCGGCGACGGGTCTTCCATCGGCACGAGCAGTTTTGCCTGCTCCGCGATGTATTTCAGGTCCTGCACCAGGTCGGCGCACACGGGGCAGGAAGCCAGATGCTTCTTCTGCTCCTCGCTCCCGCCGCCCTCGATAATCTCGGGCAGGTCCTTTTGAAATTCAGCGCAATTCATAATGCTTCTCTCTCTCCGCAAAACCTGTATCGCTTGTTCCGTCCCTTCGCCTTTTTGTCTGCGAATGGATCCGGTTAGTGCCGCATCTTTTCTGTTGCCTTGCTCAGCCGCAAGAGGTCACGCAACTTCATACGTGCCTTGTGCAGCTGCGACTTGCTGTTGCCGATGGAACATCCCATCATCTCGGCGATCTCGTTGTGCTCGTACCCTTCCACGTCGTGCAGCACGAAGATGATGCGATACCCCGGCGGCAGACTCTCGATGGCACGCTCCAGGTTCACGCGGTCAATGGAGCCCGCCAGCATGTTGTCCCGCGCGCCGATGTCGCGCTTTGGGCCGTCTTCCTGCTGTGGCTCCAACTGCTCATCGAGCGAGACCTCGTTCAGTCCCTTCTTGCGCAGATGCATCAGCACTACGTTCACTGCAAGCCGATGCAGCCACGTGGAGAACGCTGACTCGCCGCGGAACGTCGCGATCTTGCGATACAGCTGCAAGAACGCTTCCTGCGTCAGGTCTTCCGCTTCAGCTGTATTGCCCACCATGCGCAAGCAAAGTGAATACACACGTCTCTTGTGCAGGCCGTACAAAGCCTCGAACGAAGCCGCGTCACCGCGCTTGGCTCGGTCGATTGCTTCCGCCTCTGTAATTCCGCCGGCGAGAATTTTCTTCGCTTGTGTCAATGGAAGCCTTATTCAGGCCGCACCTTCATAGATGCGGCAGAGTAGCTGGACCGTTGTATCTACTGATACTTAGCAGCACGCCTAAGATTCAGATTGGCGTACCAAAGGGACGATTACGTGAGTTCCGGGGCCGGGAAAGCTCTGGACTGCATGTATATCGAGTATTTTTTTCCTGGTTTGGTTGCTTGGGGCCCAGTTTATGTATTTTGGGAGACCGCGGGAGCGTAATCGCGCCGCGCCTTCCAATATAGGGACAAGCCGATGACAATGGCCACAATCGCGCTTCCGCACAACTTGATCTCGTAGGACAGCACGCGCCCGGATTCGCGGATATCGCCGGGAGGGAAAACGGAAACGATCATCGCCACCACCGTGGCAATGAAGCTCAGAGTCCCGACGAACCAAACCCCTGCTTTGCCACCGGGGATCAAGATGGCATTCGGGTCTGATTTTCTTCCCGGCCGGTATGCAAGCTTAATCACCGCTGCATACATATAAAGGAACGGCAGGAAATACAGGATGATGGTGGCGTTGATCAAAATGCCGTAGGCCGTCTTCGTTTTTTCCGAAATGCCGAAGCCGAGCAGGATGGCCGCGGAGATCAAGGCCTGCACCAGGATCGAAACCCAGGGCGTCTTCCACTTGGGATGAATTTTCCCGAACGCAGCGGGCAGATAATGATCGATTCCGACTACGAACGGCACGCGCGAGATGCCCGCAACTGTGGAACCAACACCGCCAGCATTTCCAACTGTAACCATCAGCGCAGCGATGATGCTGAAAAATGCGATGCCCATCAAAGCCGAGCCGTCGTGGATCGCCTGGAAGACGCCGCTCTTCGGATCCACGCTTTCCGAGGGGACCAACACCATGACGGCAATCGTGCCAAGAATGTAAATTGCAGCGATCATGAACCCGGCTGCGTAGATTGCGCGGGGAATCGTCTTCTGCGGGTTCTTCACCTCTTCACTCATGGCTGAGCACAGTTCAAGGCCCGTGAATGCGAAGGCGATGCTGGCCCAGAAATTCATCGTGTCCAGATCGAGGTTCTTTTTTGTGGGAACTATATTCGACCAGTGGATCTGGGTTTGCGAGCCGTGGTGCATATAGATGTAGGCGCCCATACCGACCAGCATCATGAGCGGAATGTAAGTCCCGACGCCGCCCGCGTTTTGCAGCCACTTGCCTATGTTCAGTCCAACGATGTTCAGGATCACCGCCACGGCAAGCATAAGCAGGCAGACGACGAGCAGGAATGGCTTCGAATCGTGCAGATACGCAGTCTTATCTCCGCCGATGTAGGCTGCCATTGAGGCGCTCGCAAGCAGCAGGCCTGGGAAATAAAACATCGTGTAGGTCCAGTACGCCCAGCCGGCAACAAAGCCATGGAACTCGCCGAAGGCCTCCTTCGCCCAAATGTAAAGGCCGCCTTCGGTTGGATATCGCGTGGACAGTTCAACGATGATGAGTGCCGTCGGCATGAAGAAGAAGACGGCAGCGACAGTCCAGATGGTAAGTGATGACGGTCCAGAGTTTGCGGCAGTGGCGATCCAGCGCGGGCCCAATACGGTCGCGATGTTAAAGAAGAGGACGTCCCAGAAGTTCAGCTCCCGGCGCAGTTGAGATTTAACTTCCGTGCCGCTGGCAATGGCCAATGGAGTTTTCCCCTGTAATGAGGAAGGAAGATAACAGAAATTACGCCTCCGGAGCTATTTACCGAGGTAATAAAAAAGGGACGCCGCGTGGGCGTCCCTGATTCCGACACAACAAACTACTTCTTCGGAGTGAACGGGCTGGGCTTCTGGTTGGGAGCCGGAGCCGGCACTTGCGGTGTCGTGTTCTGGTTGTTCTGCTCGGCGGCCTGGTCGGAAGCGGGCATCGAACCAGCAGGCATTGCTGAGGGGTTCGAATTCGCGCTCTCGCCTGAGGCGGCGCGGATGCGATCGATATCTGCGTTCGTGTAGACCCGCGCATTCTGCACGCCGTTCTTGCGAGCCTTGTACGCACGGGAAACTTCCGCAACTCCGCGCTGGTCGCCACCGTAGAGGTCAGAGACGCGGCTCACATCGCCAAGATTCAGGTCCAGATTGTTGGAAGGTCCCGAAGTGACAGCTTCCGCATTCGTATTGTTGGCCGATCCGGAAGGGCCACCGCCGTAGCTGATGACGGGGACGGTGTGGACTCCATCGGCAGCGTTCTCGAAGTGAACGGTGGGAGTTGCGATCAAGGGGTTTGATTGCGATGGGCCCACGATGCCGGTGAATGGAGTTGGAAATTGTCCGACCGTTCCAGTCACACCATTGGTGGTCGTACTGCCGCCGATGACGTTGATTCCCACCGGAACATTTGTCTCACCCGCGGGCGCGATGTTGCTGCCGCCTGCAGCGGGAGCTGGAGTGGGACTTACACTGCCTGCCGAAGTGGGAGGAGCCGGTGCTGGTGCCGGTGATGGGGCAGTCGCTACCTGTGCGAACCCCAAAGAACATGCCAGCGCTAAAAGAGCCGCGGTTGCAATCGCGCGCAAAGCCATAATCGTTTCCCTTCGAACTGCCTGGGAACTTTGATTACCACTATGTAAACAGGGATGCCCACTACTCAGGGCAGAGAACCACCCCAACAACTCAAAACCGGAGTTGTTGGGACCCCGGGGCGAAGCTGGCCAGTGCTCCGCCTAATTGCCAAGGAAACGCGCATAGAGGCTGCGCGCGATCGCGGGGTCGGTAGTGCCCTTGATGATGGCCCGCCCATCTGGGAAGAGCGTTATCTCGTAATCTTCGGGCCAGAACTTCAGGACGAACTCCGTATGCCGGACTTTGCCGTGTGGACGCAGCGCGCCGTTTAATGCGGCAAAATCCATCGGGCGCTGCTGCTCGTGTATTTGCACCGAATTTCTTCCGCACAGGGTGATCCGCGGGCGCCGTTCGCCGCGGAGATAAAGAAAGTCGCGCTCGCCGCAACAGCGGCAACCAGCCCGAGGCGTGTCGGACTTCACTTCAGAATGTTGGTTTTTCCAAACGTCCCAGCTCAGGAGAGTGCGTCGCAGATTTGCCGCAGCCAAATTGATATCGCCTAACAAAATCTTGATCGCCTCGGTCACCGCGATTGAAGCGATTAATTCGATGACTGAGCCGAGAATGCCCGCGGTTTCGCACGTCTCGTTCATTCCGCCGGGAGCTTCGGGAAACAAGCAAGCCAGGCACGCCGTCTTTCCCGGGATCACGTTCATGGTGGCGCCATAGCTGCCGACTGCCGCCGAGTAGATCCACGGCGTCCCTCGGCTCACACAATAGTCATTGATGAGGAAGCGCGTTTCGAAATTGTCCGTCCCATCGAGGATCAGATCGGCGCCGTCGAGCAGGTCGAGATTCGCAGGAGTGAGGTCGTTCGCGAAAGGAAGCACCTCGACTTCAGAGTTGAAGGCCTTGATCTTCTGCGCCGCTGCTAAAGCTTTCGGCAGTGACTCGGCGGCGTCTTTTTCGTCAAATAAGGATTGACGCTGCAGATTGCTGAACTCCACATAATCGCGATCGATGATGATCAGCTTCCCTATCCCGGCGCGCGCGAGCAATGAGGCTGCCGCCGACCCCGTGGCGCCACATCCGACGATTGCTACAGTTGAGGCGCGCAAGCGCTCCTGGCCGGCCTTCCCGATACCTGGGAAGAGTACCTGGCGGGAGTAGCGATCATCGGTGGTTACCGGCATAGTCACAGGGGCAACTCGCAGTGTTGCAGTTATTATAAGAGCTACGACGCGCAGCTCTGGCGCGCAGCTAAATACAACAATGCTGCCGGAAAAGCTCATCTGACTAAGTGCCGGCACTCACGACCCGGATCCAAAACCCAGCGATTTTGGGCAATACGCACCTGCGAGGCGACCGATTGAGGGTGGTTAGGGCGGTCCACATCGTCATCCTGGCATTGGCGGAAATGTGTGCGGCGGCGCCTCAGCAGAGCACGAACGAGGCCGCGATCCCGCCGCCTTCAGCCGCGGCCAAGCCCGACCCGGCTCCCGCAACGGCGGTAACGCCCAGCTCTGGAGCCCTCGCGCGCTATGAAGGATTACCCGTTCGCGCAATCAGGATAGACACCCCTTCAGCTATGGATGCTGCTTTGATCGCGCAGCTTCCCCAAAAGCAGAACGAACCGTTGGATCGCAAGAAGGTTCGTGCCAGTGTGGAAAAACTTTTCGCTTCGCGCCGTTTCAACGACATTCAGGTGCAAGCAGAGGAAGACCAGCGCGGGGAAGTAACCCTCGTCTTCGTGGCCGATGAAAATTACTTCGTGAACGGAGTTTTTGTGGACGGCGTTCCTCAGCATGCTCCCACTGCCACGCAGTTGATCAATGCCACGAAACTGGATCTTGGCGAGCTCTTCACCAGCGCGAAGATCGAGGCTGCACAAGAAAGCATGAAGCGGCTGCTTGCTGATAACGGATACTTCCACGCCCAAGTCACCATCACTGACAAGCGCAATCCGAAGACCCAGCAGATCGATGTTTTTTTCCACATAACAAGAGGGTCGCTAGCCAAGGTAGGGAAGGTCACTTTCAGCGGCGATTCAGGATTCACCCAAGCTGAGCTGCCATCGATCACCAAGTTGCACACCGGTGACACGGTAAGTGCCGCTCACGTACGCCGTGCTCTCGAGCGCCTGCGCAAGCGTTACCAGCGTCGCGACCGGCTGGAAGCACAAGTCGCGCTAATACACCGCGAGTACCACCCGGACACGAACACGCTCGATTACGTCTTCGGCATTGATCGTGGCCCAAGGATCGATGTCGCGGTGGAAGGTGCTAAGATCCGCAAAGGACTGATCAAGAAGTACGTTCCCATCTACGAAGAGAATGCCGTTGACGATGATCTGCTGAACGAAGGCCGCCGCAACCTGCGCGACTACATGCAGACCAAAGGCTACTTCGACGTGAATGTGGACTGGACGCAGAAGCAGGTCACGCCCGACGAGCGCACTATCTTCTTTGACATCAATAGGGGTGAGCGCCACAAGCTGGTCGCGGTGGGCATTGAAGGTAACAAGTACTTCGATCGCGAGACCCTGCTGGAGCGAATGCAGGTGCAACCTGCGAATTATCTGTTGCGCCACGGGCGCTATAGCCAATCGTTCCTGTCGCGCGACGCGGCAAATCTGCAGGCGCTCTACCAGGCCAACGGCTTTCAACAAGCGACCGTTACGGCCAGCTCACAAGATAACTACCTGGGTGAGAGCGGCCGCATGCGCGCCCTGTTCACGATCCACGAGGGGCCACAGACCCTGGTGAACAATTTGACGTTCGTAGGAAACAACATCATCCCGGAAGAGGAGCTGCGTGGTCTTACCAGCATCGCGCCCGGCCAACCATATTCGGACGCGAACATCGCGAACGATCGCGACGCTATCCTCACTGAATACTTGAATCGCGGATTCCCGGACGCGCGTTTCCAGTCCACTTCGACACAAGTTTCCTCCTATCCTCCGCGCATGGACGTGAGTTACACGATCACCGAGGGAGAGCGCATTTTCACGAACCGGGTGTTGATCTCCGGCCTTGACCACACGCGCGAATACGTGGTCCGGCGCGAGCTTCAGGTGCAGGATGGCCAGCCGCTGAGTCAACGTGACATGCTGGAGACGCAGCGGAGGCTCTACGATCTCGGCATTTTCAATCGCGTGGATATTGCTGTACAGAATCCAGAGGGCGATCTCGCTTATAAGAACGTCCTGCTCAATGTGGAGGAAGCGAAACGCTACACCTTCAATTACGGGCTTGGCTTCGAAATCGCGACCGGCACCGGCCTGGGGTCGAACCTGCCGCAGGGAAGCACGGGACTCAGCCCGCGCGTTTCCTTCGACGTGACTCGCCTGAATTTCCGCGGACGCAATCAGACTCTTGCGTTCAAGTCACGGCTTGGACGTCTGCAGCAGCGAGCTCTCGTCAGCTTTGACGCGCCGCGCTGGTTCGGACGCGAGAACCTGCGCTTCTCGTTCACCACTTTCTACGATCTGACAAAAGACGTGAACACCTTCACAGCCGAGCGGCTGGAAGGAGCGCCCCAGATCGAACAGGTATGGAGCCGCGCTACCACACTCGCTTATCGGTTTACCTATCGCCGCGTGAAGGTGGTTCCGAACAGCTTGCACATCGATCCCAATCTCATCCCGCTTCTATCCCGGCCAGTGCGAGTGGGAATTCCGTCATTCACCTGGATCCACGACTTGCGCGACGATCCGCTTGAGAGCCACCGCGGCAGCTTCAGCACCTTCGATACCGGAGTCTCCCACCGCATCTTCGGTTCGGAGGCGAATTTCGGCCGCTTCCTGGTGAGTAACTCGACCTATCACCAGGTGATGAAGAAACGATATGTTTTGGCCAGGCTCACTAGGATTGGCATTGCCGAACCCTTCACTGGCGCAAATAAAACTCTGAATTTTATTCCTTTGCCTGAGCGGTTCTTTGCCGGCGGAGGAAACTCGTTGCGAGGCTTCGGATTTAATCAAGCCGGCCCGCGCGATCTGCAGACAGGTTTCCCCATCGGAGGCGAGGCGCTGTTCATGAACCAGATCGAATTGCGCACGCCGCCGTTGCCATTTCCTTTCGTGGGCGACAATCTGAATGGCGTCCTGTTTCACGACATGGGCAACGTCTTCAGCACAGCGAAAGACATGTGGCCGGGGTTGATCAAGGTGTCACAGGACTCCAGGTCGCACTGCCAGTCGCTGACTCCAGGGGTGCCGTGTGACTTTAATTACTTGTCCCACGCCGTCGGCGCCGGCCTGCGATATCGCACTCCCATTGGGCCGGTGCGCGTGGACTTTGGATATAACCTGAACCCGCCATTTTTCCCTGTGCGCGTCTTCTCCGATATTGGCAAGCCGCCACATTTCGAGCGCCTGAGCCACTTCGCTTTTATCTTCAGTATCGGGCAGACCTTCTGATGAATCGCCGCCTCCATCTCGTGCTGCTGCTCGCTGCAATGGTGCCATTGGTGCGCGCAGGCGAGACCATCGACCGCATCGTCGCGGTGGTGAACGGGAGTCCGGTGATGGAGAGCGAAATGGTCGAGTCGCTGCGGCTCGAGCAGGTCTTCGCGAATCAGCCTCCGCAAGCCGTACCTTCTGCGGAATTGCGAGCGGTGCTCGGAAGACTTGTCGATCAGATACTGCTCACCAAACAAATGGACGTGTCACATTTCCAGCAAACCACTCCAGAAGAAGTGCACGCCCGGATTAACGATCTGCGAACAGCAGTGGCACCTTCCGATGAAGAATGGCGCATCTTGCTTGCGAGGTACGACTTGTCTGAAGAGGACGTTGCCGGGCGCATCGCGCAGCAACTCCGGACCGAGCGCTACATCGATGCCCACTTTCGCCCTTCGGTGCGGCTCGACCCCGGCGCGGTGGAGAACTATTACAAGGATCAGCTTGTCCCCAAGTTGAAGCAGGCCGGCGCGCAGCCGGTCCCAATGAAGGAAGTGGAGCCGAAGATACGCGAGATCCTGGTGCAGCAGCGCATCGACGATCTGCTGGAATCATGGCTCAAAACGTTGCGCACACAGGCTGAGATCCGCATGCCGGCGCCCAGCAGCGCTTTGGTCGAAGCACAAGCTGTTGCGGACGGCCATCCGGCGGAGGTTCGCTGATGCGCTGGTTCGGAAAAACTCAGAACAAGGAACCGAAGCCGCGGGACCGAAAGCGCCAGGCGATCATTGGCGCGTTACTTCTGGGCGCTATCGTCGCGGTCGGCTTGTATCTCTCGAGCGAGAGCTTTGCGGATCGCGTGCGGCTCAAGGTGATCGCCGATCTGGAAGAGATCACCGGCGGACGCGTTGAGCTAAAGAACTTCCGCTGGAACCTCGGCAAGCTCGAATTCGAAGCTGACGACCTCACCATCCATGGTCTCGAACCAGCGGGAGAGGTCCCTTACGCGCACGCCGACCACCTCGCGATTCAGATCAAGATCATTTCGCTGTTCAGCCGCGAGATCGGATTGCACTATGCCGGAGTAGACCGGCCGGTGATCCACATCATGGTGCTCGCCGACGGCAGCACGAACCAGCCCGTGCCCAAGGTGGAGCGCGAAAAGAAAGGCTCGGCAGTGGAGCAGCTCTTCCGGCTCGCGATGGATCGCTTCGAGCTGCACGATGGCGCTTTGCTTTGGAACGACCAGCGCTTGCCCTTCGATGTCACGGGCGAGCAAATGAAAAGCACGATCACCTATGGCGCGGTTGGGACTAAATACGACGGGACGGTCGCGGTCGGGCGCCTGAATACAAAATTCAAAACTTACGCGCCGCTGCTGTCGAGCGCTTCCGTTGCATTCAGCTTGCATCCTTCTTTGATCGAGGTGCGATCGCTGCAATGGGCTTCGGGTGATTCGAACTTCGCCGCGAGTGGTGCGCTCAAAGATTTCTCCGATCCCCATGTCACGCTGGGTTATCGCGCCGTGCTCGATCTGCAGCAGGCAGGCGAGATATTGAAGCACCCGGCTCTTCGCGGCGGAAAACTGGAGCTGAGCGGCCGCGGCGAGTACAACCTGAAAGATTTTTCTTCCGCGGGGCACGCGATTTTACGCGACCTCCGCTACGACCGTCCTGCTCTGCATCTGCACTCCCTTGCAGGCGCTGCGGATTTCAACATAACTCCGCACCTGGCCACATTCCGGAGCATTCAAGTTCAAGCACTCGGCGGAAGGGCCACCGGCGTGGCCGACGTAAAGAACTGGGCCACGCTGCCGGATGAAAAGGACAGTCCCCAGCAGACCGGCACGGCGAGTTTCGAGATTGAAGGGATGCAGGTCGCTTCTGTGATCGCCGCCCTCGAACCCGTTTTTGAAAAAGCAAAATTCGCAGGGAAGACGAACGGAACGGTCGATTTTGATTGGCGGCGCACGCCAATGGACGCACACGCTGTGATCAACGTGGATGTCGCGCCGCCGCAAGCGCCTGCTCGAGAAGATATCCCGGTTACCGCGGTCGTGCGGGCCGAAACTGATTTTGCCGCCGATTCACTTCGCCTCCAGCAGCTCTCAATGGCCACACGTGCCACCCGGCTGAATGCCGCCGGTGATCTCGGAAAATCCACAACGAAGGTAAACGTCTCGCTCAACACCACCGACCTCAGTGAATTCCAGCCTGCGTTGGTGGCATTCGGCGCAAACCACGTTCCCGTCGCGGTGAATGGACGCGCTTCGTTCAACGGCTCTCTATCTGGCCGCGTACAGCAACCCTCCATGGTTGGCCATGTCGAACTTCACGATTTCGACTCGCTGATCACTCCCGCCCAGGGCTCGCAGCAGAAGCCCTTGCGCCTGCACTGGGAAAGCTTCGCTTCCGACATCGAGCTTGCAGCTTCGCGCTTGGCGGTGCACCACGGAGTGCTACAAAAAGGTGCATCGCAGATAAATGTCGATGGCACGTCGGCGCTCGTGGATTATTTCCCGACTGTCTCGACCGCGTTTGCGTTGACGCTGAATGTGAGCAACGCGACTGTAGGCGAGGTGCAGTCGCTTGCTGGATATTCCTATCCAGTAGATGGCGTGCTTGACCTCACCGCGCATCTTTCGGGAACGAGACAAAACGTTAACGGTGACAGCAACATCCGCATCGCGAACGGCAGCGCCTACGGTCAGCCGTTCAAGTCTGCGACCGCTCAAGCGCACTTCGCAGGTCAGCAACTTGAGTTCAGGCGTCTCGCTGTGGTCGAGTCTTCCGGTGCCGGCAATCTCGAAGGCACTGCTTCCTACAACCTCCAGAGCGGCGCGTTCACCTTCGATATCAACGGAAAGGACTTCCAACTCGCTCGGGTGCGCCAATTGCAGAACGGGCGTTACCAGATTGCCGGAGTTGGCGATTTCCACGCAAACGGGTCGGGCACTGCCGTGGCGCCAGTCATCAATGCGCGCGTCCATTTGCGTGATTTGGTCCTGAATGGGGAATCTGCCGGAGAGCTCGATGCCGACGCGGTGACGCACGGCGCAGATCTGAAGCTGAGTGCGCGCTCGCACATGCAGCAGGCGTCGCTCGCGGTCGATGGAACAGTGCACATGCGCGATCAGTGGCCCGGCAAGATCGCTGTTCACCTCATCAGCTTCGATGTGGATCCGATCCTGCGGGCGAGGGCGGGCCTGAGAACAACCGGGCACTCGCGCGTAGCAGGTGAGTTGCAACTCGAAGGTCCATTCCGCGAGCCACGTCTGCTTACCGCACACGGAGATTTTTCCAGCGTCAATCTAGAGATCGAGAACCTGAAGCTGGTCAATGACGGCCCGGTGCGATTTACCTATCAGAACCAGAGCGTCAACTTCGAGCGGCTGCACATCGTAGGCGATGGTACTGACCTCACTGCGGAAGGGAGTCTCGATCTGGTGGGCGAGCGCCGCTTACATATTCGCTCCGAAGGTAAGGCCAACCTGAAGCTGTTGCAGTATTTCGATCCCGATGTTATCTCTTCAGGCTTCACAAAAGCTGGCCTCGAGATCGGCGGCACTATGGACAAGCCGGACATCACCGGTAAGTTCGAGGTCTCGAATGGGGCGATAGCGCTCATCGACCTGCCGAACGGCCTGAGTGAGATCAATGGCACCTTCAACTTCAATCAGGACCGATTGCAGATTGAGAAGCTCACCGCAAAAAGCGGCGGCGGGGCGCTCGATATCGGCGGCTACATCACTGTCGAAAAGAATCCGTATTTTGCGCTGAATGCCACTGGTCGAGACATTCGATTGCGCTACCCGCAAGGCGTGAGCGCGGTCGCAAATGCCGACCTGCAATTCGTGGGTACCACTCGGAATTCAACCCTTTTGGGTGACGTGACTGTCAATCGCTTCGGGCTGAATCCGCGCTTTGATTTCGCGCTCTACCTGGCTCGCAGCAATCAGCCCACCCCGACGCCACAGCCGAACTCGCCCCTAAACAGCATCCATTTGAACGTCCATGTGCTCACCGCTCCCGAGTTGCAAGTGCAGACTTCGCTGGCGAAAGTCTCGGGTGATGCCGACTTACATCTGGGCGGAACCGTCGCACAGCCCGTTGTGCTGGGCAGGATCAACGTCGTGGAGGGAGACGTCTTTCTCAACGGGACCAAGTACAGCCTCGACCGCGGCGATATCCTGTTCGCGAATCCTGTTGGCATTCAGCCGGTGTTGAACCTGGAAGCAACGGCGCGCGTGCGCGATTACGACATAACCATCGGTTTCCACGGTCCAGTCGACAAGCTGACGACCACGTATCGCTCCGATCCACCGCTACCCACGGCCGATATCATCGCGCTGCTCGCGCTCGGCCGCACGCGCGAAGAAGCTGCATTGCAGCCTAACCAGCAATCGACATTTACCACCGACGCTTCCAACGCGATCCTGGGCGGCGCCCTAAATGCCGCCCTGAGCAGCCGGGTTCAGAAATTGTTTGGTGTGAGCCGTATCAAGATCGATCCGAACAGCCAGCAGCAAGACGTGGGACTGGCGGATTGCCGCGGATTCTGCGTCACCATCGAGCAGCAGGTTTCGGACAAGGTGACGCTCACCTACATCACCAACCCGTCGCAGGCGTCGCAGCAGATCATCCAGGCGGAGTTCAACATCAACCGCAATCTCTCCATCGTGGCAGTGCGTGACCAGTATGGCGTGGTCGGCTTCGACGTAAAGTGGAAGCAGCGCAAGCGCTAGAACCGATGCAGGACCCATTCAGCAATCAACGCGTCGCCATGGTCGAGCTGCAGTTGCGCCGCCGCGGCATCAGAGACGAGCGCGTGCTGCGCGCGATGGAGCGGGTGCCGCGCCATGAGTTCGTCCCCGAATCGCTTTGGGTCGATTCCTATGCAGACATGCCGCTGCCGATCGGCAGCGCCCAAACGATGTCACAACCGTACATCGTTGCCGCCATGCTTGAAGCGTTGCAGGTCCCGGAGTCGAACCGCGTGCTCGAGATCGGCGTCGGGTCGGGCTACGTGACGGCGCTGCTCGTGGAATTGGCAGCTGAGGTGTTCGGGATTGAACGACACGAGCAGCTTGCCCATCGCGCTAGCACGATTATTGAGAGCCTGGGTTACAAAAACGTCCATATCGTCGTTGGCGATGGCAGCCTGGGGTACGCCCCGGCGGCGCCTTACGATCGCATCATCGCTTCTGCCGCTGCGCCCGCCATCCCGCCGAAGCTGATCGAACAACTTGCGGAAGGCGGACGCATGGTGATCCCCGTTGGCCCGCCGCACACGCAGCAGCTACAGCTAGTTCGGAAAAATGCCGGCGAGGCGAATATGACAATCCTCGACCCCTGCCGCTTCGTGCCGATGATCGGGGAATCCGCCTACCGCGCGCAGGAAGACTGAACCGCTCCGCTACAATCTACTGGTGCGCGTCCTCGCGAATACCAAGACAACTCTCGAAATGATCAAGTGGGAACACTCGATCTTCGCGCTCCCGTTCGCGCTCTGCGGAGCAATGCTCGCCGCCAACGGTATGCCTTCAGGGCGGCAGCTCTTCTGGATCGTGGTCGCGATGGTCGGGGCGCGTTCTGCCGCCATGGCTTTCAATCGCCTGGTTGACGCCGAATACGACGCCGCCAACCCGCGAACGGCTATCCGAGCGATTCCAGCCGGAGCGCTTTCTAAAACATTTGTTGCAGTCTTCGTGATCGCCGCAAGCGCCGTGCTGGTGCTAGCGGCGTGGCAGCTGAATTGGCTCGCGTTCCGGCTATCGCCTGTCGCGCTCGCCATCGTTCTTTTGTATTCCTACACGAAACGCTTCACGCGCTGGTCGCATCTGGTGCTTGGTTTTGCGCTGGGCGTCGCGCCCGCCGCAGCCTGGATCGCGGTGAAAGGGAATCTTGACCTGCGCATCCTGCTGCTCACCTTCGCAGTGACGTTCTGGGTCGCTGGATTCGATGTCCTTTATGCCTGCCAGGACATCGAATTTGACCAGACAGCAAGGCTTTACTCCGTTCCTTCACGCTTCGGGATCCGGAAATCTTTGATCGTCGCGCGCCTGCTGCACTTCACCATGTTCCTTTTCCTTTTACTGCTGCTGCCGGTATTCGGGCTGGGGAAGATTGCGTTGTTCGGGATCTTCGTTGTCGCGCTGCTGCTCGGCTACGAGCACTCGCTGGTGAAGCCCAACGACCTCTCGAAGCTCAACGCCGCCTTTTTCACCATGAATGGCGTGATCGCAGTGGTGTTCTTCGTCTTCGTGGCCGCTGATAAGCTCCTTCGGCACTGACCTGCGATATCATTAAGTCTCATGCCCCACGCCTTCCAAACAGAGGACGCGCGCCTTCGCCCTGTAGGCGAAAAGGTGCTCGCGGGCGAACGCCTTGACGCTGCCGACGCACTCGCGCTGTACCGTTCGTTTGACATCCTCGCCATTGGCTGGCTGGCCAATCACGTTCGCGAGAAGATGCATGGTAATACGACGTACTTCAACGTAAATCGCCACCTCAATCCAACCAACGTCTGCGTGGCTGCGTGCCGCCTGTGCGCTTTCGGACGCAAGAAAGATTCTGCCGGCTCGTACACGATGGCTTTGGAAGAAGCGTGGGAGACCGCAGCGCAGGGATATTCGGAAGCGGTTACCGAGTTTCACATCGTTGGCGGACTCCATCCCGATCTGCCGTTCCAATATTTTCTCGACCTGATCGCGGGGCTGAAGCAGCGCTTTCCCAAAGTTCACATAAAAGCATTCACGATGGTTGAGGTCGGCTATCTCGCCAAGCGCGCCAAGCTCTCAACGCGTGAGACGCTCGAGAAAATGAAGCTCGCGGGAGTGGACTCTCTTCCCGGCGGCGGCGCAGAAATATTTTCCGACCGCGTGCGTCGAATCATCTGTGACCACAAGCTAGACGGTCAGCAGTGGCTCGATACGGCGCGCATGGCTCACCAGCTCGGGCTCCGTTCGAACGCGACCATGCTCTACGGTCACATCGAGAATGACGAAGACCGTGTTGATCACCTGATGAAGTTGCGCGCGCTGCAAGACGAGACCGGCGGCTTCCAGACATTCATTCCGCTGGCTTTCCATCCGCAGAACACCGCGCTACACCATCTGCCTACTACCTCGGGCATGCTCGACATCAAGCAGATCGCGATCGGGCGCCTGGTGCTCGACAACTTCGCGCACATCAAGGCCTACTGGCAGATGCTTACGCCCAAGATCGCGCAGATCGCGCTTCGCTTCGGGGCGGACGATCTCGACGGCACCGTCATCGAAGAAAAGATCTACCACGATGCAGGCGCCACTACGCCGCAAGGCATGCGCCGCGAGGAACTCACCCGGCTGATCCGCGAAGCCGGACGCGAGCCGGTGGAACGCGACACCATGTACCACCCGGTCACGCGCACGGAAACGTCGTTCACGGTTTCCGTCTAACGCCGAGCTGCTGCTCCCGCAACATCACAGCAAATCAAAAAGCAACAACATTCTTGCCTTACGCCATCGTCGCGAATTGGCAACGCGGAATTTTTCGCTTGCGTCCTAGTTGCCAGGTGTAAAATTCACAGCACTTCAAGAGAAGTCCGTCAGTCCGACTGGCGGTGAGGGTCAAGCAAGACCGTTGCAGCCGACGGACCTACTCGCGATCCTCTACAAGCAACGTACTCGGGAGCAGCAAGCGTTCCCGGTGGGACTTCATCTTCAGCTGCCAGAGCGTCCGCAATTCTGGTGGGCGTGCTGGTGTGGAGGTCTCCATGAACGTACACGTCAGCTACAGGGCCGCAAAAGCGCCTGAGGCCGACCGCGAGTTCAATCATCACACCGAAAAACTGCAACGCAGGCTCCAGGTGTTTCGTCCGGAGCTGGTGCACTTGCACGCCATCGTGGCGCCCGGGCCGGTGCGCGAGGGTACGTCCGTTTCGCTGACCCTGAGCTTGCCCTCGGGAAACATGGTCGCCGAGGACAATGGCCCGACCGCCGTCGCCGCCATCAAAGGCGCGTTCCAAGAGCTGCTGAAGCAGATCACTAAGCATAAAGAGCTGCTGCGGTCAGACAACTTCCGTGGTGCACGCAGGCTGAAGCGCAATGGCAATGGCGGCGCGGACGCGCAAAAGTTCGACGAGTCGGTTGCGGCGGTGCATGCCCCGAAGGCATCCGGCGAAGACATTCATTCCTACGTGAACGCCAACCTGCCGCGGCTTGAGCGTTTTGTCGAACGCGAGCTGCGATACCGCGAGACCACCGGCCAGGTCCGTCCGGGGTTGATCACCCGCGAAGAAGTTGTTGATGAGGTTATCGCGCGCGCACTTGGAGAAGACGAAGAAAAGCCCGAGCTGCTTTCGCTTGAGCGCTGGCTTTATCGGCTCGCGATCCAAGGAATCCAGCGGCTCGCAACGCAGAACGATGATGCGCTCCCGTCCGTGCGGCTTGAACAGTCCACGCGGCAGCAGAATGTGCGTGCCAGCGATGAGCCTGTGCTGCAATATCACCAGCCCGACGAGACGATGAACGGGGAGGCCACGATTGCCGATACGCGCATCGCCACCCCCGAGCAGATCGCCTACACCGATGAGATGGTCCGCATGGTAGAAGACGCGCTGCTGAAAGCGCCGAAAGAAGCCCGGGAGGCATTCGTACTTTTCGCCGTCGAGGGATTCTCCTTGCGCGAGATCGCTGCAGTAGCCGACCGCAAACCTGAGCAGGTAGAGCAATCGATCGCGAATGCGCGCGAGTTCCTGATCAAGAACTTGCCCGCGCCGAATCCGTTCGCGAAAAAAATCATTCAACACAGCAAACTTCCACCCCTGCGAGGAAGCATCCCAGCGTAAAAGATTTGTAAACACGAGGAGAGCGCATGATCAGCCGTGACACGTTGCGGCAGTTAGCGGAGATCGAATCGAAATCTGGACACGCAGTCAGCTTTTTCTATCAACCACCGGTCGCACGCGACCGGGCGCATCGCGAAGAGCAGATCCTGATCAAAGACCTGATCCGCAACGCCAGCGAGTCGCTGGAGAAGCGAGGCCGGAACAACGGTGATCAGGGGTTGCGCAGCGATTTGGACCGCATCGCCAGCGTCGGAAATCAGCTTCGCGGTAACGGAGCGCATTCCAAAGCCATCTTCGCCTGCAGCGAGCAAGGCATCTGGCGCGAGTTCAACCTTCCGGCGCAGTTGCCGGAGACGCGCCTCGAAGTGAACTCGCATTTCCACCTCGAGCCATTAGTCGAGCTAATGAGTCGCGCGCCGCGGACCTGCGTCGCTGTGATCGATCGCGAGCACGCAGTAATTTTTGAATCGTCACTCGGAGAACTGAGCGGGAGCGAGAAGATCGTCAACCCGCAGCCACGGCGAGTGCGCAGCGACGGCTTCCACGGATACGATGCCGGCCACGTGGAGCGCCACGTGGACAACGAAGCCATGCGGCACTTCAAAGAAGTCGCCGACCGGCTGCTTGCACGTTTTGAAAAAGATCATTTTGATTACCTGGCTATCGGTTGCCGCGACGAGTTGTGGTCAGAGATTTACCCACATCTACATTCGTACCTGACCCAACGCCTCGTCGGCCGTTTCTCGGGAGATGCCGCTTTCACCGATCAACAGCAGATCGTGGATCACGTGGATCGCTTGATCGCGGAGCGTGAGGCGAACGACCGCCAGGGACTCACGCGCGAGGTTCTCGGCGAAGCGCAGCGCGACGCACTCGGCGCTGTAGGACTACGAAACGTTTTGCGTTCGCTCGAAAAAGGCGAGGTGCAGGTGTTGCTGATGGGCAACAACTTCTCCGCGCAGGCATCGGAATGCAACAACTGCGGGCACATGGATACGCGCGTCTCGAAAACCTGCGGCGTTTGCGGGCAAGACGCCGTTGAGGTAAAGGACATTGCCGATTCCCTGGTGCGCCAGGCGATCCTGCACGGTGTGAGCATCGTCTTCATCAGCGACGATCCCGAGTTCGACCGCGTGGGGAACGTCGGCGCGCTGTTGCGCTTCCGCTCTGACCAGAACACCGAAGAAAAGAAAATGGCGGGCTGAGCAAGTCACAATCTGACATGAAGGGCGCGAACATCGCGCCCTTATGTTTTTTGGTAGGATTCCTTCCGGCATTTATCCAGGAGCTCTCGAATGAAGTTCTCTCGCCGTGAATTCATCGAAACCGCCGCAGTAACCTCCGCCGCAATGGCCGCCACGCCCGGCGCTCTCGCGCAAACGAACAAATCCGCTAACACCGCCGCCAATGGTAAGACGATGGTCGTCTGCAAGTACACCGGGATCCAGAGCATCGATGGTGCGTACGAACTGATGCGCCGCGGCGGCGACACCCTTGACGCTGCGATATTCGTCCTCAGAGCGCAGGAAGATGATCCCAGGGACGACTCGGTCGGCTTCGGCGGTCTGCCGAATGAAGATGGAGAGGTCGAGCTCGATTGCTCCATGATGCACGGCCCCACAGGCCGCGCGGGAGCAGTCGGTGCCGTGCGGCGCATCAAAAACGTTTCCTTGCTCGCGAAAACCGTGATGGAGCACACGGGGCACGTGCTCATCGTCGGCGAAGGCGCGAGCAGAGTGGCGAAACTGCACGGCTTCCAAGAAGAGAATCTTCTGACAGAGCGCTCACGCAAAATTTGGCAGCTGTGGAAAGAGAGCATGTCTGACCAGGATTGGTGGGGGCCCAGCCTCTCCGACCCGAATTGGAAGCCTCCAACCAATCTCACGGGAGTCCCTGTGGCTGAGGACCGCAAAAAACGTTTGCAGGAGGTCGCCGCCGACCTTGGCATCGAGCCCGAGTGGCGCGACTACGCTGTCGAAAAAGTCATGAGTCCTCCCACCGGAACGATCCCGTGCATCACGCTGAACGAAAAGGGTGAGATGTCGGCAGCGGTGAGCACGTCAGGCCTCGCATGGAAAATTCCTGGCCGTCTTGGCGATTCGCCCATCGTCGGCGCGGGAATCTACCTCGACCGCGACATCGGCGGCGCTGGTGTGACCGGCAATGGCGAAGAGAACATCAAGATCGCCGGCTCCCACACGGTGGTGGAGGCGATGCGTCGTGGCATGGAACCGAAGGAAGCCGCCATGGAAGCCTTGAAGCGACTGGTTGCGCTCTATAAGAACGATATGACGCGCTTGCGCTACATCAATCTTGTCTTCCACGTGCTGAGGCGCGACGGCGCTTATGCGGGAGTTGCGTTGTGGGGACAGAGTTCGAGCGGCAAGCAGTTACAGATCGCGGTGCACGATGGAACGAAACGGTTGGAAAATGTCAGCGCGATGTTTGAAGGCAAAGGGCTTTCGTGGCCGCCTGTGCCGATGCTTCCTGGGGCGAAATAGCAAGGCCCTAGAAGAAGCGGACCTTCACGTCGTCGCGCTTGGCGAGGTGGATGCTTTCTACGAATCGCACCTTGCCGCTGTCGAGCGTCATGACCAGCGACGATGTCCGCGTGCCTTCGCCGAAGAAGCGCACGCCCTTTAGCAGCGCGCCGTCGGTAACCCCGGTCGCTGCGAAGATGATGTGCTTTCCCGGCGCGAGGTCTTCGGTGCGGTAGATTTTTTTCAAATCCGTGATTCCCATCTTTTCCAGACGTTCTTCCTGGCCCGGTACATTGGTCGGCACCAGACGGGCCAGAATCTCACCATTCAGGCACCGCATTGCGGCGGCAGTGATCACACCTTCCGGCGCGCCGCCCGTCCCCATAACCGCGTGTACGCCCGCGCCGATGACCGCCGCAGCGATTCCCGCGGAGAGGTCACCATCGCTTATCAGCTTGATGCGCGCGCCGGCCGCGCGAATGTCTGCAATAAGTTTTTCGTGGCGCTCGCGCTCTAGCACCATGACGACCAGGTCGTGAATGTCGCGATCCAATCGCTTTGCGATCGCCCGAAGATTGTCTTTCACCGGCGCATCGAGATCCACCGCGCCTTTGCACGATGGCCCGACCACCAGCTTTTCCATGTAGAGGTCGGGCGCGTTCAGCAGCCCGCCCTTTTCCGAAGCCGCCAGAACAGTAATCGCGTTGGGGGATCCGGTCGCGCAGAGGTTCGTGCCTTCGAGCGGATCAACGGCGATGTCTACTTCGGGGAATTGAATACCGTCAGCGGATTTTGCCCCGACTTTTTCGCCGATATACAGCATCGGCGCTTCGTCGCGTTCGCCTTCGCCGATGACGATGGTGCCGCGCATGGGAACCGTGTCCATTGTCCGGCGCATGGCCTCCACGGCAACGTGGTCGGCGTGCTTGCGGTCGCCCTGCCCCATGGTCTTGGCCGAAGCAATGGCAGCTTCCTCTACTACGCGCACGAATTCCAGCGCGAGTTCGAACTCGAGATGCTGCGCGAACTGCTCGTCTGCCGATTGGGTGGGGTTCTTGGTCGCGGTAGCCATGGTCATACCCTCAGCGAAAGTTGGATGCGTGCTGCCGCCTAGTAGGCGTCAATCCCCGTGATATTCGAGCCGATGATCAGCGTATGGATGTCGTGCGTGCCCTCGTACGTCTTCACCGACTCCAGGTTCATCATGTGGCGCATGATCGGGTAATCGTCCACGATGCCGTTGGCGCCGAGCACGTCGCGAGCCAGGCGCGCGCATTCCAACGCCATCCAGACGTTGTTACGCTTGGCCATTGAGATGTGCTGCTGTTGGACCTTGCCAGAATCTTTTAGACGCCCGACCTGCAGCGCGAGGAGCTGCGCTTTGGTGATCTCGACGATCATCCATACCAGTTTCTCTTGGACCAGTTGACGCGAAGCGATGGGCTGATCGTGGAACTGTTTGCGCTGCTGCGAATATTGCAGTGCGGTGTCGTAACACGACATGGCCGCGCCGATCGCGCCCCACGCGATACCGAAACGCGCCTGGTTCAGGCACATAAGCGGAGACTTCAATCCGCCGGTCTTGGGCAGAAGATTTTCCGCCGGCACTTTTACATCCTGCAGCGAAAGTCCCGAAGTCACAGAAGCCCGCAGCGACCACTTGCCGTGAACGTCGTCGGCCTTGAAGCCCGGTCGGTCGGTCTCGACGATGAAGCCGCGGATCTTGTTGTTCTCGTCCTCCACCTTTGCCCAGATGATGGCAACATCGGCGATCGAGCCCGAGGTGATCCACATTTTTTCGCCATTGAGGACGTAGCCGTCGGCCGTCTTTTTGGCTTTCGTCAGCATTCCGCCGGGATTGGAACCGAATTGCGGCTCGGTCAGGCCGAAGCAGCCGATCTTGTCGCCCTGGCGCATGGCGGGCAGCCACTTGTCTTTTTGTGTGTCGGTGCCGAATTCGGAGATGGGATACATCGCCAGCGACGAATGCACGCTCACAAAGCTGCGGATGCCACTGTCGCCTCGCTCGAGTTCCTGCGTCATCAGGCCATATT
>JBJMGI010000108.1:0-29988 GCA_045807945.1 Terriglobales bacterium | reverse complement strand
GCTCATCGAGGGATCGTTGTGTCCATCGATCTGGATGGCAGCGCCGTCGGGTATGGAAGTGATCTTAAGGTCGCCCGTACCGGAAGTCTGCGTGCTCGGCTGATCGGCGATTGATGTCGGTTGTGCTTTCTTAACCGGAAGCGCAGCAACGGATGTTTTCTTCGCCTTGACCTTCGCGGGAAGCTCGGTAGCAGGTGTAGGCGCGGGCTCGACCGGAGCAGGTTGCGTAGTGGTCACGACCGGCGGAGTAGTGGTGGCGACCGGCGTGTGATCTTTGGCGATGGTGCCCTTCCAGATGCCGATCGAGGCGATGACAACGAGTGCGACGAAAATGGCGACGCCGATCCAAATCTTCTTCAGGGAAGGGGACGAAGGCGGCATCTTGCGCGGTTTCGGACTTGAACTCGCGACAGCGACAGGTGCAGCGCCCTTCGTCGCCGCGGCAGCTTTGGCAGCGGCGCTGGCAGGAGCTTTTGCGGGAGCTGCTCCGGTTGGCGCGGGGAAAGAGCTGGAAGGGATCTCCTGCGTGCTGTCGGTATTCGCGCCGAGCGATTTGTAATTTTGCAACTCGCGCGCGAGTTCGGCGCCAGTCTGGTAGCGCTCGTCGGGTTTTTTCGCGAGCGCCTTCATGATGACTTTGTCGAGGCCAGGGTGAATCGTTACATCGAGCTCACGCGGTGGCGTGGGGTTCTCGTTGATGATCTTGTAGATGATGGTGGTGACGTTGTTCCCGGCGAAAGGCTTTTCGCCGGTTGCCATCTCGTAAAGCATCACACCGAAGCTGAACAGATCAGTGCGGCCGTCGAGCGCGTGTCCGCGGACTTGCTCAGGCGCCATGTAGTTGGGAGTCCCAAGCACCTGGCCGGTGGAGGTGAGGCCGCCGCCGGACTTCGCGATGCCGAAGTCCATGATCTTGGCGGTGCCATCGGGCTCAAGCATGATGTTCGCCGGCTTTACGTCGCGATGGATCACGCCGTGATGGTGCGCGTGGTCGAGGCCAGCGCAGATCTGCTTGGAGATGTTAATGATCTCTTCGGGAGAGAGCGTTTTGCGCTCGTTGAGCACGCCGTGGAGGGTGATGCCCTCGATGTACTCCATTGCGATGTAGAAGAGTCCGTCTTGCTCACCGGCGTCGTAGATGGTGACTATGTTGCCATGGTTGAGAACGCCGGCGAGACGCGCTTCATTTTTGAAGCGGCGCAGCATCTCGTCCGTCTCGAGGCCATGCACGTCGAGCCGCATGGTCTTGAGCGCGACGGTGCGTCCGATGGTGGGGTCCACAGCCTTGTACACACGGCCCATGGCGCCCTTGCCCAGCTCACCCGTGATCTCGTAGCGGCTGACCTTATCGACCGGCTTGCTGGTTTCCATAGACCCTGTTCACAGACAGAAACAGACCATGCCTAGCTTGGTTTGCAATGTTATATAGCGAACTTAAGACGTGCTCCGGGGGAGAGAACGAGAGTGAAAAATATCGCATTCAGAGGGTGGAGTCAATGTAACCTCAGGTGCGGGAGCGACAAAGAAATCCCTTATGACGAATAGTCGAGTTTTGACGTGTTTAGCGGCAGTTTTGGTGCTGTTGGGAGGCGTTTCCGGCAGCACGACCCCGGGCACCAAGGGGACGGTGGCCGTGCAGGCGCTACTGGATAGGCAAGTAGCGGCGTGGAACCGGGGCGATCTGGAGGGGTACATGGCGGGATACTGGAAATCGGACCAGTTGAGCTTCTTCTCGAATGGAAAGAAGACACTGGGATGGCAGCCGACGCTGGACCATTATCGGGAGCGGTATCAGAAGAATAAAAATGGCATGGGGAAGGTGACGCTAACAGTCGAACTGACGCAACTCGATCAAAATCTGGTGCTGGGTCGCGGCGAATGGAGCGTGAAAATGCCAGACGGAAGCACGCCTCACGGGTTGACCACTCTTGTTTTGAGGAAGCTACCCGAAGGATGGCGGATTGTGCACGATCATTCCTGCTCGGAATAATCGCCGAGCGTCACTGGATGTCGTAGCCGGAGCAGACATCAGTCTGCAAGTGCATGTGGATCTCAGTGCCGCCCTTTTCGTACTTAACCTTATCCACCAGCTGATTAATAAGGTAGACGCCGCGGCCGTGGTCGGAATAGATGTTCTGGCCTACAAGGGGACTACTGACCTTGGCGGGGTCGAATCCTTCGCCGGGGTCGCGGATCACGATGAGCAGTCCACGGCCTTCGTCGCAAGCTACGGTGCACTGCACGTGCTTGCTGGAATCGTTGCGGCAACCGTGGATGATGGCGTTCGCCAGCGCCTCCCGCAGCGAGATTTCGAGCTCGAATTCCTTGCCGCAGCCGCAATCCATTGCTTTAAGCATCGTGATCACACCTTCGACGACATCGGAGAGCTTGTTGAGATCGGCGGAGAGGTTGATGTTGATCTTGACGCGAAGCCGGTCAACGTAGAAATCGACGTGCGGAAGTCTAGTAGCGAGTTCAGGTGCCGGGCCGGTCATAACTGGCTCCTTATGCGAGAAGGTCCCGCAGCGCGCCCTCGAGTTCGGGGTGGCGGAAATTGTACCCCGCGGCCGCGAGCTTTGCCGGAAAAACGCGCTGGCTGGCGGCAAGGGTTTCCTGAGTCATCTGCTTACCGAATACCAAAGTGGGAATAAAGAGCGGAAGCGGAAATATTGCGGGCCGATGGAGGACGCGAGCGAGGATTTTCGCGAATTCGGCGTTGGTTACTGGAGCAGGCGCGGTAAGGTTCACGGGGCCACGAACGCGTTCGTTATCGAGGGCGGAAAGAATGGCCGCGATGGTGTCGTCGATGGAGATCCAGCTGAAAAATTGTTGACCACTGCCGAGACGTCCGCCGAGGCCGAGGCGAAAGGGCGTGAGCATCTTCGCGAGCGCGCCGCCGCTTTTGCTCAGCACCACTCCGAAACGAAGATTGAGGACACGTACGCCTGCGCGGCGGGCGGAAGCGGTCGCATCTTCCCACTCGCGCGCAACCTCGGCAAGGAAGCCTTCCCCGCTGGAGCTTTCTTCATCGAGCGATTCGTCGCTGCGTGAGCCGTAATATCCGATGGCAGAAGCGGAGAGAAAGACGCGCGGCGCGCGCTGGCATCCAGCGATGGCATCGCTCAACGTCTGCGCCCCGCCGACACGACTTTCGATAATGGCGCGCTTCTTTGCTTCAGTCCAGCGGCCGAAGATGTTCTCACCCGCAAGATGGATGACTGCGTCGAATCCTTCGAGCACTTCAGGATCAAGTCGGGAGCCGGGGCGCCACTCGATCTCAGGCGCGCCCGCCTCGACGGGATGACGCACAAGGCGGATGACGCGATCTCCGCGGCTGACCAACGCTGGAATGAGCGCCGTGCCGACCAATCCCGAGGCGCCGGAGATCAGGACGTTCATAGGTTGGGATTGTACGCGGCGCTACTTCGGGAGCACTTCGTATTCGCTCTGGACGAGCCCGCTAGCGTATGACTTGGTCGAAACGTGCCACAGCTGGACGTCTTTGGGCAAGCTGCCGAACAGAGAGATTCCCTCTCCGATGAGCACGGGGACGCGCGTAATGATGAGGCGCTGAATGAGCCCGGCGCGCAGGAAACGCTGGACGGTGATGCCGCCGTCAATGTACGCATGCTTCGCGCCGGATTTTTCGAGCTTCGCGACGATGTCGGCGGGCGAGCCGGACATCTGCTCGACGTTCCCGCCTTTCACAACGGATAGATCTATTGGACGGCTGCTGAGTACGACCACACGCTTTTTTCCGTAGAACCAGGGGCCGAGCGTCAGAACCTTTTCGAAGGTATTGCGGCCGACGACGATGGTGTCTACGGAGGCGATGAATTCGTTGTAGCCGTGAGGCTCGCCGCCACCGGCGGGCAGGAAGTCGAAATCACCGTTCGGGCGAGCGATGAAGCCGTCGAGACTGGTTCCCACAAAGACAGAAGCCTTCACGGCTGGGATTGTACTTCTATCCGGCTCAGTGCGAGTGCGTCGCAGCGTCGCCGGTGCGGTGCTCCTTGATCTGATAATCAAAAAATTTGTGGACGGCGGCGAGGGCGTCGGGATCGCCGGTGGTGATCTTCACGCGCGCTCCGGCGGGAAGCTCTTCGTAGGTGTAGGCGATCTTTTCTTTCAGCTTCTGCATCTCGGCTGAGCCGGGAGGCATTTCGCCGTGCGTCATCATGGGCGAGGTGAAGTCGCCGGCAGCGAATTGCTGCGCGATCTGCGCAAGATGGCTGCGGATGGCGGCCAAATCAGCGGTATCGGCAGGATCATTGACCCTGACCTCGATAGCACCGCCGTCCTCGAGCGTGCGGAAGTGGTGGGTGGTCCTGGACTGATCGAAGCCCATGGAGCGCGCACCGCGATTTTGCATGTCGGCGAAACGCTGGTCGTCAGCAGATTGAGATTTCATGTGCTCGGCGTGCATGGGACAGGAGTTCGGGTCCATGGCGTCGTGCTTTTCCGGCGTGGCCTGCTGGGCGACGAGTGCGGTTGCCACGCCAAGTGCGAATGCGAGAAGTTTCATTTGTTCCTCCTACGCCTCAAGTCTGCAGCGTGGAATCGATTCCAGGGTCAAGAGGTTCTTTTCAGAAGCGGGCGGCGGGGCCGCGACGGGGAGGCGGAGATCGCTTCCAGCAGGCGAGCGGGCTTGCCGGGGCGAGCGCTGGCGAGACGGTGGTCCCAATCGCGCAGCGTGGCGGCGAGCTCTTTACGGAAGCGGGCGAGCTCTTTCATTTGCGCTTCGATGTGGTCAAGTTTTTCGGCCGCGAGCGCACGAACGGTCTTGCAGGGAGCGCCTCCGGAGTCGCGCGCCTTTAGGATGCGCGCGAGTTCGGCGACGCTGAATCCGAGTCCGAGTGCGCGGCGGATGAGGAGAACGCGAGCGAGCGATTCTTGCGGGTAGCAGCGGTATCCGTTCGCGGCGCGTGGAGCAAGCGGCAGAAGCCGGTTGCGCTCATAGAAGCGCAAGGTGTCGGTGCTCACGCCGGTGAGCTTGGCGAGTTCTCCGGAGCGCATGCGAGGATTGTAAAGGGTGGAATAGGTTCGAGGGTCAACGAGTTTGGGCGATTATTGGTCACCTGCGGATCGTTGCCGGACAAAGGGATTCTTCGACTTCGCCCGTTGCGCGGGCTCCGCTCAGAATGACAGCTCCTGCGGGTGGGAGTTGCTGTTTACCTTATAATCAATCATGGCGAGTCTGCGCCATCCAGCCATTTCGAACTTCTGCACAGCCGAGGGCGGCCGTGCCACCCACCTCATAGCGGAGGCCTGTTGAATGGCCACGCTTAAGCATCAATTCCAAACTAACGTCCTGACGGTCACGAAATATCGCGACCTGATGAAGACGGTGCGCGCCAACCGTCCGAATGACGACCTGGCAATCATTAAGAAGGCGTACGACTACTCCTTAAAACATCACAATGGGCAATCGCGCGCTTCGGGCGAGCCGTATCTGGCTCATCCATTGCAGGTGGCGCAGGTGCTCGCGGAATTGAAGCTCGATCCGCAGGCGATCGCCGCGGGGCTACTGCACGATTCGGTGGAAGATACCATCGTTACCATCCAAGACATCGAGCGCGAGTTCGGCGCGCAGGTGGCGCACATTGTGGAAGGCGTAACCAAGATCAGCAAGATCGATTTCGCCAGCAAAGAAGAGCGGCAGGCGGAGAACGTCCGCAAGATGGTGCTGGCGATGGTGGACGACATCCGCGTCGTCATCATCAAGCTGGCCGACCGGCTGCACAACATGCGCACGCTAGAAGCGCTCCCCGCCGACCGTCAACAACTCATCGCCAAAGAGACGCTCGAAATCTATGCCCCTATCGCGCACCGGTTGGGGATGGGCAAGATCCGCGGCGAGCTGGAAGACCTGGCCTTCAAATATGTGGACCCAATCGCGTACAAGAACGTGCGCGATGCAGTGGAGTCGCGACGCAAGGCCGGCGAACAATTCCTGGAGCAGATGGAATCCGTGATCAGCGAGAAGCTGAAAGAGAACGGCGTCGATGCGCGGGTGGAGACCCGCATCAAGCGGCTGTACTCGATCCACTTGAAGCTGCAGCGGCAGCGCATCGCGGTGGACCAGGTGTATGACCTGCTGGCGGCGCGCATCATCACCAAATCGGTGAAGGATTGTTACGGCGCATTGGGAGCGATCCACAACTTGTGGCGTCCGGTGCCGGGGCGGATCAAAGACTTCATCGCCATGCCGCGGCCGAACCTTTATCAATCGCTGCACACGACGGTGATCGCGGAGAACGGCACGCCATTCGAAGTGCAGATACGCACCGAAGAGATGCATGCGATGGCGGAGGAAGGAATCGCGGCGCACTGGAAATATAAAGATGGGCCGGTCACGGCGAAAGACGAGCAGCGGCTGGCATGGCTGCGGCAGGTAGTGGAGTGGCAGCGCGAGGTCACCGACCCAAACGAATTCCTGTCGACGCTGAAAGTCGACCTCTATCCCGAAGAGGTTTACACGTTTACGCCGAAGGGCAAGATCGTGATCCTGCCGCGCAGCGCGACGCCGGTGGATTTTGCATATTCCGTCCACACCGAGGTCGGACACCACTGCGTGGGAGCGAAGGTGAATGGGCGCATGGTTCCGCTGCGGACCAAGCTGAACTCGGGCGACATCGTTGAGATCCTCACGCAGCCGAACCACAATCCCAGCCGCGACTGGCTCAGCTTTGTGAAGGCAGCGCGGGCGCGGCAGAAGATCAAGCACTGGCTGAATATCCATCAGCGGGAGCGCGCGATCGAAATCGGCCGCAAGCTGATGGAGCGCGAGGCGAAGAAGTACCGCATCAACCTGAAAGGGATTTCCGAAAAGGACTACGACCGCGTCTCCAGTGATTACGGCGTGGCGCGCACCGACGACCTGATGGCAGGCATAGGCTTCGGAAGATTTTCCGCGCGGCAGGTGCTCGGGAAACTCGCTCCGGTGAACGAAGAGCAGCCGCCCGCTCTCGCTGCTCCCGAGCCGCAGACCGGCGGCATCGGCAGCGTGGTGCGGCGCGTCTTCGGCGGCAGCACGGAATCGGCGGCGATCAAAGTCCGCGGACACGATGACCTGCTGGTTTATCGAGCGCGTTGTTGCAGTCCCATCCGCGGTGAAGAGATCGTCGGCTATGTCACGCGCGGCAAAGGCGTGGCAGTGCACTCGAGGAACTGCCCGAACGTGACGAATCTTCTATACGAAGCTGATCGCCGCATCGCCGTTGAATGGGGCAAGATGGAGAAGGTGAAGACGCCGGGAGTTGCAACATATCCCGTGAAGCTGAATGTATTTTGCGACGACCGCGCTGGCATGCTGAAGCAGATCACCGCGGTGATCTCGGACGACAGCACCAACATTCGAAATCTGGGCTCGCGCACGGCGGACTCGCAGGCGACCATTGACGTGGTGATAGATATAGAAGATGTGAAGCACCTGGACCGCATACTGCGTGGGCTGAAGAAGATTCCCGGCGTGCGGGATGTGCAGAGGGTGCAGAAGATCTAGCTGGTTGATTTACCATTCCGAGCAACGCGAGGAATCCCTTTAATGGCATTCAGGTGCGGGTAGGGATCCCTCGTCGCCCGCCGCGGCGGGCTGACTCGGGATGTGTTTTGCAGGAGCTCAAACGAATGAGATATGTGATTGAAACTACCGAGGCGCCCAAAGCCATCGGGCCGTACTCGCAGGCGATCAAGGCGGGAGGGCTGGTCTTTGTCTCCGGGCAGATCGCCATTGATCCGGAGACGCAGCAGGTGATTCCGGGCGACGTCAAGTCGCAGACGGAGCGCGTCTGCGAGAACCTGAAGGCAATCCTGGAGGCGGCGGGGACGGAGCTCGAGAGCGTGGTGAAGAGCACCGTTTACCTGCGCTCGATGGCTGATTTTGCGGCGATGAACGAGGTGTATGGCCGCTATTTCAAGGCGGAGCCGCCGGCGCGGGCGACAGTTGCCGTCGCGGGGCTGCCGCGCGACGTGCTGGTCGAAATTGATGTGATCGCGGAGGCGGGATAAAGGCCTGCTTTCGTCGGAACTTCTGGCACGTCCATTCCGTACTGGAATCTAGGAGCGACTGTATGCGTATACGTGTCTTTACTCTCATTCCCATCTTGCTGTTGTTTGCGGCGTTTGCCTATTGCGACGACTGGAACAAGAGCTATGACGTAAGCGGGACGCCGGAGCTGCGGCTGAAGACCTCAGACGCGAACGTGCACGTGGTGGCGGGCATGGGCAACAAGATCGAGGCCCACCTCACAACCAACAATTACAAGATCGGCTCGGGCGGAATCACGGTCTACGAGCATCAGATGGGCAACGCGGTGACCATCGAGATCCATTATCCGCACACGAATTGGAATTTCGGGTGGAGCACCAACCACCGGGTGGAACTCGAGGTCACGACTCCGGCGAACACAAAGCTCGAGATGCAAGGTTCGGACGGGCGAGTCACGATCAGCGGAGTGAAAGGGCCGATCCTGGCGCGGACGAGTGACGGTTCACTAGACATTGATGGGGTGGACGGCAATCTTGAAGCGCGCACCAGCGACGGCAAGATGCGAGTGAGTGGGCGATTCGACAGGCTGGATCTGCAATCGAGCGATGGCGGAATCATGGCGACGGCGCTGCCCGGCTCGAAGGTGGTCGAGGGCTGGAGCCTGCACGCGAGCGATGGTCGAGTGGAGCTGCGCATCCCGGAGAACCTGAATGCGAACGTCTCGCTGCACACTTCTGACGGGCACATTGATGTGGATGTGCCGCTCTCGGTAAGTGGGCGGCTAGGGACACACGACATTCAGGGAAAGATGGGAGCCGGCGGCGAGCTGCTGGATATCCATACGAGTGATGGGTCGATACACGTCGGGAGAAGCTGACGACCCGCCAGTACCCAGAAAGATAAAAGTAAAGCCTCCCAAGTTGGGAGGCTTTTCCGTTCTAGAACTCGGTTTGGCGGCTCGGTACTTATGCCTTGACAATCTTGCCGCTCTTCAAGCATTGGGCGCAGACGCGCATGCGTTTGCTGCCGGAGCCGACTTTGGCGCGCACGGGGCGCAGGTTCACGTTCCAGCGACGCTTGGTCACGTTGTGGGCGTGGCTGATGTTGTTTCCCGCTTGCGGCTTCTTGCCGCAGACAGCGCAGATTTGTGCCATGACTTTTGCCTCTTAAGGTCAAACTCAGAAGGACTTACCGCTAAGGGGAACTTCGGAGCGTGGTGTGTAAAACATTGATTTTACCGGAGCAGAGGCGGTTTCGACAACTCTGGCGAGGACTGGCGCGTGCCAACCCGCGACCTAGGCCGGCCATCTACCTAAGCGACGACTCATCCCCTGAGCTGGAATGGCCCCGGCTGAAGATATGCCACTTCACGGAAAGAATCCCGAGTCTCACGTGCTCGCAGCAGCAGCTGCCCAGGAATCCACCATGAAGATATTGCAGGCAGCGCGGCCCCAGCCGAAACAGGAGCCCCGGGAACGACGTCCGCAGACCAGCTTTATTGAAGATGTGGAAGGCTGGATCCGGAAATATCTGAACCTAGCAGATGAAGTGCTGCAGAATCCTGCGGAACCGGACATGAAGTCGGAAAAAGATCCGGCGGCATAGGGTTCGGCACGCAGACAACCAACTCACAATTTATTTTGTCTAATATTTTTGACCGGCTACCCTGAGCCGCGAAACTGTAGGTCTGTTTTACAAGCAATGAGTCCGGAAATTCCTAAGAACAAGAAAAACCCTGACGTAGCCGCCGCCGCGGGCGCAGCTTTGCCCGAGGCGAGCACGCCCGAACGCGTGCGCAAGCCGCATTACGACTGGGAGCACGAGACGCAAGCAGAAATGGAACGCCCGCGCGTGAAGGCCGGGCTAGCGCGCATGTGCGCTTGGAAAGAAAATGTGGAAGCGTGGATCAAGCGTTATCTTTTGTTCGCCGATTCCAGCTTTGGCGGTCGCGACGACGACTTTAACGCAGCGTAACGTCAGCAGCTGTCGCATGCGATACTGCTTTTATGGCCGGTGTCGCTGATCCGAAGTCAGTCCAGGTAGATAAAAGCGGCGGGACAGGTGTGGACATCACCTGGAAAGACGACCACCGCAGCCACTTCACCTTCCAATTCCTACGCGATGCTTGCCCATGCGCGCTGTGCGACGAAGAGCGCGAGAAATCCGGACGCAAGCCGGGGGTAGCGCCGGCCGCGCAGCCCGGAGCGCTGCCAATGTTCCGCGAGGCAGCGAGGCCGACCGACGTGCAGCCTGCCGGAAAGTACGCCATCACCTTCGTTTGGAATGACGGGCACCAGCACGGCATCTACTCGTGGGAGTATCTGCGCGGGTTGTGCGAGTGTGCCGAGTGCAAGTCGAAAGCCGAGTGAAAATCATCCCGTACAATTGAAGCAGTGTCGTCCTTTCTTGAACAACTGAACCCGCAACAACGCGAGGCGGTGGAGACCGTCCACGGACCGGTGTTGATCCTTGCAGGAGCGGGCAGCGGCAAGACGCGCGTGATCACCTATCGCATCGCCCACCTGATCGAAGACCTGGGCGTCTCGCCGGATTCGATCCTCGCCGTCACTTTTACCAATAAGGCGTCGGCGGAGATGGCGGAGCGTGTCGAAAAGCTCGTCGGCGGGCGGGCGCTGCGCAAACCAGTGATCGCAACATTCCACTCATTCTGCGTGCGCGTGCTGCGGCGCGATATCGAGGCGCTGAAGTCGGGGATCAGAAAAGATTTTGCTATCTACGATGAAGCCGATCAGCAGTCGCTAGTGAAAGCGGCGATGCGGCGGTTGGGAATTGACGACAAACAGCTCAAACCCTCGGCGGTGCTTTCGCACATCTCGCATGCGAAGAACAAGATGCTCGATCCGCAGGAAGTCTACCTGCAATCGGCGGACCCGAAGACCGAGCGCGTCGCACATATTTACGAGATCTACCGCAAAGAATTGCTGAAGGCGAACGCGCTCGATTTCGACGACCTACTGCTGGAGACGGTGCGGCTGCTGAAAGCATCGAGCGAGGTGCGGGAAAGATATCAGCGCCGGTTCGAGTACGTGCTGATCGATGAGTATCAGGATACGAACCGTCCGCAGTACGAGCTGATGACGCTGCTCGCGGGCAAACACCACAACGTGTGCGCCGTTGGTGATGAAGACCAGTCCATCTATTCGTGGCGCGGCGCGGATATTCGCAACATCCTGGAGTTCGAAAAAGATTTTCCCGAGGCGAAGATCATCCGCCTGGAACAGAACTACCGCTCGACCCAGGTGATCCTGGAAGCGGCGTCGGCGGTGGTGGCGAATAACCTGAAGCGCAAGGGCAAGAACCTGTGGACCGACCGGCAGGGCGGCTCGATGATCGGCTACTACGAGGCGCCGGACGGCGAGAACGAGGCACTGTTCGTAGCGGATGCGATCGCGAAGTATGTCCGCGAGGCGCTGCAGAATAACGAGCAGCCGAAGGCAGCAGTGCTGTACCGGACGAATTTTCAATCGCGACTGTTTGAAGAAGCGCTGCGGCGGTATCAGCTGAAGTATCACGTGGTCGGCGGGTTCTCATTCTACGAGCGCGCCGAGATCAAAGACATGATCTCGTATCTGAAGCTGCTGCAGAATCCGGATGATTCGGTGGCTCTGCTGCGGTGCATCAATAATCCTCCGCGCGGGATCGGCAAGACGACGATGGAAGTGCTGGAGCGGATCGCGCTGGAGACTAATTCTTCGTTGTGGCGGGCGGTTGGAGACGCGATCGAACGGCAATTGCTGCCGCCACGCGCGACAGCGGCGCTGCAGGTTTTCAAGCAGTTGATCGAGGATGCGCGGGCGATGCTGGCCGGTGAGTTTGTAGGGAACGTTTCGGGGGAAGTGGAAAAGCCTTTAACCCCAGAGGACGCGGAGGCGTTCGCCGAGAGCGCAGAGGAGAACACCGAGTTTGATTTTGGCGCGGCGGACGAAAGCCTAGATCCCTCGACTCCGCCCGCAGCGGCGGGCTCCGCTCGGAATGACAATTCAGATAAGGAAGAAGCTGTTGAAGGCTTTCGAGCTCCGGGTGGGGCTGCCAGCGTGCCTGAAGTTTTGAAATTCCTGATCGACCGGACGCGATACATCAAGCTTCTTGAAGCGGAGGACACGCCCGAGGCGTTCTCGCGGATTGAGAACCTGCGCGAATTGGTGAACGCCGCGATGGATTCGCGCGACCGAGGCGAAACACTCGCGGAATTTTTGGACCATGCGGCGCTGGTGAGCGATGCGGACCAGTACGAGGCGTCGCAGCAGATCACGCTGATGACGTTGCACGCGGCCAAGGGCCTGGAGTTCCCGCTTGTGTTTCTGGTCGGCATGGAAGAGGGCTTGTTCCCGCACTCACGCACTTTCCTCGACCCTGATCAGCTCGAAGAAGAGCGCCGGCTTTGTTACGTGGGGATGACGCGCGCGATGAACACGCTGATGCTGACGCGCGCGAGGTATCGCCGGCGGTTCGGCACGGACATGCCGGAGGCGAGCATCCCGTCGCGCTTCCTGGAAGAGGTGCCGCCGCAGTTGCTGGAGGAAGTGGGAAGCTCGCGCCGTGCTGGTTCTGCACACCCGCGGGCGGCTGCCCCTGCGAGATCGGATTACGGCGAGTCGCGGCACTACAGCTACGAAGATGAGGATCAGAGCGAGAGGCCGATTCCTGCCGGCAATGGAAGAGATGCCGGGCGGAGCCGCGCCGGGAAGTCCTACGGCGGTCCGAGCTACAACTCGATAGATAACATCGCGGAATTCTTCGCCTCGCGCGGGAAAAAGTTCAGCCGCCCGAAGGTCCCGATACCCGAGCCGACGGGCAAAAAGGGATTCAAGCCGGGGCAGCGCGTGGTCCATCCGAAATACGGCGAGGGGACGGTGTACAAACGCGAGGGCGATGGGGAAGACGCGAAGATCACTGTACAGTTCCCGCGGTTTGGGCTGAAGAAATTGGTTGAAAAATTTGCGCAATTAGAGAAGGCGTAATTGTTCGAGATATTATTTTTTCTTCTTCGGCAGCAAGCACGATACGACAGCTGTCCCGTTTGCAAAAAGCGATGGATCGCGCGCCCGTTCAGCAAAAAAGATCCGGAGATCGGGCGAGAGGTCTTTCAATGCAAGTGCGGAACGATCCACGCGACTCAGTTGCGCGAATGGGCTCATTTCAGTAATGACGAAAAGCGAAGGTATTTCCTTTGGAACGCAGAGTTTTTGTTTGTCCTAATATTCGGTACCGTCTTCATCCTGGGCGCATATTTTGTGGTGGACACACATACTTTCGAGCAAACGACTGAATGGCTGATTGTTGTCGCTTCCGCGATTTACTTTGTTGGATGGTTTTTTCGGGCGCTCACGGTACGCCGCTCGTTATCACGACAGCCACATCAGGATCCGATGTTCCAGCCCGGCAGCATGCCGTGGGAATGGTAGCCAAGTTACTGAAATCGGGTGGCTTCCTGTAGAATCAGCCTTGGTTTTTATCGTCCAAGGCCAGCAATCCTAAAAAGAAAGACTCACAAATGGCAAATACCAAAGGTCAGACCAAAGAAGAACGCAAGAAGTCACGTAGGGCGTCGCGCAAGAAGGCTGCTCCCAAGGGCAAGCGCACGGCTGCGCGCGGCTCGATGAAGCGCAAAGTGAAGAAGATGGTGCGCGGCACGGCCAAGCGGTAAACATCAGCATTCAGCCGTCAGCGTTCAGCACTCAGCTAAGAGCGGGTGCGCTGACGGCCGAGTGCGAACGCCTCGCTAGGGGATGACATCCCATTAAATTCAGGAGCCCTCACCTGCCTAACCAACTGTTCGCGAAGAAGTCCATAGACAAGCTGATCTCGGATTCGGAGAATCCGGAGACGCGCCTGAAAAAGACGCTGGGCCCGGTTGCGCTGACCGCGCTCGGCATCGGCGCGGTCATCGGCTCAGGCATCTTCACCGTGATCGGGACGGCGATCAAAGGGCAATTCTTTTCCGCAGAATCTATTTGGCAGGCGCCGATGCTGGAGTACCTCATCCACCATTCGGCCGCATTCGGCCGCCCCGGCGCCGGACCTGCGATAGCGCTTTCGTTCGTGCTGGTGGCGTTCGCCTGTGGGTTAGCTGCACTCTGTTACGCCGAACTGGCATCGATGATCCCGATCGCAGGCAGCGCTTACACGTACACCTACGCGACCATGGGTGAGTTGGTGGCCTGGATCATCGGGTGGGACCTGATCCTGGAATATGCGGTCAGTAACATGTCGGTGGGCGTAGGGTTTTCGGCGCACGTGGTCAACCTGCTCGACCTGTTCAACATTCATCTGAGCGAGCAGTGGTCAACGCCTGCTTACACACCCGCGAACGGCTGGCACTTCGGATTCAACTGGCCGGCGTTCGTCATCGTGATGCTGCTCACGGTGCTGCTGGTGCGCGGGATCAAAGAATCTGCCAACGCGAATAACGCGATGGTGATCCTGAAGATAGGGGCCATCTTTGCGTTCGTGATCGCGGGCTCCTCAATGGTGCGTCCGGAGAATTGGCATCCCTTCATGCCGAATGGCTGGGGCGGCGTGCTGACCGGCGGCTCCATCATCTTCTTTACCTACATCGGATTTGATTCTGTCTCCACCGCGGCAGAGGAAGCCAAAAATCCCAAGCGCGATATTCCCATCGGCATCATTGCGACCTTGGTGATCTGCACCATCTTGTATGTTGCAGTCGCCGTGGTGCTGACGGGAATGACCGGGCCTGCCTTCTGGAAAAACATTTCGGACAATGACGTTGCTGCGCCAGTGGTTTACGTCCTCAAGCTTTACAAGATGACGTGGGTGCGCGCGGGAGTGCTGTTTGGCGCGATCATGGGGATGATCTCGTCGCTGCTGGTGTTTCAGATCGGGCAGGCGCGCGTTTGGTTCGCGATGTCGAGAGACGGATTGCTTCCTAAGGTATTGGGGCGCGTGCATCCGAGATTTCGTACACCCGATGTAGCCACATGGGTGGCGGGGTTCGCGGTCGGCATACCAGCTGGCCTGCTCGACATTGGAACTCTGGCCGATCTTTCGAACATCGGAACGTTATTCGCGTTTGCGCTGGTCGCGCTGGGTGTGATCGTGCTCCGCTACAAGGACCCCGAGCGTGCGCGTGGGTTCCGCGTGCCCGGAGGTATCGCGATCCCCGTGCTGGCTACGCTGATGTGCGTGCTGCTGATGGCCGGGCTCACGATCACCAACTGGGTGCGCTTCTTTGTTTGGCTGCTGATCGGGCTGGTGATCTACATCAGCTATAGCCGCAAGCACAGTGAGTTCGCGGTCAAGGCGTAATGCCGGAAGTATCTCCATACATCCGTAAGCTCCCCAAGGCGGAGCTCCATTTACATCTTGAAGGAACGGTCGAGCCGGCGACGCTGCTCGAATTGGCGCAGCGGCATCCCGAGCGGTTCGCACCACCGGCCAGCAGCAGGTACAAGGATATTTCCGATATCGATCTGCTCGCGCCGGGAGCGATCGAGAAGCTCTACCGGTACAACGACTTCATGGGTTTCCTGCGGGCGTTCAAGACGGTAAGCGAGCAGATGCGCACGCCGGAGGACTTCGAACTCGTAACCTACAAAATGCTCGAGCGCTTGCGCGCCGAAGGCGTGAAGCACGCCGAAGTGTACGTGAGCGCGGGCATCATCCAATGGCGCGGGCAGGAGTTCGAGCCGTTCCTGGAGGGGATCGAGGCAGGACGGAAACGCGGCGAGCAGGACTTTGGAGTCTCTGTGCTGTGGATCGTGGACATGGTTCGGCACTTTGGGATCGATGCCGCGCAACGCGTTGTGGACGAGAGCATTCGGCTGCGAAAGAAGCACGGGAGCATTGTGGGCATCGGTATTGGCGGCGATGAGGCGCGCGGTCCTGCGGAACAGTTCAGAGCGATCTACAACAAGGCGAAAGGGAGCGGGCTGCACCTGCTGGCGCACGCGGGCGAGTCCGTGGGGCCGGAATCGATTTGGGCGGCGCTGAATATCGGCGCGGAGCGGATTGGGCACGGGCTGAATGCGATCGCCGATCCTGACCTGGTGCAGGAATTGGCAGAGCGGCAGGTGCCGATCGAGATCAATATCACCAGCAACCTACGTACGGGATGCTGCCGCAAGATCCAGGACCATCCCGTGCGCCGCTACTTCGACGAAGGTCTGATGATCACGTTGAACAGCGACGATCCGCCGATGTTCGGCTCATGGCTCGCAAACGAATATCAAATAGCGCAAGATAATTTCGCATTCACAGACGAGCATCTGCGCGAGCTGGCGCGGAATTCTTTCGAAGCGTCGTTCTTGCCGCCGGAAGAGAAGCTGAAATTTGTGAAGATGCTCGACGGGAAGTGATCAGCTGAACCACTCGCTGCGGTAGGCGACCCACCAACTGATCATCACGGCGGGAATGGTGGCGAAGAGCGCCCACCACAGTGGAAGCTCGATGTCGGCGATGGTGTCGAGCATCATAAAGCAGAGCCAGAAGATCTTTTTCTCCACGCGACTACTGTACTCCTTGTATGCTTTTCGGCAGCGTGAAATCTCAACCACATCAACTGACGTTGCAGCTGCTGCCGCAGGAGTTCGCGGTGTGCCGGTTGGCTGCCGATGCTGCCGTGCCGCAGTGGGCTACACGGGGGTCGGTGTTTTCGATCACGCGGACGGGCGATGAGCTTTCCATAGTGTGTGAGAGCAAGTACGTGCCGAGCATACTGAAGTCCGAACGAGAATGGCGTTGCTTCAGGCTCGCAGGTCCTTTTCCCTTTGCGATGACAGGCGTGCTCGCGTCGGTGCTGGAGCCGCTCGCGGATGCGAAGGTGAGCATCTTCGCGATCTCAACGTACGACACGGACTACGTGATGGTGAAAGAAAAGGCGCTCGCGACGGCGGCGAAGGGGCTGCGGGCGGCGGGGCACATCGTCAAAACCTAGATCCCTCGACTCGCGCTGAAGCACTCAGATCCAATCAGGCGATTTCGGGAGTGGCCTCCAACAGCTTGCGGGTGTATTCGTGCGAGGGGCGCGAGGTGATCTGTTCTGCTTCTCCTGTCTCGACGATTTGGCCGCGGCTCATTACGGCGATGCGAGTCGCAAGATAACGCACGATGGGCATCGAGTGCGAGATGAACAGGTAGGTCAGCCCAAAATCTTTTTGTAGTTGACGAAGCAGATTGACGATCTGACCGCCCACGCTGACGTCGAGTGCGGAGACGGGCTCGTCGCAAACAATGAATTTTGGTTTTAGCGCGAGGGCGCGGGCGATGCCGATGCGCTGGCGCTGGCCTCCGGAGAACTCATGCGGGTAGCGCGCGAGTGCGGATGAGTCCATGCCGACGGCGCGCATCAGCTCGGCGGCGCGCTGCTTCAGGTCGCCGGGTTCGTTGTGGATGATAAGCGGTTCGATGACAATCTCGAGCACCTTCATGCGCGGATCGAGCGAGCCGAACGGGTCCTGAAAGATGATCTGCATGTCGCGGCGGAGTGTACGCAGCTCGTGCGAACCCATTGCGGTGACGTTCTTTCCCGCGAAGGTCACGGTGCCGGATGTGGGCTCAATCAGCCGGAGGATGAGTCGGCCAAGTGTGCTCTTGCCCGAACCGGATTCGCCGACGAGGCCGAGCGTCTCGCCGGATTCGATAGTGAGCGAGACATCGTCGACGGCGCGTGTGGTGTGGGCGCTCCCGCCGATGAGGCGGGCGTCGGACGAGAAGACCTTCACAAGATTGCGCGCTTCGATGAGGGGCACGTCGCGATTGTAGCGCACAAAAAACAGAGACGCGGCGAACCGCGTCTCTATCGTTGTGCGAAGCGAGTTAGCGTTTTCCCCTGCTACCGCTTCCCTCCCTTCGACACGGCCGGCGCGCTGGTTGACGCGTCGAGACTAGAGACGTAGCGCACGGCGTCGAGCTTCGAGAGATCGGCGAGCTTAAACGCCGAGATCTTGCCGATGGCGATGGTTGCGGACGAGCGCGGGTCGCTGACGATCTCAAAGCCAAGTGCCTGCAACTGCTTCATCGTCTCCGCCGATTTGTCGGTGAGCTGCAACTGCACGCGGACTTTGCCGTCTTTGTCGGTTGCGCAGCCCACATCGCTGCTCTTCGACGGTGCCCGCGACGAGATCGCCAGTATCTGTGTGCATTGCAAGGTCTGCTGCAACGTGGGCGAGAGCTTGAACTCGGCGCGTGCTTTCTTCGCATCCTGTTTTGCTGGAACGGCTGCTTGAGAAGTAGACTCGGTCGCTGTCTTGCGACTGTAGACGCCGATACCGCCGAAGCCGCCGTCGCTGAGGTTTACGCCTCCGCCGACGTAGCCGGTGGGCGCGTTTTGCGCTTTTGGCGAGGCCACCCCGGGCGATGCGTACATGAGATTCGTGCTGGCGGGGACACTCTGGTAGAACGTTTCGCCATCCTTGCCTCCAAAGACCCCTTGTCGGCTCACGCCATCCGGCATCTCCACGGGAACCTGAACGGTCTTCGCCTGTCCGCCTTCAGTGATCGTCATCTCTTCGACGGCGACGAAGGATGTGAACTGTGTCATCAGGCGATATTGCAGACCTAAATCGGTGATCTGCTGTTTCAGATCGCCCGTCGGATTGCCGCTCTGCATGCCATTCCAATCCTGCGACATCAGGTGCTCGATCTTCGTGCGCGCCCACAAGGTCGCGAGCACGTCGTGATCTTTTTCGTCGCTGGGGAAATTGACGGCGATGTCGCGCGAAAATGGCTGGCCGGCGCGCATGCCCTTCAGGCGGATCGTCCCTTTGGCTGCGCGGTTGTAGCGTCCGGTGACAATGACCGGCTTCGCGGTGAACAGGTCGAGCATCTTTGTGGGGTAGATCTCCGCCACGGGCATGCCGTTCCAATCGATAGTGACGTCGGTGAGGATAGGCGTGCGGATGCGCTCGAACAAACGCTCGACAGCGGGATCGGCCGCGTCGGCGAGAGTAACGACTTCGTTCTCGCCGCGTCCGGCTTCGGCCATCTTGTCGATCAGGAAGCGATTGACGGAGTTGCCGATTCCAAGCGTGAAGACGCGCGCGTTCTGGTGCTTCTTCACCTCGCCAATGATCTCCATATCGTTGCCGACATAACCGTCGGTCATGAAGACGACGACGCGTAGGTGATCGGACGCGTCGCTGGGATCAAGCGCGGCGCGGATGGCAGACATCATCTCCGTGCCGCCGCCGCCGGTCAGGTTTCCGAGCAATGCACGCGCGCGCTGCATGTTGGCGGGCGTCGCGGGCACGGGCTCAGGAAAAAGCACCTGAGTATTCCCGGCAAAGGTGATGATGTTGAACGTATCGTTCGCGTTGAGATGGTTGAGCGCTTCGTCGGCGAGCTTCTTCGACTTCTCGAGCGGAAAGCCCATCTGCGAGCCGGAGGTGTCGATCACGAATACGATCTCACGTGGGACGATCTGGTCCGGGTTCACACGGTCGGGCGGCTGCAGGATGAAGGTGAAGAATCCGCCTCGCGAATCGTGGTGAGTGAGCAGCGCGTCTTCAATCTTGACACCGGAGACGTCGTACTTGAGGATGAAATCTTTGTTCGGAATGACGGATTCATCTTTCAGGCGAACGTGCGCGGAGTTCGGTCCGGTGCGGTCGCTAAGCACGTCGTGCGAGATGGAATGGAACTCCTGGATGGGAACACCGGCGTCGAGGGTGACGTCGATGGAGATGTCGTGACCGGCGCGCTCATTCGGAGTGTGTGTTCCCGCGACCGGCGGCGTGATGCGCGATGCATCGGGGACGCGATCGGTATCAGGCGACCAGCCGCCGCCCTGCTGTCCGGTGGCCATGGAGCCCGGGATGTAGCGCGGGCCAACGACCATGGGAAAAACGAATTCGTAGCTGCCTGCTTCGTACTTCAGAGTCTCGACATAGCTGATCTCGACCGTGACCTGCGCACCGGGGACGATGTTCGCGACCGACTGCGTGAAGATGTTGGGGCGCTCCTGATCGAGGAGCGCGGCAACGTGTCCGGCGTTTTTCGCGGCGTTGTAGATGGCCTGCGCCTCGTCGCGCTTCTTGATGAGCCCCTTGATGGTGCGGTCGTTCACCTTCAGCGTCATGTCGTCCACTGCCGCATTGTTCGGCAGCGGAAAGACGTAAACGGCTTCGATCTTCTCCTTCGATGGGTTCCAGAAATGTTGGGTGACGGTTACGCGCGAGATGAATCCGCTGATCTCGGCTTTCACGTCGGTGTGTTTGAGCGGGCAGACGCCGGTGGTCTGGCCATCATGGTCCACGACCTCGAGCTCGCCTTGCTGCGGCACGCCGGCCGATGGCTTTGGAGGGCGCGGCGGCGAGGCAAGAGCGGACGCGGTGACCAGCACCGCGAAGAACATGGTGAAAACAATCTTGGTTATGCGTTGCATCACTTCCTCCTAGCAGCGAAGTGGGCATTACAGGGGAGGCTCAACTTGCGCTGTCAGGAAGAGAACGGGCGGGCCCTAAGAACTTGCAAACTGTTTTTGACCCCGGGAGCGCCGGGAATACGGAGGGAAGCTCACAATCAGTTATCCGCTGAGGTTTCCTTAACAGCGATGGCGTAAGACGGTTCGACCGCTAAACTTTCGCCGCTGCGATTTCGCATCTCTAACGATTTGTGTTGCGCACTTCGACAACTCATCCGCCCAACATGATCCCTTGCTGAGACCGATTTTCTTACCGTCCACCGATGAAAACTCTACGTTGTAAAACACTTGGGTTTGTTTTGCGACGTATTTCCATTCAATATTTGTTGGGATTGAAGCAATCAACGTGCCTTGCTTCCTCCCGCTGCTTAATACGAAATCCGGCGACCGTTTAAACGCACTCTCGACTTTTTCGGCGAGCCTTTGAGACAAGGCGTCATCACCTACGTGCCAAAGCTCGACGGGTATCGGCTTGATGACATTTGCGTCCGCTATACAGACCGTCACAAATAGAAACAAGGCGGCGATAATGACTGACACACGGATAACTGATGAACTCATTTGTATCTGTCTTTCCTTCTACCACGTGTAGTGCGCGGTGTAGGTGATGACCTTCTCGCCGTCGGGTGGGATGGTCACCGTGAACTCGGCGGTGCGGCTGTCCTTTTTCTTGAACGTGCTGGTCGGATTGACGATGCTCCAGTTAACCCAGCGATACAGATGCTCGACCACCCGCACACTGACAGCTTCTTTCTTGTGGTTGCGGACTTTGATCTCGAACGACTCGTCGAGAAAACTGCCGCGAGTATCAATGTGGTAGTTGGTGCGGGTGCGCTCGCCGACGAGGTCAAATGAGTTGCCGGTGTAAACGCGCACGGTCTCATCCTTGGGCGTGTGGTCGATCTTGTTCTCTCCGGTGAACTGCAGCGTGCCGTCGGTATCGCGACGATAGAAGCGCAGGCGGCCGGCGGGCAGCGGCATGCCAAGATTATTTTCCTTAGAGTTCTTGAATTCCTGCATCACCCAGACTTTCGGATTCGATTGCGTACCGTAGTTCTGGTCATTGCGGGCGTACTCGGGGTTGTACTGCCACTGGTTGTCGAGCTGCGCACCATCGTAGACGTAAATGCGCTGCGACTTCACGTCAGTACCGCGAACGAACTCGACCTGTTTGGTCTCGCGATCGTGCAAGGTAGTGGGACGTTCCAGGGCGTAGAGATGGAACTCGTCGAAAGCTTTCTCCGTAACGGCTTTTTGCATTGAATCTTCCATCGCCATGGATCGCGCAGCTATTCCGCCGTTTACATACCCCTGTCCTGGCTGGATCTTATTGACGTCGCCAGCCATCAGCTTGATGTGCGCGTTGCGGAAATCTGTGCCGCTCTGATTGTCGAGCGTGACCCAACCGATAAGGTCGATGACGTCGCCCTTTTCAGGCGCCACGATGTTGTAGGCAGCGTCCCAACTCATACCGCCGCTGATGTAGCTGACTTCCGCCTGTCCGCTGCTAGCACCATCGCTGCGCAGCAGCCAATCGAGCTGCGGTTTCAGGATTGTGTCGTCGCCCAGCGCCGGGAAGAGAGGTTGGCCGGGAAGAAAGAACTGCAGCTTGCCGTTGACTTCGATGATGGGTTGCGAGGTCTGGCCGGCGTATGCCATCTGCGCCTGGTAATACTGCTGCCCGTAGCGGTTCATGGCTTCGTAATGGGGAACGTAGCCGCTGCGGATGATCTTGCCCTTCACGATCTCGTCGGGCTTGTCCTGATTCTTGACGAGGAAATCGATGGTCTTGCCCTCGAAGAGCGAGAGCAGACGTTCCTGCGATACAGGATCGTTGCGGTAGTTCTGCTCGAAGATCTGGAACTGCCGCTTCCCGAATGGGTCGCGCAGGATCACGCTATCGGGCTCGATGTGTGCCGTGGCGCCGGTGAAGGTGATGCGGTTCTCGCCGGCGTTCAGGCTCAGCGGAAATAGCTGGCGAACCACAGCGAAGTTCTGGTTGTAGATGGTGAGCGCCGCGCCTTCGTCTCGAGTGACCTGAGCGTCCTTAGTTTCCTGGGCGAAAGCCGCGGCCGAGCATAGAAGTGCTGCGAGCAGTAATCTGCGCATTGTGCAAATCCCCTTATTGGCAAGAACGGCCTTTGTACAGGAACTTGCAATAAATTTCTAGCGTGGCCGTTCCACGCGAGTGGCCGAGAGCTGCGAGAGCCCTAACTGTTGCGGTCCGCCTTCGTCGCGCTGCTGGCGAAGGTGGGTAGCGCGGACGCGCATCGCCGCCAGTAAACCTCCGATGAGTGCGACAAATATTAGGCCGGTGGTGGCGACGCCGTGGGCAGTGTCTTGAATACTGCTGCCTTCGCTGTAAGGTGCTGAATCTGCGCATGCGCGGCTTTGATTATCAAGAGGACGAAAATCGCAATGAGGAAGAGAATGTTGCGCCGCTTGTTCATGCTGCGTTTCTCCTGAAACATTGGACACCTCACCGCGGCGCAATGTTCCGGACTTGTAAGCCCGGAGGCGGGCAGGTGTGCGACGCCTCCGGCGGGGTGACCGCGAGTGGTTGCCGGCGGTTGCAGCGCGATCGAGAGCACATCGGAGAGCCGAGGATGGCTACCATCGACCGAGCGCTGCCAGTCTCTCCCTGACTGCAAGGTGAGGAATGCAATCGGCATGCCGAAGAGAGTCCCTGTGGATTCAGCGGATTGCGCGAGCTTGGCTCGCGAATCTACGCCGAATGCAAAGAGGGATTCTGAAAAGTGGAGGAATGCATTGATTGCAGAGGCGTGTGGGGTGGGAGCGTCCGAGCTAAATCACTTTCTTTGGAGAACGATCTTTGTCATGGAATCGAGGCCGATGAGCAGGAGGTCGGCGTGATCGGAATCGCCTGACGACGAGGCGGCAACGACGGCTGCGGCGGCCTGCGTGTACCAGGGATACGGCGCGACGAGTCCTTTGAATGCCCCGACCCAATGGCCCTCGACCCCGAGGGCCATCGCGTAAGGCAGCATCTTCTCCAGAGCCTCCGGTGGCAGCTGGCGCAGGCGGTCGTGTTCAACGCGGTAGAGGAATTCTTGAAGTCCAAGGACATCGCGCATCGCGATTTGTCCGGCGGGCGAGCGCCAGCTGATACGGCTGCCCATCCAATAAGCGATCCCAGCGGCGACTGCAAAGCTGACTCCGTAAAGAACGGGAGAGTCCGCGAGCTTGAGATCCAAGACTTGCGCGATAAACGCAAGGAGCACAAGGAGCGCCCCAGCACCGACCCAGACGATAGTGCGGCCAAGGTCCGGATCAAGCCGAAAAAGTTTTTTCCCGACGAGCGAGGCGTAGATGGCGTCGCGAAACTGTGAGACATAGTCGTTCAGTCCGTGACGCAGCGCGGAGAGCAGCGGTTCGTTCTCCGTTTCGAAGAGGTGTTGCATGAGGAAGCGGTCGTGATCCGGCAATTCGGTGGCCCAGCCAGGCTTGCGAAGATTGTGGAAGCGGTAGTCGGAGGCGGTAGTCGCGTGCGCGCCGTCGCGGATGGGCTCGATGCTGAGGTATCCACGGATAGCGAGGTCCACGATGCCGGCGACAACGTCGCGCGGGTCAAGTCTTCCGTCCACCAGCACGCCGGCTTCTATCGGGGAAAGACCGTGCGGGGGCTCGTAGCGCGGGGGAATAGAGCCCATCGCCGGACTGCGTCCCTGGAGGTACCAGAGGGCGCCCATGAGTGCGGCCATCGCCAGCGGAAGAAAGATGATCGGATTTGCGCTGAGACCGGCAGCGCTGAATAGCGGATGTGAGCCGTGGCTGCTTCGCACCGAAGCCGGAACCGCGGCGGGTAGCGACAGAGCGATCAGCAAGATCGCGATGGAGCGGATGTCGATCTCGGATTCGTCGCGGCGGGGCATTGGCCGCGCCCATCATAGCGCGGAACTTTAGCCGATATCGCTCAAATTGTCCGCTGAGGATGCAGAGCCATTATCAATGCGGGGTAAAAGCAGACCCGAGATTGGGCACACGAACAAACGTGCAATAGTCAACCTTGACGGTTTGGGGATGAAAATCATCTATCGCCGCTTCATCGCCGGCTCTCAATTGAATTCGCGTTGCGAGGGATTTGCAGTAGCCCACTCCTTCCACGGCCAATCCCGTAATCTGTGCAGTCTTGTAACCCTTGGCTGCTACGAGCAGGCGGTATGTGCCGGCTCGAGACATGGGAAACCAGAACTGACCTTCGCCGTTTGTAACCACAGACTTCACATCGCCATTCCTTTCAAGTGAAACCCTCGCGCCCGCAACAACCGCCCCGCTCGCGCCCACTACTGTGCCCGTAACATCGCCAGGAAAATCGAACGGTCCGCCGGCAGAAGTGGTCATTTCCGCGGCGATGATGGCAGACGGCTTGTCCCTCGGAAGGGCACCAGTCGCATTAACAATGGGCACAGGAGGAGTGGCAGGTATTGCCTCCGCCCCGAATGCCAACGCGATGTGTAATGGAACAGTGTAGCCAGACATCAGCGGAACAGGCTGTACAGTGAGCGGCTGAAAGCCGCTCGCTCGCAAGTCGAGCTTGCACCCAGGATCCTCTGGAAGCGATTCAAACCAGAATTGACCATTCTTGTTGGTTGTCTCTTTCTTGACAACGTTCTTGCAAGTCGCGGTCACTTCGGCGAGGCTGACGACTGCGCCCGTTCTCGAATCGACGACAACTCCCCAAAGGCTGGCGGCGGTCTTCTGTGCTGCGCACATCGCGCTCAGTAATAGCGAGACAAGTACGATCTTGCGCATTCTCAATATCCCTGCGAGGGAAAAACCTATATATCCAGGTTCTTCACGTCCAGCGCGTTCTCTTCGATGAACTTGCGACGCGCTTCCACGTCTTCGCCCATCAGCGTGGTGAAGATCGCCTCGCATTCGGCGATGTCTTCGACCTTCACTTCAAGGAGCGTGCGGCGCTCGGGGTCCATGGTGGTTTCCCAGAGCTGCTCGGCGGTCATTTCGCCCAGTCCTTTGTAGCGCTGCACGGAATATTCCTTGCGGCCCTCGCCGAGGACATGGTCGAAGAGTTCCTTAGCGGAGTGTTTTTCAACCGCTTCTACTTCCACTTTCTTCTTCGCCTTTGGAGCGGCTTTGGTTTTCTTGTCAGCACCCTCGGCTTCGCCTGATTCTTCCGCAGCAGGAGCGGCGACAGCTTCGATGACGAACGGCGGCTCCATGTAGGGCTCGATCTGCTTATACTTCGCCATCATCTGGCGATACTCAGGCGCGGACACCAGCTGCCAGTTGATCCTTCGCTCGGCGCCTTGCGAATCGGTATAGCTGACCTGCCAGAGCTCGTGCTCGTCATCGAACTCGAGATTCACTTCTTTCACCCCGTTCGATTTCGCCAGCTTCTCCAACTGCTTCTGCAACTTCGCGATCTTCGTGGAAGGGTTCTTCTTGTCGCCTTCGAAGTCGGCGCGTTGCGAGAGCCCGACCTGCGGCATCAGCTCAGTGACCTTCTCGTCGCGGATGCGCTTGTTCACCTTGTCGAAGAAGCCCAGGTAATCGTTGAGCGTCGTCATGAACTTGGTGAGCGGCTGGCCTTCGAGCTTGGCCGCGCCTTCGCCGTAGCGCACCACGATGCCGTCCGACGCGCGCTTCACCATGACCTTCACGAATTCGTTGTCGTTCTTGATGTACTGCTCGGTCTTGCCCTTCTTGATCTTGTAGAGCGGCGGCTGCGCGATGAAGACGTGGCCTCGCTTGATCAGCTCCTGCATGTGGCGGAAGAAGAACGTGAGCAGCAGCGTGCGGATGTGCGAGCCGTCCACGTCGGCATCGGTCATGAGGATGACTTTGCCGTAGCGCAGCTTCGAGGTATCGAAATCGTCTTTGCCGATGCCGGTGCCGAGCGCGGTGATCATGGCGCGAATTTCTTCGTGGCCGAGCATCTTGTCGTAGCGGGCTTTCTCCACGTTCAGGATCTTGCCCTTGAGCGGCAGGATGGCTTGGGTGCGGCGGTCGCGTCCCTGCTTGGCGGTACCGCCTGCTGATTCGCCCTCGACCAGATAGAGTTCGCAGCGCTGCGGATCGCGTTCCGAGCAGTCGGCAAGCTTGCCGGGGAGTCCGCCGCCATCGAGCGCGCCCTTGCGGCGAGTGAGATCGCGGGCCTTACGCGCGGCTTCACGCGCACGCGCGGCTTCGATCGCCTTGTTGATGATCTTGCGCGCGACGGTGGGATTCTGCTCGAAGAAGGCGCCCAGGCGTTCGTTGACGAATGCCTGCACCACGCCGGCAATGTCGGAATTGAGCTTGCCCTTGGTCTGCCCTTCGAACTGCGGCTGCGAAAGCTTCACGCTGACCACGGCTACGAGGCCTTCGCGAACGTCGTCGCCGGTCAGGTTTTCTTTTACGTCTTTGAACAAGCCAAGCTGCTGCCCCGCGTAGTTGATGGTGCGCGTAAGCGAGGTGCGGAAGCCGGAGAGGTGTGTACCGCCATCAACCGTGTTGATGTTATTAGCGAAGCTGAAGACGGTTTCCGAGTAGCCGTCGTTGTATTGCAGCGCGAGCTCCATGGCGACGCCATCGCGCTCGGCTTCCATGTAGATCGGCTTCTCGTGCAGCACGGCCTTGCCGCGGTTGAGGTGCTTGATGAATTCGGCGATGCCGCCGGAATATTTGAAATCGTTGCGCTTGGCTTCACCGGTCTTGGCGTCGGTAGAGCGCTCGTCGGTCAGGGTGATCTCGAGTCCTTTGTTCAGGAAGGCGAGTTCGCGCAGCCGTTGCGAAAGGGTATCGAAGTTGTACTCGGTGGCGGTGAAGATCTCCGTGTCAGGCAGGAAGTGGACTTTGGTGCCGCGCTTCTTGGTGTTGCCGGTCTTCTTGAGCTTCGACGTCGGAGCGCCTTTGGAGTAGGTCTGCTCCCAAACGTGTCCGTCGCGCCAAATCTCGAGATCAAGCTGATGGGAGAGCGCGTTCACGCAGCTCACGCCGACGCCGTGCAGTCCGCCGGAAACTTTGTAGTTCGAGGAATCAAATTTTCCGCCAGCGTGCAATGTAGTGAGCACGACTTGTGCAGCAGGAAGTTTTTCTCCGTTCACGACCATGTCGTCAACGGGAATACCGCGGCCGTCATCAACGACGGTGATGGAGTTATCGATATGAATGGTGACTTCGATCTTGGTGGCGTGGCCGGCGAGCGCTTCGTCAACGGAGTTGTCGACGACCTCGTAGACGAGGTGATGCAATCCCATCTCGCCGTTCGAGCCGATGTACATGGCGGGACGCAGACGGACGGCTTCCATCCCCTCGAGGACTTTAATGTCGTCGGCGGTGTACTCGCCGTTGCCGCCGTTTGCAGCAACTTTTTTAGTTTTCGTTTCTTTCGCCGTTGCCACTGCTGCCTCTTTCGTCGCCATCAGACCCCGTTTGTTCCCAGAAATTTCAGACAAAAATCGAGCTCGCCGCGCGCACTGGCGGCAGAGTTCCCCGTTAACTTTAAAGTATTGATATTACAGTCACTTAGGGCAGAATTGAGCACTACTGATTATAGCACGAATTGCTTCTCAGGAGAGGCTTGGAAAGTAGTGATTTCAGGGGAGTTGTTGCTTCTTCGCGGGCATTTTAGTCTGCGCTCCGCTTCGCTGCGCGCATGCCTTCAGCAGAGTGGAAGACTGCATTCGGTTCGCCCACCCAGGGCTCACGCCCTGGGCTATTCTGTTCCGGCCCTATGGGCCTGTGACGCTCGCCGGTTCAGCAGCTCGCTCCTCGCGCTCGCGACGACAAAGCTACGGTGAGAATCTGTTTACTAGGCTTTGATAGGCGCGAGACGGCAACGCCAAAAGATAAACATCAAAGCGTTAAAAGTCCCAAGCAGGATCGCCAGCACGAATGAGATCGGCCACAGCAGGATTGGAACCTTCTCGTTAAATAAGCGAGATTTCACTTGAGCTTTCTTCGTTGGCTTTGCTTGCTATCGTCCGCCACCGAGTTTGAAGCCGATGGTGACCTGGCTCTCGACTTCCATGGGGCGTCCGTTGTCGAGATACGGCAGGAAGCGCCAGTTGCGCACGGAATCGACCGCGGTGCCTTGCAGTTGCGGCGCGCCGCTGAGGACCTTCACTTCCTTCACGCGGCCTTCCATAGTGATCACAACCTGCATGACCACGTTGCCCTGCACGCCCATCTGCTTGGCTAGCTGCGGATAGATCATCGGCGACTTGCTGAAGATGTATTCCTTCAACGCTTCTTCGGAGAGGCGCATACGCGTGTCGCTGACGCGGGTGATACCGCTGATGGCGAGGGTGGCCGCAGCCGCGCTGTCGGAGACGACTTCCGCGGCGGCAGTAGTCGCTAGAGCTGCACTCGCGGGAGCAGGGTCAGGCGCGGCCGTCACTGGAATGGAGGTCTCGGCAGTTGTGGTCACCGGCGGCGGAGCGGGCGAGCTGAGAACAGGCGCATCGTTCTTTGCGACCGTAGCCGGCTCGGGATTGCTGGCCAAAAGATTGTTGATCGGAATGCCGGCAGAAGGCTTCGACCTCGCCGGAGTAATAGCGGCGACTTCGACCTTGGGCTCTGGCTTCGGGTTGAACGTGACGGGCTGAGCAGTCGTCTGTACGGCAACGGGCTCCGATTTTACCGGCTCGGGTGCGGGCGTCTGCACCTGTGGCGCTGCGGCCGCCTTTACGGTTGTTTTCGCAGGCGCAGGATCATCGGAGAACGAAACCTGAACGGTGCCATTCGTGACTTCAGGCGCGGCCTTTGCCTTAGCGGGTGCCGGAACGAGCACCGGAGCCGCAGTAGGTGCAGCCACTGCAATTGCTGGAGTGGTCACAACGGGTTGCGGCGCAGGCGCTGCAGGAATCGGCGCGGCAGCGGGCGCTGACAAGAACACCATGGAGCCAGCCGAAGCCGCAAGCTGATCGAGCGCGGCTTGACTGTCAGAAGTGAAGGACAGCGTGACGGCGTGGTTGTGCAGCACGGTCACAAGCTGCGTCTGATACATGGTCAAACCGGCATCGTCTGCGCTGGGCTTGGTTTTGTAATCGGCGCGCGCGAAGTGGCGGCCGCCGATCTCCATCTCGCGCACCGGGCCGAGCATTTCGTATGCTGAATTCTTCCCAGCGAGGGGCGAAGACTGAATGAACTGCGAAGCCGTCTTCACGACGGGCGCGGTGATGTCTTCCGCCTGGATGCCCATGTACTGGATACTGGCTGCGCTTGCGGCTGGAAGAGCGCTCAAGAGCTGGTAGAAACGTTGGCCGGGTTGCGAACGCTGGACGGCTTTGCCGGTCCACTGCGCGGGCACGCGGTAGCTGAATCCGAAAAAGTTGTTGGTGTAAACGTCGGCATTCATCGCGCCGGTATCAGGGCGAGCATCACTCGAAAGGGCTGGGGGTGGCTGCTGCGCGAGCGCGCCTAGGACGGCAAGCAGCAATACCATCGAAAGGCTGGGGACACGTTTCATGGGGATTCTCTTGCTTCTTTCGGGGGAGGTGACGCATGGATATTCTACTCTGGAATGCACAGGGCAGAGTGCAGAGATTGGTTCGCCAAGCTGTACTGAAGGGCGTGTCCGAAGGTAACAAATGTGCCCCTGAAAACCCCTGCCGCATCGTTTGGTAAGCTC
>JBJMGI010000107.1:0-5001 GCA_045807945.1 Terriglobales bacterium | reverse complement strand
TGGGACTTTGAGGAAAAGGTCTTCGCAGAAGTAGACGAGCCAGGTCAGTGCGGCGGATGCGAATCCAGATCCGGCTCCAATAACGAAGGCAGCCGCAACAATGCGAGAGTCGAGCAGCGAATGCGCTGCAACAGGAAAAATCGGGCCCGGCCCGAGAAGCGTGGCGCGAAAGAGAGCTGCGACAAGTGAGGCAACCGTCACTGGAATAAAGCTGCGCGGGCGCCATTCGAAAAGCAGTAGCTCAACCGCCAGTAAGGTAGCAGCCATGGGAGCTGCGAACACCGCGGACATGCCGGCAGCCGCGCCAGCTACAAGGAGCGTCTTCCGTTCAGCGGCGCTGAGATGGAAAAGCTGGGCCAGAATCGAACCGAACGCGCCGCCGGTCATGATGATCGGACCTTCCGCGCCGAAAGGGCCGCCCGTTCCTATCGAGATAGCCGAGGAGACCGGTTTCAGGATCGCGATCTTCGGATGAATCAAGCTGCCGCCGAGGAGGATTGCCTCGAGAGCTTCCGGAATTCCGTGCCCGCGAATCTTCTCCGACCCGTAACGTGCGATGAGCCCGATGATGATCGCTCCGGCTATGGGAGCGGCGATCACCCATGGTCCCAGGTGATGACCTTGAAGCGACGGTAACTGAGCTGAGAACCGCTGAAAGAACACGACGTTTGTGATTTCTGCGATCAGCCATAGCAGCGCCTTCGCGACGACCGCGCCGATCAGCCCCACTGGAACCGCCAGCAGAAGGAGGATGAGCATTCGGGCGTCTGTCCGGAAATCGCCCAGCGCTGGTTTTGAGAGTCCATCGGTCACCGATCTAATCTGCGGAGCAACCTCGAGACTGCAACTTCAGCGGATCAGCGGCAGCGGCCCAGTGGAGCGTAGCCTACCGGTCCCTTATCAACCGCCGAACACGCCGATCAGACGGTGACGGTCACGCGGAGGAAGGTCGCGGGAATGGAAGTCATGCCTTGCGCCGACGTGGTGGCTTTCGCGGCAAAGAGAGTTTCCAGCTCCTCCTGCAACCTGGCTGCGCGACCATCTTTCTCCGCAGCCTCAAACGCGTTCATCGTCGGTCCGTAGTATTTCCTGAATTCATCCACGAAGCCGGCGGGTGTGCCAGAGTAGTTAAATGTAAAAGTGTCGCGCTCGAATGAGATCCTGTCTGCAGGTATTCCCGCTGCGCCGAAGCGCTCCATCACATTGCTCTCGACGCCCCAGCTCATTGGGCTAACAAAGCCTTCCGGCGGCGGTGGTGTGTAGGCAGAGCTGATCTTAAGAATCTGCGCTACCAGGGTCGGGTCGTTAGGTATCCAGTTTCCCATCACAATTCGGCCACCAGGCTTCGTTACGCGGGCCATCTCTTTTGCGACGTCGAATGGCCGCGGCGCGAACATCGCTCCGAAGATACTCATGACCAGGTCGAAGGTATGATCCGGCAACTGCTCCAGGTCCGAAGCATCGCCTTCCTCGAAGTGGCAATTGTCGAGACCTTCAGCCGCCGCACGTCGTCTGGCGGCTTCGACGAGATTCCGTGCGATATCTACGCCAAGCACATCGGCACCGCGTTTCGCGGCAGGAATTGCTGTCGTACCGTCGCCACAGCCGAGGTCCAGCACCTTCTGGCCTTTGCTGATGCCGATCCGTTGCACCAGCGCATCGCCGCTTTCCCGCATCGTTGCAGCGATACGAGTAAAATCGCCTTTCTCCCAAAGCGCTTTGTTAGGATTACTCATGCTGGCGAGCGTGTGCCGGGGGTGAGCTGAAGACGAGCCAATAAATCGCGCAATATTCAGCGGCTATGCAGCCTCCCGATCAGAGGCGGCAGGTTGCGACGAACGGCATGCGCCGTTATGGAAACGCATGGGCTTTGAACAATATCACGAACCGGCCGACGAGCTGCCGGACAAGACGCGCACCTTCGCGCGCATGATCGTCTCACTCTCGGAAGAGGCGGAGGCAATTAACTGGTACGAGCAGCGCATTGCTATCGAGAAGGACAAGAGTGCACGCGCGATTATGCAGAATGCGCAGAAGGAGGAGATGAAACACTTTTCGATGGACTTGGAATGGCTGCTGCGGTCGAAACCACTCTGGCGGGAAATTGCGCAGGGGGTCCTCTTTACGAGCGGCGATATCGTGAAGGAAGGCGACGAAGCGGAAGAGCACGCAGACTAGCGATGGAAATCAAACGAAGTGGTTCGCAACCGTCCGAGCAGGGACGGCCTGATTGGTTTACCGGCACGGTGCGCATCGATCAGTTATTCGAAGCGCAACCGCCAGCGAGGGCTCGCGGCGCCAGCGTGACTTTCGAGCCGGGCGCGCGCACGGTCTGGCACACGCACGCGTTAGGTCAGACGCTGATCGTGACCGCCGGATGCGGATGGGTGCAGCGGGAAGGAAGCCCGATTGAAGAGATCAGGCCCGGCGATGTCGTTTGGTTTACACCTAACGAGAAACACTGGCACGGCGCGGCGCCAGGCACACCTATGACTCACATTGCTATTCAGGAAGAGCTCGATGGGAAAGTCGTAGAATGGATGGAGCAGGTCAGTGACGCGCAGTATAACGCCAAGCCATCGTGATGGCGTAACTAGCGGTTCTGCAACGCCGTCGTACGAGTCGGTGTATCGTCGTGTGCTGTCATTACATACCCGCGGTCGCGGAGTGAGCGCACACATGCGGGCCAGGATTTAAAGCCCTGTCACCCGCGGTTCTCGTCGGAACGTGCGATACAGCCGGCCACCTGAAAGGGCAGCGCGGCGCCGAGCGTCTCTTCGGCTGAAACAGCAAGAAATTCTTTCCACATCGGGACGCCCTTGAGGCAATTGCCTCTGTTCCTGATTGTTAAGTCCCGCCAGTGCGGCCGAATGTTCATCTGAACATGACGTAAAATACCCGTCGCGCTTCGCGCAGAGGCGTGCTATTTGCTCGCCCCCCTTCCCGGAACAATTCCATGGTGCACCGCTCCCTCCGTTACGTCCTTTGTCTACTCATCGCCTCGGCTGCGGTTTGCTGCGCTGCCGACGTCGCCGGCATCATTGTTTCGCTGGCCGACCCGGCGAAGCTCGCCACGCTCGGCGAACGCGGCGCTAATCCACGCGTGCAGAAAATCACCTATTGGCTGGAGACCGGCCGGCGCGAGGGGAAACCGCCCGAAGAAATTATGGACGACGTCATGAACCGCCTCGGCTGGAACGACGAGCGCGGTCGTCTCACCACGGCGGCCATGCTGCGCAATGTTGATATCGCGACCAAGCTGGGCTGCACCGACGATGAAGGCATGGAACACATGCGACATGGCAGATGCGCCATCGTGAAGAACGGGCCCTATGCCGGCGATACCCTCAGCGTCGATCACATCGTGCCGCGTGCGCTTTATCCTCAGCTCGACAACGTCCTGGCCAATCTCGAGCTAATGCCCATGAAACTGAACCGGGCAAAGAGCGCCTCGTTCGGTCAGCGCCAGGGCTTCGAACTCGGCCGTTTCCGCGACGCCGGTCTCATTGATACAACCGCGCCTGCAAGCTCCCCAGCTACTGCGACCGCCGTAGCGCAGCCTGGCAGTTAGGCTAAGTCGGAGACAGCCGCCATTCTGTAGCCGAGGTCGGCGGCCGCGCCCAATCTACTGTTGTTCTAGCTCCGAAGAGGATAGCTGTGAGTAGCGTGAGCGGCAGTCTCATTGGTCTACTTCGTGGTAAGTGTTATGCACTCCGCGACTGCTCGTGATTCTTCCACTAGTCCGCAGCTCTCAACTGTTCTCCGGATAAAGCTGCTTGTTGTTCTGCTTCTCGAGATGGCCTTCGATGAATGTGCGAAACTCTTCGCTAAACCAGTGGCACCGTGAGCGCCACCACGCCTGGATGCCCGGGTAGGCGCTCAGGTCCCGCATCGGCGCCTCGAACCCCTGCCATACCCGCCGATCGAGGTGACCTTCCAGATTCTGAAAGTACATCTCCTCGTAGATCCGAAACATCTGATCCATCAGCGCACTGAAGCGCACAATGTCCGGGCCCTTGATTGAGCTATAGTCATGGATTGCCCGGTAGTACAAGGCGGCAAGCTCGGGGTTGTCGGCGATCGATTGCAGCCAACGGTTAAACGCGCCTGACATGTCGCGCATGGCGCGGAGCCGTGTCGCGCGGGCGCTATCGCGCACCTGGTGCGCGAGGTAAAGGACCGAAACAATCACGCCGATCGCGCTGATGATCTGTCCAAGCGAAGCAAAGAAATCGGCGTTCATAGCTGTCGAATCTCGCGAGTCTCTACTTCTGGATCAAGCTGTCGTGGTTCTGCACCATCTGCCATTTGCCGTTCCGGCGTAGAAATAGCGCCGTGACCACTGTTGTGGCCTCGAAGTTTCGCCGCTCCCGTCCTTGGCTGTGTCGGTGATCCGCGCGGTATAAATGGCAGTATCGCCGAAGACGCGCACTTTTTCGTCGTCCACCCCTTGTGGCCTCTTCTCTGTTTTTCTCTACTGACTTGAGAAGGTCAGCTTTGACGTGCCGCTTTCCTTTGAGGGACCAGGACTCGAAATCATCTGCCACGATCGCACCGACCGCTGCGACATCATGCTTCAACCATGAATCTTGCAGGAGCCTCTCGAGTCTTAGTATTTCCTTCGCGTCCTCACTGCTACCGGCTTCGACGCTGCACCGTTTGGCTGTTCCTGCTGGGTATCGGCAGACAACCTCGCTGAACCGGCGATCAGGCAGGACGCGCAAATCAGGAACCGCATCGAACTAGCGAATGCTTTAAGCATTCGAGTTCAAGGTGCGGCGGGCAGGTTAGGCCGGGGCGAAGGTGAATGTGCAGCCTGACTCGGCTGCCGCATCGCAGTCTGTGGCCGCGCCTGCCCGCCAACGGACTGCCCCGAATCCTTTCGGGGCTGCTGTCGCCGCTGTCCGGATGGCTGCTGCTTCGGCGCGCCCGCCGCCGGCTGACGCTGCGAAGGAGCCGGTTGCCCTCGACGCTGCTGCCGCGGCGGTTGTTGACGGGCGT
>JBJMGI010000106.1:0-6322 GCA_045807945.1 Terriglobales bacterium | reverse complement strand
GCCGTTCGAACCTGATTTCGATCTTGCCAGCGCACCGATTGTAAGGGGCGCGCTCGGGACAATGTGGGACGACTTTGCCCTGGAACCGTTACCGCCGGCGGAGGGGAATCTCATTGCAATGACTGATGCAGCAGCGCCTCCAGCAGAACCGCCGAAGCGCGTAACCCACTCGCGCGTGCCCAGAGTTCAGGTGCGGAAGCAGAAGAACCCGATCGTCCTGGCGTTCGCCAGCATCGACCACGCGATGCGAAATCTCTTTCATCAACCGGCGAAAAAGAAGCGCGTAGCTAAGCGGTGAGCGCTTAGGTAGTCGATCGTGACAGCGTGGGCGGGCGTCCTCGCGATCATTCGCGACCGCTGCCGCTCTTGTGATTAACATGCCTGGCCGTGGCCTTGCGGCGATGGTCTCGGTTGTGATTCAAATCGTCCCCTTCTCTTCAGTCCATCAGGCAGGCGTAATCGATGTGATCCTCCCCATTCAACAGGCCGAGTTTGGCTTCGCGATCACTGTTGCTGACCAACCCGATCTGCTCGACATCGCGGCGTTCTATCAGCGCGGCCGCGGCGGATTCTGGGTGGCCCTTTCGGATGGGGAGCTAGTGGGAACTATCGGGCTGCGCGACATCGGCAACCATCAGGGCGCGCTGAGAAAGATGTTCGTGAAGGCGACGCACCGTGGCCGCGAGCATGGCGTCGCCAGCCGCTTGCTCAAGGAGCTGATCTTGTTCGCGACCACCGCGCAAGTCCGCGACATCTTTCTCGGCACGACAGAGAAGTTCGTCGCTGCGCATCGCTTCTATGAAAAGAATGGCTTTGTCCAGATCGCGACAACGGGTTTACCCGAAACATTTCCTCGCATGTCCCTCGATACGCGATTTTATCGTCGCGTGCTCGGCACTTGAGCTACTCAACATCTCGCGGAAAACTCCCCACCGACCAGCGAGCGTAGCTTGTCGCTCGTTAGGTCTCACAGATTAGCTACTTAGTTGGTGAGCGCTTTTAACTCGGCCGCCGCCATCTGGTATTCGGTTGCGTCTTTCTCGCCTGTCGCCACCGATTTGCGAAAATCCTCCGCGGCACTCTCCCGTTCATTATTGAGCAACCGTCTGATTCCCGCATAAAAGTAAGCTGTGTGCGGATTATCGCTGAGGCCCGCGACAAACTCATCCTCGCTGATTCGGCCGAGCAGGAAGTTGCCGACCATTGCGTCCCCGCCGCCACTCCACTGCGCTGGGTGTCCCTCCATGTAAGGTGCGAATTCCTTGTCAGCTGTTTCTCTGTCACCGAGACGGGCGCGGAGGATCCAAATGAAGAAGCGCGCCGGGAAGGCTGGATAAGCTTCCTCTTTCCTTAGGTCGCAGTGGCGTTGAAAATCTGCGAGCGCTTTCGTCCAATCACGCATGACGAAATAGGTGCAGCCCCGCCCGTAATATGCGGGAGCGTCATCCCCGTCAGCCTTGATCGCGCGATCGTAGATCTTAATCGCGGTCTTATAGTTTCCCTTGTCCCGCGCAGCTCCGGCTTCTGCGTCCGGGTCTGCCTTGGTCTCGGTATCATATTTTACGGTTGATTTCAGGATGCTGGCTTTACCGCTTCCACCGAATCCAAGCGTCACCGTCCGCTTCGCGGTAATCGAGCCATCACCGCCGTCGAACATGCTTTCGATTTCGACGACTAACGAGCCATCCTTGAGCCATCGTCGCGCAGTCTCCGAATCCAGCTCGGCGACGTGCGGGTAACTCTTCCCTCGCTTCACCTTCTCTGGGACATCGGTGGCCATTTCCGGCAGCTTGACCTTGCGAAAGCGCGAGCCCTCGCGACGAAACACAAAAACGGAGCTTCCCCGCTTCCATAGAAACGCAGTCATCGCAAACGCGCTGGAGTCCCTTCTCCACAGCACTCCTTCAATGTTGAAACGCGCGCTGGCGCCAAGATCGGGATCAGACTTCGCCACAGTCATGATCGCCTTCCCTGATTTCTTATCGATCAGTTCGTACCTTTGCTTCTTTACGCCCGCGTCTTCGTCTGCCTCTGCGTCTGAGTCCGTGGCCGCGTCCGTGACATAGCGGAACGCAAACTTTCCATTCGGTGAAGGCGCCTCGTACTGTCCCGGCAACCGCTCTGCGGAATCTTTTTGGTCATCCTCCTCTGCCGAATACACGCCGCCGAGATTCAGCACCAAGCCAACCACGATGATTCGCATCGCCGTCTTAGATGTCACAAGCGCCGACGGTAGAGCTTACCGCTCCGGAATACACGGATAAGTGCAATCGCGATCGGCCTCGACGTCGGCCACAAGAACGCGAGGCCGTTTGTGCAGGTCTTTCGCCGCGTGGTAGCTGTTACGTCGATGGAGCTTCGAACTGTGTTGTAAATAACGCTATCTAGTGGTGACAACTCCCGATCGCACGACCGCCGCCGCCTATCCCCGGCACCTGAAGGGGCAAGTCGTGGCCGACAGCATGGCGCTGCGCTGGACGGGATTGTTTGTGCGGCGTTACAAGTTCCCGCGCGTGGTCGATCGGTTCCTCGTCCCCGCCACTCCGGAGCCGTTGATCTCGTGTCAGCTGGGAGGCTCTGCGGTATTCAAAGAACGCGACCTCGGCGGGAACTGGATCACGCACCAGCTCCAGCCCGGGACCCTCTTTGTCACCCGCTCAAGGACTCCGTATGAGGTGAGCTTCAGTTCGCCCGCCGGTGAAGAACTGGAAAACGTGCAGCTCCATGTCTCGGTCGATGTCTTCCTCGCCGCCTGTAGGGCGTCTGTGCCAGGTGCCGATCCTGAACGCATCGACGTGATCGACTTCTTCGGGCGCGACGAAGCGCTCGCGCATCTTTGTTTCGCCTGTGCCGAAATGCTCGCCGAGCGCGTGTCGGCAAAATCCGAGTGCGTCGCGCACCTGACAAAGCTGATCGCGAGCTGCCTGGCCGAGAAATACACCACCGCGGCGGCGGAGAAAGCCGACTTCCGCGGCGGGCTGCCAGTACGCCAGCTGCGCAAGGTGGAGGACTACGTGCACGAACACCTGGCGGACGACATCACGCTCGAGTCGTTAGCCGAGCTGGCGGAGCTAAGTCCCTTTCACTTCTCCCGTGTCTTCAAGCAGACCACCGGCATGTCCCCGCTGCAGTTCGTCACCCGCGAACGGATCACGCGCGCCCAGCAACTCATCCGCGAAACCAAGCGCAGCCTGATCGAAATCGGCCTCGAGGTCGGCTACAAGAACCCGAGCCACTTCGCGCAGGTCTTTCGGCGGGTAGTTGGTGTTACGCCGACGGAGTTTCGCAGCGCGCTTTAGAGGTCGCCTCATTTCAAGGCGGAGAACTAACTCGCACTTTAGCCTTCCAATTCGGCTCAGAGTAGTGCCACAAACGACCGTGCCTGCCCAAGATGCTACGTAAACCGTTAAGATCGACGAAGTCGGCTACTGGTCAGAGGTTAAGCTAGATATTATTAAACAATACGCCGGCGCGTACTCGAAAATCCTCGCAGCCCAAAAACCGCCGCTTGAGCATCACTATATAGATGCGTTCGCCGGCGCCGGCGTTCACCTAGCGAAACGCACGGGAGGCTACATTGCTGGAAGCCCGTTGAACGCGCTGAACATTACGCCCGCATTCAAACGCTATCATCTTATAGACATGGATGGAGAACGGGCGAGTAACCTCCGAAAACTTACTGAACAGAGCGAGGGTGTAACTGTTCATGAAGGAGATTGCAACGAAGTGCTCCTAACAGAGGTCTTCCCGACAATCCGTTATGAGAACTACCAACGAGCTCTCTGCATTCTGGATCCGTATAAGCTCAACCCAAATTGGGACGTTGTGGCGGCCGCGGGCAAGATGAAGTGTGTAGAGATCTTTCTCAATTTCATGGTCATGGACATGAACATGAACGTGCTGTGGAAGAAGCCGGAGGGCGTCGCGCCCGCCCAAATCGAACGCATGAATCAGTTCTGGGGTGATGATTCTTGGCGTAAGGCAGCGTACCGCGAAGAGATGGAGCTCTTTGGCCCGCGCGAAGAAAAAACGACCAACGAAGACGTGGTCGAGGCTTATCGCGAACGTCTCAAGAACGTCGCCGGGTTCAACTACGTGCCAAAACCGATGCCGATGCGGAACTCGACTGGCGCCACAATATATTACCTCTTCTTTGCTTCCCCGAACGCGACCGGCGGCAAGATTGTAGAAGAGATTTTCGAGCGCTATCGTCAGCGCGGTATCCGCTGATGGCTGCAAATTCTCACATCGAATGGACTGAAGCGACGTGGAACCCGGTAACGGGCTGCACAAAGATCAGCGCAGGTTGCAAGAACTGCTATGCGGAGCGCTTGGCGAAACGTCTTCACGCGATGGGCAACCGGCGCTACTTGAACTCGTTCGAAGTGACGATGCATCACGATGTGGTGGACCTTCCACGGTCGTGGAAAACGGGCCGACGGGTTTTCGTGAACTCGATGAGCGACCTGTTTCACCGGGATGTGCCGCTCTCATTCATTCAAAAGGTGTTTGCGACAATGCGCGCATGTCCGCAGCACAATTTTCAGATCCTTACGAAACGCAGCAGCCGCGCTCGTGAACTAGCTGCCCGCCTCGATTGGCCGGAGAATGTTTGGATGGGAGTGAGCGTCGAAGATGCTATGGCCCTGAACCGCGTAGACGATCTCCGGGAGGTTCCCGCCGCAGTGCGATTTCTCTCTTGTGAACCGTTAATTGGTTCGCTCGCTGGCATAAACTTGCACGGCATTCACTGGGTCATCGTCGGAGGCGAATCTGGACCACGGGCTCGCCCTATGAAGATCGTTTGGGTCCGCGAGATCTACCGCGCGTGCCGCAGACAAAACGTGCCGTTCTTCTTCAAGCAGTGGGGTGGTGTCCGCAAGGACCTCACCGGACGCTTACTCGGCGGGCGGACGTACGACGAGATGCCTCTCGCCGTCGCTGCTTGAGTAGCTCTACCGCGCAGGAGCCAGCTTGAGGACGCGCTGCGCTTGAACGCGGCGCAGAGTCCCGCGAGAACGCAGTCCGCGCGAAATAACGCGAGAGCCGCTTCGCTCATTGGTCGAATACACTAAGTCACCGTGGAAATCGCCGGTCGAAGTCTTGGTGTGTTCCAATCCAAAACCAGAGCCACTCGTCCCCGCGTCGCAGCGCGACCGCGCGGATATCTCTCGTGATGCGGACGGACCATGCGCGCGGATCAAAGCGCAATCGTTCGAGGCGTAAACCGGGATGCGCAGGATTGTGGCTAAAGAGCTGATAGGCTCGACGCGCTGCTGACCGCGCGTCCGGCGATAGCTCGTGGTAGAGACGCCAAAACTCTGGTGCCGCGCGGGAGACCACGCGTTCTTAGTCGAAATCGCTTTCAGCGACTTTCGGATAGGACTCAGCTCCTGTTGAAAGACGCGCTTCGTAGCTATCGATCAACGCACTGAAGCTTGGGCGCGGCTGATCATCACGGATGATGCGCTCCCATTCGGCATCGCCACCGAGTTGCGGGAAGAGCTGCGGCAGGTGCTCAAAGAGCTTATCGCGCTCGGTCTTTTCCAGCGCGCGAATGGCTTCTTCGATCTCCTGCGCGGTGCTCATCGCATAAAGATTAGCGCCCGCACCGGCGATCGGCAATCATCTTGGGAGCACCAGACTTTCCCGCAAGAACACAACAGTCCGCGCAATAACGCGAGAGCCGCTTCGCTCACGCGAGCGACGTTAGGTGACCATGAGAGCAACTGTTATGTATAACGCAATCGACGAGCGCGAAGTGATCAGGGTGATGGTTCAGCCCTAACGAGTAACACCTATGAACAATTCGTTTAACTTTGAAGGCAAGGTGGCATTTGTCACCGGAGGCGGGAGCGGAATTGGCCGCGCGGCGGCGTTGGCATTTGCGCGAGCCGGCGCCAGCGTAGCAGTTGCCGATATTGGCGAGCAGGCGAATCAAGAAACCGCGCGCCTGATCGAGCAGGAAAGTGGTCGCCCGCTGGCGGTGCGCTGCGATGTGACAAAAGCCGTTGACGTGAAGGCGGCACTGGAGAAGACGGGCGAGACTTTCGGGCGTCTAGATTTCGCATTCAACAACGCCGGCCTCGAGCCGAAGAAGCCCGCTCCGACGGCGGATTACGACGAGGAGGAGTGGAACCGGATCATCGACATTGATCTTCGCGGAGTGTTTCTGTGCATGAAGCACGAGATCCCGTTGATCCTCAAAAGCGGCGGTGGCGCGATCGTGAACACGTCGTCGGGAGCAGGGGTTATCGGGATCAAAGGCAGCCCGGCTTACACCGCCGCGAAGCACGGCGTGATCGGCCTCACGCGCGCGGCG
>JBJMGI010000105.1:0-6880 GCA_045807945.1 Terriglobales bacterium | reverse complement strand
GGATACCAAGGCGTCTTTGCATCTGAGACTCTGCCCCTGCTCACCTTGCCCTGGGACCTTTTCACCATGGACAAGATGGAGTTCTTCGGCCGCGTGAACTTCCTTAAGGGCGCGCTGGTCTTCTCCGACTTCGTGACTACCGTCAGCAAAAAGTACAGCGAGGAGATACAGACCTCGGAGTACGGTTTTGGACTCGAGGGCGTGCTGCGCGCGCGAGCTGCGACCGTGACGGGGATACTGAACGGAGTGGACTACGACGATTGGAGTCCAGAGAAGGACAAACTGATCGCTGCAAATTACTCTGCCGCCAACCTCGATGGCAAGGAGCTGTGCAAGAAAGATCTGCTGGAGCAATTCGGACTGGCGAGTGCTGACCCGAAGCTGCCGGTGGTCGGCATCGTCTCGCGCTTCGCGACGCAGAAGGGATTCGACCTGATTGCGCAGATTGCCGACCGACTGGTTCGCGAGGACGCGATCACAGTCGCGCTCGGAACCGGCGAAAAAGATTACGAAGATCTCTTCCGGAAACTGGCTCAGGCGTTCCCGCGCAAGTTCGGCGTTAAGGTCGGTTTCGACAACACGCTCGCGCACAAGATCGAGGCCGGGTCAGACATGTTCCTGATGCCTTCACGCTACGAGCCGAGCGGCCTGAATCAGATGTACAGCCTGAAGTACGGAACGGTGCCGATCGTGCGCGCGACCGGCGGCCTCGACGACACCATCGAGCCTTTCGACGTCACGACTGGCCGCGGCACGGGGTTCAAGTTCTGGGACTACAACGGCGAGGCGATGCTTGCGACCATTAAGGCCGCGCTCGCATTGTTCCGCGACCAGGCGTTGTGGCAAAAGCTGATGAAGAACGGCATGGCCAAGGATTACTCCTGGGGCGTCTCTGCGAAAGAATATGTACGCGTCTACGAGCGCGCGCGGCAATCGCGCGGAGTGAATGCCTAAGTTTTTTTTGCGTGTTTGCTGCGGAAGTAAAGATACAGCGGAATCCCTGCCAGTATCAGCCCCAGCCCGATGATCGAGTTCCGCAGGTTCTGGAAGAATGTGTAGTAGAGCAGCACGCCGGCCGCGCACACGAACAGCGCCGGAAAAACTGGATACCCCCAGGAACTGAATGGCCGCTGCAAGCCGCGCGCGCGGAAGACGAAGACTGTGCTGGTCGCGATCATATAGAAGAGCCACTCCGAGAAGATCGCCAGCGAGAACAGCTCGCGGAACGCGCCGCCCACGATCAATAGAACAATCGCTACAATCGCCTGCACCAGGATTGCGCGCGCCGGAGTCTGGAATTTTGGATCGATTTCCGCGAGCGCAGGGAAGAAGTTTCTGTCACGCGCTAGCGCGAACGGAATACGAGCGCCGCTCATGATGGTTCCGTTTAGCGTCACGAGCATGGAGATGGCCATGCCGGCCATCACCAGTCCTGCGCCCCATGCGCCCACGGCGACTCGCATGGCGTCCGCCGCGGCGACGTCGGATTTCGCAACCGCGTTTGGCGGCATGGCGTAGAGCACGGCCGCGTTCACCGCCATGTACAGCACTGCGACGACCGCGACACCCGAGATCAGCGAGCGCGGGATGGTGCGCTGCGGGTCTCGCATCTCGCCGCCGACCATGTTGAGGTCATTCCATCCGTCGTATGCCCAAAGTGCAGCGACGAGGGCGGCCATAAATCCTGCGAAGCCGCCTTTCGCTCCGGTGAAGCTGAGGCCGAAGTTTGACCATGCGCCTGAGGCGGCAGCGAACACCGCAATGACGATCGCAACTATCATCACAATCTTTAAGGCCGTGAAGATGAGCTGGAACTGTCCCGCTTTACGAACACCGAGATAGTTGAGATAGGAGATCAGAATGCAGCAGGCGATACTCACCAGGTGTCCGTAGGAGAGGGAAAACTCTCGGCTGTGTCCGAGCGCGATGACAAAGAACTTAGTGTGAAGGAACCCAAGCGCGTGAAATCCGCCGAGCACGCGTACGATCCCCGAGGTAATGGTCGCGATGGATGCCGGCTTGGCAACGATGAACCACGTCCATCCATAAAGGAACGCGGGAAGTGGCCCATAAGCATCGCGGATGTAAACGTATTCGCCGCCGGCCTCCGGCTTCATTGCGCCGAGCTCGGCGTAGGTCATCGCACCAAAGAGCGAGAGCAATCCGCCGACGAGCCATGCGAGATAGACGAGCTTAGCCGATCCGGCTGCCTGCATCATCTCGGCGGGAACAAGAAAGATGCCGCTGCCGATGATGGTGCCAATAACGATCGCGGTCCCGTGCCAGACGTTGAGTTCGCGGGGCAGTTCGCGCGGCGGGCTACTCATGCGCAGCTCTCGGCGGGAGGAAGCTGGCGGCGTATCCGATGGCGAAGGTCACAATGGTTCCAAGGGTAACGTACCAGGTCCACGCGACGCTTACGCCAACGAGGTTGCGCGCGGCATCGGGTGCAAGCCAGAGAAATAGGTTCACCGCGAGTCCGCAAATCATACCTATGAATGCGCCGCGCGCATTCGCGCGCTTGGTCAGGATGCCGAGCAGGAAAACTCCGAGCATCGCGCCGTAGGCAACGGAAGCGATCGAGAGCCCAAGCTCCAGGACGCGTCCGCCGCGCCGAGATAGAAGAGCTAGGGCGAAGAGTATGCAAGCCCATGCAGCAGTAAAGACGCGCGGGAGCCGGGTTCGTTGCTGCTCGTTAATGCCCGCACCCCATGAAGGACGCAAGCGCAAGTAAAAATCCATCATCGAGCTGGTGGAGAGGGAATTCAGCGCCGCGCTCAAGTTAGACATCGCCGCCGCGAGCACCGCGGCAACCAGCAGCCCTGCCATTCCGTGCGGCAGCTCCTGCACAATGAAAGTGGGGAAGATGCGATCGGCTTTTCCGAAAGTTGCTGACGGCAAATGGTAATAGGCGAAGAGTGCGATACCCACGACCAGAAATAACGTGAACTGGAAGAGCACAGCCACGCCACTCGCGAGCAATGCCTTTTTCGAATCGCGCTCGTTCTTTGCTGCAAGCAAGCGCTGCACCATCAACTGATCGGTGCCGTGGCTCGCCATTGTAAGGAACGTCCCACCGATGATGCCGGCCCAGAACGTGTAGGGGGTTGAGAGAGAATGTGAAAAGTCGAATACGCGGAACTTTTCTGCCGCCATCATGTGCACGCCCGTCCAGCCTCCCGGGATCAGGTGGAGCAACGTCGCGAAGGCGATCAGCGACCCGGCAACGTATATGCAGAGCTGCACCACGTCGGTCCAGATGACCGCGGTCAAGCCCCCTTCAAACGTATAGAGCAGCGTCATGGCTGTGATGATCGCAATCGATGCGACCTCGCCGCGTCCGAGCGCAATGCCGACCACGATCGCGATTGCCAGCACGCGCACGCCTTCGGCTGCCGCGCGAGTCAACAGAAACAATCCTGCAGTCGCCGTTCGCAGCCGCGGGCCGAAGCGTCGCTCGATCAGCTCGTAGGCGGTGAACATCTCTCCGCGGAAATATTGTGGGATAAAGATGATGCAAATGATAATGCGTGCTAGCAGGTATCCGAAGACGAGTTGCAAAAAGGCGAGGTTCGTCTCGTAAGCAAGACCGGGAATGCTTATGATTGTAAGCGTGGACGTCTCGGCGGCGACGATGGAGAGCGCAATCGCCCGCCACGAAATGTTCTTCCCACCGAGAAAATAATTCCGCAGCGAGCGTGGCTGTCCTCGGAATCGCAGTCCGAACCACGTGATACCGCACAAGTACGCCACGATTATCGCGAGATCTAGCGCCGAAAGTCCGTGTTGCGTAGCGGGCAGAGTTTGCTCCAGTAGTCGCTAGCATTATGCGGCAGAAGTGCCCACCGACTGTTGCCGCTTCCGGTGCGGCGGGTTGTTTCCGGCACGCGCAGCGTTCTATTGTTACGCCTATGCCGTTCTACCTGGGAATCGATGCTGGTGGCACGCAGACCACGTGCGCGGTGGGCGACGGCACGGTTGTACTCGGTCGCGCGCAGGGCGAGGCGTGCAAGCTTTCCAGGGTGACGGAGAAACGCGCGCGCGAGGTATTGCAGTCACTGGTAAAAGAGTCGTGCAAGGCAGGCGGCATAAAAGCGGCTGACATCGAGCACACGTGCATCGGCGTCGCGGGTGTCTCTGGAGAAAAAGTTTCTGAGACTATGCGCGGGATTCTCGCAAAGATTGTTCCTGGGGAAATCACAGTCACAGGTGACATGAGCATCGCACTCGAGGCAGCTTTCGGCGACGCTCCCGGTGTGATCGTGATTGCGGGAACCGGTTCCATCGCCTTCGGACGCAATCAGCGCGGCGATACTGCGCGTGCGGGCGGCTGGGGCCCTGCCATATCAGACGAAGGCTCGGGCGAGTGGATCGGGCGACAAGCCATTGCTCAGGCAATGCGTTCGCACGACGAAGGCGCGAGCACGCGGTTGGTCGCAGAGATCTTCGAGATTTGGCGTGTGGCCACACGCGACGAGATCGCGACTCGAGCGAATGCGAGTCCTCCGCCAGATTTCGCGCAACTGTTCCCGGCGGTGCTGAAAGCCGCGTCTGCGCACGACAGTTTGGCGAAAGAGATCCTGACCAGCGCCGGCATGGAACTGGCGCGGCTGGCACGCATTGTCCTGCGAAAGCTGTGGCTCGGTCCGGCGGTCGTGAAGGTGCGCATCTCCGGAGGAGTGATCTCAAATTCGCAGCTGGTGCGCGATGCCTTCCAAAATACCTTGCACTCCGAACGTCCCGATGTCATTGTGAGCTTTGAGCCGGTTGACCCCGTGCTGGGCGCGCTCGCGCTGGCACGCAAAGCGAGTCTTGCGGCAAAAGCTTAATGTCTGAAAAATCCCACGGTCGCAAGCCCCAAGGCCATGCTGTGCAAGAAAAGCAAGCGGCGCCGAAGCAGAGTCTCGAGGACATGATGCAATCCCGCGACGCTGATGTATTGAAAGCGGCCGCTTCGCATCCCGGAATGAATGAAGACCTTGCGCTTTTGTTCCTGACGCGCCGCGGCCTTCCCCCGGCGGCCCTCGAAGCGCTCTCGAAAAATGGACACGCGATGAAGCATCGCCGCGTTATCGCGGCCATCGTGTCGCACGTGAAGACCCCGCGCCACGTCTCTCTTCCCATCGCTCGCCATCTTTATACCTTCGAGCTTTTGCAGATCGCGCTCACGCCCGCGGTTCCGGCAGACGTGAAAATGGCCGTGGAAGACGCGATCACGATGCGATTGGAGAGCATCTCCGCCGGCGAGCGGCTGGCACTGGCGAAACGCGGTTCCACGCGGGTTGCTGCCGCCCTGCTTCTCGATCGAGAGCCGGCCGTGATGCAAGCAGCGCTGGTAAATCCGTTTATGACTGAGGTCTGGATAGTGAAGGCGATCATGTCTAAAGATGCGACTGCGGCGCTGGTCGGCGAAGTCTCGCATCATGTGAAATGGTCGCTGCGCAAAGAGATCCGCATCGCGCTGCTGAAGAATGACATGACGCCGCTGGGGCGCGTGCTGGCCTTTGCGCAATCCATGTCGGCGCCAGTTTTGCGCGATGTCTTAGCAAATTCTCGGCTGAGTGCGAAGGTAAAAGAGTACCTGACGAAGGAACTCGAAACCCGCAAGAGCTACCAGATCAGTTGAGCACTTTGAGCGGCGACTCCGGTTCCAGCTCGGGTTGCCGGAAGTAGTTCAGGATCGCTTCAGCTTGTGAGCGCGTCACTACGGCGGAAAGTGCAGTCCCGTCGGCTTCCTTCACCGCCTTCACGCTCCCAAAATGCTGCACTAAGCGTTGCGTCGTGCGCGCGCCTATTCCGGGGACCTCCATTAATTCGCTGACGCGGTCGCGCATCTGGCGGCGCTTGCGATGGAAGGTCACCGCGAACCGGTGCGCCTCGTCGCGGACGATCTGCACCAGGTGCAGCACCGGCGAGTGATGATCGAGCACCACGGGATCGTCTTCCTGCCCGTAGACGTAGATGATCTCTTCCCGTTTCGCAATGGACGCGAGCGGCTGGTTTGTTATCTGGAGTGACTCCAGAGCCTGCGCCGCGGCATGCAGTTGGCCCACGCCACCGTCGATCAGCACAAGGCTCGGCATCCTTTGCTTCTCTTTTTGTATACGGGCATACCGCCGCGTGATCACCTCACGCATAGAGGCGAAATCGTCCACGCCTTGCACCGTGCGAATGATGAATTTGCGGTAATCACTCTTCTTCATCGCTCCGTTCTCCCAAACCACCATAGACGCAACAGTTTCCGCGCCTTGAATGTGCGATATGTCGAAGCACTCGATTCGTTTGGGAAGCTCGGGCAAGCCAAGCTCGTCTTGTAACGTTTCCTGGATGACCTTTGCTGCCGGTTTCAGCACGCGGAAGCGCTGGTCGAAGGATTGCTTCGCGTTCTGCCCCACCAGATCGATGAGCGAGCGCTTTTCGCCGCGTTGCGGGACCATGATCTCGACCCGAGACTTGCGTGTTTCCCCTAGCATTTCTTCCAGGAGCTCGCGGTCTTCGAAGTCCACGGGGACATAGATCATCCGCGGGACATATTGCTGGCCGATGTAGACCTGCTTCAGCAAGCTCGAGAAGAATGCGCCGGCGTCGAACGACTTACCGGGCACAATCTCTGGAAGCTCGTCCCAGAAGAACTCGCGCCGGTCTAGAACTTTGCCGCCGCGGGTGTGGAAGAGGTTCACCGCGAGCATCTCGTTCTCGAAGTGGAAGCCGTAGACGTCGGCATCGTCGCCTTTGGCCGCGGCGATGCGCTGTTTTTCCGAGAGCTGCTCGACGGTCGAGATCAGGTCGCGATACTTTGCGGCTGATTCATATTGTTCAGCACGTGCGGCTGCATCCATGCGAGCGCGCAGGCTCTGCGATAGGTCGGCGTGGCGACCTT
>JBJMGI010000104.1:0-4237 GCA_045807945.1 Terriglobales bacterium | reverse complement strand
GTCCTCCGCTGGCCAGAACACGCGCCACCGTTTGCCATCCCAGTAAAGCAGAATGTCGATCCCTGCCTCGGTGCCGAGCTGGATCGCGTCCCCCTTTAATGCAGGCACTTGTTTCTTCCATGCGCGATATCGCGGATCGATTTTGGCGACCGTGTCGACCGGCGGCTTTCGCTCTTTCCAAGCTGGTGTGCCGAGGAAATCAGAATCGTGAAGGAGATAGCTTTTCGCGGTTCGACTGAGGTGGACAATGAATCCCACGCCTTTGGGCGCGCTCGCTGAGCCGCGTTCTTTCCAGGGATCAACGACAATCATCCCTGGTTTCTTGAGCGTGCCAGCCGCATCGCAGGTAATCGCGAAGTCGTCCGCGACGCCGTCGCCGTCGAAATCCGCGGCGAGAACGCCTGTCGCGAAGGCGAGACAAGTCGCGGCTATTGGGGAAGCGAGCTTCATCCCACGAGACTGGTGCGCGCTCTATTCCCCATGCGAGCGTTCTACGTCGCCGCCGACGCGAAAGCGAGGCTATCTGTAAGCGCGCTCAACACGACGTTGTGCCGAATAAAGATCGCGCCATCCGTGGCGGATAGCGAATGCTTACGGAATTCTTCTAGAGATGTTTCGGCAAGCTCAACATGACACAGCCTTTTGAAGCAGCAGACTTCCTGGAATTCTTTTCTTCCTCCGTTCCTGCTTTCCTGAGAGATACCGTCCTTCTGATGAAGACATTATTTCTCGCAACAGCAGCCCTGTTGTGCACGCTGCCTTCAGCGCAATCCAAACCCGCGGATGAGCAGCTGCGCGCCATCTACAATGAAGAATGGAAGTGGCGGCTGGAGCAGTTTCCCGGACTGGAAGGTCCAACCAAGCCGGTTCCGGATCATCTCTCAAAAGAAGATCCTGCGACGCAGGATATGCGGCTGCGTCATTGGCAAGATGTGCTGAAGCAGCTTGACGCTGTTCCGCGCGGCGAGCTGTCGCCAGAGGAACAGGTCAACTACGATGTCTTTCGGCCCGAGATCGAGAACTCCATCGCGGACCAGAAGTTTCGTGACTACGAGATGCCGGCAAACTCGGACTCCGCCTTCTGGAGCGATTTCGGCTACACTGCGCGACGCCCTTTTAAAGGCCTGGTCGATTACAAGAACTGGATTGCGCAGATGCGCGACGTTCCGCGCTATTTCCGGGAAGAGATCGCGAACATGAAGGCGGGACTGGCGCGCGGGTTCACGCCGCCGCGGGCTACCTTGACCGGACGCGACAAGTCGATCGCCACCGTTGCAGAAGGTAAGTCCGAAGACAATTTGCTCTACACGCCGTTTCGCGAGCCGATGGTGGGGGTGGAAGCTTCCGACCAGGAGAAGCTAAAGCACGAGGCCGCCCTGGTTATTCGCGAGATTGTGCAGCCAGCCTACGCGGACTTACTCAAGTTCTTTCGCGACGAATATGTACCACACACGCGCGAAACGATTGCCGGTGAAGCGCTCCCGGACGGCAAAGCTTATTACCGACAGAAGATTCGCGAGTTCACTACTCTGAATCTCTCGCCCGATGAAATTCATCAGCTCGGGCTGGCCGAGGTCGCGAAGCTGCATCAGCAGATGGTCGATGTGATGCATGAGACAGGCTTTAAGGAAGACTTCCCGGCTTTTCTGCAATTCCTGCGCGACGATCCGCAGTTCTACGCCAGGACTCCGCAGGAGTTACTCAGCCAGGCAGCGTGGATCGCCAAGGTATTCGACGGTAAGTCTTCGCAATACTTCGGCTACCTGCCGAGAATGCGCTTCACGATCAAGCCGGTCCCGCCGGACCTAGCTCCCTTCTATACTTCAGGCCGGGGCGGTCCAGGTGTTTACTTGCTGAATACTTACGACCTGCCGCATCGCCCGCTCTACAACCTTGCCGCCCTCACCTTACATGAGTCCGCTCCGGGTCATGCCTTTCAGGGTCCTATCGCGCTCGAGCACAAGAATCAGCCCGATTTTCGTCAGCATGATTACATTTCCGCTTACGGCGAAGGCTGGGCGCTCTACTGTGAGAAGCTCGGTGTAGAGATGGGGATGTATGAAACGCCCTACGAACGGTTCGGCATGCTGGGATATCAAATCTGGCGCGCCGTGCGGCTGGTCGTAGATACTGGCATTCATTCCAACGGCTGGACGCGCGACCAGGCGTTGAAATACATGCATGACTACACCGCGCTGCCCGACCACGAGGTCGAGACCGAAGTAGATCGTTACATCGGTTGGCCGGGACAAGCTCTTTCCTACTATCTTGGCGAGCTGGCAATCGTTAACGCACGCGAGAAGGCGGAGAAGGCGCTCGGACCGAAGTTCAATATCCGCGCATTCCATGATGCAGTGCTTGAATTAGGTTCGGTGCCGTTGCCGGTGCTGACCGCGCGCGTCGATCGCTTTATCGCTGAAGGCGGCAAAGGTCCCTACCCTGACATGGAGTGACTTGGTGAGCCCGACCAAATGATGCAGCACAGTGCGTCTCGTCAGATGCGATGGATAGCTTTGAGTGCATTGCTATTGGCAGTCTCCTACGCGCGCTGTTCTGCCGCGACACTCGATGACCTAAAGAAGTTGGACATTATCTGCTTCGTCCCGTCGTATTTGCCGAAGGGTTTCGAACTGAAGAAGGTTCAGATTAGCTACGACGAGATTCAAGAATATGAAGATAAGAACCATCCGTTGCCGCTTTACTCGTTAGTCTATGAGAACGGCGCGGGGGCAAGCTTCTGGATTGATTCCGCCCGCGAAGGTATCGGCGACCGCAATATCATGGCCGAGGAGGACACGGAAGAGAGCGAGATCCAATCACCGCTCGGTCGAATGTATTTGATCTACCGCCCGAAAGGGAGAACCGCGCGGAAGATCGAGATTGATTCCAACTGGCAAAGCGACGTGAACATGCTCGCGGAAAAGAGCAAAGATCAGCTCGCCCACCCGGTCCTGGGCAGATACCACGGCTTTTCCGCCAGCGGGATTTCACTGGCTGAGTTCACAAAGATCATTCAGTCACTACATCCCATCGGCACGAGCGGTAAATCGATCCAGTCTGGGACCCGATCCGAAATGATCCGGGCCTCCAGCAACTCCTGGCCGGCAAATAGCAGATCGAGGCCTGACAAGTAACTCCAGTGCCCGTCGTTCTAGCGCCGCAGCTTCAATGCGTCTTTCGCCATTCTGAAAGCGAACCGGTGAAGTGGCGATCCGGTGCGTCGTCAAGCAACGCGATCAACTCCAGTGCGTGTCCATCCGGATCAGCAAAGTAAAGCTGGGCTGCCGGCATCCAGCCGATCACGGACGGCTCCGTCGTCACTTCGCCGCTGAAGTTGGCAGTGTCAATGCCGCATTGCCGCAATCGCGGACCGGCGGCGACAAGTTCGGGAAGAGAGACCGCGAAGGCGAGATGACATTTGCCAAACGCCCGGCCGTATTCTGTGTCCGGACCCCAAAGGCCCAGCATCGACTTTCGCGCGGAACCGGCCCAGAGAAAGACAACATCCCGAATTGCGTCACGATGAGCGAATTGCAGCCCGACGACGTCGACATAGAATTGCCTGGACTGTTCCGTGTCTCGGACTGGTAAGTGCGTTTCGTAGAGATGCATTGTTTAAAGCTTCGTCGAATTATGATCTGCTGCGCGTGGATCGCACAGCTGCGAATCTTCTAATTCGTGCGTGCATAACCGCGACGTTAGCCCTGTAGGATCCGAGGATAAGTGGTCAGTGCGCGGATAGAATTCGTCTCCCGCTTGGGAACCTCAGGTTCAGGCCTATCGAATAAGCGGCCTATGCGGCGTGCTACTTGTACTCGGTCTTTGGTTCGGGACTGGCGAGTATCTTTTGAAAGCGCGGGTCGTTGCGCAGCGGGTCCCACTCCCAGCGCTGGCGCAGATCGGAAAGGGTGATGCTTTCGTCGGCATAATCGACGCCGAAAGGCACGGTAAGGAGCCGCTCAACGCGGTTGATCGCCTCGTCCTTGTTCCCCAGCCTCGCAGAGATCAGCGCGTAGAAGTCTTCCACCAGCGCTCCTTCGATCACGTCATGCGAGATCGGCTTCAGTTCAATCGCCCGCTTCACTTCGCGGAGGGCGTCTTCTTTTCGACCAAGAAAGGCGTAGAGAAACCCAAGCTGCGCGCGCCGCGTGGCGTCCTGCGGGCTGTTCGCCACTGTCTTCTCCATCGGCGGTCGTGCCGCTTCGAATTCCTGCTGCGCCTTAGCCGCATCGCCGCG
>JBJMGI010000103.1:0-4545 GCA_045807945.1 Terriglobales bacterium | reverse complement strand
CGAGTGCCGCGAGAGAAAAAGGAAGTGCTTGCCATCGGGAAGAAATTCCGGATAACGATGGGTGGTCTCGCCTACTTCGAGCTTGGTGATCTCGCGCTCCGGTCCGCCGGCCGCGGGCACCGCGTGAACTCCACTGAAAGCCGCCGGTGAAAACAGGATCACACCCTGCGAGTTCCACGTTCCGCCGCGTCCCTCAACGGCGTCAGCAAGGGTGAAGACGGGGCCGCCCGCAGCGTCAATTTTCTTCAGCTTGCGGTCGGCGAAGAACGCGATGGACTTGCTGTCATAAGACCAAAACGGGCGACTAGCATTTTCTGTGCCGGCAAGCGGCTTGGCGACGCCGCTATCGAGCTGGCGGACCCAGATGGTCTGCGGCTCTTCGCCTTTGCTGACGACGAACAAGAGCTTGGTTCCGTCGGGCGACATTTCCATTGGTGCGGCAAAGATGCCGGACGAAATGAGCGAGGTGCCTTCGGGAGGAACGATGCTTGAGCGGATCATCGGCGCGGTCGCAGCCGGACGCTCGAGCACCAGCGATGCCAGCAGAATGCCCAGACCAACGACCACTCCAAAGATCGCCCACAGGTCACGCTTGCGCGGTTTTTTTCCTGCCGTAGCGCGGGCGAGCCCTGGTTGCGAGCCACTGGCCGCGATCCATTTGAGTTCGGCTTTGATGTCGGAAGCGGATTGCCAGCGCTCGTCGGGCTCTTTGGCAAGCGCGCGCTCCACAATGTGCTCGAGCGCGGGCGGCGCGAGCGCGTGGACAGACGAGATAGGCTCCGGCTCTTTTTCCAGGATTGCCGATGCGATGCCGATCTGGCTCTTGCCGTCGAAGGCGCGCTTGCCGGTGGCCATCTCATAGAGCACGGCGCCGAAAGCAAAAATGTCCGACCGCGAGTCGGCTTCTTTGCCCTGCACCTGCTCGGGGCTCATGTACTGGAAGGTGCCGACGAGAAATCCTTGTTGCGTGATGGGCGAAGCGGGGTGCGCGGCGGTTGCTGCATCGAATGTTGCGGCGGCGGCCATAGCGGGCGCCTGCGCCTTCGCGAGTCCGAAATCGAGCAGCTTGGCGCCGCCCTTGGTGAGCATGATGTTGCCGGGCTTGAGATCGCGATGTACGAGCCCCTGGCGATGCGCTTTGTCGAGGGCGTCTGCGACTTCGACACTCACCTTCAGCAGTTCGCGGATGGGCATCGCGCCGCGTTCGAGGCGCTTGGCAAGAGTTTCGCCTTCCAGATACTCCATCACCAGATAATCGCTGCCGTTCGAATCGAGCTGGCCGATGTCGTAAAGGGCGCAGATGTGCGGATGCGAAAGACTCGACAGTGCGCGCGCTTCGCGCTCAAAGCGCTGGCGAAGCTCGGGGTTCGTGGTGACGTCGCCGGAGACGATCTTGATAGCGACCGAACGATCGAGGCGAGTATCGCGCGCGCGATACACCTCACCCATTCCGCCGGCACCGATGGGCGAGACGATCTCGTAAGGTCCGAGCTTGGCACCTGGAGCTAATGGCATGAGCGAGGATTATATGCGCAGACCCAAAACCGTCCCGCTGGGAACGACGCGGTCAGCGGGTTAGGTGAAATCTCGTAAGCGGCTGGACGTAGCTACGTTTCCATTTAGAATAAATGTCCCGCTCATGCCCAGTTCAGCCCGAAAAATCCTGTGTGTTGATGACGAGCCCAATGTGCTCGCTCTGCGTAAAGTTCTGCTGGGGGCAGCCGGCTACGACGTGCTGGTTGCGGAAGATGGGACGCGCGGTCTGGATTCATTCCGCGCGCACGCCGTGGACGCGGCCGTGATCGATTACAAGATGCCGGGCATGATGGGTGACGAGTTGGGTCGGGAAATGCGAAAGCTGCGTCCTAATGTTCCGCTGCTGCTGGTGACCGCGTACCTAGATCTGCCGGCGCACTGCGTGGTGATGTTCGACGCGGTGATCACCAAAGGCGAGTCTCCGCTGCGCTTGCTGCAGGAGATCGAGTTGGCGCTCAAGCAGAAGAGCAGCGCATTCAGCAGCGACATCATCGCGGTGGTGAACCCGGAGCGGCGCTACATCGAGGTGAGCGATGGGGTGTGCAAGCTGGTCGGCTACTCGAAAGAAGAGTTGCTGCGCATGACCATCGACGCGCTGACGCATCCTTCAGTCGGGAAGACGCCAGAGCTGTTCGAGCAATTCGTGCGTGATGGCTTCCAGGAAGGCAATTTCGTTCTGCAGCACAAGTCAGGTGCCGCGGTGCCGATCCGGTATCGCGCCAAAGTGCTGCCCGACGGCAGCTACGCCGCAGAGTGGTTCCCCATAACGAAAGCTGCCGGCCAGTAGCACCGCTAGCGGGTACAAACGAAGTCGCATCTTACAAGCACGGTGACTGATGCGATGCTTGCTGCTGTTCCTCTTCCTTTCTTCTTCTTTATTCGCGGCGAACACGCGAGAGCCGCTGAAGTGTCCTGACGTCGCTTCGCGTCACCTGACGGTCGCGAAGGGCGAATATGAACCGCGGCCTGGCGTCATCCTGCACTTGGAAAATTTCGTCGCAGACCTGGTTCCTCAAGCCAAGCAACTTCCCTACTGCCTTAAGAACGACACCAACGTGCACCAAGGGCGCGTGTTCGTGGATTCCGCCGCGTTGACCCGCATCTTCAATGAGAAGATGGGGGCGAATAAAAAAATCGAAGACATTGAAGTGAAGACCTCCGGCGACAAGCTGCAGATCGGAGGCAAAGTCCACAAAACCATTCCGCTGCACTTTGAGATCGAAGGGCCGCTGAAGCCGCAGGGACAAGGGATCGTGGACATGCACGCGGATACGATCCACGCGGATGGGATCCCGGCGAAAGGCTTGCTCGGAATGTTTGGCAAGGATCTAGGAAGCCTGGTGGGGCAATCGTCGGCGAAGGGCGTGAGGGTTGAGGAGAACACCGTCCGCTTTGACGTGGAGCAGTTACTGCAAATGCATGGCGAGGTCACGCGCGTTGAGGTTCTGCCGCAAGGTGTAGCGCTGGAGTTTGGGGAGAAGAAGAATGCCACGCGGGCGCCTAAGGCAAATCCTCCAGCAAAGAAGTAAGCCCGCCTCTCGGCGGGTGTTTATTTGCGAAACTCAATTATGTACGTCGACTCTACAACAGGCTTGTGGGTTCCCATTGCAACCTGAATCGGCGATCGGCGATGCCGGGCGGCCAGAATCCTGACTTTGTTCAAGGCAAGTTTTGCGAGAGCGGGGTCCGGAGAATCGACTACTCGTATCGAGCTTAGATTTCCATCTTCGTCTTGAAGCCCAAAAATCCGCACTACTGCGCCGGTATAGGGCACCGTGTCTGGCATACCGGGACCTAAATCCATTAACGGAGTTCCAGTTTGGCCCGCACTGACGACTTTGTGTCTTCTGGCACAAGGCCGCGGGAATGTGCGAGATTCGGCATCGAGAGTCCTGCGCTGGATACTCACTCGGCCGGACCAGCAGTCAACCTGAAAGCTCATTGCAATAGTTGTCTCCACTTCCATCGGAATGCCGTTGAAGGGATATGGTGAGTACTTCCACAACCTGATTGCTTTCATCGCCGGATCAAGAAGCTCAGCGTCACCTCGGATAGGCGTTAGCTGCTGCACTGATCCATCTTTCGTAATGAGCGCTTTGACCACGATGCGACCCTGTTTTGGCGAGCCACCCGCGAGTCCTGGATACTCAGGGATCACCCAAGCAATTAGTTTCTCCGATTCGACTGCAGGCGACAGTCGGAGTCGTTCAACTGCCGCACCACGTTGACGCGGTGGCGGTAAGCACCCAATACCACCAATGACCCCGTGCACAGGAGCTTTGCTATTACTACTTGTTACTTGAGTGGGAGAAGACAGACTTTTCGCCGGACTCTTGTCGCATGCATAAAGACTAGAGCTGATCGCTAGAGCCGCGCAGAGAACCAGCAGTCGCTTCATGGTCAGATGCGCATGGGCATGACGATGTAGCGGTACTTGAAGTCGTCCTTGGCATCGTCGGGGCGCATCTGGCCGGCGGACTGGCCGTCTTTGAATTCGAGCTTCACTTCCCCGCCGCTCGAGACCTTCAGGAAATCGAGCAGATACTGCGAGTTGAATCCGATGGCGATCGGGTCGGAGTCGTATTTGGTCTCGATGGAATCTTCCGACTCGCCGGTCTCGGTGGAAGATGACGAGACTTTGATCTCGTTCTTCTCAAGTTTCATGCGGATGGCACCGGAGCGCTCGTCCGCGAATTGGGCGACGCGCTGCAAGGCCCCGCTGAGGTCTTCTGTGCGCACGCTGACGCTCTTATTGTTGTCGCGCGGCAGCACGGCTTCGTAATTCGGGAATTGGCCGGTGAGCTGACGCGATGTGAGCAGGCGCGAGCCGATGCGGAAGAAGAGCGTGGAATCGTCTTTGGCGAAGTCGATAGTGGCATCGTCGGTGGCCTGGAGCAGTGTGCTGATCTCAGCCATGGCTTTCTTGGGGACGAGCGTCTTCAGCTCGCCGGAGACGCCGGCAAACTTCGCGGTGGAGTTCTCGATGTGCGCAAGCCGGTGCCCGTCGGT
>JBJMGI010000102.1:0-62205 GCA_045807945.1 Terriglobales bacterium | reverse complement strand
GCGATTGGCGGTTCACGTGGAAGACCATCCCATCGCCTATGGCGATTTCGAGGGAACGATCCCGGCGGGAAATTATGGTGCGGGAAGCGTGCTGCTTTGGGATCGCGGCACGTATGAGTTGCTCAGCAAGGATTCCGCAGAGGCGCAGCTCGAGCGTGGCGACTTCAAATTCCGCCTGCATGGCGAAAAGCTGATGGGCGAGTTCGCGTTCGTGAAGATCAAGCGCAGCGAAAAAGGGAACGAGTGGCTGCTGATCAAGAAGAAGGATTTCGCGGCGAAGGTGGGTTGGCATGCTGAGTCCGACCTGCGCAGCGTAGGGGGGGTGAGCGAACCGGCTCTACTCGCGGGAGCGGTCGAGGCAAAGTTTCCGACCGAGATCACCCCCATGATGGCGTTTCCTTCAGCGACACTGCCGCAAGGTCCGGATTGGGTCTACGAAATCAAGTGGGACGGCGTGCGGGCGCTTTGCTTTGTTGATGGCAAGAAAATCCGCCTGACCGGACGCTCAGGTAAATCGATGGAAGCGCAATATCCCGAGCTTGCGGGGATCGTGCAACAACTAAATGCGAAGACGGCAGTGCTTGACGGCGAGATCGTTGCCTTCGACGGGAACGGGGTCCCGAGCTTTGCGGAGATACAGCCGCGCATCGGGGCGCGTCCGCAGAACGTAAACGCGCTGAGCAAGACTAATCCCGTCACCTTCTTTGGGTTCGATATTCTCTATCTCGATGGCTACGACCTGCGGCAAGTAGCGCTGATTGAACGCAAGCGGATGCTGAGCTCGCGCATTCTGCCGGGTGGAGTATTGCGCTACTCGGAGCATTTTCCCGAAGGCGAGAACCTTTTGCAGGCCGCGCGAGAAAAAGAACTGGAAGGTGTGGTCGCAAAGAGTGCGTCGAGTAAATATGAATCGAAGCGCAGCAATTCGTGGCTGAAGATCAAGGTCGTAGCGCAGCAGGATTTCGTGGTGTGCGGGCTGACGGAAGTCGAGCGGAAGTATTTTGGGTCGCTTGCGTTAGGTGTGTGGGAAAGAGGAAAGCTGCAGTACGTGGGGAACGTCGGCAGCGGGTTTACGGAGGAGTCGCTACGGCGGACGCACTCGATCCTGCAAAAGCTGGTTACGAAGAAATGCCCATTCACTGAAGTGCCCAAAATCCCGGGCGAGACCACCTGGGTGAAGCCGGAAGTGGTTGCGGCGGTGCGGTTCAGCTCGTGGACGCGCGACGACCGGCTGCGCGCGCCCGTCTTTTTGGGGTTGCGGGATGATATTTCGCCGAAAGATATTGTGCGCGAAGCCGCTGCTCCGGCCGCTCCCGCCGAGGCTTCGCGTCCGGCGCTGCTGCCCGCCGACAAGAATGAGGTCATCACAAAAGTCGGCAAGCAGACGCTGAAGTTCACCAACCTGAACAAAGTCTTTTATCCGCAGGAAGGATTCACCAAGCGCGACGTTATCAACTATTACGATGCAATCGCTGACCTGATCCTGCCGCATCTGCGTGATCGCCCACTTTCGCTCAAGCGGTATCCGAATGGGATCGAGCAGGAATTCTTCTTTCAGAAGAATGCAGCGGAGAAGTTTCCCGAGTGGCTGCGAACGGTGCCGATCGCGTCGGACAAGAAGAAGATCAATTTTGTCGTTGCGGATGATCGCGAATCGCTCCTCTATCTGGCGAACCTCGGCTGCATAGATCAAAACCCGTGGCTCAGCCGCGTAGCCACGCTCGAAAATCCAGATTTCATTCTCATCGATCTTGATCCGTACCACTGCGGATACGACCGCATCGTGGAAGCGGCGCAGCTAGTCCACACAAAGCTGGAGCAGATGGGGCTGCAGGGATTCGCAAAAACTACGGGGGGCGATGGGATGCACGTCTACGTTCCGCTTGAGCCGAGCTACAGCTACGAACAGGTGCGAAGTTTTGCTGAAGTGCTGGCGCGGCTGGTCGCGGCCGAAAGGCCGGACATGTTCACCACACCGCGAACGGTGTCGCAGCGCGAAAAGGGAAAGGTCTATTTTGATTACTTGCAGATCCGTGAAGGCTCGACCATCTCTGCGCCTTACGTTCTGCGCGCGTATCCCGGCGCTCCGGTCTCAACTCCATTGCGCTGGAATGAGGTGGTGAAGGGACTCTCGCCCGCAAACTTTACGATCAGGAATGCTCCTGACCGTTTTTCGCGGCTTGGAGATCTGTTCGGGCCGGTGCTGAAGCTTCAGCAGCGATTAGAGGATGCACTGGAGAAATTGGAAAGCATGGTGGCGGGAGCGAAGAAGCAGGACGCAGGAAGCAGGAGGTAGCAGGCAGGAAAATCGCACAGCCGAGAAGGCGTGAGCCCCAAACCAGACTCTTGCCAACAAGATTCTCGGTCGCCCGCAGGCTCCTCAGAATGACATGAGCCACGTACGTATTTGTCGCGACTTGCTCGCTCGAGATGACAAGCCCTTATTTACTCTTACTTAGATCCTTCAATAAATCTTCCGCCATCAGCGCGCCTTCCGGAGTCTCTTCGTGCTTGAAGTAGATAAGCACGTCGCGACCCGCGGCCGCGTGCTCCTCGATTCGCTTTGAGATGTGCTTGCGCTCGTCGGCCGAGTATTCCGGTTTGCGCATGCGGTAATAGCAGAAGTTTGCGGTGATTACGTCTGGGGTTTCCAGCTTCTCACTTTCGGCGACGCAGAGTGCGGCGCCTTTTTCTTTCAGCAGACTAAAAGTCTCATCGGTGAACCATGAAGCGTGCCGGAACTCGAAGCTGAAGCGTCCAGCTGGAAGAGCCTGCAGGAAATCGCGGAGCAGTTCGGCGTCAGCTCTCAGAAATGGCGGCAGCTGGAAGAGGATGCAGCCGAGTTTGCCGGCTTCGCTCAGTGGCTGTAATCCGGCGAGGAAGCTGCGCGCGTCCTCGCCGGCATCACGCAATTTCTTTATATGCGTGATCCGCTGGTGAGCTTTTACGGAAAAGCGGAAGCCGTCTGGAGTGGTCGCGCACCAGCCTTGCTGAGTCTTCTCGGAAGCGTAGTGTCGAAAGGTGTAGTTCACCTCGACGGTGTTGAGACGGGTGGAGTAGTGCTGCAGGAATCTTGCAGCCGCCAGCTTCGCGGGATAGAAGCCAGGCTTCCAGCTGGGGTAGGACCATCCTGAAGTTCCGGCGAAGAGCAAGGTTCCTCCCTGGGTGCACTTGTGGCGCGTGGAACAGGATAAACCGTAGCTCTAAAGCAGGCTCAGTCAGTCGCACTTCAGGGCACGAATCGGATCGACAGCGGCGGCGCGCCTCGCAGGAAGATAGCTTGCAAGCAGGGCCACCGATAGCAAAATCGCCGGGACCACGGCGAAGGTGAGCGGGTCGGCGGGTCCAACCCCGTACAGGAATTTCGCGATCACTCGTGTGACTGCAAACGAAGCCAGCAGGCCGATGAAGACCCCGATCACAGCCAGGATTCCGGCGCCGCGGAGAACCAACAGAATGATGTTTCCCCTTCGCGCGCCGAGAGCGATGCGGACTCCGATCTCGTGCGTGCGCAGGCCCACGATGTAGGACATCACGCCATAGACCCCGACGATGGCCAGCAGCAGCGCTAAGCCGGCGAAGGTGCTCAGCAGGATCATCATGAAGCGGCGACGAGCCAAGGAGTCGGAGATGATCTCGCGCATGGTTTGCGGCGCAAAGAGTACGTGGTCATGGCTGAGTTGCTGAACGCTCTGGTGAATCATCTCGAGCGTGACACCATGGTCAGTGCGGACGACGGTGGTGGAACCAGAGGGCGTCATCGCGAGGAAGCCATCTGACATTTGTAAGCACGGCAGATACATCTGCGCGCGCAACTTCTCCGTGTCGTCGAGATCGAGTCCCCATTGACGCACGTGCCTGACGACTCCCACGATCTCCGCCGTACCTTCGTAATTGTTCGAGCGAATACGTTTTCCGATGGGGTCCTGGCCAGGAAAATAGGTTTGGGCGAAGACATCGTCCACGACGATGACGCGCGGAGCACGGGGGTCGTCCTGCTGCGTGAAGAAGCGCCCTCGCTGCAGGCGCAAGCCCATGGCCTGCAGGTATGCAGGCTCGATGATGTAATCAATCGCCCACTTCATATCATTCTCGCTGGTGGGCTTGCTCTCTCCTTCAAGCCAGAATGTTTGTTCATCGTCGCCGCCCAGCGGCAGCGCGCCCCAGGTTTGTGAAACCGCGTGTACGCCGGGAACAGAAGCCACCTTGTCGTCGAATTGGCGGTACGCGGCGCGAATAGCCTCAGGCGAAGCATTCATCATGGAGGGCGGAAGCGAGACTCCGAATGTAAGAACGTTACTGGCGTCGAAGCCTGGATCCACCGCCCATAGACTTTGCAGCGTGCGCAACATCAGGCCGGCGGCGGAGAGAAGCACGAGGGCCATGGCGATCTCCGCAACAACGAAAATGCCTTGAATGCGGTGGCGGCTTCCGGCCATGCCTTGCGACGTTTCTTTGAGTCCACGCTGCAGACGAGCGCCGCCCATCTTCAGTGCCGGGGCGAGGCCGACGAGGATGCCGGTGAGAGTGGACATTACAACGGTAAAGATGACCACGCGAGCGTCGAGCCCAACTTCTTCGGCCCGTGGGAGCGTGGTGGGAAGAAGCCGCAGAGCAGCATTCGTTCCCAGAGCAGCGAGCCACAACCCGAGCGCTCCGCCGGTGACGGCCAGGGCGACACTTTCGGTGAGTAATTGTCGAATGAGGCGACTCTGGCTAGCTCCCAGCGCGGTGCGGATCGCCAGCTCGCGAGAACGAGCTGTGAAGCGCGCGAGCAGCAGGTTCGCTACGTTGACGCACACGATCAGCAAGACCAATCCAACGCTCGCGAAAAGCACCAGCAAAGGAGTGCGGACGCTGCCGACCATCCACTGCTTCATGGGAATAAGCTTCGCGCCCACTCCGCGGTTGGCGTCGGGATAGGCGGCAGCGAGGTTGCTGGTCACGCGATCCATGTCGGCAGCGGCTTGCTCCAGCGTGACTCCAGGCTTGAGGCGCCCGATGCCGTGAAAGCCGAGGCCGGCGCTGCGCGTGTTCAACAGATTGTTCTTCCACTGAACCACCGGAACGAACACGTCTCTTTCTTGAGCGTAGGGCGCCATAGGAAAGTGGAAAGACGACGGGAGCACTCCCGCGATGGTGTACGTCCTTCCATCGAGTGTGAGCGGCTGGCCGGCGATCTGCGACGAAGCATTGAACTTCTTCTGCCACAAGGCTTGGCTGATCAGCACGACAGGGGCGGCGCCAATCTCATCTTCACCCGCAAGGAAAGTGCGCCCGAGGAGAGCGTTGACGCCCAGAATGGAAAAGAAGTCAGAAGTGATGTATTCGCCATTCACCTGCAAGGCGTCTCCAGTACCGGTGAGATTGAAGCTGGCGGGGCGGGCGATGGCGATGGCAGAGAGAGTTCGATTCTGCTTTTGCCAATCACGAAAGTTCGGATAAGAGATGGAGCCGGTCTGGAAATTCGCTTTGCTCTCATGCAAGGTGACGAGCTGCTCGGGTGCCGGATAGCTCAAAGGGCTGAGCAGCACTCCATTCACCACAGAGAACAGAGCCGTGTTTGCTCCGATGCCAAGCGCGATGGTCAATAGAACGATGAAAGTGAGAGCGGGGGTCTTCAGATACTGCCGGAAGGCATAGAGCAGGTCTTGGCGGGTGGTTTCCATCCTGACTCCTTGGAGCGACTAGTCGCTGATAAGTGAGCAAGTCACCATCCAAAAAAAGTCTTTCGTATCAGACTGGGAACACAGGATTAAAGATGATCACTGAGAACGCCGGCCAGCAAAAGGTGACCGTTTACGGATGTCTCCGCCCAGAATCGGACAGCTGGAAGATTCGGTGCGGGACGCTCTCGAGAGAATTTCCACCCCGACTGACAGTTGAGGTGTACAGTTTCCGCCTCAAGGAGAACCGACATGTCTGGAAGTCTGAGGGAATCGGTATTGCTGGAGCGCGGGGCGCAGAAGAATGGAAAACGCAGACGAACCGGCAGCTTCAGCATAGGGCTAATAACCATGCTGGTGCTCGCGCTGCTGCTCGCCACGGCGGTCTACGCGCAAATTAAAGAGCAGGGCAAGTACTCGTTGAAATCGCCGAGCGGGATCGCGTTCTCCGACTTCAGAGGGTATGAGGACTGGTCGGTCGTCTCTTCCGCCCGCACAGACGAAGTGCTGAAAGTGATCGTCGCGAACCCGATGATGATCAAGGCGTACAAGGCAGGCATACCGGGAAACGGCCAGCCGTTTCCAGATGGCTCCAAGATCGCGAAGCTCCAGTGGAAACCGAAAAAGAGCACGGAAGCCCAATTCGCCGTGGACGTGCCGGACGTGTTTAGCCAGGCTTTCGTCATGGAAAAGGACAGCAAGAGATTTCCTAAAAGTGGCGGGTGGGGATTCGCGGTGTTCAATTACGAAGCGGCAACGGACAAGTTTACAGCCGATGCTAAAAGTCCCTCAGACTGCGGAATCGCATGCCATACGGCGGTGAAGGCGAAGGACTACATCTTCCACCCATATCAGAAGCGCTGAGCCGCGCGGGATTGAATACACCCTGACGGCGGCTGCCGTTAGGTGTCGCTTCAATCGGCGGCAGGGTATGAAATCGCCATGCGCCGATAGCGTAGCCAGTCTCTCCAAATGGCGACCGGCGAGGCGGGGCGGAGCCACGATCGCGGTTCATTGCTCCGATGGCGAACACCAGTTTCCACTGCCGATAGAGCGTCTTATAAGCGCTCAAGAGCGAATTGCGATCGTCGTAGATGCTGGTCGCTTCTGAAGCTGCCCCGTTGAGTTCAAGGATTGTGAAATTTTTGGCGGAGCGGAGTTCGTCGTCCTTGGAGTAGCGAACGTCGTAGCGTCCGATGAAAAATCCTGGCAGCGATTGCGAGATCTCGTCGATACGTGCGCGCAGAGCCTCGCTATAGCCTCGCTATATAGATGACTGCCATCACGGAAGATTGCGCCCTGGCAATGATTGCCGGCTTCGACGAGTCGGATCTTGTCTCCGGCCGGCAGAACCTGGTCCTTTAGATAGGGGAAGCGTCGCAAATAGGTCTTCGTGATGCGCGAGGCGCGAGGGATGGTATGTCGCCGAGGACCACCGGCAGCGCGGGATAGGAAAAAACTTCTTACCAAAGCAGAGGACTGGGCGCGCGAGCACAACTCTGTCGAGATCGCTTCGGATGCGCTGATCGAAAACCAGCTGTCCCAGCGCGCCCACGAGAGGTTGGGGTACGAGGTCGTCGATCGCTGCGTGCATTATCGGAAGAAGCTGTGAGGCTGATCGCTGTTCGGCTTAAATCCAATGAGCCAATTTTGGTGGCGGCGGGAGGACTCGAACCTCCGACCTACGGATTATGAGACCGTCGCTCTAACCACCTGAGCTACACCGCCAACTGTGGGAAACGCCAAGGAAAGCAAGGTGGGCACCGCATTGAGCGGCATCTTCGATTGTAGGAGTCAGCGCGCGAGAGTGTCAAACTTTCGCCCGCCCTAGGCTGCCACTGCCTTCTCGTGCACCATGGCCTCAGCCGCCGTGAGGATCTCATTCACCAGCTCAGGCGAAGACGCCTCCGAGTAAAGGCGGAGGAGCGGCTCCGTTCCGGAGGCGCGCAACAGCAGCCAGGGTTCCGACTTCGTGTTGTTGCGCGGAGCATCGAGCCAGAGCTTCACGCCGTCGGTCTGCTCGCGACGCACAACTTTGAAGCCGGCGATCTCGGATATTTCGCCATTGGCCGCGCGGCGAACCGTGGCGTCTTTTATTTCACTGCTGACGTGCAAGTCGCGGCGCCCGTAGTGATGCTGGCCGAAGTCCTGCTGCAACGATTCGACGAGCTGTGCGAGAGTCTTTCCCTCCTCGGCCATAACAGCGGCAAGCAGAAGCGCGTTGAAGCTGCCGTCGCGTTCAGGGAGATGACGCGCGATTCCAATACCGCCCGACTCCTCGCCGCCGATCAGAACTTCGCGCTCGAGCATGATGTCGCACACGTACTTAAAGCCGATAGGCGTCTCGTGCAGCTTGCGTCCGTGCTTCTCGGCGATGCGGTTGAGCATCTGCGTTGCGGAAAAAGTCTTGACGACGTCGCCTGGCCAGCCGCGTTTTTCAATCAGCCAGCGCAGCAGGATGGAGAAGATCTTGTGCGAGTCCACGAAGACGCCGTGCTCGTCGCACGCGCCGATGCGGTCGGCGTCACCATCAGTGGCGAAGCCAGCATGGCAGTTTTGCGCGCGTACGGTCTCTTCGAGAAGAGAAATGTGCGGCTCGATGGGTTCGGGATTAAGTCCCGGGAAAAGCGGATTGATGTTGCCGTGGACCTCCACGTGCTCGATGCCATTCTTCTGAAAGATGCCGGCGAGGATGCCGACGCCGGCGCCGTGCAAAGGGTCAATCGCGAACTTAAACCTAGCCGCGCGGATCTTGGCGATATCCACGAACTTGAGCATGGCGTCGATGTACGGCGTCTTGAAGTCTGCTTCTTCGACCTTTGCCTTGTTGGCGACGGGGTTAACGTTGGCACGCAACTCAGCTTCGATCGCCTTCATGATGGCGGGCGTTGCGGGGCCGGCGTAGCTTGCTTTGTATTTCAATCCGTTCCAATTCCAAGGATTGTGGCTCGATGTGACGACTACACCGCCGACAGCATTGAAATGCTTCACCGCGAAGGAGACACCCGGAGTCGGGATATGGTCTTTCGAGAGGGTCACCGGGATACCGCAGTTGGAGATGGTCTCGGCGACAATCTCCGCGGCGCGACGCGAGGCGAAGCGTGTATCGTAGCCGACGACGATACCTTTGCCGGCCTTCAGGCCATCAGCTTCGGTTTTTTGCGCGAATGCTGCGACCGCGCGTGAGACGCGGCGGACGTTCTCGAAAGTGAAATCGTCGGCGATGACGCCGCGCCAACCGTCAGTTCCGAACTTGATCTCTTGTGCCATAGGTCGCCTAAATCAATTTCTCCAATTTCTTTTCGTCGAGATGCTTCACGATCTTGCCTACATCTTGTGCATGCTCACGCGTCGTGATGAGAAGCGCGTCATCGGTGTCTACGACGACGAGGTTCCTCACACCCACAACAGCTACAAACTTTTTTGGCGCATGGACGAAGTTGCCGGCGGCTTCCATCGAGAAGCTTTTCTCCGCGCGCAAGACGTTCGGCGATTTGCCATCGCTGGAGTGCTCGTAAAGCGCGGCCCAGGAGCCGAGGTCGTTCCATCCAAAGTCTGCGGGGATGCAATAGAGGTTCGATTTGCGCTCGCCCTTTGCCGAGCGCGGTTCGAGCACCGCGTAATCGACCGAGATGTTTTCGCATTTCGGGTAGAGCTTTTCGAATGTCGAATTGAATTTCTTTGTCCCGAAGCTTGCGGCGATCTCTTCTAGATAGGGTGCGGTTTCAGGAAGATGTTCGCGGATCGCATTCGCTAAAGTGCGCGCTCCCCAGATGAACATCCCGCTGTTCCACAGGTATGTGCCAGATTCGAGAAACTCCCGCGCCTTTTCGGCATTCGGCTTCTCAGTGAAGCGGCGAACGCGGAAGATGCCGTGCGCCTTCTCTCCGGTCTCGATGTAGCCGTAACCGGTTTCGGCTCGCGTGGGCTTCACGCCCATGACGACAATGTTTTCGCCTGCGTTCGCGATCTTCAGTCCTTTTTCCAAGTCCTTGCGGAAGCGCTTTTCGTTTCCGATCACATGGTCGGAGGGGAACATCCCGATGATGGCTTTCGGATCCTGGCGCTCGATAACGAAGGCTGCCAGTCCGATCGCCGGTGCGGTGTTGCGGGCGGCGGGCTCGGCGAGGATCTGTTCGGTGCGCAATTCCGGCAGCTGCGCGCCGATGATCGGCTGCAGGTCGTGATTGGTAATGATCCAGAGGTTCTTCTCGCGAGTGAGCGGAGCGAGACGCGCGACCGTCTGCTGGATCATTGTGTTCTCGCCATCCAGCGCGAGCACCTGTTTTGCGCGGCGCTTGCGGCTTAGCGGCCAAAAGCGCGTGCCGCGGCCGCCGGCGAGGATCACGGGATGGAAATCGGCAGACACTAGGCGCGGCTCACTTTTCGGTTGAGGACGGGAATGCTGGGGAATCCGATCTTGCCCTCAGGTTCGGAGACTTCCGCGGATGGGAGTTGAACGGAGAGACATTCGAGCTGCCACTGGGGGCGAAGTTCGTATTCGCCGAGAGCGGCAGGAAGGACGACAGCATCGCCTTTTGCGAATGTGACCGGAGCGTTGCCGCGAGATTCGACCACGCCACATCCGTTCAGAGCAACGAGAATGGTTGGCGAAGTTGACGTCGCGAGTTGCCGCGGCTTGTCTAAGTGCCATTTCTCAATCGCAAAGCACGGAGACTCGACGAGCTGGAGGTCTCCATTCGAGCGAGGTTGTGAAGTCACTTTTCCCGCACGTGTTTGTTCTTTCGTAGCAGCGAGGCCTTGCTCAACGTGCAGTTCGCGAGGGCGTCCGTAGTCGTAAAGGCGATACGTGGTGTCGGAATTTTGCTGCGTTTCGACGATCACTGAACCGGGACCGATGGCATGCACGGTTCCCGCATCGACGTAGATCAGATCGCCGGGATGAATATCGATCCAATTAAGAAGTTTCTCCGCGCGGGTTTCCTGGATCGCTGTCTTCAGCTGGTCGCGAGTGGTGCCGGGAGTGAGACCTAACCCGACTTGCGCACCGGGTTCAGCTTTCAAGACATACCAACATTCGGTCTTGCCGCAGGCCTGGCCAATCTTGCGAGCGCCATCGTCATCAGGGTGGACCTGCACGGAAAGTTTTTCCTGCGGGAAGAGAAACTTAATGAGCAGCGGAAAGCGGCTTTGACCAGCGCGAGGACCGATCAGCCTCTCCCCGAAAATTTGAGTAAGTTCGTGAAGTGATTTCCCCTGCAGAGGGCCATTGGCTACTTTGCACGCGTCCCCGGTCAGCCATGCCTCGCCGACGGCGGAATCCTCAGGCGCGATGCGCCGGTCATACACGGGCGCGAGGTCGCGCGAACCCCACACGCGCTCGTGGAACTCGGGGCTCATTAGCAATGGATATAGTTCGGGCATGAATGATGGTGCGGACGAGGGCCCCAAATGAGAGCAGCAGCACAATATTAGTTGCGTGCGCGGGGCCGGTTGTTGCCACGCGCTGGGGCCGGCCGCTTAGAGGGCGGCGAAAAATTTGTTCAGGCGCTCGAGGCCGCGGTCGATCTCGGCGGCAGAGGTCGCGTAGGAGATGCGGATATGCTCGCCGCTGCCGAAGGCCTCCCCGGGGACGGTGACCACGTGGGCGTTGTGCAGCAGGTGCTTGGCGATGTCGCAGGCCGAGCGCATGTTGCCGCGCCCCAAGAACTGCGAGATGTTCGGGTAAGCGTAAAAGGCGCCTTCCGGGCGGGTGCAAGTGATTCCGGGAATCTTCGTGAGACCGCTCACGATGTGGTCGCGCAGACGAATGTAATCGCGCTTCATCACTTCCACGCAATCTTGCGGTCCGCTCAGCGCGGCAACGGCGGCTTTCTGCACGATGGATGCGGGATTGGAAGTTTGCTGTCCCTGCAATTTGCTCATTGCCGAGATGATGGGCGCGGGTGCGAGCGCGTATCCGAGGCGCCAGCCGGTCATCGCGTATGTCTTCGAAAGGGAGCCGATGATGACGAGATGCTCTTTCGCTTCCGTGATCGAGCCGACCGAGAAACGCTCGCCAGTGTAGTTCAAGTAGACGTAGCACTCGTCGGAGATGACGTAGATGCCGCGCGTGTTCGCGAACCCTACAATAGAGCGCAGGTCGTCGGGATCCATGACTCCGCCAGAAGGATTGTTCGGCGAATTCAGGATAATTGCCTTGGTGCGCGGTGTGACCGCGTCTTCCACCATTTTTGCGGTCAGGCGGAAATTTTTGGCTTCCTCCGTCTCGACAAGGACGGTGCGCCCGCCGGCGTACTCGATGATGTCTTTGAACGAGACCCAATACGGAACGGGGAGAATGACTTCGTCGCCGTGATCGACCAGTACCTGGATGGCGTTGAAAAGCGCGTGCTTGCCGCCAGTGGAGGCGATGGTCTCTTCCACTTTGTAGTGCGAGCCGAAATCCTCAGCGTGGCGCGCGACGATGGATTTGCGCAGCGCCTGCGTCCCCGGGACCGGCGTATATTTCGAAAAATTCTGGTGGATAGCTTCTACTGCGGCGGCCTTAATGTGTTCGGGCGTGGAGAAGTGCGGCTCGCCCGCGCCGAAATCGACCAGATCGGCCCCGCCTTCGCGCAACTTGCTGGCTTCGGCGACAACGGCCATGGTGGCCGAGACCTGGATGCGGTTGATGCGATCGCTGAGAGTTTTTCTGCCGGAGACGGTCTCTAGGGTAGTCGCCATTATTTTTTCCTTCGCCGTTTAGTTAGCCGCGGGCCGGACGCGACGAGGATGTCACCTTCTAGTTTACGCCTGAGATTCTGTTCCACCACGGGCGGAACTAATCCTTTAACCGAGCCACCGAGACGCGCGATCTCGCGCACCAGACGCGAGCTGAGATAAGAGTAAGTCTCGGCGGGCATCATGAAGACGGTCTCGAGACGCGGCTCGAGCTTGCGGTTCATGAGAGCCATCTGGAGTTCGTACTCGTAGTCGCTGATGGCGCGGATGCCGCGCAGGACGGCGGTAGCTTTTTTGCGAACGCCGTAATCGACCAGGAGTCCTTCGAAGGTGTCGACTTCTACGTTAGAAAATTGCTTTGTCATCTCCTCCAGCATGGAGCGGCGCTCGGGAATGCTGAAGAGAGGCTCCTTCTCGGAGTTGCGAAGGATGGCGATGATGAGCCGGTCGAAGATCTTGCTGCCGCGTTCAATGAGGTCGAGATGCCCGTTGGTAAGGGGATCGAACGAGCCGGGATAGATGGCGATGACGGGCTTCATGCTCTCGGGGTCGAGCACGATTGTAACCCAGCACTTCCCGAAGCTAACCAGACCTTTTGGAAAGGCTGGTACCGAACGTTTTCCGTTTTCCAGGACGCGGCTTCAGCCTTATCACAATCGAATTGTCATCCCGAGCGGAGGTCGCCGGAGCGACCGGAGTCGAGGGATCTAGGTTCTTAATCGGCTCACCCCAGTCGCGGCTCAGGTCATCCCACTTAGGATTCACCGACTCGATGAGCGCGATTTTTTCTTCCGACTCCAGGGCTTCACCTGTTTTTCGCGGTCGATCGCGTTGTCGATGTACTGAAACTGTTCGACATAGAGCAGCCGATTCAGGTTGTACTTTGCGGTGTAGGACCCCGGGTCGACCTTCTCTTTGTGCTCGGGTTGCCGCCGCGTGATGGAATTGCTCACTCCCGTGTAGATGGGACGACGAACGGTATTCGTAAGCATGTACACGAAATAGCGGTGCTCGCGCATGAGGGGAAAACCTAGGTCCCTCGGCTCGCGCGCGCTCAGTATTCGCGCGCTCGCTCGGGATGACAAACCCGCGGTTTGGGGCCGACCCGCAAAAAGCTGGCTTGGGAATTTCTAGCGCCGCGCAGCTTTGGCCGCAACTTCCTTCTGCATCGAGTCGACCGGCGGAGGCGCGGGCACCGGAGCGGCCGTGAGGCCGACCTTTTTGCGGACTTCCTGCTCGATCTTATTGGCGATCTCTTTATTGTCTTTCAGGAACTGCTTGGCGTTCTCGCGCCCCTGTCCGATGCGCTCACCCTTGAAGCTGAACCACGAGCCGGATTTTTCCACAATGTTGTGGATGGCGGCGAGGTCGAGCATGTCGCCTTCGCGGGAGATGCCTTCGCCGTACATGATGTCGAATTCAGCCTCGCGGAAAGGGGCGGCGGTCTTGTTCTTTACGATCTTGACCTTGGTGCGCGAGCCCACGACCAGGTCACCTTCCTTAATGGCGGCGATGCGGCGGATATCGATGCGGATGGAGGAATAGAACTTCAGCGCGCGGCCGCCGGTGGTGGTCTCAGGATTGCCGAACATCACGCCGATCTTCTCGCGGATTTGGTTGATGAAGACAATGCAGGTGCGCGATTTGGAGACGATGCCGGTGAGCTTGCGCAGCGCTTGCGACATCAGGCGAGCCTGCAGTCCCATGTGGCTGTCGCCCATTTCGCCGTCGAGTTCGGCCTTGGGGACGAGCGCGGCCACGGAGTCGATCACGAGCACGTCGATCGCTCCGGAGCGGACGAGGGCTTCGGCGATCTCAAGCGCCTGCTCGCCGTAGTCGGGCTGCGAGACGAGGAGATTGTCGGTGTCTACGCCGAGCTTTTTGGCGTAGATGGGATCAAGTGCGTGCTCGGCGTCTACGAATGCTGCCAGGCCGCCGGCCTTCTGCGCTTCAGCGATGACTTGCAGGGCGATGGTGGTTTTGCCCGAAGATTCAGGACCGAAGACTTCGACGACGCGTCCGCGAGGAAATCCGCCGACTCCGAGGGCAGCGTCGAACGAAATGGCGCCGGTAGAGATGACGGACATAGGCACGATGGCTTCTTTCGAGCCGAGCCGCATGATCGAGCCCTTGCCGAACTGCTTTTCGATCTGCGCAAAAGCCAGATCTACTGCCTTGTTCCGTTCATCTGCGACTGCCATGGGAGTCTCCTCGGGAATCTCGAACGCGGATTATACATTGAAGTCAAGCAAAATAGCGAATAAAAAGCGAAGTACCTCAGGAACGCGCTAAAATCAGGCCTTCCACGCGTCTCAGGTCGTCTTCCGTGTCTACGCCTATCGTATCGTGAATCGTCTCGGTAACGTAGATTGGGATGCCATTTTCCAGAAATCTGAGCTGCTCGAGGCGCTCGCTGCGCTCCAGTTGCGATTCCGGCAGGGAGCAGAAGCGGTCCAGCGCCGGCTTGCGGTAGGCGTAGAAGCCGAGGTGCTTGAAGTATCGGACGTCGCCGGTCTTGTCGCGATCATACGGAACCGAGGAGCGCGAAAAATACAGCGCGCGGCCTTGTGCGTCGGTCACAACCTTCACCGCATTCGGATTGTTCACATCCTGTGGCGGGCAGGGGGTCTTGATGGTTCCGACGTCGATGCGCGGATTTTTCATCAGCTCAACGAGCGCGTTCACATGATCGGGGTGCGCAAGCGGCTCGTCCCCTTGGACGTTGATGTAAACGTCGGCGGCGACAGACTGCGCGACTTCATGCACGCGGTCGGTGCCGCTGCGATGAGTAGTAGCGGTCAGGCGGGCGGTCCATCCATTGCGCTCGCAGACGGCGAGTATCTCGTTGGAATCAGTGGCGACGATCACATCGGCGAGCGCGCTGCATCCGCGGGCAGCTTCGTAGACTCGCTGCAGCATGGTCTGGCCGGCGATCTCGCGGAGGACTTTCCGCCGCAGACGGGTGGAAGCGATGCGCGCGGGAATGATGGCGACGACTTTCATGGGAAGAAGGGAAGGCGCAGATTACTCCAGAAGCCCGGGATTGTCAGCAGAGAAACATTAGCGCTGCAGCAGGTTCACCGGCTTGCGAACATCGGTAACGCGGAAGTGCTTGGCGAGAGCCGGATACCGCTCAGCGACCTTCTCGTACATCGCGTAGGCGACGTTGCGGTAAGAGAAGTGCCCCGCGGCCGTGGTGCGCAGCTCGCTGATGTAGAGCGCTTCGGCGAAATCCATCTTGAAGAGCGCACGGCAGCGATAGCCCATGGGCAAAACATAAAGAGCATTGTGGGCTGCGCCGTCGGAGCCGCTGGCTGCGAGCTTCACGGAGACGTCTGCTGCATTCTTCATTACTTTTTCGTAGCGCGAACCTAACCCGGCCGAAACTAAATCTTCGGGAGTATCGAAGCCGTGGGCCGCAGTGAAGTCCTGACAGATTTGCGTGCACCGGCGATGGCGATGCATGTCGCGGAAGCCGCCCACGTCCATAAGGATGTCGAATTTGAGGCGCTGGCCGGCGGAGAAGGCGCGCAGAAGCTCGTCATGCCGGCCTCGGTGCTTCGTTCCAAGGGCAACCAGCTCGTGCACGCGTGAGCCGCTGAGCCCGGAAACTTTGTCGCGGATCTGGTGATACGAGTAATGCGAGTGCTGATAGAGCAACGTGGTCGCGAGTTCGACCTCGAGCGCGTCATCTTCAAGAAGATCGACCAGCGGAGCTTTCGCAATGGCTGCTCCGGCCATGAGTTCGCGCGCGGCATGCTGAAATTCACGGCGCGTCTCGATCTCGTAATGGTTCGGCTCGGCGTACTTCACCAACGTCGGCGAGACGCGTACTTCTTTCAGCAGCGCCTGCGCAGCGCGCTCGCCAAGGTCGGCATTCAGCTCGCGGACTTGTGCGACCAGGTCAGCCCATTTTTCCTGGTTGATATTCACGGAGGGATTGCGCGCGGCGTCTTTCAGCAGTGCCCCAAGCGTCTGGACCTCGCGGAATGGGCTGGCAAGCAGGCGCGATATCTGTGTCTCGAGGGTGCGCGCGTTCACGATCTCTCCGAGCGAGGTGTTGGTGGCGAGCGGCAGCATGTAGCGCGAAATGTCGAAGGCGCGGGCGCGCAGTGTGCGGTCGTACTGGTCTTGCTTCATCTCCTCCGGCTTGGGCGTGCGGTCTTCAAGCCAGCGGAACATGCCTTCGGAAATGGCCTCATACTCGGCAAAAAGATTCTTGATGGTCTCGTGATACAGCTCGAGCGCGGCTGCCTCGCCCCCGAAATCGGGAGTGAAGTAGCCACTCTTCTTGAAATCCTGATAGCGCGTGGAGCGCTCCTGGCCGTCCCAGCGCTGCTCGTCCACCAGGATGATGGCGGCGATCATCGAAAGTTTTTCAATCGCGAAGGCGATGTGTGCAAGATCGGCAATGGAGCGATGGCCGTACTGGAAGTAAAAGGTGTTGAGAAACTTTTCGGCCTTCTGGTCGTTGATCTCTTTCAACGACTCGCGCATAGAAAGCGCCGAGCGGGAATACTTGGCCATGGCGTAGGCCTGCACCTCGGGCTCAACCCCATACACGGCAAAGACGTTGGTGGAGGCTGCGGGAACCTTTTCAGCTGTTTTTTCGTTCTTCTGGGCAGGCGCGGGGGCGAGTATCTCGGACATGGCGGAGAAGGAATCGTATCAGACTTCCGTTTAAGTCTTGATGCGCGCTTTCTTGCGCCACAAAGGCAGAGCTGGAAGGTGCGAATCGAAGGAATTTGAATCCCAGAGGTCGTTTTTCCCTCTAATCGGTTAACGGAGGAGTAAAGGGCGGCAGCAAGGGGCTAAGGTGGAGGTGTTACGAAAGTAACCTCCTCAAAATACAAGGCTTAATGTATATTGTTTGTACCCCCGATCGCTGCGGAAAAGTCCTTAGCAAGACACCCCCCGTAGACGTTTTGTTGGCTTAATAGGTAGAAGGTAGAGCATTGTTTAAGAACAGCACAATCCGCAATCTTATCGGTACCTTTATGGTGCTCGGCGCTAGCGTCGCAGCCCAGGCACAGGCCGGCACCATCTCCGTTCAAGAGCTTTATAACGAGTACAACGCCAAGCCGGTGAATGGGACCATCTCCGTTCAGCAGCTTCGGGCGGAATCGACCCCGGTATCTGGAACCATCTCGGTGCAAGAATTGCGCGCGGAATCTACCCCAGTTGCTGGAACGATATCGGTCCGTGAGCTCCGGGCGCAGCAAAATGCCACCGCGCTTCCGGTTAACGTTTCGACTTCGCTGCCGCGCATGGCGCCTGAGCTTGCGCTGGAGACCTACTTCCGCCGCTTGCAACGCCAAAATGTGCAGCTGGGCGCGTACACCGCAAAAACGGTGATTGCAGCCGACCTGCCGAGCACGGCGCAACACGGCGAGTTCGAATTGACGCGCAGCTACAGCGCGCCGAACAGCCTGAAGTTCCAGCCGGTGCGGTTCGAAGGCGATGGCTTCGTGAAATCGAACGTGATCGTGCGGCTGCTGCAGTCGGAAGCTTCACACGTTCAGAAGAACGAAGGCTACGCGACCGCGATCAATGACCAGAATTACAAGTTCAGCTTCCGCGGTGACGACCAGATCGGCGGACGCGTGGTCCACGTTTACTCGGTGAAGCCGCGCGATAAGCGCGTTGGCCTATTCAAAGGCCACATTGCCGTGGACGTGACGACCGGAAGCCTGGTCCGCGCGGAAGGCGAATTCGTGAAGTCGCCTTCGGTGTTCATCAAGAAGATCGAGTTCGTGCAGGACTTTACCGATGTCGCTGGATTCACTCTGCCGGTGCACATGCACTCTGTGGCTGACACCCGCGTGTATGGGAAAGCTATCGTAGAAGTGGAGAACCACAGCTACCAGGCAAAGCCGGTGGATGCAGTAGCTTCACAGGAAGCACTGGTTTCGTTGGGCAACTAAGTTTTTCATCTCTCTGGCCGAACGGCGCGCCCCGAGCCCGCCGTTTTCTTTTGCCTGCGATAATGCTCCCGTGAGTACAGAAGAGATCCTGAAGCATCAAGAGCACCGGCCGTGGCCGGTGCCCCCGTCGCCGTGGATCATGCGGCAGACGTGGAACGATCTGCTGTTCGCGCACTGGAGCCTGCCTGCTGAGCAACTGCGCCCGCTGGTCCCGCCGGAGCTGCCACTCGACCTGTATGACGGCAAAGCTTGGCTTGCCATCACGCCATTCCACATGACCGATGTCGCTCCGCGCGGCGTGCCACCCGTGCCGCTGCTCTCGGCATTTCCTGAACTGAACGTGCGCACCTACGTGACCTACAACGGCAAGCCGGGAGTTTTCTTCTTCAGCCTGGATGCTTTCAATCCCCCGGCAGTCTGGGGCGCGCGGCTCGGGTATCACTTGCCCTATTTCTATGCGCGCATGTCGGCGGAAGTGACCGACGGCGGCGAGTATGGAACGAAAGAGGTGCAGTATTGGAGCATCCGGTATCGCTCGCCGCATGCGGAATTTGAAGCGGTGTATAAGCCGACGTCAGCGGCGGCGATCTCAGCGCCGGGGTCGCTGGAGCACTTTCTTACCGAGCGATACCGCCTGTATACGGTTCATATGGGCGAGGTCTACGCTGCAGACATTCATCATCTACCGTGGAAGCTGCAAACGGCGGAGGCGGAGATCGGGCGCAATCTGATGGCGAGTGCTGCCGGAATCACGCTGCCGGCCGAAAAACCTCTGCTGCATTTCTCTAAGCGGATGAAGGTGCTGGTTTGGCCGATTCGGCGGCTGCACGCGAAGGAATAATAAGGCGAGCGAGCGGCGCAACGTGAGCAAGCGCCCAACGCGCGATCCGCAGAGGCAAGTTGGTTTCTACCCAAAGAATTGGAATCGAATACAGCCAGAGCGCAGTGAAGGAATAGAGCAGCACGCCCTGGCGCAGGCGCTTGGAGTTTGTTAACGCCGCGTATGGGAAGAGCCAAGTGAGGTACCAGGAGAAGAATTGTCCGGAGTAGAGGACGATCAGCGCGATGGTCATGTTCGCGGTTTCGGTGATCAGGCTGGCGAAGTCGCGGATGCGAAGCAGGCGCCACAGGCAGAAGAGGGCGAATAAGCCGGCAATCACCAGCCGCGGTCCGCTGAGCGGCCGATTTAAGTAGAGCGACTGGATGCGAGGGGTCAGCTCAAAGAGCAGCCACCCGTGCAGCGAATTGAAGTTGATGACGGTGTTTGGATTGGTTAGGTTGCGCCAGGTGGCTGCGGTCGGAAGGAGGGTTACCTTCGATACGAACAGTGTGAGCGCGACTGCCGCGCCTGCGAGCGACAAACTTTTCCAGTCGCGTCTGCGAAGAAGCAAAATCGCAATCCCCACCAGCAGCAGAATCCCGGACAACTTCACCAGCACGCACAGCAGCGCTGACCAGAGCGCGAGTGCGCCGCGTTCCTTTTGCAGGAAAAACAAAGAGAGCAGCGCGAAAAGGATCACGAGGCCATCGTTGTGGCCGGTGACGATCAGCTCAAGAAGCAGCAGCGGGTTCAGCGCGAAGAGAAATAGTCCGTAGGTCGGATCGGGCGAGATGCGCTGCAGGATCCGCAGCAACAACCATGTACTCGCGGCGTAGGCGGCGAGCCATTCGAGCTTCATGAAGAAGATGGCGGCGAGAAAGTTGATGGTCGAGACCCATGCGGCAGGAATGAGTGACAGCAAAACTACGGGGCCGTAAGGCATCGTCAACGGAAACCACGCGTAGGGCGAATACGAATCGTGTACCTCGGGATAAGCGTGCAGATAGGGGTTCATGCCGTGCACGCCGGCCATGCGTCCGAACTCGAGATACGCCCAGGGATCGGCGGAGTTCACGCCCGGCACGCTGCACCACGCAGCGAAAGCGCTGGCTGTCGCAATCGTCACAACCTGAGTGACCGAGAATTGAAGCTCTTTCCAATTCCGCAACGCAAGAAAATACAGCGCGAAAAGGTACAGCATCACAATCATTTGGGCGGCGACGATGAGATACGTAGTCTCGCGCCCGAAGAGGAGCCGCTTGGCTTCCTCGCCCTGGGACGTCCAGGGAACATGGAGAGCGTTCACCGCGAACAGAGCGGCGTATCCGATCAGATTGAGGATAAGAAAACGGCGGCTGTTGAGCATGAAGCGTCGGCGGATTGTATCTCACCCGCCGAGGCTTCTTGGCTATGCGACCTTCACCGGTTTGTTCAGGCCGAGCATCTGCTGGTAGAGGATCAGCCAGCGCTTCACGTTGGACGTGAGCAGGAAGTTTTCCTTCGAGTGCTCGTGACCGTTGCGGCCGAGTTGCGCGGCGAATTCCGGATGCGTGAGCAGGTACCGGATCTGATACGCGCATCCTTCGACCGAATGGACCAGCACGCCGGTAAGCTTGTGGATGACCTGCGTGGGAATCCCGCCAACCGCACCCGCGATGACAGGCTTGTTCTTCCAGAGCGCTTCAGTAACGGTCAGGCCGAAACCTTCTTTAAGCGATTTCTGGATCACGATATTTGAGGCGCGTTGTAGCGCGTTAATCTCGAGAGCCGACCACGGCGGCAGATTGAGGATGATCACATCGGGATCGTCGCCCGCTTCCTGCATCACTTCCGCGAGCACGACCGCGCCTTCGGGATCGTCGCTGGCGCCTCCGCCGGCGAGCACGAGCTGGCAATCGACATATTTCTTTGCGAGTTTGTACGCCTGGATCACGCCAACTGGATCTTTCAGGCGGTCGAAACGTGAGATCTGGGTGATGACGGGGCGCTTGCGGTCAATGCCGAAGTCGTCGCAGACCTTTTGCACGTAGGCTTCGTCGAGATCTTTATTCTTCTCCGAGAGCGGGTCGATGCTGGGATAGAAAAGATACTGCGGCACCGAAAGCTGGCGAGTGAACGCCGGAGAAGAGAAGATTGTCGCGTCGTACTGCTCGACGAACGGCTTCAGGAAATTCCAAACTTCGCGGTGGGGATTCGATAGATCAATGTGGCAGCGCCAGATCCACTTGCCGCGGTTGCGCTCCTTCGAGCGGATGAGCGCCGCTGGCTGCGGATCGTGGATGACGAACAGGTCCTCGACGAATTCCATGCGCTGGCGGTTCTGCTCGTTGTACATCAGGAAAATATCGAAGATCTCTTTGGTCGGGTGATAATCGCCGCCGTGCAGGGCGTTGTGGAAACCCTTGGTGACTTCGAAGAAGTCGTTGCCGCCGGTGATGACTTCCCACTTGGTCTGGACTTCGAGCTCCTGCATCAGCGGGATGAGGCGGTTCAGGATCTCTGCCACGCCGCCGCCGACGGCGGTGGAGTTCACCATCTTCACTGTCTTGCCGCGCAGCAGGCGCGCGATGTAGCGGATCTCATCGATCTCCGGCTGGCCGATGATCGCGGCGTAGTCGTTCAGCTTGGGCGGCGGAGGAGGAGGCGGAGGCGTCTCCGAGACTTTGTATTTTCGGCGTTCACGCACGGGCGGCGTCGCCGGCTCGGTGTTGCGGCGCTCGATCATTGTGTTTTCGCCAGCGGTGTTCTCGTCCGCGGTCTTCTCGGGTCCCGATTTCACGCCGCGCAACGGCTCGGTCGCGTTCGGAGTCGCAATCTTCTTGTCTTTCTCAGCCATAGTTCCTCACTTGTGATGCTTTGGCGGCAGGGACGTTTGCTTTAGGCTGCGTTCTCGACGACGCGCAGGATCTGGTTGCGTACGTCGTTGAGCGTTGACGTGTAGATATCGATGCGGTTGATGCGATCAGCCAGAGCGCCGAGTTCGAGGTCGTTCTCCAGCCAAAGAGAAAAGTCGTTGGTGTTGAGCTTGAGCCGCAAGCGCGCATTGATGAAGTGGTAGTGGATGCTGTGGATGCTGACCTTGCGCATCGCTTCCGCAAATTCGCTGACGTTGCGCGCCACCCAGGGAGTGGGGATGACGATGGTGTCTGACGCGCAGAAGTAAAAAGGCTCGAAGGCGGCGCGTTCGCGCGCGCGTTCGTTTCGCTTCAGGTACTCGCTGACGATACCGAGAATGCGGTCTCGCAACGCTTTGATCGACGTGTATTCGCGGACGTCAACACTGGAGAGACGTTCCGCCAATTCTATTTCGTTGCAGGAAGCGTAGGTCCAATGGGCGAAGTCGTTCGAAAAGCCTTCCTGGATATAGTGGTGCTCCTGCAGGGTTTGGAAGGTGTGCTGGAAGATCGCATCTTCCGGAACTTTCTCAAGGGCCTGCGCGAACTCGCCCAGGTTCATCGCGCGCTGATTGCCGATGCGCGTCAGGTGTGCGGCCGAGTTGAAGTAGAAGGGCGTTTTGGCCCAGCGAAGCATCAGATTTCGTGCCATGAATCCCTCCAGGCGGCAAGAAGCGTCAGGCTGAGAACGGTTGGATGTTTTGCCTCTTGGTTACGTTGTTCGGCTTCTCGAGAGCAGCAGTTTTCGATTTCAGTGGCGCGCAGAATGCAATCAGCGTAGAAAATTAGAGAGACCCTCTGGCAAAGTGTTCTGCTCTGCGACCTATGCCGCACGATACCCAAACTCTGCTCTTTGAGCTGTTCGTCATTTTTGTGGCGGCCAAACTCGGGGGAGAGCTGTTCGAGCGGCTGAAAATGCCGGCCGTGCTCGGGGAGATCCTCTCGGGCGTGGTGTTTGGGCCCTTCACCCTGAAATGGGTGATTCCCAGCCCGACTGTGATGTCAATCGCGGAACTGGGCGCTATCTTCTTGCTGTTCACAGTAGGCCTGGAGACCCGGCCTAAAGATCTGCTCAAAGTCGGAAGGGAAGCTACAGGGGTGGCGCTGGGAGGAATCGCGCTGCCGTTCGTGCTCGGCTTCGGCTACATGGAACTGAGCGGCCATCCCATTCACGAGAGCACATTCGTAGCTGCTGCCATGGTCGCGACCAGCGTCGGGATCACGGCCCGAGTGCTGCGCGACCTGGACGCGCTGAAGACGCTCGCGGCCAAGATCATTCTGGGTGCCGCCGTGCTCGACGACATCATCGGCATGATCCTGCTGGCGTTCGTGGTGGGATTAGCGTCGGTCGGCGGAGTGAAGTGGCTGCAGCTGACGGTGCTAACGTTCGAAGCTCTGGCGTTCTGCGTCTTCATGCTGTTCGTGGCGCCGCGCGTGATGCGGCGCGTCTCGCCCAACATCGGGCGGCTCTCGACGCATAATCCACAACTGATACTGGCGCTGACCATCTGCCTGGGACTTTCGGTCGCCGCGGAGAAGATCGGGCTGGCGGCGATCATCGGCGCGTTCTTTGCCGGGCTCACATTCTCCGACTTCTCGCCGCGTTGGAATCTGCAACCGCGAGTGGAGGCGATCAACGAATTCCTGGCACCGTTCTTCTTCTTCACTATGGGCGCGCGACTCGATCTGCGAGTACTGACGCCCCAACTGGTGGTCTCTGCGGTGATCATCTGCGTGCTCGCGATCATTGCGAAGATAGTGGGTTGTGGGCTGCCGGTGCTCGGCAAGGGTTATCAGACGGCGATGCAGGTCGGAGTCGGCATGACGCCGCGCGGCGAGGTGGGATTGATCGTGGCCTTGATCGGGTTACAGATGAATATGGTTTCGCCGAGCGCTTATGCAATCGTGATCTTCATGACCGCGGCGACCACTATTTTCGCGCCGCCGGTACTACGAGTGCTCTTCCGCGATGTTGCTGCGGAGCCGGGCGTTGCGCCAGCACCGGCGAGCTCGCTTGAGCGGATCGGGGACATGCGAACCGGCCTCGCTGCGAGTGCAAGCGAGGCCGTAGTGCGCGATTCTTCGGAGTAGTCCCTTACGGAATAGCGTTGTAGTAGCAGGGAGCGTTCGTGGGCTGCGCAGGCGGGCTCGGCGGGGTCGCATTGGGCACGCCAGCGTAGTCAAAGAACTCCTGCAAGTCGGGCTGCGCTGCATCGCGCGCGGTCAGGTTCGAAAGTCCAAAGCGTGTCTCAATGAACTTGAGGATGGCCGTGTTGTCGGCGACAGTGTGCGAGACGAAGCCCGGCTTCGTAAACGGTGAAATCGCCATGAACGGGATGCGGAAGCCGTAGCGATCGAAACCGACGAATGGGCCGTCGGGCGAGTCGTCGATGGGCTGGATAGCGTCGGGCGCTGGAGCATTGGGTGGCGAAACGTGGTCATAGATGCCGCCGGCCTCGTCATAACTCAGGAAGAAGACGGAATCCTTCCAGTTGGGGCCCTGCATCAGCGCATTGATGAACGTGGAAGCGAACGCAGCGCCGGCCTGGATATTTGCGGTCGGGTGTTCATCTTTGCTTGTCTGGTTTTGGATAAAGGCGACGCTCGGCAAAGTCCCGTTCTTCGCATCAGTCATGAACTGCGCGTAAGGGAAAATGTGGTCCATATGCTGACGCGCGAAAGGCTGGAAAAAGCTGAGCGTAGTTGAGCCCGGCTTGTCGGAGTAGATCTTCCAGGAGATGCCTTTGTCCTCTAACCGGCTCCAGATCGTGGGCACGTTAATAGAATGAGTGGGCAACCGGGTGAAACCCGCCGAGGTTGCGGCAAAAGAGTACAGGCGGTTCGCCGGCGTGTTGGTCAGGATAGAAGAGAAAAAACGATCTGACGTACCGAACTGGCTTGCCATGAAGTAGTAGTAGGGCAGATGGCCTTCATCGTAATAGCCCATTGCGCGAATACCTTGCACGTCAGCACCGCCGGTGTTGCGGCTGTAATTGGCGGCTGAGTACACGAAACCATCATTGGCACCGACGCTTGAGGCTGGGTCGTTGCGATTAAATTGCCGGTGGCTTTCTCTCCAGCCAGGGCTTACCTCTTCGTGACATACGCTGTTCCACCGGAATGACCCGACCAGCGTCAGCCCGTCGAACGCTGGGTTTGTGAAGCCCTGCGGGGGAATCCCATCTACATCGGTGCTCAACCCCCTGGTAGCGCGGTAATCGTTCATCTTTCCGAAGTAGTTATCGAAGCTGCGGTTCTCCTGCAGCATGAATACGACATGGTTGACGGCGTTGATGTTTCCGGGATTGTTGCTGCCAGGAGTCGGGCCGCCATCTCCATTGTTGTTGCTGGAACTATTCGAGCTACCGCCGCCACATGCCTGCAGAAACACGACAAAGACAACTAAAAGGCCGAGTATAAGGAGCCTGGTGAGATTGAACTTGGTGAGAGAAGACCGATCTTGAACCATGGTGCGGGGCCCTTGGGTACCGTATTTATTTCGCCGCCAGCGAAACCAGAGGCAGCCCTGAATGAGATGGCATGAGTAAACCTGCTGTTGTCAGGCGAGTTAACCCTTAATCGGCAATTTATAATCGCGAGTCGCAGGGCGGGCTTGCCGCCAAGGAGAGTTGATGCTTTCCCTCAAAGGACGCGTGGCGTTGGTCACGGGAGCCTCTCAAGGAATCGGCCGGGCATGCGCCATGGGGCTGGCTAAGGGTGGGGCGAAAGTCGCGCTGGCGGCCCGAAATGAAGAAAAGCTGCAACAGGCGGTGAAGGAGATCACCGACGCCGGCGGCGAGGCCGCTGCTTTCAAGATCGACGTCGCCAACGAGGACTCGATCAAGCAGGGCGTCAAGGCTGTGATTGAGAAGTTTGGGAAGATCGAGATCCTGGTCAACAACGCCGGCGTGACCCGCGACACACTCGTCCTGCGCATGAAGCGGGCCGATTGGGACACGGTGCTGAATACCAACCTCACGGGCGCCCACCTCTGCATTCAAGCGGTACTCGGTTCCATGCTGAAGCAGCGCTGGGGGCGCATCATCAACATCAGCAGTGTTTTTGGACAGACCGGCCAGGCGGGGCAGGCCAACTATTCGGCATCGAAAGCCGGGCTGATCGGGCTGACGATGGCGGTGGCACGCGAGGTCGCCTCGCGCGGCATCACGGCAAATGCGATCGCGCCCGGTTTTATCGAGACTGCCATGACCGAGACGCTTTCTCCCGAAGTGAAGCAGGAAGCCTTGAAGATGATTCCGCTCGGCCGAACGGGAACAGATGCCGACATTGCTAACGCCGTGTGCTTCTTGGCCTCTGAAGAGGCGGGATACATCACGGGGAACGTGCTGAAGGTCAACGGCGGAATGTTGATGGGGTAGTTTCCGAATCGGGCGATGCTGCGCGAGCATCCTGAAGCACATGATCGCAACCGCTCATCTCGAACAGGCCAAGACTCCGGAGCAGATCGCGCTTGCCCGCACACTTTTTCAGGAGTACGGAGCATCTCTCGGCTTCTCCCTTTGCTTCCAGAACTTCGATAAAGAACTCGCCGGACTCCCCGGGGACTATGCTCCGCCGAGAGGGCGATTGTTGATCGCGTATATCGACTCCCAAGCCGCCGGGTGTGTGGCGCTGCATGAGTTTGAGCCGGATGTTGCTGAAATGAAGCGGTTGTATGTGCGCCCGGCGTTCCGCGGCAAGTGCGTCGGCTTGGCGCTGACGAACGCGATCATTGAAGCCGCGCGCGAGATCGGCTACGGCCGCGTGCGGCTCGATACCGTGCCATCCGAAATGGCAGCTGCAGTGAAGATGTACCAGAGGCTCGGGTTTGAGGAGATCGCGCCGTACCGCGCGAATCCACAGCCGGGCACGTTGTATCTGGAGTTGGATCTGAAGAAATCTCAATCAGGGAGGCAAGGATGAAGCGCATTCTTTTGTTGTTCATTGCAATCATCTGCTTTGGTGTTTTCGCGGCTGCTGCAGACTCAAAGGTCAGCTCGAAGACGGTTTCTTACGAGAGTGGAGATGAGACCGTCTCCGGTATTCTGTACACCCCTGCGACGAGAGGGGGCACGAAGCTGCCGGCCATCGTCGTCATACAGGAGTGGTGGGGACTAAACGACTGGGTGAAGCAGCAGGCCCAGGATCTGGCATTCCAGGGCTATGAGACCCTCGCCGTCGACCTCTACCGCGGAAAAGTGGCGACGACGCGCGACGAAGCCCATGAGCTGATGAGCGGACTTCCTCGAGAACGCGCCATGCGCGACTTGCAAGGTGCGGTGGCGTATTTGAAATCGCAGCCGAACGTGGACGCCAACAAGATCGGCTCCATCGGATGGTGCATGGGAGGCGGCTATTCCGCGCAGCTCGCGGTCGCGGAGCCCACCCTCGCGGCAGCGGTCGTGAACTACGGCCCGTTGCCGGAGTCCGACAGCGATGTAAAGGCGATTCACGCCAAGATGCTGGGCAATTTTGGCGGGAAGGACCAGGGAATCCCGCCGGAGGCCGTCCACAAGTTCGAAGCGCAGATGAAAGCGAATGGAAATCCGGTGGACTTTAAGATCTACCCCGATGCCGGCCACGGTTTCCAGAACCCGATCAATGGGAAGGGATACAATCCCGAGGCCACGGCGGATGCGAAGAAGCGGATCAGCGACTTCTTCGCGGCCACGCTGAAAAAATAGCCGCCGGCCGGGTCCCATGAAACCAACGGAAGCGAAAACCGTATCGGTGCGCCCGGTCGCGGGGGTTGATGTAATCAAGATCCGCGGCAAATTAGCCCTGGGCGAGCCGACTATCCACGACGTGCGCTCGCGGCTGGCGGAACGGTTGAGCACCGCCGCTACAACTGGTTGCTCGACATGGAAGAAGTCACCTTTCTGGACTCCTCCGGAATCGGAATCCTGGTACAGGCGATGACTTCTTCGCGTAACCGGCAAGGAGACTGCCGCCTGGTCGCGCTGCAGGAGCGTCCACGCAAGGTGTTGAAGCTGGTGAGCCTGCTCGCACTATTCCAAGTATTCGATGACGTCGACTCCGGCGTGCAAAGTTTTTCATCCAAGCGATAAACATTCCTACTCGGTACGCCTGCCGACGTTGTCATTTTTTGTCCTTGCCAAGAGGTTCCTCTCTGATTACTATGCAGCCACTCCCCAGACGGCTCCGAGAAGCTAGCAGTTCGGAGCGGCAGATGCAGCACCCATAGGACAAAACAAAGTGGAAGCCTCGATGAACATCGGTGACACCATCCGCAATTTCCGTCTGCAAAAGGGGATGTCGCAAGGCGATATCGAAAAACGTACTGGGCTGCTGCGCTGCTATCTTTCGCGCGTGGAGAACGGGCACACCATCCCTTCGCTCGATACCCTGGCCAAGATCGCAGGAGCTATGGAGATGCCGCTGGGGCAGTTCTTCGCCGAATCCGGTAGTGACAACGGGCACGGCAAGGTCGTCCCGCAACTTACCGATGACGAACTACGCTTCCTGAGCCAGATACGCCGTTATTCCGGCAACCTGAACGACAGCGACCGCAAGCTAGTGATCGCCATGGTGAAGAAGATGGCGGCTGGAGCCGGGCGGTAGAGGATTTTGAGCAGAACTCATCGCGCCTGAGGGCGCGATTTCCTTTTTTGTAGAATGGACTCTTGAGCGTTCCCCAACAATCAGCCCGGCACCTCTTCGGCACCGACGGCATCCGCGGCGTCGCGGGCGAATTTCCGCTTGATCCGCGGACGACCTTTGCCGTGGGACGCGCGCTTGGGCTTTACCTAGCCCGCCAGCACGCCAGCCTGCACGTGGTCATCGGGATGGACACGCGCGAATCCGGGCCGCAGATCGCGGAGTCGGTCGCTGCGGGCCTCGCATCGGCAAATACCACCACTGAAAGTGCAGGAGTCATCACCACCCCGGGGGTCGCTTACCTCGCGCGCACGCGAGACTTTGCAGCCGGGATTGTTATTTCGGCGTCGCATAATCCGTGGCGCGATAACGGAATCAAGATCTTCGGGCACGATGGCTTCAAGCTCTCCGATGCCGCTGAGATGGACATCGAGTCCATCATCTTCAACGAGTTGAACGGCGGTGCCACTCCGCCGCAGATCATCGCCCCGCTTTATCACGATTCTTCGCTCGACCATGACTATGCCGAGTGGCTCATGTCGCACGTCAAACTGCGTTTGGGCGGGGTTCGAGCGGTCATCGATTGTGCGAATGGTGCCGCGGTGGACCTTGCGCCGGAGATTTTCGACCGCGCCGGCTTGCGCGCCGTCTTTACGCACAATCAGGCAAACGGCCGCAACATCAATGAGCAGTGCGGCGCGCTGCATCCGGAAGTGGTTGCGGGCGAGGTGATGCTGCGCGCTCTCGACATCGGGATATGTTTCGACGGCGACGCTGACCGCGTCCTCTTCGCGGATTCCCATGGAAACGTCGTCAATGGCGACGCGCTGCTTCTTCTGGCTGCGCGCGACATGAAGGCGCGGAATGCGCTGAAAGAAGATCTGGTGGTCGCGACGACCATGTCGAACATGGGACTCGAAGCCGCGCTGAAACGTTCCGGCATCAAGATGCTGCGCGCCCCAGTGGGCGACAAATACGTACTGGAAGAGATGAACAAGACGGGCGCGACGCTTGGCGGCGAACAGAGCGGTCACATCCTCTTCCGCGACGGCGACGCAACCACCGGCGACGGACTGTTAACCGCGCTGCGGATTTTGGAAATCATCGCCCGTAGCGGGAAGTCGCTCGACGAGTTGCTGAGCGACTTCAAGGTATTCCCCCAGACGATTCAGAACATCCGTGTGCGGGAGAAGAGGCCGTTGAAGGAGATTCCGGCAGTCGCGGAAGCGATCGCCGTGGCGGAGAAGTCACTGGATGGCAACGGGCGCGTGGTGGTGCGCTACTCGGGGACGGAGAAGCTGGCGCGCGTGATGATCGAGGCGGAGTCGGAAGCTCTGGTGAAAAAGTTTGCCGATGCGATCAGCGGGGCGATACGTTCGGCGATCGGTGAGTAGCTAATCCATGTCCCGCCAGTTTTTACCCACCCCAATATCAGCCACAATAGGAACCTTCAGCTCATAGACATTTTCCATCTTGTCGCGCACCAGGTCGCGCATTGTCTCCACTTCGTCCAGCGGGACCTCGAAGACAAGCTCGTCGTGCACCTGCAGCGTCATACGCGATTTCAGCTTGCGGGTGCGCAGCTCCTCGTCGAGACGTATCATCGCCAGCTTGATCAGATCGGCTGCCGTGCCTTGCAGCGGAGTGTTGGTCGCGGTGCGCTCTGCGAAGCCGCGCATATTCGCGTTCTTGCTATTGATATCGGGAATCGGGCGCGTGCGTCCGAAGAGGGTTGAGACTTTGGATTCTTTGCGCGCTTGCTCGAGAACACTATCTAGCCAGGCGCGCACACCTTTGTACTTTGTGAAATATGCCTCGATGAACTGCTTGGCTTCCTTCTGCTCAATATCGAGCTGCGCGGCAAGGCCAAATGGCGAGATGCCGTAGACGATGCCGAAGTTCACCGCTTTGGCGCGGCGGCGGTGCTCGGCGTCGAGCATCATGGGTGGTACGCCGAAGACCTGCGACGCGGTGAGCGCATGGATGTCATCGCCGCGGCGGAAAGCTTCCACCAGAAGCTCATCTCCGGAAAAGTGGGCGAGCAGGCGAAGTTCGATCTGCGAGTAGTCGGCAGCGAGCAGCACGTGACCTTCTTCGGCGATGAAGGCGGCACGGATCTCGCGTCCCTGCTCGGTGCGGATGGGGATGTTTTGCAAATTGGGGTTCGTTGAAGAGAGTCTGCCCGTCGCGGTGCCTGTCTGGTTGAAGGTGGTGTGCAGGCGCGCCGTTTCGGGATTCAGCAACATCGGCAGCGCGTCCACGTATGTGGACTTCAGCTTCGAAACCTGGCGGTACTCGAGCACGCGCTTCGCAATCTCGTGTTCAGCGGCGAGTTCTTCCAAGACATCGACCGCGGTCGAAATCGTCTTGCCCTTACCGTACTTCACCGGCTTGGGCAGGTTCATCTTGTTGAAGAGCACGTCGCCAAGCTGCTTGGGCGAGTTGATGTTGAATTCCTGGCCGGCAAGCTGATGGATGAGCTTGGCCTTGCTGCTGCACTCGCCATCGAGGCGCTTGGAGAGAACACCGAGTTGCTTCTGATCGATCTTCACGCCGGCGCGCTCCATGGAAGCGAGCACGGGGACGAGCGGCAGGTCGATCATCTCGTAAACGGGTAGCAGGCCGGCATCGTCCACTTCTTTGCGCAGCATGGCGGCAGCGCGGCCGGTGACGTCGGCAGACTCGGCGACCTCTCCGGAAAGCTTCAGGTTGAATTGCCGAAGGCCAATCTCCGGGAGGGCGTGATTGGAGAATGTGGAGTTCAGCAGGTACGAATACAAGCTGGTCTCGTCGCGGGCTCCCCGAAGCTCGATGCCGCGCGGAACGAACGCATGCAGCGCGGCTTTGTAGTCGTGAAAGGCTTTCGGGAGCTTCGGTTCGGCGAGCGCAGCCGCCAGAGCATCGTTGATGGCGCCGCCATCGAGCTCGATAGTGAGCGCCTCACCGGCTTTTCCGGAGATGGCGATCTTTCCCGCGGGCACGACGGTTCCGGCGGCCAGCGCTGGCGGGATCAGCGGAAGTGTGCCCGACTCGGCTTCGAGCTCGTCTGCTTCCGATTCGCTCACTGTAGCGGCCGCGGCGAACTCGACAGCGATGGCCAACGCTCCGCCTTTGGGAATCCCCTTCAGCAACTTCTTAATGTCATCTGCGCTGTTGGCGGCGCGGTAGTCGGTGTCGGCGAGGACGACAGAAGGGGAAATATCTTTCAACAGCGTGGTGAACTCGAGTTCGGTGAAGAGTTCGCGCAGCTCCTGACCTTGCGGCTCCTGAGCGCGCATGGCCTCAGGTTCGAACTCGATCGGCACGTTGCAATCGATGGTGACCAGCTGCTTGCTCCACAGGATCTGCTCTTTATTGTTGAGCAGCGACTCGCGGTAGCTCTTCTTCTCCACTTCGCTTGCGTGCGCAAGCAGGGAATCGAGCGAGCCGAAGCGCTGGATGAGCTCGACCGAGCCCTTGTCGCCGATACCAGGCGCGCCGGGGATGTTATCGACCGAATCACCGCGCAGCGCCATCACGTCTACGACTTGTTCGGGCTTCACGCCCAGGATCTCGTCGACCTTGGCGGCGTCGCAGATCAGGTTGTCTTTCGGGGGATTGAGCACGCACACTTTGCCGCCGACGAGTTGCAGCATGTCTTTGTCTGACGAGACTACGAAAACTTCAAAACTTTCCTTCGCAGCTTTGTGCGCGAGCGTGCCAATCACGTCGTCGGCCTCGAAGCCGGTGCTCTCGAGCATGGGGATGCGGTACGCGGCGAGGGCGCGCTTGATGAATGGGACCTGCTGGCGGAGGTCGGGCGGCATCTCGGCGCGGTTGGCCTTGTACCCGGCGTAGGCGACTTCGGTGAAGCTCTGCGATTTGATGTCGAACTTCTGGATGGCCTTACGCGTGGCTGCCTGCTCGTCGCGAAAGGTCGGCCCGCTCTCGAAGATGGCGGCGATGTACTCGGGCGAAAAGTCCGCGCGTAGCTTTTTCAGCATGTTCACGAACACGTAGGTCGCGGCGGTGGGAATGCCCGTCTTGGTGGACATGGGCCGCTGCCGCGCCATCGCGTGGTAGGCGCGGAAGATAAACGAGTAGGTATCGATCAAGAAGAGCCGCTTTTGGTTTGGGGGAGCCAAGGAAATAGTTTAAAGGATGGTGGCAGCTTAGCGACTCTCAGGACAAATCTAAGTAAGTTGAGGGTGCTTTCTGTGGACATAAGTGGCCCGTATCTCCTCGTCGCTCTCTTCATGGGCATCATCCTGTGGCTGGGCTGGACTCTCAAGATGGTTCACCCTTCTCTGGCCTACAAGGAACCCATACTGCGGGACGTGGTCAGGAATAATTCCGCCAGCTTGGTTTTGGTCCTGAGCGCATTGCTCGTGGTACTGCTTTCTCTGGCGGACAGCACGCTTTCAACTGAAATCAACGAAACCGCGCTCACTTCGGCCGCAGTTTGTCTTTCTTGGCTGTTTTGGTTCGCCTTGAGGACGATGATCACCTTGCCCGTACGCGCTACGGCTAGCCTGTCAAAGGAGAGTTTGCTTAAAAGCCTTGAACGCGCGGTGAAGGTTGGAACGATCACGTTTGTGATCTATATCGTGGGATCGATACTCATTGTGGTGAATAGCCCCTTATCTGCACACCTCGGGGGCCCGCAAGGCGTTTGCCTGCTCACTCTGGCAGTCGTAAGTTCCTGCTGCGCTTTTGTTCTATTCAGGCCTGGGGTCATCAAGAGAACGCTTCCTGGCTATCTATCGAAGGTAGTCCCCCTCAGTCTGACGCTGATGGGGGTGGAAGCTTTCTGGGAGGACACCTTCCGGGGTAATTGGCTGCTCTATTCGTTTTCCTCAATCTCACTCGCAGCTATTCTCGCGTGCTGCCTCGGACTCGTGGCTGAATTGAACGCTCAAACAGACGGTTCGAGAAATTACTCGATGAACATGCAATCGCCGTAGGAGAAGAAGCGGTAGCGCTCCTTGACGGCGTGCTCGTAGGCGCGGACGACGTTTTGCTTTCCGGCGAAGGCGCAAACCAGCATCAGCAACGTGGATTGCGGCAGATGGAAGTTGGTCAGCATGGCGTCCACCACGCGGAACTTGTATCCGGGATAAATAAAGATTTCCGCCTCGCCGCTGCCGGGCTGAATGTTCCCGTCAGGCGATTGTGACGCGGCGAATTCGAGCGTGCGAACGGAAGTGGTTCCCACGGCGATGATGCGGCGCTCGGAGTCTCGCGCGGAATTGATCGCTTTCGCAGCTTCCGCCGAGATTGAATAGCGCTCGCGGTGCAGCTTGTGATCCTCCACCCGCTCGGCGTGCACCGGCTGGAATGTTCCAAGCCCGACGTGCAGGGTTATCTCCGCGGTCTCGACGCCGCGCTGGCGAATGGCGGTTAGAACTTCCGGCGTGAAGTGGAGGCCGGCGGTAGGAGCGGCGACGGAGCCGCGCTCGCGCGCGTAAACCGTCTGATAGCGTTCGCGGTCGGAGGGGGCGTCTTCGCGCGAGATGTAGGGTGGTAGCGGCACGTGGCCGAGCTGCTCGATTTCGGCGAACAAATCAGGGACCGGGTCGAAGCGGAGCGTCCGCTCGCCGAAGTCGCCGACCGAGATGATCTCTGCGGCGAGGCGGTGGTCGGCTTCGGTCTCTGCGCCGCCGAAGAATACGTGTTCGCCGGGTGTCAACTTGCGTCCCGGGCGCGCGAGCGCTTCCCAGACGAGCGGATCGTCATCCGACTGCTTTGTAAGCAGGACCTCAACTTTGCCACGCAGGAATTCACGGGCGGCTGGATTCTTAGGGCTGACCGGCTGTGCGTGAGTTCCGCTTCTGCATCCAAATAAGCGCGCCAGGAAGACGCGGGTATTGTTCATCACCAGCAAGTCGCCGGGCCGGAGCATTTGCGGAAAATCGCGAAAGGTGGCGTCGGAGAACTTTCCTGAGGCCCGCTCCAGGTGCAGCATGCGCGATGCCGAGCGGTCAGCGAGCGGTTCTTGCGCGATCAGCTCCGGAGGAAGGTGGAAATCGAACTCTGATACCAGCACGGCTTGAGTATAGTTGGCAGAATTACCAGTCGACAGCAAGACAAGAATTCGCTTTCAATATTTCAGGAATACGGTACGATGCATAGGCTTTTATGACCTTTGAAACCCAAACCAGGCACGACCTTGTCCAGTTCGGGAAGAAGCTGCATGAGTGTGGTCATGTAGCGGCGACGGACGGGAACCTTTCGGTCCGACTCGATGATGACCGCATCCTAGCCACGCCTACTGGCATGAGCAAAGGGATGATGCGCCCCGAGGACATGGTGATCGTGGACCTCAAGGGGAAGAAGTGCTGCGGCGATCGCAATCCATCGAGCGAGATGGGAATGCATCTGCTGATCTACAACACGCGGCCGGACATCAATGCCGTTGTGCACGGGCATCCGGTGACCGCGACCGGATTCGCCGCTGCCGGCATGTCGCTGGAAGAGCCGTTGGTCTCAGAAATCGTGATCTCGCTGGGTGCGGTGCCGCTGGCGAAATATGGAACACCGGGAACACCGGAGTTGACGGATGCGCTCTTGCCTTTCGTCCCTGATTACGACGCCATCCTAATGGCGAACCACGGAGTGGTCACCTACGGCCCCGACCTGCTCTCCGCTTACATGAAGATGGAGACAGTGGAGCACTTCGCGAAGATCGCGCTGGTCACGCACCAGCTCGGGCGCCAGCAGCTGCTCACCAAAGAAGAAGTGGACAAGCTGCTGGAGTGCCGCGAGAAGTACGAAGGCGTGACCTCCGTTGCGAAAATGTTGCCGCGCTTGAGCATGACGCGCGGAAACTGAGCTCTACTCTCCCCCCACTCTGAAGCGCACGCCTGCGCGGATAGTTGCGCCTAGCGCAGGAAAGCCGGCTACGTCTTCGTAATGGCGGTCGAAGATGTTCTCCCCATTCGCGTAGAGAGTCACGCGGCGGTGCACCGCATACCACGCTCCAAGATCGAAGCGCGCGTATCCAGCCGTGTGGTCGATCGGGGTTGCCGGCACCACGCCGAAGAACGAGAGCGTGCCGAAATCACTATCGAAGCGGCGCCCGATGAAAGTGCCTCCGAAGTTTCCGCCCCAGCGGCGGCCGGCGTAGGTGATCAGTAGCGTTCCCGAGTGTCGCGGACGCCGCACCAGCGGCTGCCCGGTGGTGAAATGCTGATCGAAGACGCAGTTAAGGAAGTTATTCGCGACATCGCATAGCGGCGGCGCGTCGAGGATCTTTGCGTGCGTGTAGAAGTAGCCGCCGTCCACCGTCCAGCCGGTATGGGGACGCCCGTGGAATTCGAGCTCGACGCCATGTGCGCGGCTACGCGTGACGTTGAAGAATTCTCCCTGGAAGGTGATCGGGTCTACTGTCTCGAATGCGATCTGATTGTTGAAGATGTTGTGAAAGTACGTTGCGCCCAACGAATACTTGCCGCCAAAGAAGGACTGGATCACGCCACCCTCGAGCGAGCGGTTCTCTTCCGGCTTCAGGTTCGGGTTCGGCAACGTGGGATTGACTCCGCTGCTGCCGAACGATTCTTCGAAACTCGGCTCCTGGATGCCTTTCGCAAACGCGAAGCGCAGGCGAGTACCCGATAAGGCCTCATTTCCCCGTAGCGCTAGAAAAGTTACGGCTGCCCTAGGCACGGCGCGGTCACCGAACGTTTCGTTATGTACGTATCGCAAGCCGCCGATAACCGAGAGGCGCTTGTATATGAATGTCTGTTCTCCGAACAAGGCATGATTCCGGCGAAGGCCGTGCTCATCGCTGGTACCGAGCAGCGGGAGAAAGAACGCGTCTTCGGTCAGGAATTTGTCGTGCAGCACCCCGTTCTCATCCTCGAATTCATACCCGAAGATGGAGCGCGACCAATCGCGCGGCGTCCAGGTGGCCTGGTAGTCCACGCCGGCGCGATTCACATTGAGGTGGTCGTCGAAATAGCAATCCGCTCCGAGGAACGTTGCGCTTCTGACGAAGCAGCCGCGGTCGTCGTTGGTGTCGAGGTTTCTGCGGTCGTGGTGGTAATCGAAGAGAGTGAGCTTGTGTTGCCACTGCGCCGGCGCGGTTATGTCCAACTCGACGCTGCCGGTGAAATCTGCCTGGCGGGCGCGCTGGTCGGCATCAGGCGGAAGCAGCTTTTGACCGTTGAAGTCCCAAATCCCGGGAACCCCGGCCCGCCACTGCGAATTGCGGCCTCGGAACCGGAGGCTTGCATTCTTCGAAAGGGTATAGCCGATGTTCGTGCCGACGAGGGTATTGAAATATGCGGAATTGACGCCGTCTCCCTCGGTGGTGAAGTGATTGCCGAAGACGTTGTAGTCGAAGCGCTTCCACGCGCCTGCGAAGGAGCCATAACCATGGGCGGTGCCGAAGTTTCCTGCGTCGGCGCCTAACTCGAGCTCAGGCACGAGGCTGGTGCCGGTGCGGCTCCAGGTTTGGACCACGCTGGTCATCGCGTCTGAGCCATATAACGTACTATTGGCCCCGCGGAAGAACTCGATGCGGTCTGTCTGGGCGATCGGAACAACGCCGAAATTGAAAACGCCGCCTGGTTCGTTGACCGGCACGCCATCGACGATGACTTTGTTGTAGCGCGACTCGCCGCCCCGCACGAACAGGGAAGTAAGCCCGCCGCGCTGTCCAGAGTCGGCGACGATGGCGCCGGGGACGAAACGCAGCACCTCGCCTGCGGCCACCGGATTCAAATTTTTGATCTGAGACCTATCCAGGGTTTCGACGATTGAGCCGCTTTCGTCGCCGGGCATGGGAGCGCGTGTCGCGGAGACGACGACGGTTTCCGGTGCGGCCAGCACGGAAAGCTGAAAGGTCAAAGCGGATTCCACAGGTATTCGAATCGCTTGTCGGAAACGAGCGAAGCCGGGTGCCAGAACTTCAATTTGGTAGCTGTCGTAAGGAATGTCTGTTAACAAGAGCTCACCCGCGGAGTTAGTGTTCAGCACCCTGAAAACAGAGTTATCCGAAGTTCGTACGATCAAAACACGTGCTCCGGCCACGCGTGCCGATTGGGGATCAACCACACTGAGATTAAGAACCCCGGCAAGAGCAGAGGTTGAAAGCAGGAAGAAGAGAGCGATGGCGCGAAGCGCCGGGCGTGGGCACATAGTGGCCTCCTTTACACGCGAAAGGGGTTGATCGTACGGTGTGCGCCGGTCTCCTGGCTCGCGAGGACTACAACGCGGCGGCCTTCCCGTGATCGCTCACAGTGACCGCTGCGCTAAAACAATCTCGCTTACAGTTGCGCGGCAGCGCGGGCATCTCACCCGCTTCCCAGCCCGTGCCGAGCGGCACGAGCGCGCATACCAAATGCTCCACCTTCTCTGAGTTATACAAACACTGAAAAAGTGGAGTGAGAAATCTAAATTCCGGGGCAGGGTATGTCAATTCATTTCGCGGCGTTCGTCTCAGCGAATTCGCGGGTGACCTCGAGCTGGCGTTGCAGTTGAGCATGGAATTCTTCGAGTTGGGCGTCGCTCGCTGAGGATGGAAGCTGTAATGGAGCGGACATGCGCAGCACAACGCGCGAGAAGGGCTTGGGGATGATGAATCCGTCCCATGAGTTGAGCCGCCACGCGCTTCTTACTCCGAAGTGAAGCGCGCGGACGGGCGCGCCCTGGGTACGCGAGAGCAGAAGCGGCCCCGGCTTGGCCACGAAGCGCGGACCGCGGGGACCATCCGCGGTGAAGGCGACGGCGTGTCCGGCTTCGAGCTCGCGGCCCATCTCCAGCAGTCCAGCAACAGCGCCGCGGGAACTCGATCCCCGCACTGGTCGGTATCCGAATTTTTCGACTACGCGGGCGATCAATTCACCATCGAAGCTCCGGCTGATGAGCACGGCGATACCGCGATTGCGATAGCGATAGCTCGCGGTGAAGAGGCATTGATGCCAGAAGGCGTAGATCGTCTTGGGCGCAAATTCAGAACCACCCGGGTCTTCTATGGAAGTGGAGTAGCGCAGCGTAGAGGCGATGAGGCGGAGTATTAAGGAAGCCAGGAATGGAACTACCGCCAGAGCGAAGCGCTGCCGCCAGGTGACGCGGGGCTGTTCTTCTGGCGTTGCGGTCGCAGTGGTGCTCACGGAGCTATTTCACCACATCTGCAATGACAGATCAGATCTGGAGGTATTCGTCGATCCAGCGTTTGACCTGGAGGCGGCGATCGTCGGTGGCGTCGAAGCGGACGCCGTAAGCGTTCTCATTCTCGCGCGCCCAGCAGACAGACGCGCGCACCTTCACATTGCCGCCGTTCAGGATAGGAAGCGAGAAGTTGATCTGCACCGAGTGGCCGAGGTGGAGCTTCGATGAGCAGATGAGCGACATGCCGCCAGCGCTGACCTCGAGAGTGGACGAGGGAATGCGCTTGTCCTGCGCCTCGATATTGGCTTCGGTGACGATAGGGACGCGCACATAGCGGCGCAGCTCGTTGATGACCAGCAAATGCGTGGAGCGAACAACTTTAAGGACCGACGGCCGCTCGAGCGGCTCTTCAAATACCGCGTTGATGCCGTACTTGGAATAGCGCATGGCTGCTTGCGTCCCCTTGGAAATACCGTAGATAACGATCCGTTTATTCGATGGCGAGTTCCGTATCTGCTCCAGGACATTGTCCGCGCCATCATCAAGCCGGAGCACGCAGGCCTCGAATTTTTCTTTGAGAAAGCGATGGCTGGGATCGTCGATCACGGCCGAGGTGGAGACGCCGAACTGGCGGAAGCACTCACGCAGCAGGTCGCCGGAGGTGTCGTCGAGCCCGATCAGAGCCAGACGCGCGATAGCTTTGCGCGCGGTGGTGCCGAAGGTGCTGGTGGTTGCCATGGGTGTCGATTCCTAAAGGGACGGCTATTCTGGCGCGGGCAGCGCGATTTCGCAATGATTATCTAGCTACAGTCTTGCCAACTGCCTGCTGAGCAGTTTCAGTTCGGTTCCGGCCGTTCTGCTTGGCGGCGTACAAAGCTTCGTCTGCGGCGCGCACAAGATCGTCGCGGGAAGCAGCGTGGGTGGGGGAATCGGCGATGCCCAGGCTGATGGTCACCGGGCGGGGGACACCGGGGAATTGGTACTCGGCAACTACGCGACGCAGCTTTTCCGCGACGGCGTGGGCGCGCTCGGTGGTCGTTTCGGGAAGCAAGATGGCGAATTCTTCCCCACCGTAGCGGCAAACGATATCGTTTTTGCGGATCTGCTGGGTGAAGATCTTCGCGACCTGACGAAGCACTTCATCGCCCAAAAGGTGGCCGAACTCGTCATTCAGCCGCTTGAAATGATCGATGTCGACCATGAGCAGCGAGACTCCGAGGCCGTTGCGCTGGGCTCCGGCGATCTCTTCGATGATGCGCGTCTCAAAGCCGCGGCGGTTGTAGATACCCGTGAGGCCGTCGGTCGAGGCCATGGTCTTCGCCTGATGAAGCTGCATAGCATTGCGAATGCCCACGGCGCAGATATCAGCGACGGACTGCAGCGCGCGGATATCTTCAGGCTTGAAATTGTCAGCACGTGCGGAATCGAGGACGAGAACTCCGAGCGTCTCCTGAAAGGCGATCATCGGGACGCACAGTTCGGACAGCGTTTCTTTGAAGCCGGGGATGTAGCCTTGCGAGTTCCGGACATCCTTATCCACCACGACCTCGGCGCAATGGTAGGCGGTGCGGGAATGGCCGTCGCCGGGCGGGAGCTCATAGTGTGCAGCGAAGAGCGGAGTGAGGCGGCCGGAGTGGGCCCGCATGAGCAGTCGCTCTTCGTCAGGCTCGCCCTCGCGCAGGATGAGTACCGCGTGGTCTACCGAGAACTTTTCCGGGATGAGAGAGCAGATCTTCTGCAGCAGATCGTCGAGCTCATTAGTCTTCGATATCTGGTCGGCGATGGCGTTGATAGCTTCGAGCTGCGCTCGCTGGCGTTGCTGGTCGGAGTAAAGGCGCGCGTTCGCCAAGGCTATGGAAGCTTGTGTAGAAAACAAAGTGAGCAGGTCGATGGTGTCGTTATCGAAGTAGTTGAGCTGGACGCTTTGAAAATCGAGGACGCCGTAGACTTCGTCGCGGACGACGAGCGGAATGGCGAGCTCGCTGCGCGTCTCACTGAATGTCTTGATATACCGCGAATCCTTGGAAACATCTGGCGCGTAAATCGGCAGCTTGCGTTTCGCAGCCGAGCCGATGATGCCCCGGCCGAGAGGGATTGCGACGTCGAGGGCGATGCGGTTCCCGCCGAACTCCTTGCGCACCCTAAGCTTCTGATCGGAGGGGTCGAACAGAAGGATGGCGCAGTTCTCGACGCGGAAGTAGTCCTGGGCGATCATCAGGATTTGGCTCAGGACTTCGTCAAGGTCGAAAGTCGAGAGGACCGCCTGGCTTACGTCGTAAAGAATCGCGACCTTCTGCATGGGAAACGGCCTTCTGGGGATGGCGATTGTACTTCGGAGTGCGGAAAAACCCAAGGGTCAGATGGCGAACATATAGCCGGTGGAAACCGCTTTGGTAGTATGCGAATTCGACCCCAAAAAGCATGCCTCCGCTGCAACTGACGACCGAAGTGCAGTACGTCAAAGGCATAGGCCCGCGCACGGCGCTGGTGCTGGCGGAAAAGGGGATCAGCACCGTCGAAGATCTTCTTTACTACCTTCCCTACCGCTACGAAGACCGGCTGAATCCGCGGACGATCGCCGAGTTGCGCGCCGGCGAGATGGCGACCGTGATCGCCGAAGTCCGAACGGCAGGATTGTTCCGCACGCGTGGCCGAGTGCAGATCTTCCAGGTGACAGCGGGGCAGGGACGCGCGACGCTGAAGTGCCTCTGGTTCCATGGGGCCTATCTCAAAGACAAGTTCAAGCCCGGACAGGTGGTCGCGCTGTACGGGAAGGTGGAGGAGCCCGGGCGTGAACAGCGCGGGCTGCAGATCATCCAGCCGCAGTTTGAAATATTGAGCGACCCGGACGACGAGGGCGATGCGAAAGATCCGGCGCAGTCACTAGAGATCGGGCGCGTCGTTCCCATATACGAGACCGCCTCGCACGGGAAGCTGACCTCGCGATGGTTTCGGCGGGTGATCCGCGGGGCACTCGAGTCGCTGCCGGCGCAAGCGATGGGGCCGGATCCGATCCCGTCGGCCATTCGCGAGCGATTGCAACTGCTCGACAAACATAAAGCATTTTGGGAGACGCACTGGCCCGATGCGGGAACGAATCTCGATGAACTGCAGGCGCAGCGCACGCCGGCGCATCTGCGCTTGATCTTCGAGGAATTATTTTTTCTGGAGCTTGGGCTGGAGCTGAAGCGACGACGTCTGCGGGCGCAGCCGGGAATCTCATTCGCGCTGACGCAGCAGGTGCGGGAGTCGATCAAGAAGATCCTGCCCTTCCGTCCGACAGAAGCGCAGAAGAAAGTTCTGCGCGAGATCGCCGGGGCGATGGCGGAGGCGACGCCCATGCGTCGTTTGCTGCAGGGAGACGTCGGCTCGGGCAAGACCATCATCGCGCTGCAGGCCGCGATCATCGCCATCGAGAACGGATACCAGGTCGCGCTAATGGCGCCGACGGAGATCCTGGCGACGCAGCACTTCCTCTCCGCGCGCCGGATTCTCGAGCCCGCGGGATACCGAATCGCGCTGCTGACAGGCTCGCTCGAGCAGGACAGGAAGCGCGACACGCGGCGGCACATCTCACGCGGCGACGTGCAATTGGTGATCGGAACACATGCGCTGATCGAAGAGAAGGTCGAGTTCGACAAACTGGGCCTAGTCATCGTGGATGAGCAGCATCGCTTCGGCGTGATGCAGCGCTTCCGCCTGATGAAGAAAAAGGACCAGCTCGAACCCGACGTGCTGGTGATGACTGCCACGCCGATCCCGCGAACCCTCGCGCTCACCCTCTATGGCGACCTGGATGTCAGCACGCTGGACGAGCTTCCGCCGGGGCGCACACCGATCGTGACGCGCCGCGTTTCCGACGAGCGGGCGGACGACGTTTGGGAATTCCTCCGCAAGCAGGTGAAAGCCGGAAACCAGGCTTACGTTGTCTATCCAGTGATCGAGGAGAACGAAGCGACCGAAATCAAAGCCGCGGTGAAGATGCACTCGGAACTGCAGAAAAAGATCTTGCCCGACCTGAAGATTGGCTTATTGCATGGCAAGCTCGATCCTGACGAGAAAGAGATCATCATGCGCCGCTTCCAGCGCGGCGAGCTCGATGTGCTGGTCTCGACGACGGTGATCGAAGTAGGCGTAGACGTTGCGAATGCCAACCTGATGATCATTGAGCATGCCGAGCGCTTCGGACTTTCACAATTGCATCAGCTGCGCGGACGGATCGGGCGCGGCGCGGCAAAGTCGTATTGCGTGCTGATGACCGACAGCAAGAAACCGCTGACCGAAGAAGCTGAGCAACGGCTGGATGCAATGGTGAAGACGAATAATGGATTCGAGATCGCGGAACTCGACCTCAAGCTGCGTGGTCCGGGAGAATTCTTCGGCACGCGGCAAGCGGGCATGCCAGACTTCCGCGTGGCCAACCTGGTCCGGGATCGCGAGCTACTTGAAGTGGCGAAGGGCGAGGCGGGGTGGGTGGTTTCAGGGCCGCATCCTGATTTGCCGAAAGAAGAGCTGACGCGCGCAATGGATTACCTGAAACAGCATTGGCAGCGCCGGTATGGGCTGGTGGAAGTCGGATGAAATAAAATGATCGCCGCGTGAATACCGACACTAAATCCGAGCTTTACCGCAAGCTTCCGTCGGTTGACGAGCTGACAAAGTCGCTGACGGAATTAATTGCGCGCGAAGGAGCGCCCGCGGTCGCCGCTGCTGCGCGCGATGTGCTCGAACGTTTGCGGCAGGAGATCGCTGCGGAGAGGGTCAGCGCGGCGGGAGTGGACCTCGCGATCTCGGGCCTGCCGGATGCGGTCGCCCGGCAACTGGTCCGCTCGCTGCAATATTCCCTGCGGCCGGTGATCAACGCGACGGGAGTCGTGCTGCACACCAACCTGGGGCGCGCACCGATTGCGCCGGCTGCGCTCGAACGGATCACCAGAACCGCGGGCGGATATACAAATCTGGAATTCGATGTGGCATCAGGCGAGCGGGGCAAACGCGATGTCCATGCCGACAGGCTGTTTACGAAATTGCTGAGCCAGCAGACTGCGATATCCACGGTGGTCGTGAACAACTGCGCGGCAGCTGTGCTGCTGGCGCTAAATTCGCTGGCTGAAGGCGGAGAGGTCATCGTCTCGCGCGGCGAGCTGGTCGAGATCGGCGGCGGCTTCCGCGTCCCGGAAGTCATGACCAAAGCGGGCGCCGTGCTACGCGAGGTCGGAACGACGAACCGGACACGTATCGCAGACTACGAAAAAGCGATCACCGAGAAGACCAGGATCGTGCTGCGCGTGCACCGCTCGAACTTCGAGATGGTCGGCTTCACCGAGCAGCCAAAGGTCGATGAACTGGTCGCGCTCGGACGCAAACACAAGATCCCCGTAGTTGAAGACCTGGGCAATGGAGCTCTAATCGATCTGCGGTCGCTCGGGATCGAGGGCGAATCGGGCGTCGTCGAAAGCTTGCGGGCAGGAGTGGACGTGGTTGCGTACTCGGGCGACAAGCTGCTCGGCGGTCCGCAAGCGGGAATGCTGAGCGGGCGTCCGGAGGCGATCGCACGAATTCGCGCGAACCCGCTCTTCCGCGCGTTACGTGTGGACAAATTCACTTACGCGGCGCTCGAAGCCACGTTAATGGCCTACATCAAGCAAAACCACAATGCGATCCCGGCGATACGCATGTTGCGGTTGAGCAGCAACGAGATTCGCGGCCGCGCGGAAGCAGTCATGGCGAAGATAGGGGATGTCGGCGCGTTGAAGGTGGAGATCATCGAAGGCGAATCGGTGATCGGAGGCGGAACGGCACCCTCAGCGACGCTTCCGACGTCGCTGCTTGCAGTGACTCATAAGTCGATGAATGCGGATGCGTTCGCAGCGCGGTTGCGGGCCGTCGAGCCGCCGATCGTGGCACGAATCGAAGATGGCCGCGTGCTGCTCGACCTGCGCACCGTCTTCCCTGAGCAGGATGCGGCGATCGCGCAGGCGCTGGTTCGCATCTCGCAGTAGTGGCCACCGTCTACACCATCGGACATTCCACTCGCGAGTGGGATGATTTCGTTTCCGTCCTGCGAGCCCGCACGATAGGAACTCTGTTCGACATTCGCGCGTTCCCGATGTCGCCGAGGCTGCCGCAGTTCAACCGCGAGCGAATGGAGCCGGCGCTTGCGGAAGCCGGCATTGACTACCTCTGGGAGAAAGATCTGGGCGGGCGCAGAGGGAAGTCACTGGAGCAATCGCCCAACACCGGTCTGCGCAACGATTCCTTCCGCAACTACGCCGATTACATGCTGTCGCCGAGTTTCGCCGAAGCGGTTCGGCGGGTGGTCAAATCGGCGGAGTCAAAGCCGACCGCGATCATGTGCGCCGAGCGTGTCTTCTTCCATTGCCATCGCATGCTCGTGTCGGATTACCTCACCCTGCACGGGCACACGGTGCTGCACATTGACGATGCAAAGCCGCCACGTCCGCACAAAGTGACGGCGGAAGCGAAGATGATCGATGGTCAGGTGCTTTATCCGGGATTGTTCTAGCCGGAGACCACTGTGCTACCGTTTTCGCATGGCTATCGTGGGCACTGGCGTGGACATTTGCGAGGTTGGGCGCGTACGTGATGCCATCGAGCGCTTCGGAGAGCGCTTCCTGAAGCGCGTGTTCACTGAAGCCGAACGCAATTACTGCGACAGCAAACGGAATCGAAACGAGCGCTACGCCGCACGCTTTGCTGCCAAAGAAGCTGCGATGAAAGCCATTGGGACGGGGCTGCGCCGCGGCGTCAGCTGGCAGGATTTTGAGGTCGGGCGCGAGCCGGGTGGCAGGCCGACCATTCTGATCAAAGGCAAAGGCGCGGAGTTCGCAGCAAAGCTGGGCATGAAGCGAGCGGCGCTCTCCATCACACATACTAAAGAGCAGGCAATGGCGCAGGTGATCCTTGAAAACTGATCCGTATCTCCTCCTAGCGTTCCATCACTAGAATCGTACATACCGAAATAGACCCCAAACGCTTCGTCTCATTTTGGTTGGCCCCTTGCGAGACTCTGACTAGAGTTGCGCCTCCTTAAGGAGTCTCCCCCGATGAAGTTGCTGGCAGTCGTCGCTACCCTTTTCCTTGTCGGTCCATTCGCGCAAACTCAGGCACAATCCACAAACCGCATCACAGAAAAGATCGACGCTGCTGCCATTCGCATCCCGCACAGCAAGCACCCCTTGCTTGCATCAGCAAAAGATGCGGGACGCGTGGACGGTGGCATGCGAATGGATCGCATGATGCTGTTGCTAAAGCCAAGCCAGCAGCAAGAACAAGAACTCAATCGTCTGATCGCAAGCCAGCAGGACAAGCAAGCGCCGAACTACCATCAATGGCTCACGCCGACTGAATATGCTGCTCGGTTTGGTCCGTCGTCTGCCGATGTGGTCCAAATCACTGGGTGGCTGAAGCAGCAGGGGTTCGTGGTGGGGGCCGTCGCCCACGGTAAACAGTGGATAGAATTTTCCGGTAATGCTTCCCAGGTGGAGAGTGCATTTCGCACCGAGATGCACCACTTCCTGGTGAACGGCGAAAAGCACGTTGCGAACTCGACGGAAATCTCGATCCCGCGGGCGCTCGCGCCGGTGGTGCGGGGAGTGCTCTCGCTTCACGATTTCCGCGCCAAGCCTCTGCACAAAGACGGTTACCAGGTTCGGCGAGACAGCGCGACCGGAAAGTTAGCGCCCACAGCGAATGCCTCGAGCAGCTTTAGTACGAACCATACAAGCGGGCACGGATTCCATTACCTGGCTCCGGGTGATTGGTCGAAGATCTACAACACCTCGCCTTTACTGCAGCAAGGGATCAATGGAGCGGGAGTATCGATTGCGGTCGTGGGCGCAGACTCTGACATACATCTCTCCGACGTTCGCACCTTCCGGCAGATGTTCAAACTGCCTGCGAAGGACCCACAGGTCATCGTGAATGGCGAATATCCCGGGTTCTTCGCGCCAGCAGAAGTGGAATCAGACCTCGATGTGGAATGGGCGGGGGCCATCGCGCCGCAGGCCACCATCAAGTTCGTCACATCAGCTTCCACTTACACGACAGCCGGCTTCAATCTGTCGCTGGCTTATATCGTGGACAATCGCATCGCGCCGATCATGAGTGTGAGCATCGGCGCCTGCGAATTGTTCCTGGGCGAGCAAGGCAATGCATTTGTTTATGACACATATCGCCAGGCTGCGGCAGAGGGAATCTCGATCTTCTCTGCTTCTGGCGACACGGGGGCTGCCGGGTGCGATCCTCAAGTCGGCGATCCGGCCGTCTTCGGGCCGGCTGTGAACGCGACCGCTTCCACTCCTTATAACGTTGCGGTGGGCGGCACCATGTTCAGCGAAACTGGACAAGAGAGCACCTATTGGAACAGCGCCAATCGCGCCGACAATTCTTCCGCCATTGGATATATTCCCGAAGCGGTTTGGAGTGAAACCTGTGACCGCGATAGCGACCCGCAAAATTGTTTTGGAAGTTTCCAGGATTTTCTAGATGCCAGCAGCGGCGGGCCGAGCAGTTGCGCTCATTCGACGGACGATCAAGATGGGAACCGTACCTGCACTGGAGGCTATCCGAAACCCAGCTGGCAGGCGGGACTGGGCGTCCCGAATGACAGCGCCCGCGATCTGCCAGACGTCTCCTTTGCTGCCGCGGGTGCGCACGATGGGTATTTGATCTGCGTCGAGGGTTCTTGCCAAACCAGTCAGTCAAATGGCCACACGGTTATTGAGAACGCCTATGTGGTCGGCGGGACATCTGCGGGTGCGCCCAGCATGTCGGGATTGATGGCGCTGCTGGAACAGTCCAAAGGCACGTACCAGGGGCTGATCACGCCGACTCTTTACAAGTTAGCGTCGGCAGAAAACCCCGCCAGTTGCAGTGCTTCCGATCTGCTCGACCCCAACCAACCGAACTCGTGCGTATTCCGCGACATTACGGCGGGAAACAACAACGTTCCCGGTCAACCTGGGTGGGATGCGACCACCGGGTACGATCTTGCGACCGGACTCGGCTCCATCAATGCGGCAAGGCTGGTTGAGAAGTGGAACTCGGTGGGAAAGCGCGCTACGCAAACATCGTTGAGCATCGGCAAGACTCTGAAGCTGCAGCATGGCCAAGCTGTCCCGATGAGCGTACTGGTGAAGCCGATCACCGGTTCGGGCTCGCCGAGCGGTGACTTCGCATTGATCACGGACAGCGGCATATCCTTGTTGGGCGCAGCACTCGATCAGGGCGCCTTCTCAGGAGGCATCAGCAACCTGCCCGGCGGCAAGTATTCGGTGAAGGCGCGCTACTCCGGCGATGCGAGCTTTTCGTCCAGCGAATCGGACTTCGTAAAGGTCAGCATCATGCCGGAAAACTCTCACATTACGGTCGAGCCCATCGATATCAACATCCTCTTCGGCGGGCTTTCCTTCCCAGAGCCGGTGGATGGTGCCGTTCAATACGGTCAACAAGTCGGACTCAACATCACAGTTCGTGGAAACTCAGGAGTGGGCTCGGCGAGTGGAAGCGTGATGGTAAAGATGGATGGCGGTAGCTCCATCGGGCCATTCGCTTTGAACGAGGCGGGAAATGTATTTGTGTGGCTCGATCACGTGGGGCCGCATGGATTGCAGGCGGGGAACCATCACTTCGTCGTCAGCTACAGCGGGGACGGCAGTTTTAATCCCGCGAGTGCCGATCCGGTCTCGATCCAGGTACGAAAAGCAAGTGTGAAGTACCGTTTGAATCCCACTCCCCAACTCGATCAATATCCACAAGGCTCGGCGATCATGTTGGCGTTGGCGTTCACTGGCTTCGAGGGCCCACTGCATGGCAAGGAATTGCCCACAGGAACGGCCCAACTGTATGAATGCAGCGCCTTGGACGAGTTCGGCGGATGCGGTGGCTTTGCCGCGCTTCCTTATACCGCGCAGTTGGCGCAGAACGGGCCTGAAGGGCCAGATCTCCCGCAAGCCACATTCAAGATCAATCTGCCGGTTGGTGATCACCTGCTCCTGGTCGGGTATTCCGGAGATGCGAACTACGAAGGCATCACGGTTGACGACACATCCCCTTTCGCGCTCTTTCTGACAGTCGGACCACGGCCGTCGGTGATGGCCAACGTCGCGTTAACACAGTCCCAAGCCAGCATCAGCATGGGCGGCACGGTGACCTATAAGGTGAGCGTAAAGAAATCGCGTTCCACGGACCCTGCTCCGACAGGCTCGGTCCTGCTGATGGACGTGACCGGCGTTCCAATCGCAGACCCGCTGGACCTCGTCAACGGCTATACCAGTCTCACGGTCCCGTGGAACCATGCCGGCGCGCAGGTGATAGTGGCGCTCTATTTCGGGGACGACAACTACGGTCCCGCGTATAGCTCTGTAGTGCAGACTACGGTCGCTCAGGGGCACACCAGTGCGGCCCTTTCGGCCGCCGCCTTAAACACCAGCAGACAGGCGCAGACCTCATTCACTGTGGCAGTGTCGGACGACAATAAAAACTCGAACGTAGATTCTCCGGGTGCGGAAAACGGGATGGTCGAGTTCTGGGATTCGCTGGACGGCCACGCGCCGCAATTGTTGCAAAGTCTGCCCTTAACGGTGGGAAATGGAAACACTTCGGTTTCGGTACTAGCGATTACGCTCCCGGTGGGCCACAACCAAATCACTGCGAAATTCCTTGGCACACCAGACTGGACGGCCGCAGTCTCGAACACAGTGGTCGTAAATGTAAACAACAGTCCAGCAGGGAACTGAACTGGAACGGAGTGGCGGAACGCGCCACTCCGTACCTTAAATGCGGCGATCCCTAAATTAGTCCCGATCCATACCTGCTGAAGCTAACCTCTGCAAAGCTGCTGACTTAGCAGCTTTCATCTGCTATGATGCGACGCTTCTGTAATTCCCAAACCTATGCCGAGCCAGAAACAGCTCCACTGGTCAGAGTTGCGCGTGGGGATCACCGTCGTGGTGGCCGCGATCGCTCTGGCTACGCTCATCTTCCTGATGACGAGTGCGCAGGGGCTGTTCACCAAAAAAATCTATCTCAAAGCCTATTTCGATAACGCCGAAGGGCTGCGAACAGGGGCTCCGGTGAGATTGCAGGGCGTGGACATTGGGAACGTCACCCGAGTGCGCATCGTGCCCAGCCGGGGTGCGTTGCCGGTTGAAATGACGCTGAAGGTGAGCACACGCTTCGAAGACGCGCTTCACAAAGACTCGCTTGCTACGTTGGCGACCGCAGGTGTTTTGGGCGAGACGTTTGTCGATATCGACAGCCTGCACGCAACCGGCCCCAAGGCGCAGGACGGAGATGAGTTGAAATCAGAGAACGCGCCGGGCATATCGGACGTGGTGCGCGCCAGCAACACGACTCTGCAGAACGTGAACAAGATCGTGGACGCAATCCAGCAAGGCAAAGGCTCGATCGGCAAGTTCATTTATGACCCGTCGCTCTTCAACAAACTGAATGACACCGTGACGGAAGCGCAGGGGCTCGTCAAAGAAATCCGGAAAGGGCGCGGCACGATCGGGAAATTGCTTAATGACGACGCGATGTACAACAAGCTCAATGCGACGGTCGACAAGCTGAACAAGATCGTGGATTCCATCGACCGCGGCGAAGGCACCGCCGGCAAGCTCATCAAAGACCCGAGCCTTTATAACAATGCCAATCAGACTGTGGCGAAGGTCAACGCTCTCATGGAAGATGTGAACGCGGGCAAGGGTGCGCTGGGCAAGTTTGCCAAAGACGAAGAATTCGCACGCAAGCTCGACAACACCATGACTCGGCTCTCAAGCCTCGCGACGAAGCTCGACCAGGGCGAAGGCAGCGCGGGCAAGCTGTTCAAAGATCCTTCGCTCTACAACAACGCCGACCAGATGCTGGTGGAGACGCGCAACCTGGTGAAGGCGATCCGCGAAAATCCCAAGAAATATCTGACCATCCACTTCAAACTGTTTTAACCGTGTGGGGCTGATTGTGAGTGACGAGTCACGTCCCTGAGGGACGAACTCCGTATGCCCTTCCGAAATCTGCCGCAAGTGGAGCTGTGGTGCGTGCGCCAACACCCGCCTATCATTTACACTGCTCCCGCTAAAAATCTCTGGTGAGGCATTGCACATGCGCCGAACGGGTTTACTGCTCCTCCTGGTCGCCTTCGCGTCCATAGCTTTCGCACAAGATTCCGCCGCCAAGACTTCTTTCATCTCCGACAATCTCGACAAGAGCGTCGAGCCTTGCGTCGATTTTTATCAGTACGCCTGCGGCAACTGGTTGGCGAAGCACCCGATACCTCCGGACCGTGCGACGTATGGAATCGGTGGCATGGTGTTCGATCAGAATCTTGATGCATTGCACGAGGGGCTGGAGGTTGCCGCGAACCCGACCACGAAACGAAGTCCTGCAGAGCGCCGCGTGGGCGACTACTACGCTGCCTGCATGGACGAGCGTGGAATCAATGAAGCCGGCCTCAAGCCTCTACAACCGGAGCTGGCGCGAATCGATGCGATCTCGTCGAAAGCCGGCCTAGCTGCGCAGATCGCGCACATGCACGCCTTGGGAATGCGCGACGGCACTCAGTTCGCACAATCCGGCCGCCCCAAGTCGCTCTTCGATTTCACCGCAGGCCTGGATGACAAAGATGCCACCAAAGTGATCCCTATTGCAGATGCCGGTGGCATCGCACTCCCCGATCGCGACATGTACGTAGACGAGGACGAGCGCTCGAAGGGACTGCGCGAAGGCTATGTGAAACACATGGAGAACATGTTCGAGCTGATGGGCGAGTCGCCCGAGAAGGCTGCCGCCGATGCCAAGACGGTAATGGCCATCGAGACCGATCTTGCGAAAGTTTCCATGACGCGCACTGACCGCCGCGATCCCAACAGCATTTATCACAAGATCACTGTCAAAGAGCTGCAAGCGCTTAGCCCAGACTTCAACTGGACCGCCTACTTCGCTGCCGTTGGTATACCGGCTACGCAGACAGTAAATGTCCGCGAGCCCAAGTTCTTCCAGGGCGTGGAAACCGCCATCAAGGCGCATCCACTCGACCACTGGAAGACTTACCTGAAATGGCATCTGGTCCATCAGGCTGCGCCCATGCTGCCGACGAAGTTCGTGCAAGAGAACTTTGATTTCTATGGAAAGCAGCTCACCGGTGCGAAGGAGCTGCGTCCGCGCTGGAAGCGCTGTATCGCCTCAGCCGACGCCACACTGGGCGAGGATTTGGGCGTGCTCTACACGGAACGGAAGTTCGGTCCGGAGAGCAAGAAGCGCATGGAAATGATGGTCGCCAACCTGGAAAAGGCGCTGGCTGACGACATTCAATCGCTCGATTGGATGGGCGCCGAGACTAAGAAAGCCGCGATGGTTAAGTTCCACGGCATCACCAACAAGATCGGCTACCCGGAGCATCCGCGCACGTATCCTTTCGCCGTCATCCACCGCACTACACCGCTGGCGAATATGTGGAGCGTCAACGCCGATGATCTGAAGTGGACTTTGGCCCGCATCCACAAACCAGCGGACAAGAGGGAGTGGCAGATGACCGCCAATACGCTTAATGCTTACTACGATCCGCAGATGAACAACATCAATTTCCCCGCTGGGATCCTGCAGCCGCCGTATTTTTCCAAAGATAATGACGACGCCATCAACTACGGCGCCATCGGCGGAGTGATCGGCCATGAGCTGACGCACGGCTTCGACGACCAGGGAGCGCAATACGACGCAGAAGGGAACCTGCGCGACTGGTGGACTCCGGAGGACGAGAAGAAATTCAAGGAGCGCGCCAGCTGCATGGTGGATGAGTACAACCAGTTCACGGTGAACGACCCCGGCAATCCGGAGAAACCGATCCACGAAAATGGCAAGCTCACGCTGGGCGAGAACGCTGCCGACAACGGCGGATTGCGTATCGCCTATAACGCTCTGGAAGCGGCGAACGCAGGCAAGGAGCAGCCGCTGATCGATGGATTCACTCCCGAGCAGCGCGTCTTCCTGGGTTGGGGTACGGTGTGGTGCAACAACTACCGCGACCAGGCCGCTGCGTTGCAAGCGAAGACAAACGAGCACTCGATCTCAAAGTATCGCGTGCTGGGAGTGGTGCAGAACATGCCGGAGTTCCAGAAGGCCTTCAGCTGTAAAGCTGGTCAGCCGATGGTTTCAGCGAAAGCCTGCCGCATTTGGTAAGAGAACGTCGAAGCGCCGAGGAATTGGCGCCTCGTTATTTCTGACGTGAGGATGAGTATGCGTTTGATGCGAGTGTTTCTTTGTCTTTCAGCTGTCCTGATCGCCCTGCCGCTTTTTTCCGGTGACCAACGCATCGTTGATGAAAAAACCGGTCTGCACGCCGGTTTCGATCCCAACACGATGGATAAATCTACCGATCCCTGTACCGATTTCTATCAATACGCGTGCGGCGGGTGGATCAAAAAGAACCCGATCCCGGCCGAGTATCCCGATTGGGACCGCTTCAGCGAACTCTACGAGCGCAACCTCGTCATCGAGCACAACATTCTAGAGAAAGCGGCGCAGCCGGACCCGAAGCGCACCGCCGAGCAGCGCAAGATCGGCGACTTCTACGCTTCGTGCATGGATGAAGCTGCCGTCGAGCAGAAGGGAACTTCAGTACTGAAGCCCGAACTCGACCACATTGCGGCGATGAAGTCGAAGGCTGACATGGCAGACCAAATCGCGCATCTGCAGAATTTTGGGGTGGGGTCGCTATTGCGCTTCACCACACGGCAAGACTTCAAGAATGCCGAGAGCATGATCGCGCAGTTTGATCAGGGCGGCCTCGGGCTGCCCGACCGCGACTATTACGTGAAAGATGAAGCGGATAAAAAAGAGAAGCGCGAGAAATATCAGCTGCACGTGCAGAAGATGTTCCAGCTACTCGGCGACAAGCCGGACGTTGCTACGGACGAAGCGAAAGTCGTGATGGAGATCGAGACCGACCTGGCGAAGGTCTCGCAGGACCGGACCTTCCGGCGCGATCCGAACAATGTGTATCACAAGATGTCGCGCGCTGAATTTGTGAAGCTGAGCCCGAACTTCGATTGGCAGCGCTATTGGACGCTGATGAAGGTGCCGAGCTTCACCGAGGTCAACGTGGCACCGCCCGACTTCCTGAAAGGCGTGAACGCGGCGATTGAAGCGCATCCGGTGGACCATTGGAAGACATATCTCCGCTGGAAGCTTCTCGATGCCCGTGCTCCCTACTTGAACAAAGCTATCGTTGAAGAAGATTTTGATTTCAATCAGCGCATCATGAGCGGAGCGGAGAAGAACCGCGATCGCTGGAAGCGCTGCGTGGATTACGTGGACAACAACCTGGGCGAGGCGCTCGGAAAGGTCTACGTCGATCAAACATTCGGAGCGGAAGGCAAGCGCCGCATGCTGGAGATGGTGGACGCGCTGCACACCGCGCTCGGCAAAGATATCCAGTCACTCGACTGGATGAGTGATGCGACCAAGCAGAAAGCAGACGAGAAGCTGAAGGCGTTCGCACGGCTCATCGGATATCCCGACAAGTGGCGTGATTATTCGCTGCTCGCTGTGAACCGGACCGACTTCTACGGCAACATCAATCGAGGCGAAGGATTCGAGAAGCACCGCATCCTGAACCGAGTTGGCAAACCTGTGGACCATGGCGAGTGGGAGATGAGCCCGCCGACGGTGAACGCGTACTATCGCGGGTCGATGAACGACATCACGTTCCCCGCAGGAATCCTGCAGCCACCATTCTTTGAAAACTCGATCGACGACGCGGTGAACTTTGGCGGCATCGGCCTGGTGATCGGTCACGAGATGACGCACGGCTTCGACGACGAAGGCCGCAAGTTCGACGCCAAGGGAAACCTGAACGACTGGTGGACCGCGGAAGACGGCAAGAAGTTCGAGGAGCGCGCGAAGTGCATCGAAGATGAATATTCGAGCTTCTCTCCCGTGGATAACATGCACCTGAACGGCAAGCTCACGCTCGGCGAGAACACGGCCGATAACGGGGGCGCTCGCATCGCCTTCATGGCCCTGCAAGACACGCTAGCCAAGAAGGCGCAAACCGATCCGAAGGTGCTGGAGAAGATTGATGGTTTCACGCCGGAGCAGCGCTACTTCCTCGGCTTCGGACAGGTGTGGTGCGATAACCGGCGCGACGAGTTCTCGAAAGAGATGGTCACGCTCGACCCGCACTCGCCCGACAAATTCCGCGTAAATGGAGTGGTGCAGAACATGCCGGAATTCCAGAAGGCGTTCAGCTGCAAAGCCGGATCGCCGATGGTGCGCCAACCCGCCTGTCGCGTCTGGTGATAAAGGCTTAAACTGTGCAGGTGCCGTTTCACGCGGCACCTGCAAGGGCCCCGCTGTGAATATCCTCCTGCTCTCGATGCCGGATTCCTTCGAGCACATGCCGCCGATCGCGGTGCGCATGCCGAACGGAGCGCTTACCTCTCTCGCCGGCAATCTCGATCCAGAACATAATGTCGCCGTCGCCGATCTGATCCTGGTGCAGGACCGCGTGCGCGAGACCGTGCTCGAACTGGTCGCAAAGCTGAAGCCGCAGCTAGTCGGCTTGTCGGTGATGACATTTCAGCGTGCGACCGCGTTCAAGATCGCCGAGCTGATCCGTTCGCAGATCCCTGACGTGCTGATAGCGGTGGGCGGATACGACCCCAGCCTCGCGGCGGAAAGCTACATGCCGCATCCGGGGATCGACTTCATCGTGCGCGGCGAAGGCGACGTGACGTTTCGTGATCTGGTGCGAGCGCTGGAAGAGAAGAGTTCGTTCGCAAAGATCGCGGGGCTTTCGTTCAAGGCTGACGGCGCATGGCAACATAACCCTGACCGCGGCGTTCATTCACTTGAAGACGGCGAGGTCAAACTGCCGCGCCGCGATGTGCGCGCGCTGCATGGGTACACGTTCCTGGGGAAGCAGATCGACGTGATCGAGACCTCGCGCGGCTGCACCTTTGACTGCAGCTTCTGTTCGATCATCGAGATGCGCGGCCGGAACTTTCACACTTACTCCTTCGACCGCGTGCTGGCGGACATTCGCGATGCTCGCGAACACGGCGCGCGAGCGATCTTCATCGTTGACGACAACATCACGCTAAACGTCCATCGCTTTGAGGCGTTGTGCCGCGCAATCGTCGAAGCCAAACTGAACGACATCGAGTATCTGGTACAGGCGATGACCTCCGCTATCGCGAACCACGGGGCGTCGCTCGCTCCGCTGATGCGAGAGGCGGGATTCCGCTACGTCTTCCTGGGCATCGAGAACATCCTGGAAGGCGACCTGAAATTTTTGCGGGCGAGCGCAAAGAACACCGCGCGCGACAAAGGAAAGAACATCGGCAATGCCACGCTGCAGGCGATCGATTACATACACCAGAACAGGATGCAGGTCGTGGGCGGGCTGATCGTTGGCAGCCCCGACGATACCCGCGAGTCTATCGAGGCGAACCTCGAATTCGCGCGCCGCTACGTGGACTGGCCGTACATACAGCACCCGACGCCGTATCCGCGCACGCCGATGACGAAAGACTTTCGTGAACAAGGACTCATCACGATCGAAAATTTTGCCGAGTACGACGGCACGACTGCTGTGGTGCGCACAAAAGCGCTGCCGTCAGAAGAGATCGAGTACATGCGCTGGCGTGCGGAGCGCTGGATGAAGGTGCGGCACATGCCTTCGGTGATCCGCCGTGATCCCCGTTTCGTATTGCGCAACTGGTTGGGAATGTTGCGCCACACCATGCGCGGCGCGACGCTCAAGACCTGGTTGAAGCTGGAAGACGAGCGCGAGGCGTTCCGCAGATACAAGGCGATCCGCGCGGCGGAACGAGTGTATCTATAGGATCACGCGCGCGTCGCCGACACGCCGCGTCACGCGTTCGCGATCGAGCCATTCAAGAAGCGGGATGGCGTATTTGCGGCTCACGCCGGTCAGGTCTTTGAACCTCGCGACATCAAGCCTGTCAGAGTTGCGCTTCTGGTCGCAGAGGGACTGTTTAAGTCCGCTGAGGGCGTCGCGGTGAAAAACAAGATCGTCGGACAGCTTCACCAGTGTCCCCTCGCGCAAGAGTAGAGTGACGATCTTCTGGGCGCGACCTTTATCTACCTTCACCCCAGCGAGAACATCCTTCAGCGCTGGAACTTTCAGTCCGGCCTTCGCGAACGCCGATTCAATGATCATTTTGGTCTGAGCTTCATCGTCCTTCATCGTGACGGCGCGCCCGGCAAGCGAAACTAATTCACCCGAGAGCTGCAGCTTCTTCTCGTGGACAAGGCGGTCCAGCGCTGCGGCGAAAACTTCCTTAGGGTGCGTGAGGCCAAGCTGCTCCCGCAGCCGTTCCTTGCTGATGCCGGCCACGAGAGGGTTTTCGCGGTAGAAAGTCGTGACCGTCTCAAGCATTAAAAAACCAAAGCTGACGAGGCTAGGTGCGTGCACGTAGAAGCTGCCGAGGCGGAAGATGGTCCCGTTCGCGACATCACCCTCCAAAAGTTTCGCTACCATTTCCGGGCGCAGCCCTGTCTCAGCTACGAGCGCCTCTAGGCTGATGCCGAAATCGTAGCGGCGGAGAATACGCGCGCGCAGCACCGCTTGCGGTTCGCTCGATCGGATGGTGGAAAGAAATGATTCGTGATCTTCAGTTCGGCGGCGCTCGGGAGCGTTGTCCAAGACCGTGCCCCCGCCGATGGTCACGACGGGAGAGAACTGGCGGACGATAAAGCGGTCTCCAGGAAGCAGAAGGGCAGATTGCGATAGCCGAAGCTGTGCGAATCCGCTCTCGCCGGCAGCGAGTTGCTTCCCGTTATGCAGATGCACTTCCGCGATCATCTCCGCGGTGTAGCAATGGAAGTGCACGCGAGCACGGTTTTTCAACGGCTTGGCGCTCTTCAGCAGCGAAAGGGCAACGTCTACCCGGTCGGTGTTGCGAAAAACGGTTGGCGCCGCCAGCATCATGCCGCGGGCGAGTTCATCTTTATTAACCGACGCGAGATTCAGCGCGGTGCGCTGGCCCGCGCGCGCTTCGTCCATCTGCTGATCGTGCACCTGCACGCCGCGGACGCGGAGACGCTTGCCGCTGGGGAAGACCTCGACTTCTTCTTCCTTGCGAACGCGCCCGGCGATCAATGTGCCGGTGACGACGGTGCCGAATCCTTTCATGGCGAAGACGCGGTCGATAGGCAGACGGAAGAATGCATCAGCGTTGCGGACGGGGGCGGCTGCGGCGGCATTCGCGAGCGCGGTCTTCAACTCCTCGATCGCAGCGCCGCTCTTCGTGCTGACGGGGATCATTGGCGCGTGCGCCAGATCGAGGAAGGAGCCGCTAAAGAACTGCGCAAGTTGATTCTTTAAAGCTTCGAGCGCCGGCGCATCCACCAGATCGGACTTGGTGATCACGGCAATGCCACGCTCGATGCCGAGGAGGCCGCAAATATCGAAATGTTCGCGCGTCTGCGGCATCACACCTTCGTCGGCGGCGATGACGAAGAGAACGATGTCGATGCCTCCGACCCCCGCGAGCATGTTGCGGACGAAGCGCTCGTGCCCGGGGACGTCTACGAAGCCGAGGCGGAGTTGTTCGTCTTTGGCGCCGGTAAGTTCGAGGTGAGCGAAGCCGAGATCGATGGTGATGCCGCGGCGCTTTTCTTCCTCGAGGCGGTCGGCATCAATGCCGGTAAGCGCCTTAACCAGCGCCGTCTTCCCATGGTCAATGTGCCCGGCAGTGCCGACGATAACGGACTTCACAAAAGCAGTGTAACGCGAAGGAAACTACGGTATCGTGTTTGCCGCCGGGGAGGGCCTGATGCGAGTCTCGACATTGCTATTCACAGTGATTTTGCTGGTCGGGCGCGTTGTCGCCGCCGATGACGAGCGCTTCAAGGCCGAATATGCTCACGCCAACGAGCTGCTGGCGGCAGAGAAGTATCACGATGCCCTCAAATCGTTTGAAAAGGCGGACAAGCTTTTCTCCGGCAAATGCGGCCCATGCAGATTCGAAATGGCAAAAATCGAGATGAAATCAGGTAGTTACGAGGATGCGCTTCGCGATGCCGACAAGGCCATCCCGAATCTGACAGATCCAGCCTCGCTCGCGATCGTGCACAACCTAAAAGGTGTGATTCTGATGGGGCTTGCCGACGGCAAGATGGAGAAGCTGCAAAAGGCGCAGGCGGAATTCCAGGCTGCTCGTCAACTCAATGGAGCTGATCCCACTTTTCTGCTGAACCTGGGAATGGTGAAGCTGAAAATGAAGGACGACGAGGCTGGGATCGCGCTGCTGAAACAATTTCTCGAGCAGGTTCCCGACGGGATAGCGGCGCAGACCGCGCGCCGGTTCATTGAGAAGCCTCGTCGTGCGCGTGAATCCTTCGCTCCGGCCCTTGCAGTCACCACTCTACAAGGAGAAAAGTATTCGCTGGACGCAATGTCCGGTAAAGTCGTTGTCATTGATTTCTGGGCCACATGGTGCCCACCATGCGTGGAATCGGTGCCGGAGTTGAAGGAGTTGCTGAAGAAATATCCGCGGGAGAAGCTGTCGCTCATAAGCGTGAGCGCCGATGATGACGATGACAAATGGCGAGCCTTCATCTCGCAAAAGCACATGGATTGGCCCCATTATCGCGACGCCGACGGTGCGATCGAAGAAGCATTTGGCGTACACGCCTTCCCGACGTATCTGGTGATCGATGGTGACGGGATTATCCGGCAGCGGATCGAGGGGGCCAATCAGGAACAAAGTGTGGCCTCGCAGATCGCACCTACGGTGGAGAAGATCCTCAAGTCGCCGGGCGGAGTACTTTCGAAAGAGAAGTGACTACTTCGAGGAACCCTTCGCTTTGGCGAGCAGGCTCGAGGTCTCGCGCAGGCGCTGCGAAAGCGTGACCGCGACGGAGCGGTAGAAGCGGGCGCCGAAGTGCGGAAATGCTTCGAACATCTGCTTGAGGTCGGCGGCCTCGAGGGCGTCGACCTCAACCTTGCCCTCGGCGACAACGGACGCGCTGGCAAGCGCGTCTTCGATGAAGGCCATCTCACCGAAGATCGCACCTGGACCGAGCGTGGTCAGGACGGAATTGCTTCCTCGGTGTGCTTTTTCAACCCTCACCTTGCCCGAGCGCAACAGAAAAATCGTCTTCGGGATCGAGGCTTCGCGGACAAGTACCTGCCCCTCATCAAAGGCGAGCTTTTTCGATTTGGACGCGACCAGGTTCCAGTCGCTGGCGCTCAGATATTCGAGCGCGCCCCTACTCATGGAGACACTCCTGCTTCAGTTGAGTGCTGTTACCAGCAATCCTAAAACAGTTTGCGGTAGAGCAACCGTGAAAATCTGCGACCTGTTTCCAATTGAGGTTCCAAGCAGCGAGGAAACCTGAGACAATCGCCGCACGATGCGAGCCGGATGGAAGCCTCTGTACGCATGGATGGTTGTGGTGCTGCTGCACGCGGCGCAGACTATCTATTACTATCCGCGACTACCAGCCGTGGTCGCGCAACACTTCGGCGCGCAAGGAAACCCGAACGGATGGGCGCCGCGCGAATTCTTCTTCGGGTTTTCGTGGGTTGTGTTGCTCGGAGTCAGCGCGCTGCTCATGCTGACACCCCGTCTACTGGGCCGGCTTCCAGTGGCCATGATCAACTTACCGAACAAAGCTTACTGGCTTGCCCCGGAGCGGAAACAAGAATCGCTCGAATTCCTGCAACGAGGAACGGAATGGATTGGCGTGCTCACCAGCGGGTTCCTGGTCGTGGTGATGAATCTCGCGATTCGCGCCAACCTGGCGCCAGATCACCGCCTAGACAACTCGGCGTTTATACCTTTGCTGGTCACCTTTATTGCCTTGATGCTGCTGGGGAGCCTACGAGTCTTTCTTCGGTTCGCGAGGCCGGTTTGAGGCAAAAAAGAAGCCCAGGAGCCGCGGTTTTTCGGCTGCCTGAGCAGGCCTGACATCTTGAATCAGGACGTTAGTGCGTTAATTACCAAGTGAGATGTTGCTGGAGGGCGGAAGGTTCACCCGTCGAGCCGCGCACACTTCAATATTGCGACCGGGGGATAGCCCTTTCCAACGTAGCTCTCCACCTCTTTCAGCCCGCCTTTGTCACAAGCTCTGCACCACTGGATCTCACCCGTTTGGGTACTGAACAGCTCGATATTCGTGCCGTCGTCAAAAATCAGGAACAGTTGTGTCCGGGGAGTCTCATTCTGCTTCTTGGCTACTAGACCAATAATGCGCTTTCCGACTATTTCGCTGATCTCCTCACCCAGGCCACTGTGAGGGCTTTCGAATTTTTCTATTCATACATAGGCCGATTCTAAATCCAGCTCTGGCATGAGAAAATAGAATTTCCCACTATGTCTACTGCGCTCGATAACTCTCCCGCCATCACTCCCGAAGTCATAGAAGAGCATGGCATCACGCCTGCGGAATATCAGAAGATCCTGAAGGCGCTGGGGCGTACGCCCACCCTGACCGAGCTTGGGATCTACAGCGTGATGTGGAGCGAGCACTGCTCGTATAAATCTTCGCGCGTACACCTGAAGCGGCTGCCGACGCGCTCGAAGCTGGTGGTGCAGGGCCCGGGCGAGAATGCCGGCATAATCGATATCGGCGATGGCTGGGTCTGCGCGTTCAAGATCGAGTCGCACAATCATCCTTCTTACATCGAGCCTTTCCAGGGAGCCGCGACCGGCGTGGGCGGGATCCTGCGCGACATCTTCACCATGGGGGCGCGTCCGCTGGCAGTGATGGATTCGCTGCGCTTCGGGCCGATTACGTCAGGAGGCAGGGGGCAGGACGCGGGAAGCAGGAAAACCGACGACGCGGCGATCCATAAGAATCATTCCATCCTGGAAGGCGTGGTCAGCGGGATTGCCTCCTACGGAAACTGCTTTGGTGTTCCCAACCTCGGCGGAGAGACCAAATTCGAAGACTGCTATTCCAACAACCCGCTGGTGAACGCTTTTGCGCTGGGACTCGCGCGCAAAGACGAGATCTTCTACGCCCGCGCTGCCGGGGAAGGTAATCCGGTGATCTACGTGGGCGCCAAGACCGGGCGCGATGGCATCCATGGCGCCACCATGGCCAGTGAAGAATTCAGCGAAGGCTCGGAAGCGAAGCGTCCGAATGTGCAGGTCGGCGATCCATTCCTGGAAAAACTTCTGCTGGAAGCGTGTCTGGAAGCGATGCACTCGGGTGCGGTGGTCGGCATTCAAGACATGGGCGCGGCGGGACTGACTTGCTCTACCTGCGAGATGGGCGCGCGCGGCTGCGTAGGCCTCGAGATCGAGCTCGACAACGTGCCGCAGCGCGAAACCGGCATGAACTCCTACGAGATCATGCTTTCCGAGTCGCAGGAGCGCATGCTGCTGGTGGCGGAAAAGGGCCGCGAGCAGGAAGTGCTGAAGATATTTGCCAAGTGGGGGCTCGACGCGGTGGTGATCGGCCGCGTTATCAAAGACTCGCGCATGCGCGTGCTCGAGCACGGCAAAGTC